>CBDCLE010000012.1:0-218137 GCA_965218585.1 Terriglobia bacterium
ATCTGGCTACCGAACCCCAGTCGCTGGGAAGGATGTCTACCAGGACGTCGATTCCCTCCTCTCTTGCTGCGAAAATCAGGTCGTGAACCTTATCATCGAGTTCTGGATCTCCGGAGTAGGGCGAATTACTACTGAGATGGGAAATCTGGACAACCCTTATTCCAGACCTCCTTCCAATCTCAATGGCCTCATCAACCGCCCGATACACCGAACCTTCTTCCCCGGACCACCCGAGAACTTTTGAGCTGAAGTCTCTGAGATGGGTCGCGTAGATGCCCCCATATTCGGCAGCGACCTTGGCGAGTTCTACAACCTCATCGGTGTGAGCGTAGACACCTGGGGAATATGCGAGACCCGTGGAGAGTCCTGCTGCGCCGTGTTGCATGGCTTCTCTTACGAGGTCCTTCATCTCGTCGAGTTGCTTCTCGGTGGGCGCACCGTGGTTTCCATCCATCACGTACCTCCTCACGGTGCCATGCCCAACGAGCGTGGCCATATTCAGGCCGATCCCACTTTGTTCAAGTCGATTGAAGTATTCTTCCCATGTCGACCAGTTGTTGTCCTCTTCTGGCGGGCCCGTGCGTGGTACTGGGCTTCCACCACAATTGCCGTTTACCTCTGTGGTGATGCCCTGTCTGATCTTGCTCTCCATCCATGGATCAACGAACATGCTCGTGTCAGAGTGGCTATGGACGTCGATAAACCCTGGACTGACGAAGAGTCCGTCAACGTCGATGACTCTGTCGGCCTTCGTCTCATCTACTCTGCCGATCTTGCTTATCCGTCCACCATTTAGGCCGATATCCGCCTTGAACCACGGGTTGCCGGCACCATCCAGGATTCGGCCGTTTTTTAGAACAAGATCATGCGCGTCGGAGCTCGCCTGCTCGCCGGGTTCGCACCCGTATGCGGCGGCGGACACCGCGGCAGCGTACGACAAGAACTCTCTTCTTTTCACTCTAGCTACCTCTATCGGAAAGCAGGTTATTCGAAGAAACCCTCGGGCACGGGTTGAAAGTCGGTCGGATTGTGACCACCGTCCTCTGCTGTCTGGATTCTGGCCTTCTGCCTCCTCCAAGTCAACATCACTGCCCAACGGCGAGGGTTCCGCCGTGCTCTTGCCACCCCTTGCACTGCGAACCCCGTTTGTTTTACTTATCGGCCAATGTTTTGTCATGACCGCTGGGTCTTCACTGGTTACGATCTTGGGTGCTATCGACAACGATTAGTCGTGAGTAACGCCGTTTCGTTTACCGATCGATTCTCAACGCCCCAGAAGTCGGCTTCTGGCAACCAGTCCTAGTTTTTAGAACGAGTGAGCAATGATTGAGACGATCGGATGCTGAGAGACTGGAATCGATCCGGCTGGACGACGACTATGAGACGATACCCGCGAACAGGAGAGTGGAATGTCTGAGAAGACCCCGTCATCGGTAGACACCCCATGGAGGGGGTTGGGCTGCCTCGTGGTCGTTCTTGCTCTGTTGGCAGGTCCTCCCCTGCTGAAATCCGTCGACGTCATTTACAGTGCGGGCCACATGATTGAACCGCCCCGGGAATCCCGGAGACCGTTTTAGTTGAGTCCGGCCTCGACGAGGCCGGACGGCGGATTCTGATAATACAGCTGCTCAAACTCGGCTGGAGGGATATCTCCGATCGGTTCCAGCAATCGTTTGTCGTTGTACCAGCAGACCCAATCCAGCGTCGCGAACTCCACATCATCGAGCCCCTTCCAGGGTCCCTCCCGTCGAATAACTTCGGTCTTGTACAGTCCGATAACGGATTCGGCGAGAGCGTTGTCGTAGGAATCTCCGATGCTGCCCACCGAAGACTCGATGCCGGCCTCAGCCAGGCGTTCGGTGTAGCGGATCGACAGATACTGCACCCCGCGATCGCTGTGATGGATCAGACCGTTGGTGTCGGAGCGCGACCAGAGCGCCTGTTCCAGAGCATCCAGTGCAATGTCAGTCTTCAGCGAGTTCATCGTTCTCCAGCCGACGATCTTCCGGGAGAACACGTCGATGACGAAGGCGACGTACACGAATCCACGCCACGTCGCCACGTAAGTCAGATCCGCGACCCATAGCTGATTCGGTCGGGTCGCTGTGAAGTCCCGATCGACAAGATCGGGCGGTCGCAGCGCAGAATCGTCCGCTATTGTCGTCTTGAACTTCCGGCCGCGAACGACACCCTGTAGGCCCATATCCCGCATCAAACGGGCCACGGTGCAGCGAACCACCTGCTGTCCCTCACGGTTGAGCTGCTTCCAGACTTTCCGGGCACCATAGACCTGGCGGTTCTCACGCCAGACCCGATCGATCTCTACACAAAGCGAAGCGTCCCGCTTTGTCCTCGCCGGCAATCGATCCGGATCGCGTCGTCGTGCCGCGTGCTCGTAATACGTCGACGGGGCGATGTGCAGCATGCTGCACATCGACTCGACCCCATATTGGCTCCGATTTCGATCGATGAGCTCGGTCACCACTTTCCTCGGCGGTCGAGTTCCGCCTGCGCGAAAAATGCCGATGCTTTCTTCAGGATCTCGTTCGCCCGCTTCAGCTCACGATTCTCTCGCTCCAGTTCCTTCAGACGCTGCTTCTCGTCTGTGGTCAGGCCCGCACGTCGGCCTGTGTCCCGTTCGGCCTGCCGCACCCACTTCCGCAACGTCTCGGCCGTACATCCGATCTTCGATGCGATCGATGCCATTGCTGCCCATTGCGATTCGTGCTCGGCCTGGTGCTCGAACACCATCCGGACTGCGCGCTCACGAACTTCCGGTGAATATCTGCTTGATCTTCCCATGATGACTCCCATCCTCTCAAGAAATGGAGTCTCCGGAAAACCCGGGGCGGTTCAGATGGTGAACTGGGGCGACGCTCGGGTTTTCCCCCCGGGCGCGCAGTTCTGCAAGAAATGGTTCTGCGTGCGGACCAACACAACCCAGAAGCACGTGACGGGCAGCGAGGGATATACGAGCGAGGCGACGATGTACTTCTGCCCTGAGCATGCCGCCCCGCTCGCGTTGACGTTCTTCCACAAATATCTACACTTTGGAGCCCTTGACCTCTGGATCTTCCTGCCGTTCTGGGGTCTCACCTTTCTTGGGGTCTGGCTGATATTCAGTCTTGCGACACTGATCGTGACCGAGCCGGTCAGAATGGCGATGCCCGGGGAATACCGCTTGCCATGGAAAAAGCTGGACGACGGTGAATCAGCCCCGGCAAGCGCGCTCAACAAGTTCGTACTGGTGACGTCCGTGACTCTCACCGCCATCATGGGTTTCTTTTACGCTGTATGGTAAGGGTCGTTCACTCTGAGACGCGTGAAACGCGGGGTGACTAGCACAGGATTGAAGTTCCCAGCAGCTGACGTACGATTTTCCAGGCGTCGGGGGGTTGGCTCCATTTCAGGATTCTGAGGCGCTGCAGCAATGAACCAGATAGAACGGGACCGAATCCGTGCTGACATTCGGCGCGATCGCAAGCTGTGTCTCCTCTCCGCTCTTGGCGCGTACGGCGGCGTAGCATTGGCCTTCACGCTGATCGGCTACCTTGGCCCCGATTCGCGTGTGTCACTCTACGTTGGCGCCGTCATGTTCATCGGGAGTGCGTTTTGGGGTTACCTGTTTGTTCTGCCATGGGCTTTCTACGCCCGAAGCAAGGGGAACAACGTTCCTCCGTTCGAATTTTCCGGTACGCACATTAAATTCCACGTGATGAGGTTCTTTGTCGCGCCGATCTTTCTAACGATAGACATCGCATGGGCTGTAAAAGAGCCAAAGCGATGCCGATCCTGTCTGGCCCAGAATCCAAGGAAATACACCGACTGCGCTGAGTGCTCGGGCCCCATCTGAGTGCAACCCGCACCCGTTCTTTCAGCTCTTCAAACCAGTTGTTGGGCAGTTTCGTCGAGAAACAATGGTCAGTGGTCTGCAAGAAGGTTGAGGCGAACCCGCTCCGGCGTCGTCCCCGTCCAGGCGTTAAACGCTCGAAAGAACGAGTTGGGATCCTTAAAGCCGAGCAAGAAAGAAATCTCAGCACCGCTCAAGGCTGAGGTCCGCAGATAGTGCTTCGCCAAAGCCTCCCTCGTGCCCTCGAGTACCGCCTGAAATCGCAATCCTTCCGTTCCGAGACGGCGCTGCAGAGTTCGTGAGCTGGTGCCGAGCTTCCTGGCGACCGCTTCTATCGAACCTTCACCACTCGGTAGAAGCTCGAGGAGCGCGGAACGCACGCGGTCTTCGTTCGTCGCAGATTCCGTGAGGTCCGACAAGCGTTTATTGAGCTCCGTTTCGAAGAATGCCCACATCGCTTCGTTTCGGCTCAGGAAAGGACGAGACGCGTCGGCCGAAGCAAATCGCAACCGGATTCGGTCCCCCTGTCTGACGGGGACGCCAAAGAACTCCGTGTACTCGCGCCTCTGTTTGGGCAAGACTGGCGAGCTCGCTTCTAAGGGGCACACTCGCACCCGAGTGGCAATGCGCGCGACCTGCACGAAAAACACCAACTCAGTGAGCACCAGAGATGCGGGCGGCATGGGTGGCAAGTCGAGCCATTCAAGCTCCAGGGTTGTTGCGTCATCCGAGACATCAACGTGCAGTGCCATCGGGGCTACGAGCCTTTTGTAATGTGCGATTCGCGCCAGCGCGGCGTTCAGGTCTTGGCTACAGAACGCTGCGAAAATTGGCGGGTCGAATGCCTCCACAGATATGACGGCACCAATTCTCAGTGGAAGAATCGGATCGTCAGCTTCTTCGTCGATCCCTTTCCACAGCCGAAAGTACTCCTCTTGCGAGAGCGCAAACTTGTCACGTGACAAAAGATCGCCGGGTAGGTCCGCTCGCCTGAGTACAGCTCCGGCGTTCAGTCCCAAGTCGTGAAGCAACACCTTCAAACCGGCGGACACGGGGTATTTTTCGTTTGCCATGGGCACCCTTTCCTACAACTCCTGGGGCGTTTTACGTCTTCGCATTTACGAATGCGAACAAGCTCAACTTCGCAGTGGGACACAGCGGCGGCGACGGGTCATCGTTTAGGAGGCAGCGAGTGGACGATCACCTCGTGAAAAATGGTAGTTCACTCCCGTTAATCTCTCTGAAATGTCCCAGAGCTTGCGCGCTACTCCATGGTCATGCGATTGTTTGTTAGATTTCACCCGCTTTGGGCTTCCACTCATTTCCATCCAGCCGGCGGGACCGAAATAGTCACCGCTTAGCACATCTTCGCCTACCGCAGCACGTAGTGTGGGGAGCGCTCCCATCGGCGGCTCTTGAGCGAAGAACCGATTGAAGAAGCGCATTCTTCCCGCATGGGCTTGCAGATTCGTCTCCGTCCAGCCCGGGTGGGCGGCTGCTACTACAACGTCTCTATCGGCTACTTTGAATCTGCGCTGCAATTCGTAGGTGAAGAGAAGATTGGCCAACTTGCTCTGTCCGTATGCGCCGCCGGGTTTGTAGTCGCTTTCCCAATTGAGATCATCAAAGTGGATCTGCCCAAAACGATGGGCTAAGCTGCTCACATTGACGATGCGTGAATCTGCCGTCTTCAACAGCATATCGAGAAGCAATCCCGTCAGCGCAAAATGACCCAGATGATTGACGCCGAATTGAGTTTCAAAACCCTGTTTGGTTTTGCCATACGGTGGCACCATGATGCCGGCGTTGTTGATTAGGAGATCGAGGCGTTCGAATCTCCTCATGATCGCTCCCGCAAATTCCTTCACGGATTCCAGATCATTGAGATCAAGCTGGACAACCTCGACAGAGCCCGATGGATGAGTCGCTCTAATCTCGTCCGCTGCCTGACCCGCTTTGTCCATGTTTCTGCTGGCCATGATCACGATAGCGCCTTTGTGAGCCAGCGCTTTGACTGTCTCGTAGCCGATTCCGCTATTGCCGCCAGTCACGATGGCGACTCTGCCAGTCTGATCTCCGATGTCTGCTGTCGTCCACTTCTGTTGTGCCATCTTAAGACTCCTTCCTATTTATCGAATCTACAAGATCAAGACTAAGGCCCTTGAGGGATTCGATGCACTATTACTACTGTGTTATAAACGAAGCGGTCCACAGAACGGACAACGAGGAAGCTGCTGAATCAGGAAGCGGGCGATGCGAATGCGAAGCGTGGCAATCGAGCAGGGGTTATGTCGTTCGGGCCGGATCCGGGGTTCCGCGGGGTTTGAAGTGTTTGGGGAGTTTGGGGACGGATAGTCCAACATGCTCGACAAATGCAGAGGGGGAAAATCGGCTCCGCTCGGCGACCAGGAACCCATAAGAGGCAATACATAAGGTGCCATGATGGTGAAATCCACGCCAGCCGCGACCTTCGTAGTGTCCCAGACCGAGTTCCTGCTTGAGTTCCTGATAGTCGCGTTCGATGATCCAGCGCTGTTTGGCCTGACCGGCCAGATCGGAAAGCGAGGTATGGGCCCCAAGAGTGGAGAGCCAATACCGGATCGGTTCGGATGCGGTCTTGGGCCACTCGACCAACAACCACTCTTTCGGATGCGGCGAGTGGCGCTCGTGATCCAGATGAGCGGGACGAATGCGAACTGCGGCGAAACGGGAACGCAGGGTCTCGGAGGTGCCTTCGCGCCAGGAGACGTTCTTCCAACGCTGGGGAGACAACGAGAGGGCCAGTTGCTTGACCGAAACCGGTTGATGTTTCTTGTTGCGCTGCATGCGGGTCGGTGTCCGTCCGCGGCCGGTCAAGGATTTCGGCGGCAAGGGACCCTGGCCCGGTTTCCACACGGTCGTGGTGCCTTGCACCCCTAGGACGTAGCTAAGTCCGAGTTCGGTGATGCCGTGCCGGAACTTGTAGTTGTTGCCGTAGGCCGTATCGCCCAGAACCGGTGCCGGAGCAATGCCGTCATCGACGGCCTGCCGGATTTGTTCCAAAGCAATTTGAGGTTTAGTTTGAAATCGAACGTCTTCGGGAATAGCGGCTTTGCTTCGACGTTCCGGATCCTTCGCCCAGGTCTCGGGGAGGTAGAGTCGCCATGCCACCGGCAAGCTGGATTTCGCTGTCGCCACCGACAGGCTCACCGCCACCCGGCAGTTCTCAGGTTTGCCGACCTGTCCACAGTATTGCCGGGCCACACCCACCGAGTGGGTCCCCTTTTTCACGAATCCGGTGTCGTCGACAATCCAGGCTTCAATCGGACCGTTGGCTTCCATCGCCCCCAGCGCGTACTGTCGAACTTCTGCCAACAGAGCCGCATCGTCCCAGGGTCATCATGCTCAATAGTGTTTCTGTCATCGACGCGACGCTGACTTCTACAGCAACGGCTGCCCCGACTTCGGTGGCGGTCGGAGCCAGAGTATTGTTCACTGTAGAGGTCACACCGGGCACCGATCCCACGAGTACGGCAATCAACGTAACCGCCAATCTGTCCCCAATCGGAGGCTCCGCCTCACAAGCGCTGTTCGACGACGGCACGAATGGAGACGCCACGTCTGGAGACAACGTCTTCTCCTTTCTGGCAGACGTTCCAGCCAGCGTCGCCTCGGGCGCTCATTCGATCACGGTCAGCGTGAGCGATTCCATCTCCCGCACGGGAACGACCTCTGTTGCTCTCACGGTGTCGGCAGGCCAGACCTTCGCCATCACCGACAGGGGTGGGGTTTCGCTCTCTTCTGAAGGGAGCTCAGCGACTACGGTTTCAGGCTATGGCCAGGTGGAACCCGACGACGGGATGACGACGCCCACAGGACTGGCCATATTCGGTTTCCGGCAGAACGGGATTCTCGTCTCGGAAGCCGGCGTACCGGCTTCCCCAACCCTTCAGGAAGGACGGATCTTTGCGGAGATCGACGGCCCGGTCAGGACCGGCCTCGCGATCGCCAATCCAAACGAGGCCACAGTCACGATCTGGTTCGCCTTCACAGACGCCGATGGCGCCGACTTCGGAAATGGCAATTTCACGCTGGGACCGGAGGAATAAATGGCAAGGTTCCTGGACGAGGCTCCGTTCAACGGTGTCGCACCCATGTTGGGATCGTTCACCTTCACTTCCAACCTTCCGATCTCCGTTATCGCGCTCCGCGGCTTCACCAATGAAAGATCCGAGTTCCTCATGACAACACTGCCTGTGTCACCGCTCACTGCGGGCGCTTCAGACACGGTCTACTTCCCTCACTTCGCGGACGGAGCCGGCTGGACTACGCAGGTCATCCTCGTAAACCCGACTAACGCGGCGCTCACCGGAAGCGTTCAGTTCTTTGGCACGGGAAGCGAAACGGCCGCGGCCGAGCCGGTGGCGCTCACACTGACCGACACTCAAACCGGATCGGAATTTACCTACTCGATTGCTCCGTGCAGTTCGATCCGGCTCCAGACCTCAAATCCTGAGGGATCCACCCAGGTGGGATCGGTCAGGGTAGTCGCGGACGGGGGGAGTTCCCCGCCTTCGGGTGTGGGTATCTTTTCTTTCGAGAACGGCGGAGTGACGGTGTCCGAGGCCGGCGTGCCCGCATCGACCGCGGGCGCGGCGTTCAGGGTTTACGTCGAGGCCAGTGGTACATCGGGACAGCCCGGGTCGATTCGGAGCGGGATGGCACTGACCAACACTTCTGGAGCGGCGACGGTAGTCCTTCTTGAACTGACTACGCTGGACGGAGTAGCCACAGGACTGACTGAACCCATCACGATCCCGGCATCCGGTCAGGTCGCCCGATTCATCGACGAAATATTCTCATCGCTCACGACACCGTTTTCAGGGATTCTCAGGATAACTTCGACGGCGACAGACATGGCCATCGTGGGCCTTCGTCTCACAACCAACGAGCGGAACGACTTTCTGATAACGACGACCCCGCCTTCAGACGAATCCTCGGCGACGACCTCGTCGGATCTCTTCTTCCCTCACTTTGTGGATTCAGGCGGCTGGACCACTCAATTCATTCTGTTCAGCGGTTCGTCTGGACAGACATCAAGCGGATCTCTCGGTTTCACAGGCCAGGATGGCCAGACGCTGGACCTTTCGGTTTCTTCGACATCGACGCAAAGTGTCCCCTGAAAAACAGTTCTTGCTTCCAACAAAAAAGCGGCGGTTCGCACCGCCGCTCAGAAAGGCATCTCAAGATCTCTTGTTCTACTGAACAGGCCTTATCGGCCCTTCGGCTGGACGATCGACACTTTCGACAACTTCGAGTCCTTCAGCTTTCCAATCGTTGATGCCGCAGAACTGACCGGCGTTGTATCCAGCATCTGTAAACATCTGTGCAGCGCGCGACGCGCGCCCGCCTCCCTGTCAGTAGAAAACGAGTTCGATATCTTTCGGGATGTCGGCCATCCGAGCTTCGAGCTCGCCCACCGGGATGTGAATAGCGCCTTTGATCGCGCCATTGGCTTCGAGTTCCCAGTCCTCACGGACATCGATCAGCAGGAAAGTATCTCCACTTTCCAACTTGTCCTTGAGGGTGGGAATCGCGATGCGCTCGACGTCCGTACTCTCCTGAGCTTGGGCATAGCCGGTCACACCAGACATCAAGATGACCATGAAGAGTCCGATCCATAGTTTCGACATTCGTGGAGCCTCCTCTAGTAGGGTTGTTAAGTCCAGGTACTTGCACATTATAATACCGCCATACAGGCACGCATTCACGGCAAACCGATTGGAAAACACTATGAAACGACACTACGTAGGAACCGTTGACGAAACAAGATTCCAGACGCCCGAACATTACAAATCCCACTCATCCGGATATACCCGGCTGGAACTCATCGATCATGAAGCCGACCCCTCATCCGTACACACGGGATTAGGTCTCGCCCAGATCGAACCCGGAGGGCACCTCGATCCTGTGGTCCACGCGTTTGAAAAGGGCTTCTACGTCCTCGAGGGATCCCTGATCACAGAAATCGATGGCCGAAGCGCCGAACTCCCGACGAATCATTACGGGCTCATTCCTCTGGGCACAACCTACTCGATGTACAACGCGGGATCCGAACCTGTGCGTTTGCTGGAAATGATGGCGCCTCAACCCAAACCCTCCGATGACATTTTTCAGGACACTTACTTTCACAAGGAAGGTGCGGTCACCAAGACGGGCGACGTTCCCGACCTTGGGGATCCGCGGACCTCAAAATATCTTGGCAAGTTCGAAGACTCCCAACTACCGGACTCTGGTGCGATATCGGCGGTCGGCGCCAGGAGCGGATCCATCGCCGGGGTCGCCATCAAGGAATTCATCGACCGGATGCTGGGCGCCGAACACATGGCGATGTTCATGGTGCAGTTCCGTCCTGGTGGGATGGGAACCCAACACGACCATGCGTTCGAGGAGTCCTACTTCTTCCTTTCCGGCGAAGCCGAAGCGGTCCTGAATGGACAGACCTATCGGGTTAAAGCGGGAGATTTCGTCTGGACGGGTGTGGGCTGCATGCACAGCTTTGAAAACATCGGCGAGAAGCCCGTCCGCTGGATCGAGACACAGGCGCCCCTGCCGACGGCGACGGAGGCCTTCCGCTTCCGCCGGGAATGGGAACCGGTAGCCAAGAAGATCGAAGGATAGTAACCCACACGGCCTCACCTGCTGTCAGGCTTTATTGACCATCCAGGCCGAAAAGCTTTCGAGGAAATCCCGGAAGCCGTCGAGGTGCTCGGGCGGAAAATCGTATTCTCCCGCCGCCCGTCCGAGCGTCTTGCCGAAACACCCCAGCCAGATCTGCCGAGCCTGCTCGTCAATCTCGAACGGAAGATGCCTCGCTCTCATCCGGGGTGGGCCGTACTTTTCAAAATAGAGAGGCGGTCCCCCCAGAAGCGTTACGAAGAAGCTCGCTGATTTCTTCGAAGCCTCTTCCATGTCCACGGGAAAGAGATGGCGGATCTCGGACTTGTCCAGTTCCCGATAAAAGTCCGACATCATCCTGAAAATATTAGCCTCACCCATGAGCCCATATATTTCCTTGCTGGGACCGGGACCCTGGGGTGGACCGCCGAGAGGCGTATAGATGATTCGTTCTGTTTCAGCCATATATCCTGAAACCAAAACGGGCCCCGAAAGGGGCCCGCTCGTTACCCAGCTGATGGCCAATGGCCGCAGGCTCTCTAATTCGCCGTCAAGTCTCTATACGCACCGGCCACGTTAAGCGGACGTTGGGCACCGAAGAACTCCCAGTGGTCGTAGTCCTCCATCGTGACACTTGCCTGCGCTTCCTCAAGACTCTGGCCCGCCTCGATCGCAGCAGCTGTTCTTTCGCGCACTGCCTCACGGTACTCCCGGTTAGCCGTAAAATCTGCATGCCGGCCCAACTTCCCGTGGCTGCAAATGAAATGTTCGAAGTCCATAGCTTCGACCTGCCTGACCAGTTCGAGTTCACTGGCAGTCGACACGGCGGGACCGAAAGGCGTCCGGTCGATCGTGACCCAGTCCGAAGCGAACAAAACGTTTGTCCCGTCAACAAACCGAACGATCGTATTGTCGTCGGCATGGGCGACCGGGAAGGGGATGACCTCGACAAGCTTCCCGCCCAGCCGAATGTTAAGGGGTTCGGTGTAAGTCAATTCCGGCGGCACGACGTTTGCGAAGGGCCCTCGGGTCACTTCCGCGCCGCTCAAAACGCCGTTTCCATCTTCGTCATAGAGATCGAACTGCCGACTGAGGTTCCCCATCGCTTCGTTATATTCGAGACGGCCGTTGCCGTTCGCATCCTGTTCTCGGAACCTTTCTGGAATCGGGGTGTTCGCCGGGGGCATTTCCAGATGGCCAAGCATGGCCTCGTGGCCAATCAACCGTGCAGTATCCGCCCACACGGCCGCACCGGAACCATGATCGTAGTGGTGGTGGCTGTAAATGACGTACCTTACCGGCACATCAAACATTTCAGCCAGTTCGCCCTTGAGCCAGTTGGCCATTTCCAGACCGACCGGTTCGACAAGGATGATCCCTTCGGAAGTGACCATGAAGACCGATACGTAGTCGTCCTGCCGTGCGTAATAAACGTCACCAGTCAGATTCCCAATCTCTCGCCCCTGGTATTGGGTCTGCTGGACAAGCCGACGGTCCTGAGCGTCGGCGACCGGCGTGAACAGTGTCAGGGCGAAACACCCGACAAGTAGAACTATCAAGCACTTACTTTTCATAGGGTCTCCTATTTCGTGTTGTCCGGGTTCTCTCGGCAAGCCGATATACTACCTCAACAGAGCACGCGCGGCACATTCCCAAAAAGTAGGGACAGGTCACTCTCTTTGCGGCCAGATTATGTGATCGAGAGTTCGTCGGCAGAAAGAGTGACCTGTCCCCATTTTTTCTACCGTCTTCTGACGTATTTCTTCAACGTCTCGGCCGGCACCTCCGCCCCATAGATGTTGCCGTCGGCATCTGCCGCGAGACCGTGGGCGCTGGTTTCGGTGGGATTCCGAGGATCGAAATCCGGATCTGGAATGAAAGCCGAGATGGACCCGTCGATGGCACTTCCGACCCTGATGCCTCTCATCCAACCTGGATTTCGTTCCGTATCCGACTGGTTATCAGAAACATAGATGTTGTCACTGGCGTCAACGAACACACCGCTGGGCCGACCAAATTGCTTCCATTCGTCGATGAAGTTACCTTCCTGATCGAAGATCTGAATCCGGTTATTGTCCCGGTCGGCTACGAACAACCTTCCGGTCGAATCCATCGTGATCGAGTGAGCCACAAGGAATTGGCCGGGTCCGGAACCGGTCTCTCCCCAGGCCTTGATGAATTGCCCGTTGCTTGAGAACTTGACCACTCGATTGTTGCTCTCCGGCTCGTGACCATCGGTCACAAATATGGTTCCGTCATCGGAGACGACTACGTGGGTGGGTCCACTGAACTGGCCCGGCCCGCTGCCGGCGATGCCTGCGGTTCCCAAAGTCATCAACACTTCGCCGGTCGGACTGAACTTGAAGACCTGGAGACCCTTGCCGCCTTCCGCGCGGCCGTCGGCAACCCAGACATTGCCCTCCGGATCTACGTAGATGCCATGTGGCCACACAAACATCCCTTCGCCGAAGCTCCGAATCACACTGCCTGAATCATCAAACAACAGAACTGGCGCGACGGCGTCCCGATCGGCACAGCTGTTCTGACCGCATCTCTCCGCAACCCATACCCCGCCGTCCGGGTCCGGATAAACCCAACTCACCGCGCCCCATGCCCTCCCGTCCGGAGGTTGGGCCCAATCCTCGATCACGCGATACGGATTCGGCTGGGAATAGGTGACATTACCAAAACCCAGAATTAGGGCTATGACGATGAAAAGGTGGACGAAACCAGACAAGTACAGACGCTGCATGTCGGACCTCCGAAGATCTGAACCCAGGACTCTCAAGGAGTGTTTTGCATCTCTCTGAGCCGCGCCAACTCCTGCCCATAGGCACTGGCAGCCTCTATAAGGATATCGACGATTGCGAGAGGTTCGGTTTCTGCCCCCCTGTCAGGAAAAACTCCGGAAACTTCCTCAAGGGACGCTGCATAGTCGCGCATGAAGCTGGACCATCGGTCCAGGTCGGTAACATCCTCCCCGCCGGTTACACCCTCAGTCGGGGATGCCAGCGCTTCTTCGACCAGAGTCTCGGCGGCCTCCCTTCGGGCCGAATCTGCTATCTGCCCGATCGCAGCGTCGGAACGTTCCGCGTTTCCGCGACCTGACCAGGCAACGGCAACAGCGCTAAACGCATCGTCACGTGCGGTCCGATCTTTGTCGATTGCACCGGCCGTCAGAAACGCGTCGTCAAGATCGCCCGCCTCGATCTGTGCCTCCAGGATGCTCCGGAGCGTGCCGGTCCTTTCCTCCTCTGGCCGGCCTTCCTGACACGGCACACAGAGACTCTCGATTTCATCTGCGGTAGCCAGGGCCTGGGTCGCCATCACCCGGGAGCGCGCCTGAGCCCGTGCGATGCGGTCATAGGCCGCGATCCGGTCGGTCGGATCCTGGGCCTCCCCCAGGGGGTCGGTCGCGATCTTGGCCTTCTCGAACAGTTCAGTCAGCCGACCAACAGCGACATTGTCGAGGTCTTCGAGTCGAACCTGTGTCTGCCCGACGTTGGGCGCCCCGGGCGCTGAGGCAATATAAGTATTCAGCCAGCCGATCGCCAACAATTCCCTGAAACCTACAAAGTCGTAAGAAAGCGCAAGATTGTAGAGGATCGCCGGGTTCGTGGGTGCAGCTTCCTGGACCACAACCAGGTTACGGATCGCTTTGTTCCAGTCGCCCTGTCGAAAGCCATCGAGCCCTTCATCCCAGGCAGCCTGTGCCGCCTCGGGCAGGTCTTCCGGGATCTGGCCGTAACTTGAAACACAACAGAGGAGAACCGACAGAACGGCCACGCTCGTTTGCGTGGCCAGACATCGACACGAATGGGTTGCTCGGAACATGAACTCCCTTGTACCTCAACGGACTGGGCCTCCGTCCGGCACCGGCGTCACCGGGGGCTGATGGTGAATCGCTGCTTCGAGTGGTTGAAGGTACCCCTCCGATAGTTTTGGGTCAAGAGTTAGCAGAGTTGGCCGGCAGGTCAGCATCCATGTAAAATCGATTCATGTATCCGAACCGTCGCCGGATGGGTTGCCTCATAGCCGCGGGCGTTCTACTGACCGCAGCCGTGTCGGCATCGGCACAAACCCCACAGATAAGAGAAAAGACGCGGCTCGAAGAAGTCGAACAACGGATCTTCGACCGGGTAAACCAAGAGCGGATGCGCGAAGGCCTGAACCCGCTGCTCGCCGAAGCGATCCTGGTCGAGATCGCCGAGGATCACACGATGGACATGCTGGAGAGGGAGTACTTCGGCCATGACAGCCCAGAAGGAGTGGGTCCGGTGGAGCGTGTTGGCTGGAGACATCGCACGCTCGTGGGGGACGTCTCCGAGAACATCTGGCAGGGCACCCGCGCTCGAGACGCAGAAGCGGGCAGACTAGCCACCGAAATCATGGACGGACTCATGAATAGCCCGGGTCATCGCAGAAACATCATGGCACCCCAACTGACACATATGGGGCTGGGCGTGTATTCGTCGAATGGGGTCGCAGTCCGGACTAGGGTGTGTTAACACTAATGAGCATGAATGTTTTATAATCAGGCATGGAGATCACACAGGAGCAGTATTGTCGCATCGAGCCGGAACTGCCGCGTCAGCGGGGCAACGTCAGTCTTTCGAACCTGACGGTCTTGAACGCCATTTTGTATGTGGCTGAGCAGGGCTGCAAGTGGCGCGGTCTGCCCAAGCGCTTTGGCAACTGGCACACCATCTACACCCGGATGAACCGCTGGTCCAAGAACGGGGTGCTCGACGCCGTCTTCGAAAAACTCCAGCGCGAGCAACTGGTGCGCATCCGGGTGGAAGCCGTTTCGATGGACTCGACCATTGTGAAGGTGCATCCCGACGGCACGGGAGCGTTAAAAAAAACGGTCCGCAAGCGATCGGCAAATCCCGCGGTGGATGGACCACCAAGATTCATCTGGTTGCCGCGAATGCTCGAACGGCGATAACGTTTGCGCTCTCGCCCGGCCAAGCGCACGACGCCCCGCAGGGCCGCGATCTGCTCGCCGGTCTGGGGCCGTTGCCCGCGCCGCTGCCGCTGCTGATGGACCGTGCCTACCAGGACGACCAGACCCGCCAATTGGCTCTGGATTTTGGGTGGATTCCCGTCGTGCCGCCCAAGCGCAACCGCCTGGAGCCGTGGGAATACGACCGCGTGCTCTACCGCCGCAGGAACGAAGTCGAGAGGCTCTTCCGCCGACTCAAGGGTTTTCGGCGTATCTTCTCCCGTTTCGATAAACTCGACGTCATGTTCCTCGCCTTCCTTCACTTCGCACTCATCGTCGAGGCACTACGTTAGTGTTAACACGCCCTAACGAAATTATGGTGACGCAGCTCTTCGGTGCGATCCGCGGTTACCTGAAGGAGCCTCTCCAGGAAAGCTTCATCCGCAATCAGACAGTGCGCTTCATAGTGGACGACCTGATAGGAGAGCGCCCAAGCGCACGGTACTACGATCTGTGGTCTGTGGAAGAGCAACGTCCGGTGATCCGCCCCACGAGCATCCAGCAATCCAAATTGGAAGTGCCCCCCGGAACCTACCAGCTACGCTTCCTCTACACCAGCCCCCAGGAGGGACGGCTCGACGCGATCTCTGCACCCTACGTTACGGTCCGTTGATCAGAACGCGACCTTGACAGCCTGTCCTTAGCAACCCGTGCCGGTGGTCGGCTCGAATAGTCCAAGTTATCAGTAAGATCCGGGCACGCCGGCAGATCATTGGGTCTTCCGAAAATCCGAAACAAACGGATAAACTCCTATACTTCGCCCAACGTCCTGGACGAATTCCGGACGGATGTAACCCAATTCGGAGTTGGGGCCACGACTCTGTCCGTGGCTTCCGACGAACAGTTCTGAAGGAGAAAGCCTGGTGAGTGAAGCACGACGATTATTTACTTCGGAGTCGGTAACCGAGGGACACCCCGACAAGATGGCCGACCAGATCTCGGATGCGATCCTGGATTGCGTCATGGAAGAAGACCCCATGGGACGCGTCGCTTGCGAAACGATGGTGACGACCGGGTATGCCCTGGTCGCAGGTGAAATCACGACCAAGAGCTTTATCGACTACGAAAGCCTTGTGCGCGGAACAGTTGAAAGAATCGGCTACACCGATGCAGCGATGGGATTCGACTCGAAAACCTGTGCCGTCATGTCGGCCGTGGGGCGGCAGTCGCCCGATATCGCGATGGGCGTCGATACCGGAGGTGCCGGAGATCAGGGGATGATGTTCGGATACGCAACTGACGAAACACCGGAATTGATGCCGGCCCCCATCCTCTGGGCTCACAAACTCACTGCCAAGCTCGCCGAGGTCAGAAAATCGGGGCTGCTGCCTTTCCTCAGACCCGACGGCAAATCCCAGGTCTCGGTGGAATATGAGGGGGACACTCCCAAGCGTGTGGACACGGTCGTCATTTCGACCCAGCACAATCCGGAGGCAACATCGAACCAGATTCGGGAAGAAGTCATCGCCCATGTCATCAAAACAGCGATCCCGGCCGAATTACTCGACCAGACGACGACGTATCACGTGAATCCCACCGGGCGGTTTGTCGTCGGCGGACCGCTGGGCGACTGCGGACTGACCGGACGTAAGATTATCGTCGACACTTACGGAGGGATGGGGCGGCACGGCGGCGGCGCATTTTCAGGAAAGGATCCGACGAAGGTCGACCGATCGGCATGTTACATGGCCCGGTACGTGGCTAAGAACGTCGTCGCTGCAGGTCTGGCTAAGCGCGTGGAGATTCAGCTCGCCTACGCCATCGGCGTGGCTGATCCCGTTTCCGTTCTTGTGGACTCATTTGGAACGGGCAATTTGCCCGATGATAAGATCTCCGCTATCGTCCGGGATAATTTCCAGCTGACCCCCCGCGGAATCATGGAGTCGCTCAACCTGCGGCGTCCCATCTACACAAAGACCGCGTCCTACGGACACTTCGGCCGCGAGGATCCCGACTTCACCTGGGAAGCCCGCGACAGGGCAGACGCTCTGAAGCAGGCGGCGAACCAGTAAACATAGGACGGACACTTCAATCGAAATCCAGTCGTCAGCCCCAGTCACCAGACGAGGATGCGACCGGAGGTGTCCGTCAAAGACAGACCGAACAACTCGTCGAGCCTCCATCGGTAGGACGCCGGACAACTGGCCAAACGCTCTAAGCATAAACAACCATTGAGTGAAAAGCTGTGCGGTTTCGAATGGCTCAAATGACAACACCCGGCGGAGTCTTGTGATTTTAAGACCGCCTCTTTGCTGAACTCTGCTTCTTTCGGAAGTATTCTGACGATCTACCGCTATGAAACAACTCTTAGGGTCCTTAATCTATCCTTATTCTAAGTCTGAATTCGTTGATCATTATGAAGGCGACACTCCTTTGGTTGTCCATGATTTGGGCGACGGCATTCGCGAGCTTGCAAAGCTTCCTTTTCTGGAATCTTTAGAGGCCTTGCTTGCTTCATGGCCGAATAAGGTCGACGCTTATCTTCCGGGGATCGCAGACGAGGCCAACTCGATAGAGATAGCAGCAGAGGAGGCGCTTGAACATTTCGGGAATGGAGCGGGACTTCTCTTTAACGATATCAATACCATTTCTCCTCTACTGGAAGGTTGGTTGGAGTCGCTCAAATATGAGCTTGGTCTTTCGTCTCTGACCTATACACGCAACCTGGTGTATGTGATTCCCGCTGGGAAGGGCACATCTCCTCATTTTGACCAGAACATAAATTTCGTCCTGCAGATTCATGGAACAAAGCGATGGCTCGTGGCTCCCAATCAACATGTGAAAAGCCCTATGAGCAGACATACGATTGGCCTTCCGACTGATCCAGAGCTGGAAAGTTATGCTGAGAGGGCGATGCCTGAGCAGTTTTCAGATCGTGCCGCGAACTTTGTATTGAAACCAGGCTCGCTTCTCTTCGTGCCAAGGGGTGCCTGGCACAAGACCGAGGCCCTTACGGACGCGCTCTCCCTGACTTTTACATTTGGCGCGCCAACATGGATCGACATTTTAACCGCCGCCCTGCGAGGCCGTCTTGCCCAGTCAAGCGAATGGCGAGAGACAACGAACTTTGGTACGGATAAAGGGCGTGCTCATGAGGCCACGGAGAAGTTGGATGTATTGCTTTCAAAGTTGGCCCAAGATGTCCCGAATTGGAATGCTGCCGATATTTTGGAGGCGACGGAGGCCACACCGGATGCGTTACAGGCACCCACCCAAGCCAAGGACCCGACGGTTCAGGGGGCAGACCCGCATCGATGACGCCTCGCGAGCGATCTCGGTAGTCGTGAATCGGTGTGAGAAATTGAAAGAACGGGTGTGCCGGTATCCTAATTTCCGAGGTCAAGTCCTGAGCAATCATCTTGTCGGACGTTGAGAATTTCAGCAAACGGAAGCTAGAACTCAGACCGAAGGTACCCCTGTGTTACCCGAAAGCAGAGGACACGCCCATCTGTCAGAAATGTAGATATTCCGACACTCTAAAACGAGTATGTTCCGTTGATGTGTGATGTCCAGGAACCATCGAATCCCACCCGGTCGTGTGAGAATAGAGTTCCGATGACTGGCACTGGCGACACGGGCAGGCTGGCTGGAGAGTCTGGCCTGTTCACGGCCTGGGAGCGGCAGACCCGCCGATGGGCGCTCGTATTTGCAGCGTTGACGCTGGTGGTGTCCGCACTCGTCACATTCGTGTTCATACGCACGGGCTGGGAGGGGGAGACCGCGCTTGTGTTTACGCTGATCCCGGCACTTGTGGTTTACGCCTGGTGGACACGGAAGATCCGATGCCGAAGAGCGATCCTCCGCGAACCATTTCCACGCGAATGGGAAGCCGTACTGCAGCGCGACGTCGTCTTTTTTCGCGTGCTCGATGAATCCGACCAACACCGGTTTCGTCGTCAGCTCCAGGTGTTCCTGGGAGAGAAGCGGATTACAGGCATCAAGGTGGAGGTCGACACGACGACACGTGTGCTTGCCGCCAGCAGCGCCATCATTCTCATCTTCGGATTCCCCGACTGGGAATGGGACCAGATTAACGAAGTGTTGGTCTATCCGACACGGTTCGACGGCAAATTCGAGTTCGGCGACACGCGAGGTCACAACATCCTCGGCATGGTCGGAACGGGCAGTCTGAACCGGCTGATGATCCTCTCCAAGCCTGACCTGATCAACGGCTTCAGGAACCCAACCGACAAGCGGAACGTGGGTGTACACGAGTTCGCGCATCTGGTCGACAAGACTGACGGTGTGATCGACGGAGTGCCCCGGGTGGGACTCAACCGGCAGGCGATCGGGCCCTGGATTGATCTGGTGCGACGCAAGATGGCCGAAATCGAGGCGGGAACCTCTGACATTAATCGCTATGCGCTGACCAACGAGGCGGAGTTTTTCGCCGTGATATCGGAGTATTTTTTTGAGCGGCCCGGTCTGTTGCATCGTAAACACCCGGCCCTTTACGAGGCGCTCGAACGTGTTTTCAACCAAGGTCTTCGCGTCCGTGCCGATGCATTTCGGACGGAGCTGTCCCAGGGTCGGCCGAGGTTCGGTCGGAATTCGCCTTGTCCGTGTGGGAGTGGACTCAAGTTCAAGAAGTGCTGTCTGGGGTGACGTGCGCCACCTCGACGAGGACGGACAACTCCCTCAATTTAGGCGCGCCAAGTCCCGAGAAATCATCTACTCGGACGTTGAGAATCGAATGCACCGGTCATCCGGAAAACGTCACCCACTGCCCAATCATGTAAGACGACTCTCTCCCCTGAACTCCGTTCGATTCTTACAAACGACGGGACTTCGGGTTCACCCAGAACCCTCTGGATCGCTTCGGCTGTAGCCGGATTCCCCGACGTCATGAGTTCGTACAGCGTCGTCAACTGATCGAAACGCGGGCGGTCTCGGGAGATGGTACGTTGCCAGAATCGGTTGTATTGAATGTATCCATCGACCGTCCGCTGGTTTCTGACGAGGGCACGATATTCGTCTATGAACTCTCCAATCAAAGCCGGCGTAATCGTGTCGACTATTGCCAGGAAGTCCTCGTTGACCTGCCGAAGCTTCTGAATCTCCCCCTGGACATAGCCTTCGGTGATAGGCCAGCTGTATGAAAACGAAGATACCGTAGTGTCGTCCGCAACAGGGAAAACGTCTACGATTTCCGGCAAGAGCCCATACCCGAAAACCACGGGCTCCGGAGGTGGATCTCGGAACTCGGGCAAGAGCTCGGGGGCGCGACGAGCTACAGTGTCGCGAAGCGAGACAAAGAAGCGCTCCAGGTTGTCTCTATGAACCCGAAACTCGGCTTCGACCCGATCGCCCTCCGCGACGTAGGCCGGAAGTGTGCTGACCTGACCCGCCCAAACGAGCCAGACGGACACAATGACCTTAAGTATCGGCACCGAACTCATTGTAGGCAATCATACGCTCCGGGGTCGGAACCGCACGCGGTGAAACCACCTGACGAGATAGCCGAAAACAGCTATCCATAAATCCGCTAAGCACTTGCACGGCGCCTGTGGGCTCAGTATATTGGTTAGTTGGCACTGTCGAGGCAGCCCGATCCAATCGCAGGGGCCGTGATCGAGGACACTGTAATGGGTCAGCGTGGGACAGTAAGATAGACGGAAACCGGATTCGAAAGAGAAGGAAGCGAAGGAAAATAAAGCAATGATCGATGCAGGAACTCTCCCAGTGTCCTCGCCGACGATGACCCGAGCCTGATCTCGATTTGCACTCCTAAAAGTGAACACGCAATCCAGTAAGATAACGGGCCGCCGGTGGAAGCTCGCGCTAGCCAGCATTTTTGCCATGACCTTCCTCGGTTGGGGAATCCTCAGCAATGACGGCATTCTGACTGGTCAAGAGAGCACCCCGGCCAAGACTGAGACTTCGTCTGTCTTCACGCCCGCGCACTCTTCGTTTGGTGAAGCCGTCCGGCATTTCTTCAACATCCGTAAGGAACCTCGGCAACCGATCGCATACTCGCACCAGTTGCATCTGACCGATGTCGGTCTGACATGTGACTTCTGTCACGACAGTGCAGCCCTCGGACCGATCGCGCGCATCCCGAGCGTTGAAACCTGTATGTTCTGCCACCTTGGTGTCGCCATCGACAGGCCCGAGATCCAGTTGCTCACTTCATACTACGACCGGGGCCAGGAACCGCCCTGGCAACGGGTCTACGGATGGGAACACGAGGCACACGTCCGGTTCAATCATGCACCCCACATCCTGGCCGAGGTTGAATGTGCCACCTGTCACGGTGACCTGACCGAGATGACAGTGGCCGAGCGGGTCGTGGACCACACAATGAGTTTCTGTGTGGATTGTCACACCCAGCGGGAAGCTTCTATTGAGTGCGTGACCTGCCACTACTGAGGCAAACCATGGATCGCCGTCAATTCTTCAAGGTTACAGCCGCAAGCGGCGCAAGCGCGTCCCTGGCGGCATGCGGCAATCCTGAAGACCAGATGATCCGGTTCATTCCCGAGGAGCAACTCGTTCCCGGTGTTGCGACATTGAAGCCGAGCGTGTGTCCCCTCTGCTCAGCCGGTTGTGGAGTCCAGGTCCGCGTCATGGAAGGCGATGTCGAGGTCGTGCGCAACGGACAGGCCGGCGTTGTAAAGAAAGGACTTGCCAAGAAACTCGAAGGCAATCCTCTGCACCCCGTCAACAACGGAAAACTGTGTGCGCGCGGTCAGGCCGCCATTCAAGTGACATACCATCCGGACCGTATCACCCAGCCGTTACGGCGCACCGGTCCCCGGGGCTCGGGCCAGTTCGAAGAAATCACATGGGACGAAGCGCTGGCTGACCTGATCTCGCAGTTGGACGCTCTTCAAAACGCGGATAGACCAGACGGTCTGGCTTTCTTGACCCGCCCGCTCCGCGGCCAGAGAGACGTGTTGGTTCGCCAGTTTGTCGCGCGATTTGGCGCCCCAGCCCCGGTAACTTTCGAAGTGTTTTCCGAGGAGGTGCTCCGACGGGCAAACGAACTCAGTTTCGGATATCGGCAGTTACCTACATTCGATCTGGCACGTTCGAACTACGTTCTCTCGCTGGGGACTGATTTTCTGGGCACATGGAACTCACCGGTCGCGCAGAACTACGGTTACGGCGAAATGCGCCAGGGCCGTCCAGGCCTGCGTGCGAAGTTTGTCCAGGTGGAACCGCGAATGTCCCAGACCGGGGCCAATGCAGATGAATGGATTCCCGCAAATCCGGGAACCGATGGCGTTCTTGCACTGGGCCTGGCTCGCGTGATCATCCGCGAAGGTCTCCGATCCGCCGAAGATGCCGGGCGTGCCGGCGATCTCATCGAAGGCTGGTCTGAGGGTCTGTCCGATTACACACCCGAGGAAGTAGAGGCCCTGACAGGAGTCAGCGCGGAACGCGTCGAACGCCTGGCTCGGGAGTTCGCGGCAAGGGAGCCGGCCGTGGCGATGATCGGGGGCGCGCCGCTGGCTCACACGAACAGCCTGTTCCACGCGCTGGCCGTCAATGCACTCAACGCGCTGGTCGACAGCGTGGACACAGCGGGCGGTGTCGTGTTCACATCACGTCCGAGCATGAACGCCGATCCTGACGGAATGGTAGATGCTCCCGAAACCGGAAATTCAGTCGAACAATTCACCCGGAACATTTTGGATGGAGAAGGCCCTTCAGTTCAGGTCTTGCTGCTCAACGACGCCAACGCTGTTTTTGGGACGCCCGAAGCCTGGCGCGTGGGTGAGGCTTTGTCAACGATTCCCTATATCGCCAGCTTCGGACAATTTGTGGACGAAACCAGTATTCTTTCGGACCTGATTCTTCCGGATCATTCATTCCTCGAATCCTGGGTCGATGACGTGCCCGAGTCGGGCACAACAGAGTCGGTTGCAAGCGTCGCCCCTCCGGCCATGAGACCGCTCCATGAGACGCGGGCCATGGCGGACGTTCTGCTCGAGGTCTCACGCAGTCTGGCAGAACCGTTGAATCCCGCGTTTGGGTGGGACACATACGAGGACATGATCGAGGCCGCCTTCCGCACGCTGCCGGCAACGGCTGGTGCGACAACTCTGTGGCGCCAGGCTCAGGAGGATGGGGGCTGGTTTGGGGAGGCGGAACAACAGACTCCGGTCCCGGCCAGCGCCGGACAAGCTTTCGCTTTTACCGAGCCACAATTCGACGGGGACTCGGCCGAGTACCCTTTTAATTTTCTCCCATACGCATCCCAGGCATTCCTGGACGGTTCCCTCGCTCATTTGCCGTGGCTCCAGGAACTGCCTGACGTCCTTACTACGGCGATGTGGAGCAATTGGGTTGAAATCAACCCCCGAACGGCGAGCGGTCTGGGAATTTCAGACGGGGACATGGTGGAAATAGCTTCCGGACAGGGTTCGATAGCAGCGCCGGCGTTGCTCTCGCCGGGCATTGCGCCCGATGTCATCGCGATGCCAGTCGGTCAGGGACACGAAACGTTCACACGCTATGCCAGCGGAAGAGGATCCAATCCGCTCCGGATATTGGCCCCCGTTGCCGAACCCCAAACAGGTTCGCTGGCCTGGGCCGCAACCCGCGTCAGAATCACCAGAACCGACGCCCAGGGCAACCTGATACTTTTTGCGGGGGCGTTGAGGGAAGAAGAAGAGCGATCAAGGTAGAGGGCAATCACATATGGCGAAATGGGGAATGGCAGTCGATCTGGACCGATGCACGGGATGCGAAGCGTGTGTCATAGCATGCCACGCGGAGAATAACGTTGCGACCGTGGGCCCGGAACAGGCCGACGCGGGCCGCGCAATACACTGGATCCGGGTCGAACGTTACTGGGAAGGCGAGTTCCCGGATGTCCAGGTCAAGTTTCGACCTGTGATGTGCCAGCACTGCGACGAGGCACCGTGTGAGCCTGTTTGCCCGACGTACGCGACCTATCAGACCGAAGACGGCCTCAACGCTCAGGTTTACAATCGGTGTGTCGGTACTCGCTTTTGCGCAAATGCCTGCGGCTACAACGTACGCTTCTTCAACTTCTACAACCCGGAATGGGAAAAGCCGCTGCACCTCCAACTGAATCCGGACGTGTCCGTGCGCGAAGTCGGGATCATGGAGAAGTGCACCTTCTGCGTCCAGCGGATCAGCCAGGCAAAGGTGGATGCCCGGGCGGACGGTCCCGAAGCCATCGAAGACGGAACGCTCCAGACGGCGTGTGTCCAGTCGTGCACATCCAATGCCCTGGTCTTTGGCGATCTGGACGACCCGGACAGTCAGGTTTCACGGCTCTCGCGATCCGGGCGCGGGAGTAAGCTGCTCGAGGACATGGGAACCCAGCCGGCGGTCACATATCTCGAACGAGATTCCGAAGCATGAGTTCTGCCCCCGATCAGCGGATGACCGAGGACCTGCTCCGTCCGCTGTACCAGACATCAGCAAAGTTCTACGTCGCCGTGGCTGTTTTGTTGGCCGTCGTACTGATTGGTGCATGGGCCTGGATCGCCCAGATGTATTACGGAATCGGGGAAAGCGGCCTGAACTGGCCAGTGTACTGGGGCCTGTTTATCGTCAACTTCGTCTTCTGGATCGGCATCAGCCACGCCGGAACACTGATCTCCGCGATCCTTCGGATAGTCAACGCCGGATGGAGACGTCCGGTGACGCGGTGCGCGGAGGCCATCACTGCATTCGCCCTGATGATAGGTGCGATGTTTCCCCTGATCCACATGGGCCGTCCATGGCTGTTTTTCTATTTGATTCCCTATCCGAACGACCGGGGCATATGGCCCAATTTTCGTTCGCCATTGGTTTGGGATTTCTTCGCCATTGCCACCTACCTGACGGCCAGCACTCTTTTCCTGCTGTTGCCGATGATCCCCGACTTTGCCTTGATTCGGGACCGCAACAACGGTTGGCGGCACAAGGTCTACGGCTTTCTCGCTATGGGCTGGCAGGGAACCCCGAAGCAATGGAGTCGACTCGAATCGGCAATGGGTATAATGGCCGTGGCCATCATTCCGATCGCCGTCTCAGTGCATACGATCGTCTCGTTCGATTTTGCAATGGCGGTTGTTCCAGGATGGCACTCCACAATCTTCGGTCCTTACTTTGTAGCAGGAGCGATCTTCAGCGGGATCGCAGGCCTCATCATAGCGATGGCAGCTCTTCGAAAGCTTCTTCATCTGGAGAAATATCTGCGGCCGATTCATTTCGCGAACCTCGGGAAGCTGTTGCTGACAATGAGCCTGCTCTGGGCTTACTTCCTCTTCGACGAACGTCTGACGGTGTGGTACGGCAACGAAACCCATGAGATGGGTGTCTTCTGGGCGACGATAACCGGGGAATACGGACCCTTCTTCTGGACCATGGTCGCCTGCAACTTCCTCATCCCGCTCCCCATTCTGGGAATCAAGAAACTACGCACGATCACCGGGACCGTGATCGCTTCGGGCGGTGTCATTCTCGGAATGTGGCTGGAGCGGTACCTGATCGTCGTTCCGTCGCTCTCCTATAAACAGCTCCCGTATTCCTGGGGCACCTATCTTCCGAGCTCGACCGAAATCGGCATCATGGTGGGTTCGTTTGCGGCCATGATCCTCTTGTATGTCCTTTTTTCCAAGTTCGTCCCGATAATTTCCATCTGGGAGATGAAGGGGGGCAACGCGGGCACGACATCTGTTGAAGAAGCCACAACCCGGGCGCCTTCGACCCGGGCGGCAGAGGAACTCGCATGACGGCAGTCTACGCACTCTATGACACTCCCGAGGCAGCTCAAAACGCTGTGAACGGTTTACGGGCAGCGGGCGTTCCGGATGGCGAGATCATGATCATGTCGTCCGAGCCGCTGGACAACTATGAAATGGGACAGAAGGACAGCCACACTAATATGCGGTGGATCGCCCTGGCAGGAGGACTGACCGGACTCGGCTCCGGTGTTGCACTGACGTCATTCACACAAATGGACTGGCCGCTGGTAACCGGCGGCATGCCGATCATTACATCCCTGACCAATCTGATCCCGATCTTTGAATTGACCATGCTCGGCGCGGTGCTGGCAACCGTTGTCACGCTTTTGATTACGGCCGGGCTGCCTGGCAGGAAGTCCCGGATCTACGATCCGGCCGTATCGGAGGGAAAAATTCTGGTCGGCATAGAAGATCAGCAGGACTTCACTACAGCAGATCTGGAGCGGACGCTCCAGGTAGACGGCGAGGTCAACTGGCTCCCGTAGATAATTAAAGGGACAGACTACTCAATCCCCGAATTAACATTTAGAATTTCTGCAATCGCGAAATTCGGGAATTGAGTGTAGTCTGTCCCTTTAATTAAATTGAGAGAACCTCTAGTTCTTAAGAAATACTTTCTTCCTCTGTGCTCTCTGCGCCTCTGTGGTTCATTCCTGGTTAATAGCGGTAGTGGTCCGGTTTGTATGGGCCCTCTACCGGAACTCCAATGTATTCGGCCTGCTCGGGGGTCAACTCGGTCAGCTTCGCACCCAGCTTGTCCAGGTGCAGGCGCGCGACCTTCTCGTCCAGGTGTTTGGGTAACACGTAGACCTTGCGATCGTAGTCCGCATTGTTTTTCCACAACTCCACCTGAGCGATTACCTGGTTAGAAAAGCTGTTGCTCATGACAAAACTCGGGTGTCCAGTTGCACAACCGAGGTTTACCAGACGTCCTTCCGCAAGCACAATGATGCTGTGGCCATCGGGGAAGTGCCATTGGTGAACCTGCGGTTTGACTTCTTCTTTCCGGATGCCCGATATCCTGGCCAGACCCGCCATGTCGATTTCGTTGTCGAAGTGGCCGATATTTGAAACGATGGCCTTGTCCTTCATCTTCGCCATGTGGTCTGCAGTGATGATGTTGAAGTTCCCGGTCGTCGTGACAAAGATGTCGGTATCGGCGATGACGTCTTCCAATCGAACAACCTGATAACCTTCCATCGCAGCCTGAAGAGCACAGATCGGATCTATTTCTGTTATAAGAACCCGGGCGCCCTGACCCCTCATCGACTGGGCACACCCTTTGCCAACTTCTCCGTAACCACACACGAGAACAGTCTTGCCGCCGATCATCACGTCGGTCGCCCGCATGATGCCGTCGGGCAAGGAGTGGCGGCAGCCATAAACGTTGTCGAACTTGCTCTTGGTGACGCTGTCATTGACGTTGATCGCCGGGAACAGGAGGGTCCCCTGCTCTGCCCGCTGGTACAGCCGGTGCACGCCAGTGGTCGTCTCCTCGCTGACACCCTTGACGTCGGCGGCCATCTTCGTCCAGTAACGGGGATTCTCCCCAAGCCGCGTCTTCAGGAGATTGAGGATCACCTTCATCTCTTCAACTTCGGTACTGTCGGGATCGGGAAGGGTGCCGTCCTTCTCATACAGATCCTCGGCCTCTTTTCCCATGTGGATAAGCATCGTCGCATCACCACCGTCGTCGACGATCAACTGAGGGCCGCCTTCGGGAAAACGCAGTGCCTGGTCCGTGGACCACCAGTACTCCTCGAGCGTCTCTCCTTTCCACGCGAAGACGGGTATCTCGCGTGCCGCGATTGCAGCCGCGGCGTGGTCCTGTGTGCTGAAAATGTTGCAGCTGGCCCAACGGACGTCGGCTCCAAGAGCTTCCAGGGTTTCGATCAGGACCGCCGTCTGGACGGTCATGTGGAGCGATCCCGATACCCGAATCCCGTCGAGAGGCCTCTCTTTGGCGTATTCCTCACGCGTTGCCATCAGTCCGGGCATCTCGTGCTCAGCCAACTCGATCTCTTTCCGGCCAAAGTCGGCCAGAGCCATATCCGCTACTTTGTAATCCGTCTTCACAGTTGTACTCATGATTTCACCTTTTTTAATTCGGCCATCAGCAGTCAGTTAACAGCTGACAATTATACTTGGAACTAATCAACTCCGTTGGGCCCGCACTCAGGAGAGTGCGGGCGGCAAAGGTCACTTGGTCAGGATGACCATTTTAGTGACCGCTGCAGGTCTTGGTCATCCATCAATCTGAACAGCTTCAAACCTACTTTTCACTCTTGCTGTCACCGGGTTCGTTGGGCGGATACCAAGAACAGATCCGGGGCCGGCCGTGTCGGGGCTGCCAGACTACCCGCGATGGGCATCGGAAGCAACCGGCGATTCAGGATTGAAAAACCAGATCGTTCCAGTTCATCCGCCACGTAGTCAGGATCGAGCCCGTTAGACGCATCTCCGATACGCCGCCGAAAATCTTCCATCGAATGGGGTGCGACGTCGACAATCAGGAGGCGACCGCCATCGACTATGCCACGTGCCAGTTCTTCCACAGAACGGGGAATGTCGGGAGAATGACGAAGCACAAGAACGGCCAGTGCACAATCGATTGATGCATCCGCAACCGGCAAGTCTTCGATCCGTCCGAGCTTGAACTGGACGTTGGACAAACCTTCCCGATCGGCGCGTTGACGAGCAAGTTCCAACATTGCTGACGAGGCATCGGCGGCAATCACCTGGGCGAATTGCCGGGCCAGGAACGGCAGCATATAGCCCGTTCCGGTTCCGATATCGAGGACACACCAATCCGTCGGCAACAGGCTGGCAACGGCCTCCAAATGGAACAACCCTCCGAAGTGTTCCGAACGCAGTTCATCCCACTGGTGAGCCACCTTCTCGAACGTATCACCAGAACCGTTGCGATTCTCTACGGTCTGTCTTAAACGCATGTGAACAGCGGTGGGTAGCGGCTGCCCCCGGAGCCACGAATTCAGGACTCCGGCAAGATCCCCCCCACTCCCACCACTGGGTTCAGCAAGTTCTATGTAGACGCGGTTGCCCTCGCTACGTTCTACGAGGAGCCCTGTCGCACGGAGGGTTTTCAGGTGCCTGCTGACTGTGGACTGCGGAAGTCCAAGAACATCGGCGATCTCGCCAACGGTGAGAGGCGTCTCTGCCAGAATTCGGGCTACGTGACGGCGCACGGAGTCGCCGAGCGAGCGGAAAAGGACGTCGGAGCTAGATTGATCCATAAATCCGAATATACGGATCAAGTCAAGATATGTCAATCCGGATCAACGAGTGGCGACCTCTTCTCTATCAAACTGTTGAAAACGCCACTCGTAACCAGGGACCCCCGTGCTCCGAATCTAACCAGAATAGAGATCGGTCTGACCTGCTCGAAGTAATAAAATCTGCTCGCAAGGCAACGCCGGGTGGTCGGTTCACTCATAAGCAAGAGAGGCGTTTGCCGCTTTTTCGACATCGGGTCGAACCGACCCCCGGGGTCGGGACGAGCGAGGCCGACAAACCGTCAGTGGGTGTTTGGCGAGGAGGTCACACTGCCACTCGAGCGACTACTTGAAATAGAGCAACATAGGCATAGATTGGAGTAGAGAAACCCATGCCGGGAGGAGGCAGAAAGTGGTCAGATCCGACTCCATCTACGCCGCCGAAGAAGAACAATCAGAAGGGTCCCGACAGAGGTCAGTCGTCGAAGATCCAAGAGGGTCATCCCTCTTCTCAGGGGAATCCCGGCCAGCTGAAACTCCCCAAAGCGACAGGCGGATAAAGGACTCTGTAGATAGTGTTCGCGTATACCTGAATGCGTCAGGAACTGCGCCTCTGCTGACACGCGAGGGGGAGGTCGAACTGGCGAAGGCGCTCGAAGAAGGAGATCGAGCCATGCTGGAAGGCCTGGCCGCAATTCCCTGGGTTAGCCACGAAATCATCAGGCGATCGGAACAAATGGGCGAGGGACCGACCCAATGGCGACAGATAGTTCACATTGGCGGTCACGAGGAATCCGATCCCTTAAAACGATGCCGTCGCCAGATCCGACAGTTGGGGCGCCTTGGCCTTCAGATGGAAGAAGCCGACTCACCCGAAGACCACGAACGAATCCAAAAAAGATTGGCCCGTCTGTTGGAGGAAATGGGACTCGCCGAGAATCTGAGGCGGGACCTTGTCGAAGAATTGCGAGGAAGAGTGACCCTCCTTCGAACACTCGAGGGGACGCTTGGCGGTGCCAATCCCTCGTCTGAGACGGGAAAGAGAACCCGTCGAAACGTCCGCAATCAGATGCGTCAAGCAGAGCTTTACCTGGGCATCGACAGAGAGCAATTATTCGCACGGATGGAAAAGGTTGAATTGGCTCTGGCACGCCGCAAAAGGGCCAAGAACGCTTTTGTCGAGGCGAACCTCAAACTCGTCATTTCGATCGCGAAGAAACATGTCAACCGTGGTTTGCCGTTTCTGGATCTGATTCAGGAAGGGAACATCGGACTGATGCGGGCCGTAGAGAAGTTTGATCACCGTCGTGGATTGAAGTTCTCTACGTACGCTACGTGGTGGATCCGACAGGCGGTCACTCGATCGATCGCAGATCAGGCACGTACGGTTCGCGTGCCCGTTCACATGAACGAACAGATCAACCGCCTGACGAGGGCTGCTCGAGACCTCTTTGGCGAACTGGATCGTGAACCGACGCGCGAAGAACTCGCCCAGCACATGAAGCTCAGCATCGAAAAACTGGAAACGATCGTCCGTGCGTCCCGCAAGCCTGTATCTCTCGATGCTCCAATCGCAGAAAACAGCGATTCCAACGTCGCCGAGTTCATCCCGGACGAGACGACAACTTCGCAGCTGGACGCGGTAGCCTCAACCGACGTGCTGGAAGCAACAGAGTCGATTCTCGAGAAGCTGGATCCAAGAGAGCGCCGTGTCCTGCGACTTCGTTTCGGCCTGGAAACCGGCGAAGAACAAACCCTGGAAGAAATCAGTGAACAATTCGAACTCACTCGGGAACGGATCCGTCAGATCGAGGCACGAGCGCTGGACAAACTGCGCCAGCCTCAGTACAAAGCCATTCTGGCACCGTTTCTGACGAGTTTGAACTAAACGGCCAACCCGAATTCCACCACCGATTCGGAACCCAACTTGCGGACAGACTAGCCCGCATGTTTCACCAGTCCGGCGATCAGGGGGATTTGGGCAGTAAGAATCGGATTCGGGAGGATCTGGGTTCGAATTGGGCATGTGTGGCGTGACTCGGCGGTGTCGACAAGCGGGAGTTGCTGCGTTTTCGGGTTCAGAAGAGGGTGACGAAACGCACTGAGACAAACCTCGGCGGAGCCGAAAAGAACGAGTCGATTTTGGCGCAGGGGATCGGGTCGGTTCTCAGCAGCGCAGAGGAAGCGCCTGCAGGTTTCGATGGACGAGGGCAAAGACCTCGGCGTAGGGATAGGCTTCCGACATGGAGATCCAGATGTTGCGAACCGTCAGACGGACTTGAGCTCCGATCTTGAGGAGCTTCAAGCGGATCGTCTGGCACTGAGCGCGGGCCAGATCGGTATTCTTCAGTCCCAGACGGCGTAACGCGTGCAGGAGCATGTAGGCGGCCGAGGACAGATAGAGCCGGAGTTGATTGGCGCGCATGGTTGCCGCGCTGGTCCGGTCGGCGAATAGATCCAACTGCTGTTCCTTGATGCGATTTTCCATGTCGCCCCGCGCACAGTAAAAGTCTTCATAGAGGGCGCGGGCGTCCAGGCGTTCCGGCGACAGTGAGGTCACAACGAATCGAGGATTGGCGCCTTTCTCCAGGAACTCGGCCTTGCCGATGACGCGTCGGGTGCAGGTCCAGCTCTTCCGAGTGCGATACCGGAAATCGTTAAACACCCGCGCCGGTTTCCCGGTGTCGTTAAACTCGGCTTCGGCCTGACTCATCGATTCAGCGATCTCGCGCTTGAGCCGATCGTTCTTGGCCAGACCCACCACGTAATCGACCTGGTGGGCCTCGCACCAACTCAGCAATTCATCCCGGCAAAAGCCCGAGTCGGCCCGGATGATAATCGACACCTCCGGCCAGCTCTGCCGGATCTGGCCGATGATGCGGTTCAATTCCTCGACGGCGCCGTCCGCACCGTCGACATTGGAGCACCGCAACCGGGCGCATAGCAGATGCTCTCCCGAAAAGATGTAGAGCGGCAGATAACAGTAGTTGCCGTAGTAGCCGTGAAAGAACCGTCCTTCCTGATGGCCATGGATCGGATCATCGGTCGCATCCAGGTCCAGAACAATCTCCTCGGGCGCCGATCCGTGAGCCGCCACAAATGCATCCACCATCCAGCGGTCGATCTTGTCCGGGTCCATGGCAATCTTCTTGTACCGCTCCTTCCCATCGACTTGCTCCCCGGTCAGTTCCAACCGGTTCAGCGTACACTTGCCCGCCAACGCTTTTCCCCGGTCTCGGGCCTGCCGCCGCTTCTCCCCCAGTGGATCGGCCTTATCCACCGCCACGGCCAGCATCGGATCGGTCCGCAGTTGGTCATGATCGTTCAGATCCTCGTAGCCCAGACAGAGTCCGTAGACGCGCTGCCCCAATAACTCGCTCACCGTGTGTTCGATCAACCTCGCGTCCCGGTAATCCCTGAAACACTCGGCCAGTCCGGCGATCAGACCCGTTCGCTTTTCCACTTCCCTCAACAGCAGAACCCCAGCGTCGGAGGTGATCTTTCCGCCGTCAAAACGCGCCTTCACTTTTCGTTGAAGAAGTCCGTGAAATTCGAACGTCGTTTGGTTACACTCTGTTCTCATAAGGGCCGTCTCCGTTTGGCTTGTTAAACGTTTATTTCAAAACGCTTTATGCCAGACAGGGCGGCCTTTTCTGGTCCTATCGGTGAAATATGCGGGCTAGTAGCGGCAGCAGATTACACGGATGTTAGGCAGATTTCACGGATAAAGGCGGCTTTCGCGGGTTTGATCGATATTAATTTCTTGCCTTCGGCCCCCGGAACGCTCTATGGTGTCGGCATATACACCACTCATCACAGAGGTTGACCGGCGGGACGGGTCCCCAGCCCGCAGGTTGGCACAGGCCGTCCAACTTGGCCTAACCGACCGACCCGCCGGCATCCTCGTTACACAGATCTCACGGATTCGAGCCAACGATTAGACCGATGCGCGCTGAATCCTCGTGATCCGCGTAATCCGTGTAATTGTCTACTCGAACGGATTCTCGTCCGCACTCGGTCCGTATATGGAAGGCAGGGGCACGTTCAGGAGACGCAGGTAGACCGAGAGTTGGCCACGGTGATGGTACCAGTGGTTGAGCATGACCGTCCGTATGAAACCGATTCGGGGGAGGGCCATCAACTCCTTACCGTTCTTTGTAGCCCGCCAGGTCGACAGCGCCCGTTCGTCGTCCAGTCCGTCGAGCACCTCCCGCCCTCTCTGCACGCTCTCTTCATAAGCCGCCATCAATTCTTCGGTCGAACCGATGGTCGGGTTTTCGCCGAAATCGGGGGCTTCGATCTCATCCATGGCCGCCAGACTACCAACTTCACCGGGCGTGCCCGCGACATGCAGAGCCAACTGGCCTAACGACATGGATTTCTCGTGTGGCCTCCAGTCGAGCTTATCACCCGGCACACGCTCCAGAACGTTGCGTGTCGTAGTCGCTTCCTGGTCGAACTCCATCAGCATTGAATCAACGATACGTGGCACAAGAACCTCCAATAAACCCTTTCCCCACTAAAAATCATCTTCCATCCGTTTCAAATCTCTGGCCTCTCCCATGGCGATCAAGTAGTCGCCGGCTTCCATCCGGATGTCGGAGGCCGGGTTGAACAACATCTCTTTGGACGGCTTCTGGATGGCTAGTACGATCACACCGTAGACCTGCCGAATCTTTGACTCTTCCAGTGTTTTAGAAACCGTCTTGCTCGAGGACGTCACCGATATCTGGCCAAACTCGAGGTTATGTCCCGATGCCTTGTTGAAGGCCGAGGCAACATCGAGAAAACGAAGAACATGAGGACGAATGAGCGACTGCGCAAGCCTGTGGCCGATGAATGGATAGGGCGTAAAGACAGCCGTCGCGCCTGCGGTCCGCAACTTGTCTTCAGCCTGTTCGTCCGTAGCACGTGCGGAAATTGTCAGATCGGAATTCAGTGACCGGGCTGCCAATGTCACATAAACGTTGTCGGCATCACTGCTGATCGCGACCACCAGACCCTTGGCGTGGTCGATTCGGGCTTCAAGCAGAGTCTCGTCCTGCGTTGCGTCCGCGATCAGGGTCGGTATGTCTCGATCGATGGCCCACTGGGCGCGTTCCGCGCTGTTGTCGATCACCACGATGCCCGCCCGATTTCGCAACAATTCCTCGACAACGCCGCGGCCCACGCGGCCGGCGCCACAAACGATGTAATGGTTCGACACACCACTGAGCATACGATTCCTCCGGCGACGACCAAAATAGTCTACCAATTCCAGTTTTATGAGCGTATCGGCCAAGATTCCAATAGAGACGAAAACGACCACCACACCCGAGAGCATCAGCATCGAGTTGAACAATCGACCTGGCTGACTGAGAGGAGAAACCTCGTTGTAGCCCACCGTGGTCAGAGTGATCAAGGCCATGTAGAAGCTGTCGAACCATGCCCATCCCTCAATCACGTGGAACCCCAGGGTTCCTAACCCGAGAACGGTGGCTAACAATCCCAAGACGAGCAAGAATCTAGATCTCGAACCAAGCATGAATGTGAAATCCCCGACTCTGTATATCAGGTTTTCAACAGAATTTCCCGCTCGTCGCGGTTAAACTACAACCTCGTTCCACCTGAGCAAGCTTCCGGCCGTAAAGGTTCTCAGGCTGGGACCGGCTCGTGGGAGAACGAGGGACGGCCCGGCACGCTCATGGAAGAAACCACCCTACTCCGCGATCTCACAATCATCTTCGGTGCTGCCGTCATCGTCTCCTACGCATTTCGCGCCGCCCATCTATCGACAATCACCGGGTTCCTGGTCGCCGGAGCTCTGATTGGGCCCTCTGGGTTTGGTCTGATCGCATCCAACGATGAGATCCGTCAGATGGAGGAAATCGGCATCATCCTGTTGCTGTTTTCGATCGGCGTCGAGTTTTCGTCCGACAAGATTCGAAACACGATGTGGGTTGCACTTGCCGGAGGACTGGGACAGGTCGTTTTAACTGGAACCATTGTCGGATTGGTCGCGTTCTGGCTTGGAGCAGAACCCGGAGCGGCGATTCTTCTGGGAATGGTCGCAGCCTTGAGCAGCACTGTCATCGGGTTGCGCATGCTCCATGAGCGGGGACAGACGCTGTCACCCAATGGGGGCGTCTCACTGGCGATTCTCATATTCCAGGACATGACCGTCCTCCCCATGATGTTGTTTCTGCCATTCGTGACCGGTCAGACACCTGCGGGTCCCGCCGCATTGCTCCAGACTCTGGCAGTGTCGACCGGAGCCGTCTTACTGATTCTCGTCGTGGGCAGGGGCCTCGTTCCCCGCCTGATCGCGAAAACTGTCGAATCGAGGAGCCGCGACCTGTTCATACTGTCGGTGATCCTCGCGGTGTCTGGAATCGCCTGGATCAGCACCCGCTTCGGCATCAGCGCCGGACTGGGAGCTTTTATCGCTGGACTGGCCATTTCGGAATCCGAATACAGTCACCAGGTACTGTCCGACATCCTGCCGTTCAGGGAAACCTTCAATAGTTTGTTCTTCGTTTCCATTGGAATGCTGCTCGACCCTGTTTTTATCTTCCAAAACGCTATCGTGATTGGAGGAGCGGCTGTACTTATCATCCTCCTCAAGACGACTCTGACGACCGGTGTGATCCGCCTGCTCGGATTCCCGTGGCGCATCGCTCTTGCTGTCGGTTTGTTGTTGGCGCAGGTCGGCGAATTTTCCATCGTACTTCTTCGAACCGCACAAGACGGTGCTCTAGGGGCCGCCCTAGAGCAGGCCGTGCTAGCTACGATTCTCGTCACGATGGTGCTGACTCCACTTTCGGTGCGGCTCGGAGAGTGGTTGCGTCCAGCGATGGCGCTGCCCGCAGCGGGGGAGCCGGTCCCCCTCCTGTCCGATCACACTCTGATCGTTGGATACGGACTGAACGGCCGGAACGTGGCATCTCTGCTCGAGGCGTCGGGCTTCCCTTACGCGGTTCTCGAGATGAATCCTCAAACTGTGGCCAGCGGTCGTAAGGGAGGCGTGCCGATCTACTACGGTGACGCCGTCAGCGAGTCGGTCCTCGAGTGGGTGGGCGCGGGAAGGGCCAATGCCATCGTGTTCGCCATCTCCGATCCTGCCGCGACACGTGGGGCCGTTGCCTCCGCGCGCCGACTCAATTCGTCGGCGCACATCTTCGCCCGGACACGCTATGTATCTGAGATTGAACCGTTATATGCAGCCGGCGCCACGATGGTTATAACAGAAGAGTTCGAGACCTCATTGACCATCATCCGCCGACTCATGAACCGTCTAGGGGTGCATCCTTCCAAAATCGACCGTACCGTGCTCGAGATAAGGCAGCAGCACTACGGGGCACTGCGCGGTTCGCCACCGCCGGTCATCGAAACGGACGCTGCCGTCCGGCTGTTCGAAACAAGGGCTGGAAGTGTGTCTAACGAGATTTCTATCGGGGAACTACAGGTCCGCTCCAAGTCAGGAGCAACGATCGTAGCAGTGGAACGCGACGGAAAAGTCACCACCAACCCGCGACCCGACTTTGTCCTCAGGGATGGTGACCGGATCCACCTGATCGGCAGCGAACAGGAAGTAGGCGCAGCGATCGCACTGATCTGAACAGCCGCTGGAAAGCCTCCATCCCCATCATCCTGCTATACTTACACAGTCCGCTCCCCGGATCGATGGTTACCGGCGAAATAATGAGCGACTGAGCGCAACTGAAACGGACATTCGGCTTAGTTAAATAACCGAACCAGACGACAAGGACATCATGGAATCGACTAAAACTGATCTCGTAGTGCTGGGAGCGGGGCCCGGCGGCTATGCAGCAGCGTTCTACGCTGCCGACCTTGGAAAGAAGGTCATTCTCGTGGAAAAAGACGACCAGTTGGGCGGTGTCTGTCTCAACCGGGGATGCATTCCGTCGAAGGCTCTGCTTCACGCAACCAAGCTCATCTCCGAAACCGAAGAATCCGCGGATCGCGGGATCGTTTTCTCTTCTCCCGAAATCGACTCGGACAAGCTGGGCGCATGGAAAAACACCGTGGTTCGAAAACTGTCTCAGGGGGTGGAGCTGTTGGCAAAGACCCGAGGCGTCGAGGTCGTGACCGGGACCGGCAGTTTCGAGGATTCCAACCATATCAAGGTGGTGACAGCGGACGGGGACGTTTTGATCGAGTTCGATCACGCCATCGTTGCAACCGGTTCCCACCCTGTGGTTCCCAAACCCTGGGACCTGGGCGACCCCGACATAATGACGTCGACCGAAGCGCTGGAAGTGTCCATTATTCCGGACACGCTCCTGGTCATTGGCGCGGGGTATATCGGGATGGAACTGGGAACGGTTTACGCAGCCCTGGGCACTGAAGTGGTCGTCGTTGAAGCTCTCCCATCGATCCTTACGGGTACCGACCACGATCTTTTGCGTCCGGTCCTCCGGCGTGCTCAGGAAGCCTTCAAGGAGCTGCGGCTCGATACCAAAGTTCAAGGCTTGGCAAGTAGGGGTGATCAGATCCAAGTCGTCACCGAAAGTAACGGTGAAGAAGTGGCCGAACTCTACGATCAGGTGCTGGTGGCCGTCGGCCGTCGGCCGAACTCAGAAGGGATCGGCCTGGAAAACACCTCCGCGGAATTGATCGAGGGTGGTTTCATTCGGGTCGACGACACACAAAAGACGGCGGACTCCAACATCTACGCGATCGGAGACATCACCGGAGGCTTCATGCTGGCCCACAAGGCCTCGAAAGAAGCCCGTGTCGCCGTCGAATCTCTTGTTGGCAAGAAAAGTGCCTTTGAAGCTGTTATCCCGGCCGTTGTTTTCACCGATCCCGAAATCGCCTGGTGCGGGCTGACCGAATCGGAAGCCAAAGAAAAAGGCATCGCGGTTGAGATCGCGAAGTTTCCGTGGGCGGCTTCCGGCCGTGCCATAGCGGTGGACCGGCCCGACGGTTTGACCAAACTCGTCGTCGAACCCGAAACCGAACGTATTCTTGGCATGGGAATCGTCGGCGTCGGCGCTGGAGAACTGATTAGCGAAGGCGTTGTCCTGATGGAAATGGGAGCTACGGTCAGGGACCTGGCCGACTCCGTGCACCCACATCCGACGCTTTCGGAAACTTTGATGGAATGTGCGGAGATGTTCTACGGTCACGCCACGCACGCCGCACCTCGCAGAAAACGCGCTTAGACGACGCCTGACTAAATGCATTCCACCCGACGCAAACCGAGCCCTGGAGACGCAACGCGGCTGCGTCAATCGTCATGAACCTGAACCGCGGTTTCCAGGTCCTTGGGGCGATCACACTCGCGGTCGTCATATTCGTCGCGTTTACACCCCTGGCTAACGTTCTCGGAAACCGCCTGGCACCGGCCGAAGAACTGGCGCCCGCTGGCGCGATAGTCGTCCTCGGAGCAGGACAATACTCCGAAGGCCGACTGAACCGTCCGTCTCTGGCCCGGGCCGTTCGAGGTATCGAACTCTACCAGCTTGGCTACTCGCAGTTGCTCGTCCTTCTCGGTCCCGCTCGATGGGAAGGCTATCCGTCCGAGGCGGTAGTGCGGTGGCGGCTTGCACGTACGATGCGTGTGGACCCCGACAACCTCATCGTGGAAGAAAACGGGCTCAATACACGAGAAGAAGCCAGACTCAGCCGCGACAGGCTCCGCCCACTCGGGATCGAGACCATACTCCTGGTAACCGAAGGTCAACATCTTATACGCGCGGTAGAGTTGTTCGAAAACGTGGGTTTCGACGTGTACCCCGTGCCGGCCAACGACTATTCGACCGGGTCATCCGGCCCCATCGGGCGGATCATATTGATGCAACGAATCCTCCAGGAACAGGCGGCCAGAATCTATTACCGAATAGCGGGCTATCTATAATGGTCCAGCTCTACCTACTCACACTCGTCGCGGCGACTTCTGTGGCGGCCTACGCGCTGGGCCGTCGACGCCTTGGGCTTCGGTCGAAATTCAGCCATGGAATTCAAAAAACCCTCGAAACGATTGGTATCGCAGTCGCCTTCTTTGTCTTCAACGTCGGTGTCACGGTCGCCGGAATTTTCTTCGCCCGAAGTCTTGGATTCTTCGTTTCCCTATACATCGCCACCGACAACACACTGATCTTCCTTTCGTTTCTTCAAGCCGTCGTATTTCAGCATTGGCGGTACGCAGAGGCGGAACACAAATAGCAGGCTGTGCAGGTTGAAGCGTCATTCGGGAAAGATCAAGGCAGGAACAGCTCACATCAGTGACGCCGACCCGGTCATGCTTCGGCTGATCGGGCAGTGCCCACCGCTGACTTCACTCCGATTGCAGTCTAACCGTTTCGCCGCACTGACAAATTCCATCCTGTCACAGCAGATCTCAGTCCACGCAGCACGAGCCATTCGATCCCGTTTGACGGAACTGGCCGGCGAGAAGAACTTCACGGCAAGCAGGATCAAGCAGCTTCGACTGAAGAAAATTCAATCGGCCGGCATGTCCAGACCAAAAGCTCTTTATCTGAAAGACCTGGCGGACAACGTCCATTCCGGTCGGCTCCGGTTAAATCAGATCGGCCGGAAGAGCGACTCGGCAGTGATCGAAGAGTTGATTCAGGTCAAGGGAATCGGGGTGTGGACAGCTCAGATGTTCTTGATCTTCGCTCTCGGCCGTCTGGACGTATTTCCTCACGGCGACTACGGTGTTCGTGCCGCAATCCAGCACCTGTATGGGCTAAAGGAACTTCCGGATAAGAAAACGTCTTCGAAAATCTCCGAACCATGGCGCCCGTATCGAACCATCGCCACCTGGTATTGCTGGCGCAGCCATGAACTGAAAGGCGGCACTAGCGGGGGAGTATAGGAATTCAGCCGAGAGACGCGGAGTTCGCAGAGAACGCAGAAAGAGCCAATTGCACTCTCCGAAGAAACTAAATCCCGCGGCCTTCGCGACCTCTGCGCCTTTGCGTTAAATCCCTTTTCCTTATGCGGCCGAGCGACGGCCGAACAGGCCCCGCCGACGGGATTTCTGCTTCGCGACGACACGGTTCTTTCCCGCCTTCTTCGCCTCGTAGAGTGCTTCGTCGGCACGGCCGATGATGTCTTCCACCTTCTCTCCTTCAACGAATTCAGCCATGCCGCAGCTGACGGTGAAGCGGATGTGACCGGTGGCCTCACCTGCTTTATATTCATACTTGGTCGAAGCGACTTCTTTTACGACTTCCTTGAAGCGTTCCTCGGCCAACTCGATCCCCAAATTGCGTAACAGGATGGCAAACTCTTCGCCTCCGTAGCGCGCAACCATGTCCCCGGACCGGATGGACTTGCCCAACAGTTGGGCAGCGCCTAACAGAACCCGGTCTCCAACCTGGTGACCGAACTGATCGTTGATCTGCTTAAAATCGTCGAGATCAGCCATCACCAGAGTAAATTGGGCTCCAGCGCTCTCGCTCTTCTCCACCCAATCCTTGATCGTGCGATCAAAGCTGCCGCGGTTGGCGACTTGAGTCAGGGGATCCAGCAGGGAATCCTCTTCAGCACGTTCAAGACGGCGTTGCAGCGTCTCCACGCGGCCCGACAGCTTCGAGTAACTCTCCTGGTCGGTCTTCTGCTTTTCCTCGACCAACTGGTTCAGACCGTGGGCCTCTGCCCGAATCCGTTCCCTGAGAACCTGCAGATCGGTGATTTCCAGCAGGGACTCGAACCTTTCGGAAGAGCCGAGGAGACTCCGATTGAATTCCTCGGACTGACCGGCAAGCTTGCGTACGGTCTCTCTGAGGACATCGATAATTTCTATGAACTCTATTTCCCTGTTGAGCGAATGCTCACGGGCACGACTGAAAAAATCTTCGCACGCTCGAATACAGGCATCTGCCATAGCCTCTAGCGCGGCATACTCCGGAGTCGGGCGCTCGCATAGAGCTTTTCTAAACTTGGTCAGCTGAGATCTGAACTCCGGGGTTGTCTTCAGGTGCTCGTTACCAACGGCCACGTCCGAAAGCAGTTCGACCAGACGATCCAGAATGTCGGTTACGTCCCCGACAGCATCCAGCCCTCCAGACTTCGCCTGATCTATCTTCAACTCAACCAATTCGTCCGACATGCAGTTCCCCCAAATGGATACGTTCGAATACTGTTTCGGCCTTTTGAATCCGACACTTTAGGAGATCGAAAGACAGAAATGGCCGGCCGACACAACTCGCTGATTCTATTAGGAGAAAAAGAATAACCGCAGAGGCGCAGAGGTCGCTGAGAGCTCAGAGAAATCGACATGGATTGCATCTTCAGGAACTCTGCGTCTCAGCGTCTCTGCGTTGAAAAAATCTACAGGAGGGAGATGGGGTCAACATCGACGATGACACGGGTCGGGGAGATCTTGTTTTCCGTTACGTAGGATTGGAGTTGCCCGAGCAAACGATGCAAAGGTTCCCTGGAGGCGGATTTGATCAACAGCTGATGGCGGTAGGTCCGGTTGATCTTTTCCAGGGGCGCGGCGGCCGGCCCCAGGATCCGAACGGATCGCGTTCTGACGCTGTCGAGGAAATCGCCGATGTCACGCGCAAGGCTGGCCGCTCTTTCCCGGCTTCGTTCCAGGACCATGACACCGGCGAGAACGGTATACGGCGGATAGAACATCGACCGGCGGAACTGGATCTCGCGTCTGTAGAACTGTTCGAACCTTTGCGTTGACGCAAGCTGAAACGTGTAGTGGTCAGGAAAATAGCTTTGAATGATTACCTGTCCGGGCACGTCACCGCGGCCGGAACGGCCGGCCACCTGAGTCAAGAGCTGAAAGGTCCGTTCTGCCGCCCTGAAATCGGGCAGGGAAAGTGCAGCATCAGCTGAAATAACACCGACCAATGTCACCTTGGGAAAGTCGTGGCCTTTCGCGACCATCTGTGTCCCAACCAGAATGTCGAGCTCTCCGGCTCGAAAATCCTTGAGTATGCGATCGTAGTCTCCGAGGTTGCGCATCGTGTCCCGATCGACTCGCCCGATGCGCGCACTCTCGTATCGCTCCTTGAGCAGGGCCTCCAACTGTTCGGTTCCCTCGCCGACATATTGAACGTATTCGCTCTGGCATTCCGGACAAGTGGTTTCCGGCTTGCGTGTGAGACCGCAGTAGTGGCAGAGAAGCCTGTTGATCGACCGATGGTAGGTCATCGAAACGCTGCAGTCGCGGCAATGAAACGAGTAGTTGCAGTGGCGGCAGAGCAAGAACATCGAAAAGCCCCTGCGATTCAGGAGGATGATGGTTTGTTCCCGACGCCCGAGCCGATCTTCGATAGCGTCCACGAGCCGCTCGGACAGGACGACCTGCTTGCCCTGATCGGCATATTCGTCACGCATATTGACGATTTCCACGCTCGGAAGGGGACGCTCCTCGACTCGATCCGGAAGTTGGGCATACACATACCGCTGCGTCTCTGCGTTTCGGAATGATTCCATCGAAGGCGTAGCAGACCCCAGAACAGTGACAGCCCCAGCCATCTTCGCCCTCATAACCGCGCAATCACGGGCATTGTAGCGGGGCATCTCATCCTGCTTATAACTGCCCTCGTGTTCCTCATCGACAACAATGATCCCGAGGTTCTCGAGCGGAGCGAACAGAGCAGAACGGGTTCCGATGACGATGGATGCCAGACCCTTGTAAATCCGCAGCCACTCGTCAATCCGTTGCTTTCGAGTCAGTCCGCTGTGCAGGAGCGCCAAGCGCGAGCCAAACCTCTCGGCGAAGCGCTCACGCAACTGGGGTGTGAGTCCGATCTCCGGAACAAGTACCAGCGCGGTCTTTCCCCGGCGCTGGTAGTAATCCACACTCCGCATGTAGATCTCGGTCTTTCCGCTCCCCGTAACGCCGTGCAACAGAATGGTATTAAACCCTTCCCCTTCGGTGATTTCAGCGAAAGCGCTTTCCTGGGCGGGGGTCAATGTCGGAACCGATCCGACCAGGTGGGGTTTCGGCGGGGAACCTTCGAACTGCTCAAGGTGTTTCGTCGTGATTGCCGGCGGCAAGGCACTCTTGAGCACCTCGCCAAGCGGGGCCATGTAATAGTCGGCTATCCAGCGGCAGAGCTCGAAGATGTCGTCGCGGATCAGGGGCTCCGGATCCAGAACCTCCAATATCTGCCGGACTTCCTCTAGCTCAGCGGGCTTCTCCTCCCGGAGTCCGACGACGAATCCCTGAACTTCTTCGCGCGTTCCAAAGGGAACGGTTACCCTGGCGGGAAAAGGTATTTCGCCTGGGATCTCATAGAGAAAAGTCTGCAAAAACGGAAGGCAGACAGCGACATCGGCATACATATCGTCAACCCAACGAGGAGAGCTACACGGGCCCGCCGAGAGCCGCTCGAATCTGCTTCATGTCTTCCCAGACCTCACGCTTCTTCGCGGGATTGCGGAGGAGATAGGCGGGATGGAACGTGGCAATAAAACGGACGCCTTCGATATTATGAAAGCGCCCTCGCAATTTCGAAATGGGCACTTTCATGCCGAGCATCGTCTGTGCCGCAAACGTTCCCAGACAACACACGATCTCGGGGCGCACAACTTCCAGCTGACGGCGGAGGAACGGACTGCACGTGTCCACTTCATCTGACTCGGGATTGCGGTTCTTCGGCGGACGGCACTTGAGCACGTTGCAGATGTAAACATCGTCCCTTGTCAGCTCGATCGACTCGATAATCTTCGTCAGAAGCTGTCCGGCCCGGCCAACGAAGGGTAACCCCTGACGATCCTCCTCTGAACCCGGGGCTTCTCCAATAAACATGAGGCGCGCATCGGGATTACCCGAACCGAATACAATCTCAGTTCTCGACGCTGAAAGCTTGCAGCGGCTGCAATCACCCAGATCTTCGCGTACGTCGTCCAGCGTCATCTGGGCGTCTATTGGTGGATCAGCCGACGGACCAACCGCAGCCACTTCGGCGACATCGACGTGAGAAATGCCGATGTCTCTGAAAAACTGGAGTTGTCCGGCAATCTCATCTCGGTTCATTGGAGTGAAGCGCCTTCAGCTATCGTCGATGAGCCGTCACCCGTCGGTCGGTGGCGGCTGAAAGCCAATAGCTGGTAGCCCTGAATGCTATAAGAGCGGTATGACCCGATCGATGATCCGGTGGGCCACTTCGACCTTCGACATCAGCGGCAGATCTTCCCGGCCGCCTTTGGAATCTACTATGGTCGCCCGACTAGTATCACCGTCAAAAGCCGAATCGGGTCCCGAAACAGCATTAACGATGATCAAATCAAGGTTCTTCGACCGCAACTTTTCCAAGCCGAAATCGACGTGATTTTCCGTCTCTGCTGCAAAACCGACGAGAACGGTGCCGTTCTTGGCCTTCCCGATCTCACTGAGAATATCGGGGGTAGGTTCGAACTTAACGTCCAAACCAGAACCTTTCTTGATCTTCTGGGAAGAGGTGGCGGTAGGTCGGAAATCCAGGGGTGCTGCAGCTTTGACCACGACGTCAGCATCCGGCAGATGATTGAGAACGGCATCACGCATCTCTTCGGTAGTTCGGACCCGAATCGTTCCTGGAAATTCCACATCAGTCGGCCCTGAAATCAGAGTAACTTCACCGCCACGTTCGGTGACGGCCCGAGCCAGGGCGACACCCATCTTGCCCGAGGAACGGTTGCTGATGAAACGGACAGGATCGATGTCCTCGACTGTCGGCCCCGCGGTGACCAGGACACGCTTACCTTCCAGGTCCCTTCCGTGCTCCAGGGAAGCGACTACATGTTCGACAATCCGGCCGACATCGGCCAATCGACCCGGGCCGACTGTATGGCAAGCCATTTCTCCGACGTCCGGAGCGATCACATGCACTCCCCGCCGTTCGAGTACACGCAAATTATCCTGCACAGCCGGATGCTCCCACATCTGGGTATTCATGGCAGGAGCGATTACGACGGTGGATTCGAAAGCCAGATGAAAAGTTGTCAGAAAGTCGTTCGCAATCCCCGAAGCCATACGGGCAATACAATCTGCTGTGGCGGGGGCTATGAGAAAGAGATCTACGGACTGGGCCAGGAAGATGTGGTCGAAAGAGCCTTCGAAGGCGTCGCCCGGAGATGCTCCTTCGAACATGTCGCTATAGACTTTGTTCCCTGAGAGAGCCCCGAACGTAAGAGGTGTCACGAAGCGACGGGCGTTCGGCGTCATTATTACCGTAACGTCGAACCCCCGATCCTGGAGCCGGCGAAGGATCTCAGCAGATTTATAACAAGCGATCCCGCCGCTGACTCCAAGCGCGACCTTTCGTTTCTGATCTGTCCTGGCCACTTTCTCCTTCACGGCCTCACCCTCTCAAGTCTATTTTTTAGCTTTCATGTCAGGAATGGTAAACTGAATCAGGTTTTGCAACACCTCTTGCTGCGCGATCTGCGTCGCCTTACGGTCAGGGTCGTCAATCAACGGCCGACTGCCACTTTGTATCTGCCGCGCGCGTAGTGCGGAAAGAATCACAAACCTGTATTTACTGTCGATCGTCTCTGGAATCTCTATCAATCCAAACCTCCAAAAGAAGCAATGATTTCACGTATCCGGTCTTCCTGTTGTACCGGCTTCGCCGATCCCGAACGCACGATCGCATCCAGAAGCCCGATGGACTCGTCCAACCGGTCGTTAATAACAACGTAATCGTAATCGTTGTACTGCAAAATTTCCTTCTTCGCGAACGCCAGACGTTTGCGAATCGTTTCATCGTCCTCGAGGCGACGCTCTTTCAAACGCCTCTGTAGTTCCGCGTACGAAGGGGGCATCAGGAAAATCGTCACCGCCCGGTCAACCTTGCTTTTTACCTGCCGTGCACCCTGGACATCGATGTCCAGAATCACGGCCTTTCCTGACGCTATGTTCTCTTCAACAAACTGGCGAGACGTCCCATACAAGTTTCCGTTGTATTCCGCCCATTCGAGAAACTCTTTCTGCCCCACCATGCGATCGAACTCATCCCGATCGACAAAAAAGTACTCGACACCGTCTTTCTCGTGCCCGCGAGGAGCCCGGGTCGTGTAGGAAACCGAAAAAAGCAGGTGATCGAACTTCGTGACCAGGTGCTGGAGCAGGGTAGTTTTCCCGGAGCCCGAAGGCGCAGACACGATGTAGAGATTTCCGCGCATCGGCCAAACTCTTAATATAACCCAGTTGACGATAAAAAGGGGTCAGAGCCCTATTTCCCTATTTTTAATTGGAATAAATGTAACGGTGAATTGGGGAAATAGGGCTCTGACCCCTTTTTATTCAATGTTCTGAACCTGCTCTCGCAGCTTGTCGATTTCTACCTTGATTTCTATCGCGGCCTCACCAAGGGCCACGCCTGACTGATTCAGACCGGACGTTTTAGAAAGAATGGTCGTAACCTCACGATTCATCTCCTGCAGGAGAAAATCCAGCCTCTTTCCCGCCTCGCTCTCACGCGACGTAATTCCGCTGAAATGGTCCAGGTGGCTCTCCAGACGCGTAATCTCTTCGGCAATATCACTCTTCTCGGCGTGGATAAGCGCTTCGACCTCAAGTCGGCTACTGTCTACGCTCAAGTTCGGCGCCAGTTCTGAAACACGGTCGATCAGAAGCTCCCTGTAGTGCTGAAGTAACCCTGTGGCCCCCCGACGGATTGTTTCCAGGTTTCCCCGAATGGTTTCGATTCTCCGTTCCAGGTCTTCAACCAGAACCTGACCTTCCTTCGTTCGCATCTCATAAACCTGCTGAATGGCTGCAATTGAAGCCTTTTCGAGATTTTCGGACAAGGATTCCCGCTCCTCGGAAGTGAGATCGTCACCGGACACGCTAATCGCCCCGGGCAGTCTCGAAATGGTTTCCAGCGTCAGCTCACCAGTGATTGGAAAACGGCGTTGGAGGTTTCTGACGAGTTCTACGTAGGACTCGATGAGCTCGGGATTCGCTTCCATCTGAACCTGTTCTTTCCTCAATTCAATCTTCACGAAAACGTCTACGCGTCCCCGGCGCAACTTACCCGATACGGCTTTCCTCACGACAGGTTCGAGACTCTGAAACTCCGCCGGGAGACGGATGTGAAGATCCAGATAGCGGTGATTCACGGTCTTGGCCTCCACAGAAATCGTCAGGTTTGGAATCTCGACGCGGCCTGAGCCGAAACCAGTCATGCTCAATATCATGAAGGCACATCCTCGAACTGCAGTTGATGAAGCTTCCAGTAAAGCCCCCTGCGTACAATCAATTCTTCATGTGTCCCCTGTTCCCGGATCCGGCCATCGGAAAGCACAAGAATGCGGTCGGCGCCCCTCACGGTAGACAGCCGGTGGGCGATGACGATCGTTGTTCGACCTTCCATGAGATTCTGAAGCGCGCGTTGAACGAGCGATTCCGACTCCGCGTCGAGAGAGGAGGTTGCCTCGTCGAGGATCAGAATCGGCGCATCCTTGAGTAGCGCACGTGCAATTGAGACCCGCTGGCGTTCACCGCCGGAAAGCCGCAATCCTCGCTCTCCGATCACCGTTTCGTATCCTTCAGGCAAACCGGAAACGAAACCATCGACGAGAGCGGCACGGGCCGCTGCATATATGTCGTCTCCACCGGCCTTGGGATTGCCGTAGGCGATGTTCGTCCGAATCGTGTCGTTGAAAAGGATGACGTCCTGCGTCACCATGGCGATCTTGTCACGCAGGGAACGCAACCTGAAGTCCCGAATGCCGATCCCGTCGATCTCGACACTGCCGCCGGTGACATCGTAAAAACGGGGCAGCAGGTTTACAAGCGTCGTCTTCCCCACACCACTGGATCCCACCAATGCCAAGACCTCACCCGGTAGCAAGGTAAAAGAAATACCATCGAGAGTCGTCTGTTCTGGTGAGTACTCAAACCGAACGTCACGAAACTTGATCGCGTGGCGAAATTCACCCAGTTGCCGGTCTCCGGGATCGGGCTCGACTTGGGAACCGAGAATTTCAAATAACTTTCCCGACGCCCCTATGGCCTGTTGAAAAGAGTTATTGATGCCGCTCATTCTACGGATGGGGTCGTAGAGCTTTATCAGAGAGATGATGAAAGCCAGGAACAAACCGACGCTCATCCGCCCAGCCTGAATCTCGTTCCGAGCATAGAGGAGAAACCCGACAACAACGAAAATCCCCAGGACTTCCATCAACGGAGACGACAGGGCCCAAGTCAGCCGTTGGCGAATGTTTAACTGGAATACTCGTGTGGCAGCAGCTCGGAACTTCGCTAGTTCTGCGGACTCCATGGTAAAGATCTTGACGATCCGGTTCCCTGAAAAGGTCTCGAAAAGGATGTTGGCCATTCCAGCCATTTCTTCCTGGTTGGAACGGCTCAAACGTCTCAGTCGTCTTCCAAACCACACCGTGGGGTAGAAAACCAACGGCACAAGCACCAGCGAGCTGATCGCCAGCTTCCAGTCGATCACGAGAATCGCCACGAGAAGAGCCAGGAGGATAGCGCTTTGTTTCAGAAACTCGGCCAGCGTCTCTGATACTGCCGTCTGGACCTTCTCTACGTCCGCGGAAACGCGGGAAATCAGTTCCCCTGTCGGATAGCGAGCAAAGAATCCCAGCGGCTGAGACACTATCGAACTGTAGACGTCTGTGCGAAGATCCCGGACGACAGATTGGCCCAGATAGGCTGTCGACGCAACGGATCCGTATTCGGCCACAGCCTTAATGATCGTCGCGACGACCAGGGCCCCTAGCAACCACAGACCGTATTCCGGTGGCACACTAAACGGGATATCAAAAAACGGAGTTTCCAGAGTCGGTGTTTCGGATTGCTCAAGGATGGTGTCGAACACCAGGCCGATCAGGAACGGCGACACCGCTTCCAGAACACCCACAACGGCAACCAGGATCAGGGTCACGCTGATCGTCCACGCATACGGTCTCACGTACTTGCGAAATTCAGGCAGCGTTGACTGTGTGCCCTCTCTCACTTTAGCAGCCGATCTCCCAGAGCATCCCGGACGCGCTCTTTGATCTTCTCGTGGTCTCGCATTTTCAGAAGTCCGTCCGTAAGCTCACGTAGTTCCGTAAGAGAAACAGAACGGATCAGCTCCTTGATACGCGAGTACGCCCCGACATTGACTGAAAGTGCAGTAAAACCCAATCCGAGCAGAACCGCAGCCGGAAACGGATCGGCAGCGATCTCCCCGCAGACCACAATCGGTTTCCCGGTCGGCTCGACCAGATCGTGCACCTGTTTCAATTGCCTCAACACGGCAGGATGGAAAGGATTGTACAGGCCCAGACTGGATTGATCCGCACGATCGATCGCCAGCTGGTATTGAATCAAGTCGTTGGTTCCCAGGCAGAAGAAATCCACCTCCGACGCCATCAAGTCACACGTCTGGGCAGCCGCCGGAGTCTCGATCATCACACCCACGGGAACGGTTTCGTCAAACTCGATTCCTTTTGAAGTCAGTCTGCGGCGAACGTCAGTAATGATGCGGTTCGCCTCGGAAAGCTCGTCCAGGGTGGACACGAATGGAAGGACGATCCTTGCATGGCCGTTGGGTGAAGATCGGTATATAGCTCGAAGCTGCTTTCGGAACAGCGACCTGTTCTCCAGCAGAAACCGCAATCCCCGGGCACTGGTTGCGTTTATCGTACCGTCAAGACCCTCCCCTCCGCCGATGTCGATCACGCGTATATTGATAGGGAGCTTGCTGGCATTGGACAGCACGTAGGAGTAATCCTCGACCATCTTGTCTTCGGTGAGCTGTGTGCCCTCGCGAAAGAAATCGAATTCGGTGCGATAGAGACCGATAGCCTCACATTCGTTGGCTACCACTGACTGCACGTCGTCCTTGAAGTTGATATTGGCGCCTAAAAGGATCGAGATCCGGTCTTTCGTGACGCATGGTGCGTGCGTCACTCGAGCGAGACGTTTACGCGACTTTTCTTCCTGCCTTACTCTCTCCCGGTAGATTTCGAGGGTCTCCTCCGAAGGCGCACGGACGACAACACCTTCATCGCCGTCGACGACGATCAGTTCTCCAGAGATCAGGCCGCCGAGCACGTCGGCAACGCCTGTCACTGCCGGAACATCCATCGAACGCGCCATTATCGAGGTATGTGACAGCGGCCCCCCGATTTCGGAAACAAGTCCGACCAGTCGTGGCGATTTCAGTTCGAGCAATGTTGACGGCAGTATTGTTCGGCCGACCAGGATGGTGTGATAGCGAAGGGACCGAAACGTCGGTGGCTGATACGAACGCAGATTGAAAAGGAGACGACGGACGACGTCCTCAAGGTCACCACGTCGATCCCGAAGGTAGACGTCATGGACCCGGTCGTACGCCTCCAGAATCGTTCCACTGACCGATTGGATAGCCCACTCCGCGTTGATGTGGTCACTCTTGATTTTGTCCACGATTCGATCAACGAACATTGCGTCTTCGAGAATGAGCAGATGGGCATCGATCAGCATGGTCGAGTCACCGCCACTTGACTGTTCCAGCTTGGTCTGCATTTTTCCCAACTGGGAACGGGACTTCTCTACAGAACGCCGAAAACTCTCGACATGGGAATCGACTTCGTCCGCTTCCAACGAGTAATTGAGGGTGACCAACTCGGGATCCCATGCGGTCACGGCATGACCAAACGCGATCCCTGGAGAGGCCGCGATGCCTTTCAGTTTACGTTCCACTACAGTCACGGCACCAGCTTGTCGGGGCCGGTGGCTCTCAACCCCTCAGATAATCGCAAACGGCCTCCATGGCCGCTTCCTCATCCTCGCCTTCGGCCCGAATCCTTACTCGGGTTCCCTGACCTGCTGCCAGCAGCAGAATCGACAGGATGCTTCTGGCGTCGGCGGGTCCACCATCATCCCGATCAGCACGAGAGATGCTGATCTGGGAACGAAACTGTCCTGAAAGCTGTACGAGCTTGGCCGAGGCGCGGGCGTGCAATCCCAACCGGTGACCGATAACAACTTCGCGCGTCGTCATGACCGGGATCGAGGAGATAGCAACTCGCTGGCGATGTAGATGTTGTTCTGACCGTTCTCGCGGACCAGTTTCGCGGCGTCAGCCAGATCAACCTCATCTCCGATCTGGATCAGCTTGATCAGCATTGGCAGGTTGACTCCCGTCACCACCTCGATCGCACCTTCGTCCAGGAACGTCGACGCGATGTTTGTCGGTGTCCCGCCGAACATGTCGGTCAGCACCAGCACGCCGGATCCGGTGTCCACCCGCTTGATCGCCTTTTCGACCATGGCCGACGCCATGTCCACGTCGTCGTGCCACCCGATCGAAACCGCGGCCACGTGCTGAATGTCTCCGAGAATAGCTTCAGCCGCGTTCAACAGCTCAACCGCGAGCCTGCCATGAGTTACGATAAGACCGCCAACCATGTATGAATTCTAGCATTTGCGGTCGGCTTTCAGCAGTCAGCTTTCAGCCCTCAGCTATTACTTCTCTATGTCGCGGTGGATTACTTTAAGGCGGCGTTCAGGTTCGGCCAGAGAAGCAACAGCATTGACGAGCATCACAGAACGGTGGCGGCCACCGGTACAGCCAATAGCGACGGTGAGGTAAGACTTCCCTTCCTTCTCGAATTGAGGCAGGAGAAAATTCAACATCGATTCAAGACGCTCCAGAAAATCCCGCGTAACCTGTTGCTCCTTCATATAGTCGATCACCGGCTGGTCAGCACCTGTCAAAGGCTTCAGATCGGGAACAAAGTAAGGGTTTGGCAGGAACCGCGCGTCAAAGACCATGTCGGCATCCACAGGAATTCCGTACTTATACCCGAAACTGACCAACGTAACGAGCAGAGGGGCCCGACCCTGGACCTCAAAAAGCTGGTCCGCGTAAGCCCGCAGTTCGTGAATCGAAAAGTGGGACGTATCGACAACATGATCGGCCATCGTGCGAATGCCAACGAGCTGCTCGCGCTCCAGCCCGATAGCCTCACGAACGGGGCGAGTCGAATCGAAAGGGTGCGGCCTGCGGGTCTCGCTGTACCTGCGGACGAGGGCATCATCAGAGGCATCCAGAAAATAAAGTGAAACGTCGAGGTCGGGAGTTTCTTTCAGTTGGCCATAGATTTCAGGAAACGTCGTCAGCGCGTCCCCTTCGCGAACGTCGACGACGAGAGCACCCCGATGAACCCCTTCCCCTGATTCCAGGAGCAACTCCGAGAATTTCGTCAGCAGCCCGACCGGAAGGTTGTCGACACAGAAGTGACCACGGTCCTCCAGAGCCCGAAGCAGAGTGCCCTTACCCGACCCGCTCGGCCCGGTAATGATGACGAGAGGTGACCGCATGTACACAGATTACGTTACGCGGATTACGCGGACAAGAGAAACGCGGTTACGCCAATGACACGGATTGTGACTGGATTACACGGATAAAGGAAAGCTGCCGCGGTGGTAATCCTACTGGTCGGGATCGACCCAGCCGATGTTGCCGTCCTTGCGCTTGTAGACTACATTCAGCCGTTCGGTCTTGGAATTACGAAACAGGAAGAAACCGTTGTCTGAAGAAGTTATTTCGGTGGCCGCTTCGTCGATACTGAGCGGCTTGATCCCCGCTCCGTCAGACCGGATGATTTCAGGGAGGCGCTCGGCGATCTCCGGCTCGACTTCGGCTGCCGTCTCAGCCTCAACCACACGTGGGTTTGCCGCTTTCCGGCGTCACTTGAGGTTCTTCGTTTTTGATTTCTGGACTTGCTTCTCAAGCTTATCCAGTACGGAGGCAATCGAAGTGTACAAGTCGCTGGTGTCGTCGGTGCTGTTGTGGAAATCGTGACGCGTCTTAAGATTGACTTCCGCTGTGTAACGCTGATGCTTCTCGGCGCTCAAGACAAAATGAACTTCTATAATGTCGTGAAGCGACCGCAGTCGCTCCAGCCGATCCAATGCGAACTTTCGAATAGGTTCGGTAATTTCCAAATGTCGTCCAGTAAACTCCACTCTCACCGGGATCTCTCCATTTTTTCAGATTCTGAGTCTTCGCTGGTGGGTGCTGGGAATCTTAAGATCTTCCCTGTACTTGGTGATACTGCGGCGGGTTACGGAGATACCATCTTCCTTCAGCAGGCCCGCAAGTTTCTCGTCCGTAAGCGGCTTATGGGGATCCTCAGCTTCGATCAACCGCTTGACCTTTAACTTGACCAGTGTAAGAGATGTGCTTCTGTCGTTGGTGCCACTGACTGCTTCAGAAAAAAAGAATCGCAGTTCGTGAACACCCTGTGGCGTATGACCAAACTTGTTGGCAACCGCACGGCTCACTGTGGACGGGTGCACGCCCACTTCTTCAGCAATATCCTTGATCATCATCGGCTTCAATGAATCGATTCCGTTGTCCAGGAATTCATGCTGGTGCTTAACAATAGACTCGCACACCTTGACGATGATGTTCTTCCTCTGCTCGATGTTCTTTAAGAGCTGGACTGCCGATTTAAAACGATCCTTCACATAGTTACGAACTTCCTTGTTGACCGCAGCTCCCTTGTTGAGCATTTTCCTGTAAGTCTGACTGAGTCGAAGTTGCGGAACTTCATCCTCGTTCGCAACCACTGTGTATTCGTCACCCACTTTCACGAAGAACACATCGGGCTCGATATGTCGGGCCTCGGGCTTGTTGTACCTTTGTCCCGGGCGGGGATCGAGCGTCTTGATCAGTTCCAGCGCCTCCAGAACCTCCGGCATAGGCCGTCGGGCCGCCTTGGCGATCTCCTTGTATTGATGGTTCTGAAGCTTTCGCAGATGATCGATAACGATCTGCATCGCAACGGGATTATCGTCTTCAAGAAGAGAAAGTTGGATCAGCAGGCACTCGCGCAAATCCCGGGCCGCGACGCCCGGAGGATCGAAACCCTGAACGGCCAGCAACGCCTTCTCGACATCCTCGAGCGAGTGTTCACCAGATTCAGCGATTTCTTCCAGAAGAATGGGCATCTCCTGCCCTTTCTCACTCACCGCCGCGAGATAACCGTCTTCGTTGAGATTGCCGATTATCGAGCGACAAGCATCCCGGACACTCTCGTCGATCACAGCCAGTCCGAGCTGCCATTCCAGATGATCAACCAGGGTGGACGGACGCGCCAGGAAGCTCTCAAAAGAAGGGCGTTCGAAGACCTCGGTCTCCCTCGGCCGGGAAGCACCATCACTCAGATAATTTTCGAACTCCTGAAGATCGAAATCACGGAATTCATCTTCGGCGGCCGGTTCGGGCTCAGGTTTTTCAGCAGTGGGTTCTGCGTTTTCCTCGCGCTGCTTCAGCAGTTCGTATCGTTCGTCACCGGCGTCAACCGCTTCTGGCTTCTCCGGGTCTGCTTCTGCTTCCTGCTCTTCAAGTATCTCGGTGGCTTCCTCAAGGACTGGATTCTCAACGAGTTCTTCAGAGATCATGTCCACCAGTTCCAGCTTGTTGAGCGCCAGCAAGCTCACCATCTGGACCAGGCCCGGAGTAAGAGCTTGTCTCTGGGTCGGCTTAATGACCAGCCTGTGTTCGAGATACGCCATAACTACCTCAGCGGGGACAGCCCACTCACCCTTAGCGGATGTTACGGGACGGACACATCATTCTGCAAATCGGGACCATCGTCTTGCCTGAACACGCCATCCGAACTCCTACAACTCAATGTAGACTAAAATGCTCGCCTAAATAAACCCTCTTGACCTCGTCGTCACTGCCCAGCTCTTCCGGTGTCCCCGAGCGAAAGATCGTCCCATCATTGATGATATAGGCGCGGTCTGTCACCTGCAAAGTCTCGCGAACGTTGTGATCGGTTATGAGGATGCCGATCTGCTTCGTTTTCAGATGCTGGATGATCTTCTGGATTTCAAGAACGGTGATCGGGTCGATTCCGGAAAAGGGCTCATCCAACAGTATAAATTTGGGTGAAATGACCAACGACCGGGCAATTTCGACGCGGCGTCGTTCTCCTCCCGATAAAGTGTCGGCCAGATTCTTTCGGACGTGCCCGATACCGAATTCATCGAGGAGTTCTTCCAGACGATCCCTGCGGTCGTTGCCCGACAAGGGAAGCGTCTCCAGTATCGCCATGATATTGGCTTCAACACTCAATTTGCGAAACACCGACGCTTCCTGTGGAAGATAGCTGATGCCGTTGCGGGCGCGAAGATACATCGGCAGGTCGGTAATGTCGTTTTCCGCCAGGCGGACGGCTCCGGAGTCGGGTTGGGTGAGACCAACGATGATGTAGAAAGTCGTTGTCTTCCCTGCACCGTTGGGCCCCAGAAGACCGACGACTTCTCCCTGTGTGACGCTGATGTTCACGTCCGATACGACGGCGCGGTTCTTGTACGATTTTCGGATGTCAATCGTTTCTAAAACCATTCGCTTGTCCACCGCACGTCTTAATTGTCCACCGCGCGTCGGCTGACAACGCGGCAGTCAGCTTCGCTCTCTACAGTGGCGTCTCGGGTTTCGACATCAAGTATGAGCTGGCATCCTCTAACAGTGCCGTTGACTGCATCTGAAACTTCAGCGTCCTTCCCAGTCAGGGTGATCGTCTCGCTTGAACGGACATAGACGGCCTCATCCCCCCGACCGTCAAATTCAGGTCCCATAACGCTCACATCCCCAGTCGCAACAACCTCGTCGGGCTCCCCATCGGCCAATGTCACATGCAGGTCGGCCGCGTTCAGTTCGACGTTGTCGGAAATGGCGCGGACGCTGCCCGAGTGGTGAAGTGTTCCGCCTTGTTCATCGAATTCCATCCGGTCCGACCAGAATCGGAGGTCGTCGACGATGGAAACAACCTCATCGGTCGCTTCGAAATTGCCCCGCCTTGGATCGATCTCGATGGTTGAGGCACTGACATGCGTCGTTCCACTCCACAATTCAGCCGTTTCAGAGAACGTTACCTGTGTTTGGTTTCCTTCGGCCCGCCCGCTCAAGACCAGTACCGGCTCGTCGCCATCTGTCCATAACGTCCCGAACGGCTCCAGCCGCCTCGAACGATTCATTCTGGTCATTGAGAACGATTTGGGAGGCGTCCACCTGAAACCCGGCATCGGAAATCCTGGACTCACCCGCCAGCAGGACGCGGCGGCCGCCGTCCTGAATCTCGATACGTTCGGCCGATCCCGTCCGGGCATCCTGCACGAACTGGACATTCCCAGTCCTGAACCAGCTGCACCAGACTGCCTGTATCCGGGTCAAATCCAGCTTCCGTTCGGTCGCCGTGCAACGATCCGTTCGGCATCTCGATAGAGGCTGGACGTTCGGTTCGGAAACTTACGATGTCCGCCTGCTCGACCACAAAATAGCTGCCGTCCAGACGATAGTCACCCATCTCTAATACCGAGTCCTCGGCGGTCTGAACCGAACCGGACAGTTCGTTGCGAATCCAGTCCGACTCCAGACGTTCTCCACCTTCGAGCCGCATCCGTCCATTGCCCGTTGCTTCAACCGAGGAAAGGCTCCCCATTCGGTCAAAGCTTGCATCAAGCGTGTCCCCACTCAAGAAACGGGCTGATGCCCCTTCCGAGTACTCCAGAGTCGCCTGACCATCTGCATGGGCTTCGACCACCTCGCCCAGCGACATTCCAACGGCCAGTTCATTTGCCATCACGGTGAGAAGGCTTGATGGGTCGGATAACTCCGCGGCTACATCCTGCCGGATCCGAATCTGGCTGGGATCCAGGGTGTCCGGAGTCAATGCTATTTCTGCCTCGATACCGGTCACCGTTCCTTTCGAGTTCGTCATGCGCAGCCCCTCTGAAATCTGAATCAGGTTAGCGTTCTGATCGTACCGCGCTGTTTCAGTCTCCAGCGTGGCACCGTCTGCCATGACGATCCGAACCGCCCCCCGAACCTCGAGAACGTTCTCTTCCACCAGGAGGGTCATACGATCCGCCCGGCCCTCAAATTGTCCAGGCCGCGTAATTTCAGTGGCTGACAAGGTCGTGATCGTTCGGCTCTCATGGTTGTAGGTCATTGCCGCGGTCCGGCCTGACGTGAGGGGGTCCAATTGCATTTCCACGTCCCCATCACACTGGATATCGACCGTCTCCTGGTCGTAGCCACACTGGTCACCGTGTATCCGACGTTTCCGGCGTGGAACCGTCCTCGCTAAAGAGGACCACCGTCACATCTTCAAGCAGGTTTCTCCCGTCGGCGAACCCCAGGTTCGTACGAGCCTCCACGGTAAAAGCCGTCCGCCCACCCTCGGTGCGGGAAAACGTGATCTCTTCGGCCAGTTCCGAAACGTTTTCAACCAGCTTGGGAGGCGGCGGCAGAACAGCTGTTTCCTGGGTGGGGCGGTTTTGATAGTTCCAGACGAGAACACCGATCAAGGCGAGTACGACGATAGGGACAGTCACGCGAAGCACGCGCACCAAGTGGTAGGCGTGGATCCTCTCCAGACGCATACTTAAATCGTATCATGTCCGAAGCAAGAAGGGATTGACCGCAAAGGCGCAAAGACGCAGAGAATTAAGGAGTGACAAGTCGTCCAGGCTAGGAAGCGATAGACTCTGTGGATTCCTAACAACCGTTTCGCTAACACCGGAACTACCGGCCAAATCAGACGGGATCTAGTGCTGTATCTTCTTCCTTCGCGACTTCGCGGCTTTGCGGTTAAAGATTCCGGCTAGTCGTTCCAGATGAAGACCTCGAGTTGATCACCCAGTTCCCGTGCTGACGGGGTGAGGATTGTTCGGGCATTAACAATGATCTTGGTGCTGGATCGAGATGCAGACCGGACATCGTCCTCGCTCACGAACTCTGCAGGAGCAGGGGGGGCTGAAGGCGTGGGTGACTTTGAGGGGCTCCAACTCGTCATAGCTGTTCAACGGAGGCCGAGCTGCCTCGGGGGTGTTCAACGAAGGCTCAATCTCCGAAGGCTCACCCGAGACTTCCGCCCGGGCGATGGGCGAATTGGGAACCGCGGATGGGGCCTTGCTGTCCAGCCAACTGTCCACTATGGCGGCAATCTGGTTCCGGCCAACACCGGCAGAATTGGGTTGTGCAGCCGCCTCGACCTTGGGAGCCGCCGATTCCACCTCGCGGACTCCGAAAGCGACGCGCTTGAGGTTGATCAGGTGAAGAGGCGATATGTTGTCTGACGTGATGTTTCCGCCGAAGGCACCACAACCGAGAGTCATCGAAGGAAACAGATTTGTCGTGTAACCGACAGCTCCGAGCGCAGCCGGAGTGTTGACACAGATACGGTAAGCCGGCTTCTGGAGTGCGAACTGCCGAATGACTTCGTCGTCATTCGAGTGCAAACCCAATGTGTGCCCCAGGCCTCCAAAATTAAGGATATCGATGCACTTCTGGCAGCCCTCCCTCCAATCCTTGACCGTGTAGAAAGCCAGTACAGGAGAAAGCTTTTCCATCGAAAGCGGGTGGTCACGCCCGACACCACCAGCCATGCCAACCAGGGCCCGCGTTGTGGCAGGAACCTCGATGCCTGCCATCTGGGCGATCCTCGGCGCAGATTGTCCTACGATGTTGATATTGAGTGTTCCGCTGGGAGTCTGAATCACGTTCCCGAGACGCGTGGCTTCGTCTTCGTCACAGACGTATGCACCCTGCCGACCGAGCTCGGCCAGGACCTCATCACGGACGGCCTCGTCAGCGATAAGGGATTGCTCGGAAGAACAGAGCGTGCCGTTGTCGAAGCACTTTCCGGTCAAAACATGATTCACGGCACGGCCGACATCCGCAGACTGCTCGATATAGGCGGGAACGTTGCCGGGACCCACGCCAAAGGCAGGCTTGCCTGCGCTATAGGCTGCCCGAACGAGACCCGGTCCGCCGGTTGACAGTATGAGGGACGTTAGGCGGTTCTTCATCAGTTCGTTCGTGCCTTCCATGGTCGGCGTCTCCATCGAGGACACGACTCCCGGAGGAGCCCCTGCCGCCTCAGCCGCCTCGCGAATGAGACTCACGGTTTCGTTGATTGACCGGACAGCGGACAGATGGGGACTGAAGACAATCGCATTACGACCCCTTCAATGCGATCAGCGCCTTGTAGATCGTGGTTGATGTCGGATTCGTGGAGGGAATGATGCCGGCAATCACACCAACGGGGCTGGCAACCTCGATAACCCTTTGCTCTTTGTCTTCGTTCACGATTCCAACTGTCTTCAGAGGTCGGATCGCGTCGTAGACATCGCGCGCGCAAAAGAGGTTCTTTACGGTCTTGTCTTCTACCAGGCCAAAGCCGGTTTCTTCTACGGCAATCTCTGCGAGCGTCCGGGCATTGGCGATACAGACCTGCGATATCGCCCGGAGGATCGATTCAACCTGCTCTTCGGAGAACTCTTCAAATTGTTTCCAAGCGGCGTGCGCAGCCTCAACGAGCCGCCGAGCTTCCTGAATGGAATGTAGATCCTTATCCATAGGTCAGAACGATTGGCTTTCAGTCGTCAACTATCGGCTTTCGGCGGGCGAGATCTGAACACTGACAGGCAACAACTAGCTGCTCCCCACCATCCCCTCCACATCCTCATACGGCATGGGAATGACATGGACGGTGACAAGCTCTCCCACCTTCCGGGCAGCTGCTGCGCCGGCATCTGTGGCGGCCTTCACGGCGCCAATATCTCCCCGGACCCAGACGGCAACATAGCCGTTCAGGGTGTACTCCTTGCCTTCGAGCGAAACGTTCGCGGTCTTCAACATGGCATCAGAGGCCTCTACTGCGCCGGTAAACCCAATAGTTTCAATAAAACCGAGTGCTTCTCTCATTGTTCCCGAGGGGACAGCCCTTTGATTCCGAGGCTATTAAGAATTCTGTCGCTGGGCGGCCTCGCGGCCGCGGGTACGGTAGCAGAAACAATGAACAAAAGCAATTGACTCCTAAGTGTCTAATTTATAAGATCCTTCCTATCCTTTGAACCGGAGTCGCCGCTTGAGCATGTCGGGATTCGGAAACAACTTCAAATCGGCCCGCGAGACTAAAAACCTCACCCTTGAAGAAATTGCGCAAGAAACGCGCATCAGTGCGCGTTTCTTGCGCGCCATCGAAGAAGAAACGTTCGACGTTCTGCCCGGAGGTATTTTCAATCGCGGCTTTGTTCGAACCTACGCGAGTCACGTCGATATCGACCCCGAACAGGCTGTCTCCGAATACAAGGACCTCACTCAAGAATCCAACCCTGAGGAATCGGAGTCGACGACGAACACCCCTCTGGAAAACTCAGAGGGCCACCTGTTGCCAATTGCAGTAGGGAGTCTCGTTGTGCTCATCGTCCTGTTTTACGTCTTTGCATGGGACACGGGGACGCCCACTGAAGCCGCGGTGCCCCAAACCGCCGAAGCCGAACTCTCCCGAAGAGTAGAAGCAACGCCCATTCCGGATACCCCTACAGTCGGGCCCACGCGTTCCAACACGAACCGAGCCACACTTCAAACGAATCGAACCACGAGTCGCAACGAGACCGCAAGCGAGGTGCGTGGCGTCAACGTACAGATAGAGGTTCACGAAGAGACATGGGTTTCAGTAGAGTCGGACGGAGAAGCAATCGTTGAAGGCGTCGTTCTGGGGGCGGGCACGACCCGTCGCTACTCAGCCAGAGAAGCACTGGAAATGACGATCGGAAACGCTGCCGGGCTGACTCTGAGCATCAATGGCCGCGAAGTCCCCTCTCTGGGGAGAGACGGCCAGGTCCGGATCCTCACGATCACTCCCAACCGCATCAACGGCCGCCTGATCGGCAGCTAACACCCTCAGACTGCATCGCCTGACCGCTCTTCAACACGAAGACACGAAGCTAACGAAGGTCTGTTTGTCGGCTTTTGACTTAGACACCTCTTGTTCTTCGTGGACTTCCTGTTAAAAATCTTTTCCACAGTCTAGGATATACTTTGGGGTTATGGCTAAAGCCCTGAAGCCATCTGAGGAGGAACGGATCGTTGTCCGGGGCGCCCGGGTCCACAACCTCAAGAACATCGATTTCGAAATCCCGCTCAGTGCTCTGACCGTTGTGACCGGCGTCAGTGGCTCGGGCAAGTCATCGCTGGCATTCGATACCATCTACGCTGAGGGACAGCGGCGCTATATCGAGTCCCTGTCCGCCTACGCCCGCCAGTTCCTCGAGCGGATAGAGAAGCCCGACATCGACGATGCTACCGGCATCGCACCCGCCATCGCGATCCGCCAGAGAAACACAGCCCGCACGCCGCGTTCTACGGTCGGAACCTCGACTGAAATCTACGACTATGTTCGCCTTCTCTTCGCACGCGTCGGCATCACACGCTGCAGGCAATGTGGAAAGGTTGTGGAACGCGACACGGTAGATCAGATTTTCAACGCTGTTGCCGGCTGGCCCGAGGGCACCCGCTTCTATGTGCTGTTTCCTATCCCCCGTCTGGAATCCGAAAACGAAATCGCTGATTGCCTGGGTGATCTCAAGAGACGGGGTTTTGGAAAGGTGTTACAGGACGGTCAAACCTTCGAATACTCCCGTCCCGAATCACTCATCGATGCAGACTTCACTCGTCCGAGTTACGTGCTTGTGGACCGCCTGAAAGTTGCACCCGACATACGGCAGCGACTGGTTGACTCTATTGAAATCTGTTTTCACGAGAATAACGGTGAAGTCGTCATTCAGGAGGCCGAACCGGAAGATGCAAATTCTGGACAGCATCGATTCAGTGAGCGTTTCGAGTGCAAGGACTGCAACATTCGCTACGAAGATCCGGAACCGAGGCTTTTCTCCTTCAACAATCCGTTCGGAGCATGCTCCCGCTGTCAGGGATTCGGTAACACCATCGATCTGGACATGAATCTGGCGGTTCCTGATAAAGGGAAATCGCTGGCCGAAGGCGCAATCGTACCCTGGACCAAGCCCCGGTACCGTCGATATCTGAACGACCTCAAGAAGGAGGCTCTGGAACGGTCGATCCCGATGGATGTCCCCTTCAGAAAACTCGACAAAACCCATCAATCCTTCGTCACCAAGAAAATCCGGCATTTTTTCGAATACCTCGAGACGAAGAAATACAAACTCCACGTGCGTGTCTTTCTCAGCCGTTACAGAGGCTACACCGTGTGTCCTGATTGTAAAGGCGCGCGACTACGGCAAGAGGCACTCGACATCTTTGTCGGAGACACGAACATCGCTGACGTTTCCCACATGTCCACAGCCGAAGCGTTCGAGTTTTTCAGTGCTCTCAAACTCACCCCGAGCCAGTCAGAGATCGCTGAGCGCATCCTGTGGGAGATCCAGACGCGACTGCGCTTTCTGAACGATGTCGGCTTGCAGTACCTGACGCTGGATCGATTGTCGTCTACCCTGTCCGGGGGCGAAGCTCAGCGGATCCAGTTGGCAACGTCTTTGGGCTCGACGCTGGTCGGTGCACTCTATGTCCTGGACGAACCTTCTATTGGACTCCACGCACGGGATGGAGAGCGACTGATCGACATCCTGAAACGGCTACGGCAACTGGGAAACACGGTGCTCGTCGTGGAACATGACCGCAACATGATACGTGCTGCGGATTGGCTCATCGATCTCGGCCCCGGAGCGGGAGAGAACGGCGGGAACCTTGTATTTCAGGGGCCGCTGACCGAATTGGCGGAGACGCCGGCGTCACTGACCGGAAAGTACCTCAACGGCGAACTCAGGATTCCCCTCCCCCGTCAGAGACGGAAACCCGGAAAGCACAAGTTGTCTCTGACCGGCGCTTCCAAGCACAATCTAAAGAAAGTCGACGTAGAGATTCCCCTCGGACTCATGACCTCGATCACCGGGGTGTCGGGCTCCGGTAAATCCACTCTCGTACACGACTGTCTTTATGAATCGTTGCGCGCCCACCTCCAGGGAACCGATCCTGACCGGGGATCTGGAAAAGTGGCGTTCAACCCGAAATGGCTGACAGACGTAGTCCTTGTGGACCAGAGTCCGATAGGCCGGACACCCCGCTCGAAACCCCGTAACCTACATCAAGGCGTTCGATCAGGTTCGCGATCTTTTCGCGTCTACCGAGCGATCCCGATCCTGCGGCTATACGGCTGGAAGCTTTTCCTTCAATATCCCAGGAGGACGCTGCGAGACATGCCAGGGGGACGGGACGGTCACGGTCGAGATGCAGTATCTTGCCGATGTTGAACTGGTCTGCGAAGAATGCAAGGGCCATGCGTTACCGGAGCGGCGTCCTGGAAGTCCTCTACAAGGGAAAGAACATTTACGAAGTGCTTCAAATGACAGTCCGCGAGGCGATTCGTTTCTTCTCCGGAGCCGGCCGGATCACAAAGAAGCTGACAATGTTGGATGAGGTTGGGCTCGGTTACCTGCGCCTGGGACAGTCCGCGACGACACTTTCTGGTGGAGAAGCACAGCGAGTGAAGCTAGCATCATATTTAGCGAAAGATACGAGTGCCAAAACGCTGTTTATTTTGACGAACCAACGACGGGTCTGCACTTCGACGATATCAACAAGCTGCTGACCGCCTTCCGCCGTCTGATTCGTGCCGGAGCCTCAGTGCTGATCATCGAACATAATCTCGACGTCGTTAAGTCGTCGGACTGGATTATCGACCTGGGTCCTGAGGGAGGAGACGGCGGAGGCAAGGTCGTTGCCCTCGGAACACCGGAGCAGATAGCCCAGTCGCGCCGGTCGGCGACAGGTCGGTTTCTGAAACCCCTGCTGAAGGCATAGCGTTATGTGGGTCCAACTTCTACTCGTCCTTTTCATACAGACGCCTTCAGTACAGACGCCTTCAGTCGAGACCCCTTCAGTGGAGACCGCTCCCAATCCGCTGGAGCTGCTGTATGAGGACGCGATGGTGGCCATGGAGGCCGAGGAATGGGACGAGGCGATATCGAAACTCGAGGCGGTTTCTGCAAGAGGATCCATCCCACGTCGGTTCCCGTTTTAACCTCGCTGTAGCTTTTGACGAAGCAGACAAACCGACAATGCACTGGAAGCCTACCGCACACTACTCGCCGGTGACGCCACGGTCTTGAGGCACGAATGAATCTGGCGATCCTGTTAAACGAAACCGGCCGGCCGGAAGACGCCATAGATGAATCGCCAAAGCGGCAGACCTGCGGCCCGACGATCCGGTCCCGGCACTCTATCGGGCACAGTCACTGGATCAAACCAACCGGACGGATGAGACGATCGCGGCATACCGGAGGGTTCTGGAGATCGATCCCGATCTGGTCGAACCCCACGAACGGCTCGGGTTCATCTACAGAGATACGAACGAGGGGGATCAGGCCGTCGACGAACTGCTCGCGGCAGAGCGCCTGGGATCGACAACTCCAGCCGTGTTTGTGGCTTTGGGCGACATCGAGTCGGAACGAGAAAACCTGGATGCCGCGCGCACCCACTACGAACGTGCCGACCAACTTCTCCCGGGCGACATCGACATTGGTCTCCGCCTAGCCCTGTCTTAAGAGAGCAGGGCGAGGCTTCCGGGGCCATCGCGATCCTCGAAAACCTGGAAGAGGGCCCGGGCGGTCTGGATTCCATTCTGGCCGAAGCGTACATGGAGAATGAGATGTATGCCGAAGCGCTGAGGCGTTTGAGCGTCTGAGCCGGCAGAACCCGGAAACCTCCGACTACTGGTACATGTTGGGCCGGGCGTACCTCGAGATCGACATGGAGGACCTGGCGGAAGCTGCCCTGCACCAGGCTATGAGCATTGACCCGAAACGCCTCGAAGGCTGGGGGTCGCTGGCGGCGATCTACCTTTCGCGCGAAGACTGGCAGAACGCAGGCATCACGCTGCTACAGTACGTCACGCTGGAACCGGATCACGCCGATTCGCACTTTGGGCTCGCGCTCTGTTACGACAATTTGGGACAATTTGATCAGGCACTGGTGCACTATAATAGGTTCATGGAGCTCGATGATGGATCGGACGATGCGCGTTCTTTCCAAGTCCGGCAGAGGGCTGAATCACTTGAGCGGTATCTCAATGAAAATTAATAACTTGAGACCCGTGGTCGCTGGGCTGTTGATCCTCGGGCTGATCGGCTGTTCGAGCCGCCCGAACGTGTTTACCGAACCGCTTGACGAGCGCCTGCGACGGATCAACGAAGAACGGGCCAGACTCGAGACCACGACCAACCCCGTAACCCGAACCCGAATCCAGATTCGCATATCCGACTTGCTCATCAGCTTCGTGGGAGACGCCGTCGATGTGGGCGATGTGGAACTGATCGAAGAGCGCATCGGAGAGTACCGAACGGTCGTCTTCGCCGCACGCGATACGATGGTGAATTCCGGCAGGAATGCTCTGAACGATGCGAGCGGTTACAGGGATCTGGAGATCGCACTCCGGCAACACGCACGCCAACTGGGCGACATCGGTTCACAGCTGACCTTCGAACCGAGACAACCTCTCGATCGACTCATCGAGGAAATATCCGAAGTACGGAAGAAATGCTGGACATCCTTTTCCCGGAGCCCAGCGCGGCATAGACGGCTGACAGATGAAGCTTATTAGAGGCATTGCCATCGGTCTTCTGGTCGCACTGATCGTGACCCCACCCGCCTGGGCCCAGGACGATTACTTCACCGACCTGGAAATAGACGAGATTCGCGGTGCCCAACAGATCTCGAGACGCGTTGACGTTCTCCTTCAGATCGCCCAGGTTCGACTGGCCGAACTCGGACTGGCAGAACTGGAACAAGAGGTGGAGAGCACGAGCGGAAACAGCCGCATCACCCGAACGATTGTGCGTATTCTGGCCCCCGCACAGCCGATGAACTGGACGCGGCCCAGGAAGAGCTGGAAACCTTTGAAAACGATCTGTCCTACTTCACAAGGGCAGAGCTCCTCCGTGGCTATCACCAGGCGCTGGAAGAGACCATGGACAACATCGACGACGCCTACGAGCAAGGGCGCGGAGACATCCGCGAGCCTCTGAATTCGTTGAAGGACTTCATCGAAGACTCGATTCCTCTCCTCCTGCGATTTGAGGTGGAAAACGAATCGGAAGACATCGCTCTTGAGGACGCCATCACACAATCCGAACTGGCCCTTGAAGGTGCAGAGGCAGCCCTCGATACCGTTCCGAGAACCGAAAGAGATCAGTGACCGATCTCGAGTCCGCCTTCCGCAAGATTCATCGCGAACTCAAACCACGCACCCCGGTTCCAAAAATCCAGACAGAGTTCTTCCCTTCTGTTGGCGCGAATCATTCGGCCACACTTGACGAAGGTGTTCTCCGCGTGCGGGTCAGCGATCTCTTTGCGGACGCACCCGCCGAGATCCTCGAAACGGTGGCGATTATTCTGCTGTCCAAGCTCTACCGGAAGAAGATCGACGCTGAGTACCACACCGACTACCGTCGCTACACGATGAGTACGGACATGCTCGAGCGCGGCCGTCGGGTTCGATCTGAAAGAGGTCGGCCTACTCCGACAACTGCCCCTCAGGGAAAGTGCTACGACCTCGGCACCCTCTTTGACGAGATCAACATGGAGTGTTTCTCGGGCGGACTGCGGAAACCTCAGCTCCTCATGGACCCGGAGGGAGGCCCGGACCGTTCTGGGACGTTACGACTTTGACCAGGACGTGATTTTCATCAGCCGTTTTCTGGACTCCGACACCATTCCAGCCCATGTTGTTCGATACATCCTGTTCCACGAGATGCTTCACGTGAAGCATGGAACCGAGATCAAGGGCCTTCGTGAGATCGTTCACACGCCGGCTTTCCGACGCGAAGAAAAGCAATTCCCCAACTACCAGTTCGCCCGCGACTGGCTGGATCATAGTACGTAGATCACGCAGATCCGTGTGATCCATGTATCCACAGAAGGGCTTTGCCCGCAAATTCGTTCCTGCCCATAAATCATCAGTTCTGCCCGAAAAACCCCACGAGTCCTCTTTATGGCTCTATGCTGAAAAGCCGCATTGGAAGATGTGGGTGGAAAAATATTGTGAAAATCCTCGCATGCGCTCTCGCCCGCATCGCAGAAGTCTTGGATCGTATCGTAGATGTGATCCAACCTAGTGTTGAATGACAGATACACGCTGGTGATCTCTTGAAGATACTGTGAGTTCAAGTCCGCTCTTCCACTCACCATCTCCAACTTTGAAAGAGTGCCTGCCCCAGCGTAGGGGTCGTAATCGGAAGAGAATGCAAAGAGCAATCCCCACGCATCTGCATCTAACTCAGGGTTCCGACTAAAGTCCTGCTTGCCGGTTTCGAAATTGGTAGACGTGACCCAGTTCGTGCCCGATGGCAAACGCAAGCTCGCTTTCGAAATCCGCGAGTAGTTCCGCTAATGCCAAACTAATTTCGACCCCGTCTCTAGTACTACTGTATTACAAACGAAGCGGTCCACAGAACGGACAACGAGGAAGCTGCTGAATCAGGAAGCGGGCGATGCGAATGCGAAGCGTGGCAATCGAGCAGGGGTTATGTCGTTCGGGCCGGATCCGGGGTTCCGCGGGGTTTGAAGTGTTTGGGGAGTTTGGGGACGGATAGTCCAACATGCTCGACAAATGCAGAGGGGGAAAAACGGCTCCGCTCGGCGACCAGGAACCCATAAGAGGCAATACATAAGGTGCCATGATGGTGAAATCCACGCCAGCCGCGACCTTCGTAGTGTCCCAGACCGAGTTCCTGCTTGAGTTCCTGATAGTCGCGTTCGATGATCCAGCGCTGTTTGGCCTGACCGGCCAGATCGGAAAGCGAGGTATGGGCCCCAAGAGTGGAGAGCCAGTACCGGATCGGTTCGGATGCGGTCTTGGGCCACTCGACCAACAACCACTCTTTCGGATGCGGCGAGTGGCGCTCGTGATCCAGATGAGCGGGACGAATGCGAACTGCGGCGAAACGGGAACGCAGGGTCTCGGAGGTGCCTTCGCGCCAGGAGACGTTCTTCCAACGCTGGGGAGACAACGAGAGGGCCAGTTGCTTGACCGAAACCGGTTGATGTTTCTTGTTGCGCTGCATGCGGGTCGGTGTCCGTCCGCGGCCGGTCAAGGATTTCGGCGGCAAGGGACCCTGGCCCGGTTTCCACACGGTCGTGGTGCCTTGCACCCCTAGGACGTAGCTAAGTCCGAGTTCGGTGATGCCGTGCCGGAACTTGTAGTTGTTGCCGTAGGCCGTATCGCCCAGAACCGGTGCCGGAGCAATGCCGTCATCGACGGCCTGCCGGATTTGTTCCAAAGCAATTTGAGGTTTAGTTTGAAATCGAACGTCTTCGGGAATAGCGGCTTTGCTTCGACGTTCCGGATCCTTCGCCCAGGTCTCGGGGAGGTAGAGTCGCCATGCCACCGGCAAGCTGGATTTCGCTGTCGCCACCGACAGGCTCACCGCCACCCGGCAGTTCTCAGGTTTGCCGACCTGTCCACAGTATTGCCGGGCCACACCCACCGAGTGGGTCCCCTTTTTCACGAATCCGGTGTCGTCGACAATCCAGGCTTCAATCGGACCGTTGGCTTCCATCGCCCCCAGCGCGTACTGTCGAACTTCTGCCAACAGAGCCGCATCGTCCCAGGGCGCATCCGCGACCAGATGATGTAGCGACTGGTGCATTCGGCGTACATTATCCGGAGCCAATCGTGCAGCCATCGGCTCCACACTCTTACGTTTGATCGGCAGCAACAACCCGGTGCAGTACGACTTCAACGGTTCATGACGATCGGCGTGTCCTGCGGCCGACGCCAGGCGTTCCAAATAGGCCGCAAAACGTTTTTCCTGAGTGCCTGGCGCCTTCGATTTGGCGCTCATGACCGGATGCTAACATAAAATAGACCGTTTGTAACATAGTAGTAATAGTGGCGTAGGCGCTTATTTCCATCTCGGAAGTGACTGTGAGCTCGATGTCATTGGGATTTGGGATATTAGCGCGTACAGAATCATTGCTGACAAGCGAACGAAACACGTTCTCTATAACGTGCCGATGGGAAGCGGGCCGCGCCGCTGTACCGCTCGGCAGGGACGAATAGACGCCCCCATCGCCTCGAAGGGTCAAAGCGGAAACGTAGCCTTTTGAAGCTTGGATCAAAACGGACCCGGTGAAATCACCCGGCAAGTCGGGGATGATCTCGCTGAGCAATTTTGCGCTGTGTCCAAATCCAGGTAGTTGTACAGATCCATGGAAGGGATTGCCACCGCCGTTCGGTAGGGCGGCAATTTGCATTGATTGTTCAAAGCTGTAGATATTAACTAAGGCAACCCCCAGATCCGGAGTAGCGGACGAAAAATATTGTGGTGCCGGCAATGATGCAGGAACACTGACCGAATAGAGTACGTTTCCGGCCTCATCCATGGAGCTGTAAGTCGCCGTGACTTGAACGAGGTTCGATGCGTAGACGGTTGCCCATCCAACTTGAGGTACTGGACTCGTGCCTCGGCCTGGTGTACTCCAGCATTCCGAAGCGCGGGATCTCGAACTCGACTGCGTTCCAATACCCATCCTGATTATCGAAATCCAGATAGATATATTCTCCATCGTCTCCTCTGAACCAGACTGTTCCTGTCACGGCTGTGTGTTTGGATTAGCGATAGTGACTGTGGTGCGCCACCCGCCACCGTCAACGATTTGCGGGATGTAGGACCAAGCATTTGCCGACTCTGGAATGCCAAGGAAGAATGTTTGAGCCGAATTTGGGTCAGAGAGAGACACAGAAGGGCCAAAACGAGCATGAGCCGTTTCACTGGAGGTTCCTTTTTACCAGGGGAATCGGTGTTACCGGAACCATTGTTGGTCACCGGGTCGGTTGCCAGACAGAACGCACGCATGTGCGGAATCCCGCCTGTTTCCCGGTAGGTGTTGTATTCGGCGGGCAACCCGGTGATACAGGTCGCGCGAATGCTTCGGAAGGCCATTTCCGAACGAGCCAGAATTGACCGGAAAATTATCGTCATTCAGAACGATCTCGCCAAACTTGCCCCACTCTGCGGTATGCCTGAAGCGCAACATCCGCTCGCTGAAATGGGCGTCACCGACGCAGTGCGAAGCATCGTCGGAGCAGCCCCTGAGAAAGGCGTTGCCACGGCTGGGGTCAGGAAGGTCTCGGCTATGTGTGGCGTGAGATTGCCAGAGTCTAACCCGTTGGCGGCGATTCAGACTGCTTTGAAGCGGCTTGAATCCAAGGGAGAAATAGAGAGGCGTGAGAGGAAATGGGTCTGGATCAGCAATACAAATCCACCCACGCAGCCGATACCGGAGTGGATGCTCAGGGATCCTGAAGAGGAAGAAACGGGGGGCTAGCTCAACAGGAGAGAGCACCCGCTTCGTAAGCGGGACCGTTGCGGGTTCGAAGCCCGCGCCCCCATCCAAACCGGCCCCGCAGGGTGGTGACACACCCTGCGGAAGCCATAACCTGCAAGGCGCGTGAAGCACCCGACAGGCAGCAGAACCTCATTGTACTGCCCACGGCCCTTGCAACGCAAAGGAGATCCACCGTGGACGATTCCAGAAAACAACGCGCACTCGAAATCGCGGATAAGTTCAGGATCGCGTCCCAAGACGCATGTCGCTGGATGGTTCCTTCGCAGTACGGTACTGGACGCTATTCGGTCACGATCCTCGGCCAAAACTCCCACTGCACCTGCCTGGACTGGGAGAAGCGCCGCCAGCCGTGCAAGCATGTCATGGCGGTCGAACTCTTCCGTGTGAACAGTGAGCGGATAGGAGACGCCCCGAAGGTCACAGAGGCGATCTATCACACGCCACGACCAACCTACAAACAGGACTGGACGGCCTACAACGCAGCGCAAACCAACGAGAAGGACGAGTTTCAGATGCTTCTCTGGGGTTTGTGTCAAGGGCTGAAGCAGCCGAAGCGGACAGCCGCGGACGACCGGCGCTGCCGATTTCCGATTCGGTATTTGCAGCAGCGTTCAAGGTGTACTCCACAGTTTCCGGGCGCCGGTTCATGAGCGACCTTCGGAACGCCAAAGCGTCGGGGGTTTCTTAACCAGCTTCCCCACTACAACTCGATCTTCGACTTGATGGACAACCCCGGATTGACTCAGATTCTTGAGAACCTGATTACGGAGTCGAGTCTTCCACTGAAATCGGTTGAGCGAGATTTCGCCGTGGATTCGTCCGGATTCTCCACCTGCCGATTCGAGCGGTGGTTCGATCACAAGCACGGCGGCGATAGGTTCAAGCGAAACTGGGTGAAGGTCCACATCATGTGCGGCGTCAAAACCAACATCGTTACCGCCGTCGAGATCCGTGGCCGCGAGGCCCACGATGCGCCGTTGCTGCCAGACATGCTGGAATCTACGGCTAAGAACTTCACGATGCACGAGGTTTCCGCCGACAAAGGCTACCTGAGCGTGAACAACGTGAAGAAGATCGTCGGTTCTGGAGCCGCTCCGTTCATCGCGCTCAAGACCAACAGCCAGCCGCAAACGTCGAGCAAGGTCTGGAATGACATGTACTACTACTTCCAGTTGAAGCGAGACGAGTTTCTGGAGCACTACCACAAGCGCTCGAACGTCGAAACCACCTTCCACATGATTAAGTCGAAATTCAGAGACTCGCTGCGGTCAAAGACCGACCGCGCCCTGGTCAACGAAGCATTGTGTAAGATTCTTTGTCACAATCTTGTAGTCCTGGTTCATGAAGCTCACGAGCTGGGGGTCGAGCCGATTTTCTGGGCAGAAACCCCGGCTGCCCGAATAAATGCCTGACTTATTTAGTTTTCGGGCAAAGCCCCACAGAAGCTGTGGAAAAGCCTGTGGAAAGGTCCCTGCTCCCCTTGCCTAAGCACACCTAAAGCTATCGCTTATAGCGTTTTGCACCTTTTCCTGTCACCGGCGTCACTGTTGAAAAATTCGGTAATTTTTTCGATAGAGGGAAAAATCTGCGTAGGACAGAAAAGACCAATGCAGAGACGCGGAGACGCAGAGGGAAGAAAAACCTAGGAGTCTGCGCGGCAGAAGGACCGAAATTGGGCGGGAATGGATGGAAGATAGGGCATGCCACGAACTTACCGAGCCTATATTCCAGAACAGAGCCTGCTGATGCCACCGTCGCTGAGCGATTGGCTGGCCGAAGATCACCTGTCGTACTTCATATCGGATGCTGTGGACGCGATGGATTTGAGCGGGTTCGAACAGAGGCATGGAACTGACGGGCCTGGCAATCAGGCCTTCGATCCGCGGATGATGGTGAAGGTGATGATCTATGGGTACGGGACCGGAGTGTTTTCATCCAGGAAGATCGCAGCGAAGTTGAGAGAAGATGTGGCGTTCCGGATGTTGGGAGCCGAGAACTTTCCCGCGCACCGAACGATCTCGGATTTTCGCAAACTGCATCTTGAGGAGTTCGGGAAGCTGTTTGTGCAAGTGGTGATGATGGCGCGAGAAGCGGGTTTGGTGAAGATGGGGACGGTAGCGGTGGACGGAACCAAGATGCGGGCGAATGCGAGCAAACGCAAAGCGATGAGCTATCAACGCATGAAGAAGCAGGAGACCGAGTTGGGTGAGCAGATTCGGGATCTGTTGAACCGGGCGACCGCGACCGATGAGGACGAAGACCAGCGTTACGGCAAGGACCGGCGCGGAGACGAACTACCCGACGGGTTGGCGACCCGTAAGAAGCGTCTGGCCACGATCCAGGCGGCGATGAAGCGACTCGAGGAACGTCAGATGGCTGCGGACCAGGAAGCCGGACGGAAACCGGGAGACGACGAACCGGGAAGCGGAAAGAAGGGCAAGCCATTCAAACGCCCCATGGGCGAGCCCAAGCCCAAGGCCCAGGAGAACTTCACCGATCCAGAAAGCCGGATCATGAAGACCTCCACGGAAGGGTTCCAGCAATGTTACAACGCGCAGGCGATGGTGGATTCCGAGGCCCGGATCATCGTGGCGACCACGGTGAGCGACAATGCGTCGGATGTGGGGCAGTTGGAGCCGACTCTGGATGCGGTGAACAACAACCTGGGAGAGTCTCCAGGCCGCGTGCTCGCTGATGCGGGGTATCGATCCGAGTCGAATCTGGGGATGTTAGAACAACGCCAAATTGATGGGTATGTCGCCATGGGGCGGGAGAAGGACCTGGACGATGCCCCCCTCCCGCCACAAGATACCGCGCTTGGTCGGATGACGAGAAAAATGAAATCCCCGTCTGGGCGTGATCGCTACCGGGCCAGAAAGCACATTGGTGAACCGCCCTTCGGGTGGATCAAATCGGTGCTCGGATTCCGACAGTTCAGTCTGCGAGGTTTGGACAAGGTGACCTGTGAGTGGAACCTGGTGACTCTAGCAGTGAACTTACGACGGATGAACGGGAAGATCGAATGGGCCTAATCCGGAAAACCGGGACCGCCACCCTTATCACACGGCTTACTACTGGAGTCCGCACCGGTCTGAGTTCATCATAACGGCAGAATCGGTCCGGTCGCCTCCGACAACACGATCAAATCCCAATAAATCCAGGTTCTTTCCGCTCTGCCGCGCAGACTCCTAGGTTGTATACATCTTCCCGCATTCACACGTGAAGGGTTCACAACTACTCTATTGCCAACCCAACCAAGTTCAGGGAACTCCGAACGTCGGCAACCTGTCTTGTCTTCTCTGCGTCTCTGCGCCTCTGCGTTATTTCTTCTTCTCCTTCGAGAGTTCTTCCAGGATCTTTTCTTTGAGTTCGGCAATTCCTTCGCCCGAAAGCGCGGAGACAAAGAAATCGGCGCCTCCAACCTCGGGCTTCTGCCCGATCAGATCTGACTTGTTATAGACACGCATCTGGGCGTGCGCCGCACAACCCAGGTCGTTGAGAACCCCATCGACGACTTCGATCTTGTCTGGATAATCGGCGTCGGCCACGTCGACGACGTGCAGGATCAGATCCGATTCGGTCACCTCTTCGAGCGTCGCACGAAAAGCCGTCACCAATTCGTGGGGGAGTTTTCGAATGAAACCTACAGTGTCGGAAACCAGAACTTCAGTTCCCGCACCGAGGCGTATACGTCGGACGATAGGATCCAGAGTGGCAAAAACGCGATTCGAAATAAGCGTGTTCTGCCCGGACAGCCTCTCAAACAAGGTCGACTTGCCGGCATTGGTGTATCCGACAAGAGAGACAGTCGGCAGATGGCTCCTCTTTCTCTGGGATCGGTGCAACTGGCGGTGTTTTCGGACCTGTTCGATCTCCTTCTTCAATTTGGCGATCCGAGTCCGGATTCGGCGTCGATCGACTTCCAGCTGCGTCTCGCCGGGGCCGCGTGTTCCGATGCCCCCGCCCAACCTGGACAGCAGTTCGCCGCGGCCCGCCAGATGGGAAATGCGATAGCTCAACTGAGCCAGCTCTACCTGTAACTTGCCTTCTCGAGTCTGGGCTCGGCGGGAAAAAATATCGAGGATCAGGCCGGTCCTGTCGATGACCTTCGTTTCCAGAAGGCGCTCAAGGTTGCGTGTCTGGCTGGGACTGAGCTCTTCATCGAAGACTACCAGGTCGACCCCTTCCAGCAGAACTTCATCGCGGATCTCGGACGCCTTTCCCTTGCCGATGAAGTAGGTTGGGTCAGGCATGTCCCGACGTTGGACGAACTCGGCCACGACGCGGCCACCCGCAGCCGCAGTGAGCTCACGGAGTTCGTCTAAGGACTCCAGTCCCACCAGAATGGCGGTTTCGCTCAATGAGTGTGCTCAGCTATCGGCTGTCAGCCGGAGGCCCACAGGCCGTCGGCCGCTTCACGACGCGTCTTGAGGAGGAGGAGGAGGAGGGGGCTCTCGACGAGGAGGTCCCGCGGGACGCGAGGAAGACCCCTGCCGTGACGTCGTAACGGTTGAGATAGCATGTTTGAAGATCAGCTGGTCCTGGTGATTGGCCTCCAGGATGACTGAATACTTGTCGAAACCCCTCAGCCGGCCCATGAGCTTTACTCCACTCATCAGAAAAATCGTCACAGGTAACTTCTCGCGACGGACCGTGTTGAGATAAACATCCTGGATATTCTGAGTTTTGCCTTCCATCAGGGAACCCCCCTAAAAAGTTGATTGGAAATCCTTGGGCGTCTGGCCCAAGTTTCCAAGAGTATGGTCAATAAACTGATGGATTCTTTCTCTTATCTGTCCTTCGTCGCCGAATCCATCGAACCAGGTAACGGTATGCTGCTTCCTGAACCACGTCAACTGGCGTTTCGCATATCGACGCGTGTCCCGTTCGGTCAACATCATCGCGTCATCAAGAGAGATTGTGCCATCGATGTATTCTAAAACCTGACGATACCCGATGGCTCGAAACGCACTCGCTTCGGGCTTCACGCCTCTTGCTAGAATGCTCTTAACTTCTTCAACCAGACCCGCTTCGAACATCTGTCCGACACGCCTCCCGATCCGTTCGTAGAGGGCGGCACGGGGTGGATCCAGCCCGATAATGTTGAAAGCAAAGCCCTTAATGGGGCGACGGGGTGTGGAATCAAGATGGGACGAAAGCCTCTGTCCCGTCATCAAACGGACCTCCAGGGCGCGAATCACTTTCGGAAGATCCCGTGGAGCGATGCGTTGGGCCGAGGCGGGATCCAGCCGCTCCAGCAGCGAGTGGAGATACTCCCTTCCCTTCTCTTCCGCTCTGGCCTGCATGCGAGTCCGCCAGTAGGTCGAGGGCCCTGGACCGTCGAACAAACCTTCCATGACCGCACGCAAATACAGCCCAGTGCCACCAACCAATATCGGCAACCGGTCGCGATTTCGTATGCCGTCGAGGACCTCTCGGGCACGCCGCTGGTAGGCGCCGGCACTCGAAGTCTCATCCGGATCCAGGATGTCGATCAGATGATGAGGGACCCGCTGCTGATCGCCTTCAGATGGCTTGGCAGTGCCAATGGTCAGTTGGCGGAAAAGTTGGAGCGAGTCGTAGTTGACGATCTCACCGTCGAAGGTCTCGGCGAGGTAGATCGCAAGATCGGACTTGCCACTGGCGGTCGGGCCCGCGATCGCTATCGCAGGGTACATGTGCACCACATCCCTAATATATGCTTTCTATCTCGATTCCCTGATAGTAGGTCTTCAAAATTTCCTCGGCCGATGCGCCGTCGATCGCCATTCCATAAGCTCCGACCTGACATAGACCGACGCCATGGCCCCACCCCCCACCGAAGAAGCTCATTCCCAGAAGCTCACGACGGGCGTTGCGCTCCTCATCGATATAGACCAGGCTGTCACGCAAGCCCAGAAGGGTTCTGAGGCGAGAACCTTCGATGACACGCATCCCCTCGGTGCCCCTCATTTCGACGCGTACGGCGCGACCTGAGCGGCCCCTGGAAAGGATGGCAATGTCATCCAAACGCCCGATGCTCAGGGGGCGGACCGCTTCGTCCAACTCTTCGCCAGTCCGATGCGTCTCCCAGTCGGCCAGGGGCGAGTAACGATCCGCTGCTGGATCCTCGGGTCCAGGACGGTAAACGAGGGCTTCGATCTGCTCGTCGATGATTCGCAGTTCCATACTTTCTCCACCCAGCCAGGCGCCCTGATCGACAGGAATGCGTTCCTCACCGACGCGTCTGAATATAGCCGCATCAGGTGCAAGGGTCAGTCGTAGGATTTCCGGTCCGATTCTGGTCTCGAAAACTTCTCCGTCCCAGTGAATCAGACGGGCATCCTGCCACTCGAAAGCGTTCTTTCTGAGCAACAGGCGAAGAAGGACAGCGTGCATCTCGTTCTCACCGGTTATCGACAAAACTCCCTGCTCCTGGAGAAAGAGGAGGTCCGACTCGGCCGGTATGCCGGGAAAGAATCGGCTCTTTATGAAGGATGCCAAATCCTCGGCGCTCCCCGCGGAGGGCGAATCCACATCGGCCATACCAAGGAAGCGTCCGGCTGTGGGAAAGTCGACTACCCCGGCGATTCCCAACAGGCCGTCGTCCCAGTCCTGATAGAGGGTTGTCGACTGAAACAGCATGGGTTCGGGATGTTCGTAATGACAGATCGTCGATACTAGGTAAGGAATGCTCTCTCCAAATACGTTTTCGGCGTCCTCGGTCTGGCCACCGCACGTCGAACTGTACAGCGCGTTGATCGGCTCTCCTTCATACGTCGCAATCTGACCCCGAGTCTCTCGAACAGCCTCGGTGGCAAGAGGGTGCTCGGTATCGAGCCCTCTGTAAACCTGGCAGAAATCCGTGTCACAGATGTCGAAGCCTTCGTCTTCGAACTGTCCGAGATTGCGCACAATGTAGGTCCGGGCAGCCACGGACTGGGCCTTCAGTGCCTCAAGCTCTGGAAAGGTGTCCGGACCGAGTTCGTTGGGAACGACTCCGAGCAGATATTCTTCCAGCGGCAATTCATTGACGAGGGTAAGCGCGTCAGAAGCTCCCAGTACCTCAAGATTTCCACGATAGGCGTTTCCATTGACGCGCAGCGGCGCTTCGCCGGGGTCAATCGGGATCCGGGCAGTCATTGGTCGGAGAAAGACGCGCTGATCGTCTGTTTCCACGGCGATACGGCTCTCCAGATCGTCCCTGTCGAAGGGACCCTCGCCCTGACCGATCGCTATGACAATCGAAAACTCGGCCCTCTCGGTGGAGATCCCTTCCACGACAAACGGGGCGATCGAACTGAGCGTGAATCCCTCAACATTCCGTTCGATGCCGATCCGGACAGTTGGTTCTCCGGGCAGTGACACCTGTGACAACAGGACAAACCCCACCATCAACCTGAACCGCCCCAACCAACTCCTCGTAACCTTGAACATATTATTTTTGAACATATTATTTTTTCAACGCAGAGGCGCAAAGACGCAAACGATAAGCCCGTATGTTCCCAAACAAGACTCTGCGAACCCAGCCATTTCAAGCTGATCTTGATGAAGGCAGCCTGATCGGTCTTTTCTTCCTTCGCGTCTTTGCGCCTTTGCGGTAGTTCTTCCAATCATCAGTTCATGTTGTACAAAAACGTGAACTGCAAGACGAGGTGATCGTCATCATAGTCCAGGGGTATTCGTGGAAATGGATTGGAGGCTGTTATCGCCGCCGTGGCGGCGCGGTCCAGAGACAGTGTCCCGGAGTTGGCCACGAGCTGCAAATCCGTGACATCACCAGTCTTTGTAATCGTGAAAATCAAAACAACCCTTCCCCGGCTCTGTCTCAAACGGGCAGCCTCCGGGATCAGCGAATACCAGTTCACCCGTACCCGGTTCACAACCTGGTTCATGTAAGGCCCGAAGTCATAGCCGCGTGTATCGGAGAGGATCGTCGGTTCCTCTGTCGTGAAATCCGGGATCTGGGGAACGCCCTGTCGAATTCCGGGGCGACGGCCGTCGATGATGGCGCGTCGATCCTCGGCCAGGTTCTCTTCAACGATGCTCTCGGCGCGTTCTCTGAGATCGGGCAGCAGAAGCGCGTTGGGGTTGGTGTTCTCCGCGAGTTCTGTCAGGTCCTCATCAGAGCCAGGCACCGCCTCTCGTGCTTCCTCAGCCTCGAGGGCGGCCAACTCTTCCCCGGCATCCGGGTCGCCCAGTTCCTCCCCCAGTTCTCCCGTTTCTCCCTCGTCCGGACCGATCTCAACGATGGCCAGATCCTCCGATCCCTCAGGGCCTGGTGGCTCGACTTCGGCCTCGGGCACAGCGTCCGGTCGGGCTCCCTCGGCGATCACGTCGTCCGGACCGATGATGGGAGGCGGAGGCAGAGGGACATCCTCTTCTTCCGAAGACGGAGGGGGAGGTGGCGGCGGCGCAGCTTCGACAGCGGGAGGGAGTGCGATTGCCGGCCCGGGTTCGGCCTCCGCTATCTGTGGCGGTTCAGGGATCGGCACGATGGCCTCGGGTGGCAGGATAAGATCGAATTGTTCGAAACGATTCGTGTCGTACTCCTGGCCCGCAATCCGTATGATCCGCGTCGGCGTACTCCTCAGGAATTCCGGGTTGAAGAACACGAACAGGAACAGGAGCGCATGCAAGCCAATCGACACGCTCAGGCTTCGCTGCCTCTGCAACCCGAATTCGGGTCTGTTCTTCAACTCTAATTGGAGTTCCTGTTTCATGTGCTGTCTTCACACTTGGGGACTGACTCTTCTGTCCCCAAGCGATGACTTTTCCTCGTCACTGACTTACGCCGTGGACAGAGGTGTCTGTCCCCTGCTCGTTTCGCGACAGATGTGCATCGATCTTTTCAAGGACCAACATAGCCACATCCAATGCTTTGAGGCCATCCTCGCCACTCACACGCGCGGGGCTCCTTTCCCGAACAGAAGAAACAAACGCCGCCAACTGCTCCTTGAGCGGTTCCCTTTCGCCTGGTTCCAGCTTTTCCTGACGGATACGCCCTCCATCTAAGGAGAGAACGTAGCCCGTCTGAGACGTGTAATCCAGCGAAACGTAGTCGTTAGGTTGAAAGAACCTCAGTTTGCGCACCGAATCCGTGCTCACACGGCTTGCCGTCAGATTTGCCACGCAGCCGTCTTCGAACTCCAGACGCACGTTCGCTATGTCCGCCTTGTTGGAAAGAACAGGTATACCGACAGCCCGGATCTCGGATACGGGAGAATCGACAAGTGCCAAAACGATGTCTATGTCGTGAATCATCAGATCGAGGACTACGTCGATATCAAGGCTGCGCATCGAAAACTTGTTCAACCGATGGACTTCGAAAAACTGCGGCCGGGTCGCCACCCGGCAAGCCGCCTCAACCACTGGATTGAAACGTTCAACGTGGCCAACTTGCAAAATCCGATCTTTCTCCCGGGCGGTCCGGTTCATCGCCCGCGCCTGATCACCATCCTGCGCTATCGGTTTCTCGACTAACACATCCAGACCATGTTCCAGACAATCGACTCCGATAGACGCATGCATCTCAGTAGGCGCCGCAATGCTGACTGCGTCCACCTGTCCAAACAACTCCTTGTAATCGGTGAACGCCTCGGCCCCGTGCTCGGAACCGATCGCCTTGGCCCGATCGCTCAGCACGTCGGCCACGCCGACCAAGTCGACACCGTCCAACTCGGAATAGATCCGGGCATGATGCTTGCCCAGGTGCCCGACTCCAATGACGCCAACCCTCAACATATTCAGATCACTACAAAGAGTTTTTCACCGCAAAGACGCGAAGGCGCAAAGAATAAGAGAGAGATAGGTTGTGTAGGATTCTGCGAAACCAACTCTTGTGGTTCCCAACAACCGCGTTGCTGACCCAACTATTTCTGGTCGAGCTAAACCTAGGCAACCTAGTTCTGTCTTTTCTTCCTTTGCGTCTTTGCGTCTTTGCGGTAATAACATCGGATTCATTCCACGGCCACTATCGTGATGTTGTTTTCGTCCGCGGTGCGGATCAGGTCTTCACGATCGATCATCAGCGTCTTCCCTGCTTCGACGGCCAGAGCTGTTACATTCGATTCCATCATTGTAGTGAGCGTTTCTGGTCCCACGACAGGAACATCGAAGCGCAGGTCCTGGTTGGGTTTCGCCAGTTTCACCAGAGTCAATTGCCGGCCGTTAACCAGTGAGGCTGCCCGCCGAACCACAGCGTCGGTACCCTCCATAGCCTCCAGGGCGACACACGCCCCATCACACACAACGGCGGACTGCCCGAGATCAAGCCGGCCCAGTTCCCGGACAATACGACAGCCATAATCCAGATTCTGCTGTTCCTCTTCGGACGGAGTTCTGGCCGACAACACTCCGGGATCTGGTAACAACGGGCCCAGAAACGCAGTCGAGTCCATCAGCTGAATGCCCTCTTTCTCAAGAACCTTGGCCACACCACCGATCAGAGAATCTGTCGACTTCGTCGCCAACCCCGCCAGCATCTGGATCATCTTCAGGTCCGGGACGATACCGCTGAAGATCTGCTTGTGCTTTACCTGCCCCGCCATCACGGCCTGGCTCACGCCTTCGGACTTGAAAGTCTTGATCAACTTCCCCAGCTGTCCAAGCGACATCCAATGAACGTTCTCGGATTCGTCTTCAATCTCCGGAAACGTTTCCTCCTTGATGGCCGCAACAACCATGTCGATACCCTGACTGCGCGCCGCCTCCAGAACCAGAAACGGGAATCGACCATTACCCGCTATGAGACCGACTCTACTTGACGATTCCACGATCCGACTTCTCGATAAAATCAATGACAATCCGGGTTTCCGGAGAGTCGACCTCACGACGTATCGCCTCGACTGCCTGTGAAGTATTCAGCTTCGACTGGAGCAGCAGGCGGAAAGCTTTCTTGATGCCGGAAATCTGGTCGGACGAAAAGCCTTTCCTTTCGAGACCGACAGTATTGACCCCGAACGCTTTCGTATTTCTCGCGCTGACAGATTTCGAAAACGGCAGGACGTCCTTGGTAATGACGGAATATCCGCCCACGTAACCGTGAAAACCGACGCGGCAAAACTGGTGGACACCTGAAAAGGCTCCGATCGTGGCGTGATCCTCAATCGTGACATGTCCGGCAAGCGTAGCCGCATTTGCCATGATGATGTCGTTGCCCAGAACACAGTCGTGAGCCACGTGGGAATAGACCATTAGGAAATTCCGATCGCCGATCCGGGTCTCTCCACCGCCACCCGCCGTTCCGCGATGAACGTTCGCGTACTCCCGGAAAACATTGTCGTCTCCGATCGACAAAGTCGTTTCCTCACCACTGTGTTTGAGATCCTGGGGTTCGAGGCCGATCGTGGCGAACGGATAAAATCTGTTGTTGGTTCCGATCTCGGTGGGACCCTCGATAACGACGTGGGAATCGAGGCGGCAACCCGGCCCGACCTTGACGCCGTCGCCGATGGTGCAGTAGGGGCCGACCTGCACGTCGTCAGCAAGAACCGCCGCCGGGTTGACAACCGCACTGGGGTGGATCGTTGGAGAGGGTACTGGCAAGGGTTTACTCTTCACGGCTGCTTCCCGATGGATGAGAGCAGCGTGGCTTCAGCGGCCAGTTCTTCCCCAACGTGAACCTGCCCCTTCATCTTCCAGATGGTGGCTTTTCGGCGGATGATCTCGCCCGAGATGCGCAACTGGTCTCCGGGAACAATCGGACGACGAAACTTGGCGCCGTCGATGCCCATGAAGTAGACCAGTGAATTCTCGATATCGGATTCTTCGAGGAGGCCGAGAATTGCCCCAACCTGAGCCATGCATTCGATGGTGAGGACTCCGGGCATGACCGGAGTAGAGGGAAAGTGGCCAGCGAAAAAGGGTTCGTTGATCGTAACGTTCTTGAGCGCGACGATCCGATGCCCCCGCTCAACCTCGACAACCCGATCGACCAGCAGGAACGGGTAGCGGTGCGGGAGGATCCGCATTATCTCGGCGATTCGCAGCTCCAAAGGTTCTCCTGGCACGTCAGCGTTCGGGATCCGGGTGCGAATAAATTACACCCTCCAAGGGAACGGAATCCCTCAGAGCTCCCCAGCCCATGGTCCGGCTCCGGGCTGCCAACACACTTCCTCTCTAAGGCTCGGGGTCGGGAGCCGCCGCCGGTGCTGCCGGAGGTGCGGGAGGTGCTTCCGAGCTCTCTGCTGCAGCATCCATACGCCGAATGATCTCGTTCGTGATGTCGATCGAAGGAGCAGCGTAGATCAGGCCGGACTGCTGCGCGGCGACGTTAAAAATCAGAGTGTACTGCTGCTCATCCGCGTATTCCTGAAAGATTACCTGAGCCTTTTCGAATATCGGCAGCAACAGCTGGTCATTCCTCGCCGACATGTCCAGCTCAGCGTCCTCCGAAGCTCGAGTAAGCCGGGTCTGCGTGTTCTGGATGTCGCGATTGAGGTTACCCAGCGCAGTCGCAGAAAGAACCCGCTCCTGCGTCGCGAGCCGATTCTCCATTTCCGCAAGTTCGGCCTGCATCGTTTCCAGTTCAGCCGACAGCTCGTTGAAATATTCCTCCAGCTGTGCGCTGGCAACACGGCCGTCCACGCTTTCAGCAACAACCCTGTCGAAGTTGATCACTGCAACTCTCTGCGCAAGAAGCGAGCCTGGAGTCAACAGCGTCACAAGCAACGCCAACTTCAAGTACTTCATCTTTGTTCCCAAAATTTCCTCCTAAAATGTCTTGCCCACCGTAAACTTGAATCCCCTCTGTTCTTCCTGCAGGAGAAACCTCTGTCCGCTGTTGGGCGTCGTCACTGTCCGATCGAGTCTCAACGGATTGTAATAGTAAATCAGCCGGAACGGCGCGTTGATCACCGGCATAAGGACCTGCAATTCCACACCAGTGCTGGACCTGATTCCGGCGTTCGTTCCGGGAATAAAATTTACGCCGTCCACACGAATGGATCCATCGGGCTGAATCACCTCACGCTGTAACTGATCTCTGTTAAATGCCCAGCTGTTCCCAATGTCGACAAAGGGCGCCAGTGTCAGCACCTCTCCCGCAATCGGAATTCGATATTCGAGGTTCGCGACAGCCGTTGTATCCCCACCGACGAACGCAATATCGTCGATCACGATCGGCTGACCTGTAAAGTCGTCCTCCGACTCCCGTGTCACGAAAGCCATGGGGCTGATCGAGCGAAACTCGAAACCTCGGATATCGAAGTCTCCACCCATGAAGTAGCGCTGAAAAAACGGGGGTCCGGTTCCCGAGAAACCTCTCAGGTGCCCAACCTGTACGCGAAGCGCCAAAGTATTCCGGAAGTTGTTGATGGGTTTGTAAAACTGATACTCGAAGAACGGCTGGATATAGTTCACGTTACCGCCCAGGAAACTGCCCGTAAAATTAAAGCTCAAGTTGATGCTCTGACCTCTGGACGGATTGTTCGGATTGTTTACAGTGCTGTAACTGTAAGTCGAAATCAGCGATCGCGTCTTGAAGTCGCTGAAGCTGCCGCCGGTCCGGACGAAGTTTTCACGCTCGGACTGCCGCACATTGTTAAAGAAAGCCGCCGTGGCCGGGTTGACTGCATCGTTCTCGGAATTGTCGAATTGAAAGGTCAGGCCCAGACGCTGGAAGACCCTGAACGGATAGCTGGAAAAAACGTTGAATCCCCGCCGGCTCTGCTCGTAGTTGAGTCGGTTCTCGAAACCCAATCCGGTCGGCAAATTATCAACGTCAAGACCAAAAATGTCACGCGCCTGGTCGAAGCGATACTCGCTCCGGTAAACGGAAAAACCCGCTGAGATCGGACGGTCGAACAGATACGGTTCGGTGAAGCTGAAAGAGAGATTTGTCTGGCGTGTTCCACCCTGGGCTGTCACGCTCAGTGTCTCGCCAAACCCCAGGAAGTTGTTCGTCGAATAGTCGATCCCAAGGAAACTGCCGCCAATACCGCTGACGCCGCCGCTGAACCCGATCGTGTTTCCGCCACGCTCTTCGACATTCAGCGTGATATCAACTTCCGCCTCGGTCGGGTTCGGCTGTATGTCGGCCGCATCCGGCGTGATCTCCTCGAAGTAACCCAATTGGTTGAGACGAAGCAGGCTCACATCCCAGAGCTGAGAACTGAACAGATCACCTTCCTGCAACATCACCTCGCGGCGTATCACCTTGTCGCGTGTTGTCGTATTTCCACGGAAGCTGATCCGGTTGACGAAAAACTGGCGGTCCTCATCGATATTGATGTTCAGGTCGACGGTTCGGGTTGGGTCGTCGAAGCCATAGTTGGGAACCGGAGTAAAATTGATGTACCCGAAGTTGCCATACAGTGTCGTGAGTTGGTCGAATCCTTCGCGCAACTGCGTCTCGTTGAATATATCGCCCGTCCGGAGTCCCAGAAAGTTCGTCAACTGGTCTTCGGTAAACTGCTCGTTGCCCGTAATGTTTATGTCACCCACCCGGTACTGTTCGTTTTCTTCAACCCGTATCGTCAGGAAGAAACGGTCCACTTCCTTCTTCCAGAACGGAAGCGGAATACCCCACGGAAACGAGGGCTTGATAAACGGGAGCGTTCGGCTGATCTTGTGCGTACGAATCTCCACCTCCGGCTCCAGAACAACGGCCCGGACGTAGCCGTTCTCTCGCAAGAGCATCTGGATCCGGGTAATATCGTCGGCCATTTTCAGCTCGTGGTAGGTGTCCTGTGACCGGAAGGAAGCGATAGGGCCTGCTTCCTTGAGCAATTCCATCGCACCCTTGATGTCACCGTCAGAAAAGACTTCGTTGCCAACGATCTCGATTTGCTCGATCTTGATCTTCTCTCCTTCGTCGATGACAAAGGCCACGCCGATTGCGTTGGGGGGAATTTCGTAGGTTTCGATTTCGACGGTCGCGTTCTGGCGTCCCTGGCCGGCCAGCAAATCCAGCAGAACGGCTTTGGCTCGTTGCATCCGCGTCTCGTCGTACGGGATCTCCACGCTCAAGCCAACGCCCTCGTCGCGAAACCGTTCGAGGATGGACGATTGGGTAACCGAGCTGTTCCCCTCGTAATCGATGGCGCGGATTATGGGCTTTTCTGAAACCTCGAAGATGACTATCCTGCCGTTGTCTCCGTCCTCTTCATAGACATGAACGTCGTCGAAATAGCCCATGCCATAAAGGGCTCGAATGTCCCGCTGAACCGTAACCGCATCAATGGGCTCACCCGGTCGGCTCTGGAGATTGTAGCGGATGGTTTCTGCCGGAACCCTGCGGTTCCCGGTCACCTCGATCGCCTCGATGATGTTCGGGACCGGAATCTCGAGGACCTGGGGTTGGATGCCGTTAAGAAAAACTGTAAAAAAGACGGCGAAAAGCTTCATTTCCTCCTCCAAGCGACAAACGACAAAATCGTTTCAAATTGTACTACGACCATGGGTTAAAACCAATGGATAGTGCAGCATAAGCCCTGCCCACGCGCCCACACCTCCAAATTGCAGCGCCATATCGCCAGAGCGCGGCAAGGCACAACCGCAAGGGCCAGGCGCACGAATCCCCTGACAATGGTCACTTAGACTTTGCGGGAACCGTTTTGGTGTAAAGCGGGGTAAAAAATAAGAGGCGGGTAAAAGTAGGGACAGGGCACTCTTTTTGCAGCCAGATTTGTGGGCAAAAAGAGTGCCCTGTCCCTACTTTTACCGAATAGCGGTGTTTGAAGGTTAACTGCTAGATACTCAACGGCACGCCAACTTCTTCCCGATCCTTTGGCCGATACCAGAGCTGTTCGCCATCCCGATACACCTCGACCCTGGATATGTTCTCGAGGTTGCCCTGGATCAAGGCTTCCGACAACGGGTCCTCAATGTAGCGCTGAATGGCTCGGCGCAGGGGCCGTGCACCGTAGTTGCGGTCGTGGCACACCTTGTCCAGAATCCACTGCCGCGCTTCTTCGGTCAGGCTGACTTCCAGATGCTTGTGTTCGAGATTTTCGTTCAACTGGTCGATCATCATTTCGACGATTCGCGCCAGGTCAGAGTCCGTAAGCGAGTTAAAGATGATGATCTCGTCGAGACGGTTGATGAATTCGGGATTGAACAGACGCTTCACTTCCACCATCACCGCATCTTCCATCTTGGCTTCGGTAACCTCTTCGCTTGGCGCCTGGAATCCCAGACTCGTGTGCTTGCTCAGGAATCGTGCACCGATATTGGAGGTCATGATGATGATCGTGTTCTTGAAATCGATCGTGTTACCCAGCCCGTCGGTCAACTGGCCGTCTTCAAACACCTGTAACAGGATGTTGTAAACGTCCGGATGGGCTTTTTCGATTTCATCCAGCAGGATGACTGAATACGGATTACGTTTGACGCGCTCAGTGAGCTGGCCGCCCTCTTCATAGCCAACGTATCCCGGAGGAGAACCGATCAGCTTCGAAACCGAATGCTTTTCCATGAACTCGGACATGTCAAAGCGAATCAGGCTCTTTTCGCTGCCGAAGAGGAATTGCGCCAGAGATCTCGCCATCTCCGTCTTACCAACACCGGTCGGACCGAGGAACAGGAACGATCCCGACGGCCGCGTCGGTGATTTCAAACCGGCACGAGAACGGCGGATCGCACGTGCCAGAGCGTCAATCGCCTTGTCCTGACTGACAATGCGCCGGTGCAATTCATCCTCGATCCGGCTCAAGCGGAGCATCTCCTCTTCCTTGATCGAGGTCACCGGGACTCCGGTCCACTTGGATACGACTTCTTCGATGTCCGCACGAGTGGCCACACCCATGCTGGCCGTCTCACTGATGTTGAACTTTTCGCGGACTCCCTGGAGGTTGTCCCTCTCGACTTGCTCCTGGTTCTTGTAGTGCTCCGCCTTTTCAAAGTCCTTACTCGAAATGGCGCTCTCCATCCGGGCCACGATGAACTTGATCCTGCGCTGGATATCGGTCATTTCAGAAGGCAGTGTGGCCTGACGCAGCTTGACACGCGCACCGGCCTCATCGAGGAGGTCGATCGCCTTGTCGGGAAGGAAACGGTCAGGGATATATCGATTGGACAGATGCACAGCCGCTTCGATGGCTTCGTCCGTGTAGCTGACCATGTGGAATTTCTCGTAGCGTGACTTGACACCGTGCAGGATGCTTACCGATTCCTGTTCGGGCGGGGCACCGACCTTGATCGCCTGGAAACGGCGTTCAAGAGACCGGTCCTTCTCGATCGATTTCCGAAACTCTGCCGGTGTCGTCGCACCGATGCACTGGATCTCGCCCCGCGAGAGTGCGGGCTTCAGGATGTTGGCCGCGTCCAGGGAGCCTTCGGCAGAACCCGCACCGACCAGCGTGTGCAACTCATCGATAAAGACGATCGTGTTGGGGTTGTCGACCAACTCCTTCATGATGGTCTTCAATCTCTCTTCAAACTGCCCCCTGTACTTTGTTCCTGCAACGATCAATGAAAGATCGAGGACCAGGATCCGCTTGTCGGACAGAAAAGTCGGCACTTCCCCATCGACGATTTGCTGCGCCAGGCCTTCGACGATAGCCGTCTTGCCAACACCGGGATCGCCAATCAGCACAGGGTTGTTCTTAGTTCTCCGGCAGAGGATCTGAACGACACGATCGATTTCGTTGCTGCGGCCGACCAATGGGTCCAGAACGCCGTCAACGGCAGCCTGTGTCAGATCACGCGAAAACTCACTCAGAAGAGGTGTTTCCTTGGGCTTGACCAACGTCTGGCGATCGACAACCGAGCGAGCCAATTCTTCGCGAATGGCGTTCAGCCGCAGGCCGCGCTCATGCAGAATTTCGCCGGCCACACACTTCTCTTCGCGCAGGATACCGAGCAGAAGATGCTCTGTGCCGATGTGGCGATGGTTCAGACGCTCGGCCTCTTCGGCCGCATAAGCCAGGATCCGCTTGCACTCGTTGGACAAGGGCAGATCGATCGATGTCGAAACCTTCTCCCGAATCGTCGTCCGTCCCTCGATTTCCTTGCGGATGCTTTCGATGGACGACTGGTTGCGCAGGAACCGGTTGGTGAGGTTCTTGTCCTCCCGAATCAGTCCCAGAAGCAGGTGCTCAGTTTCGATCGTCGTGCTGCCAAACTGACTGGCTTCATATCGCGCGAAGAAGATTACGCGGCGTGCTCTCTCTGTGTATCTTTCGAACATGATCTCGTCTTTGGGTTGAGGCCCAGTCCCAGAAGGACTTCAGTTCTTAATTATCGAGCTTTTTCTTTCAGTTGTACGACTCTAAAGATTCTAAACGATGGCCAAAGTCAGAACAAGGCCCCATCCCCGATGGCCAGCTCATCCTTGGACCAACTTTCCTCTATCTATCTGCCATATCTGGTCACACTTAGCCGCAATCTTTTCGTTGTGGGTCACGATCACCGAGGTCAGGCCACGCTCGGAATGGAGCCCCCGGATCACCTCAAATACTTCGCTCCCTGTGTCGGGATCCAGATTCCCGGTCGGCTCGTCGGCCAAAAGGAGTTCGGCATCTCCAACCAGGGCGCGTGCAATCGCTACTCGTTGTTGTTCCCCTCCGGAAAGCTCCCCGATCTGGTGTTCGAGGCGAGCTCCAAGCCCTACTTGTTCAAGCAATTGACGCGCACGTGCCATAGCATCGTCCCGGGTCTTCCCCCTGACCATCAACGGCATGGCTGCATTTTCCGTCGCCGTAAACTCCGGCAGCAGGTGATGAAACTGAAACACAAAGCCCACGTGGTGGTTTCGATATTGGGCCAGACGGATCGGATCGAGTGAAAAGATGTCTTCCTCCCGGAACAGGACCTGGCCCGAAGTGGGAGAATCCAGGCCGCCCAGCAAGTGGAGCAACGTGCTCTTACCTGCACCCGAAGGTCCAATCACCGCAATCAGGTCGCCCGATTCTACCCGCAGATTCAGACCCTCAAAAACAACGATGTCTGAAGCCGGTGTGGCGTATATTTTCGTTAGGTTTACGGCCTCTAGCATTGCGGAAGACGACAGCGCGCTATGTTCCGATTTTGTCTGAGCGGTTTAGGATTACAGCCCGTTTCCGAGCTGAAGCGGGCGTACTCGGGTTCCGACTGGGAAAAAATCGACCATAGATCCTCGCCTGGAGGTCACTCATATCTGAGGGCCTCCACAGGTTGGAGCCTGGAAGCCGCTCTTGAGGGATATATCGTGGCGGCGTAGCTGATCAGGACCGCTGCAACAGCCACGATCACTGAGTCGGACAGGCTGGGTTGGAATGGAACATACGCGATCGAATAGACGTCAGGGGAGATGCTGACCCACTGGTACCGATCGGCCAGATAACTGACTGCGTTCCCTATGGCGACACCCAAGCCGGTGCCCACAACACCAATGATGACTCCTTGGGCGATGAAGACCTTTCGGATGTTGTCCTGGGTCGCCCCCATCGACATCAGTACAGCAATGTCCCGCGTCTTCTCCATTACCATCATCACCAACGTCACGACAATGTTGAGCGAGGCAACGATCACGATCAGGCCGATCGTAATGAACATAACGATTCGCTCCAGCTGCAAAGCCTCAAAGATCGCGGCGTTCTGTGTCCTCCAATCGGTAAACTCCAGCTCTTCGCCAACAGCAGTCACAATTTCGGGACCTAATACTCCAGACTCATCAATGTCATCGATCTGGACTTCGATCGAAGAAGCGACGTCGTCTTCTCCCAGCAACCGCTGCGCCGCTTCGATCGGTACATAGACATAACCCACATCAAAGTCATAGAGCCCAGAGCGGAAAATACCGGACACTTCAAAGATACGGGAACGCGGCGCAGGGCCCCCTGGAGTGAGAATCGTTTCCGCGGTCAATGCACGGAGATCGTCCCCCACAAACGAACCCATCGTCAGTGCCAGCTCCTCACCAATCAGAATCGAACGTGGACCGAAATCCTCCGGTCTGCCTTCGATAAGAGTTTCGAAAACCTCTGAACGCTTCGCTTCCAACTCCGGCACGATACCCTTCATGTATACGCCGCTGCTCTGAAAGCCGTTCGACAGCAAGACCTGTTGATAGAGAGCGGGAGCGGCGGCTGTAACGCCATCGACGGATTCGGCACGGCGTGCCGCTTCGATGTAATCGCCAATGCCCTCTCGTGTAGGTCTCAACAACGTGATGTGGGCCTGTGTCCCCAGGAGCTTCTCTTCAAGGTCCTGTCGGAAACCCGCGTTGATGGCCAGTGCAATGACCAGAGCCGCAACGCCTGCAGTGACACCAATCACTGAAATGATCGTAATCAGCGACACGACAGCCTGCTTTCGCTTGGCTTTCAAATACCTCAGGGCAACGATGAACTCAAACCGCATCAAGCAATTATATGGGACAGAGTCCCAGCCCCGGTCACGTATTAAGTCATTAAAAACATGGTGAACTTCAACACGAAGACACGAAGGTAACGAAGTTGGGATGTCTTTAAGACAAGCAACCTTCGTGGACTTCGTTTCCCTTCGCGGACTTCGCGTTAAAAATCCCTGACGACGGAATATGGCACAATGTAGGTTTGGATTTAGGACTGAACAAGGAACAGGGACTCCAATGAATCTCCGTAACATCGCTATCGTCGCACACGTCGATCACGGCAAGACGACACTCGTCGACGCCATGCTCTGGCAGAGCGGCACGTTTAGCGAACACGAGGCCGTGCAGGATCGGGTCATGGATTCTATGGATCTCGAGCGTGAAAAAGGCATCACGATCATGGCCAAGAACACGGCCATCCGATACGGCGACGTCAAAATCAACATCGTCGACACACCCGGACACGCTGACTTCGGAGGTGAAGTGGAACGGACGCTGGGAATGGTCGACGGCATCATGTTGCTGGTCGATGCCGCAGAAGGTCCCCTGCCCCAGACCCGCTTCGTCCTGTCCAAAGCCCTGGAACTGGAGCTCCCGGCCATCGTCGTCATCAACAAGATCGATCGCAAGGACGCACGTCCCGAAGAAGTACTCAATGAAATCTACGACTTGTTCATCGATCTCGACGCAGCGGAGCACCAGATCGAGTTCCCTGTTGTCTATTCGATTGCACGGGAAGGCAAGTGCGCTCGCTCGCTCGGGACTGAGCTCACTGACCTGCGGCCCCTGTTCGACACGATCGTTGACCATATTCCTGCCCCGTCCGGCGAAGCAGACCGTTCTTTCCAGATGTTGGTCACGACCGTTCAGCCGGACGATTACCGGGGGCCACTCGCCATCGGTCGGATTGTCGCAGGGTCCATCCGCGCCCGGGAGAAGGTCGCGCTATGCCACCGCGACGGATCACAGACCCAGGGTGAAGTGACCGAATTGTTCGTCTACGAGGGCCTGGAACGTGTCTCTGCCGAGGAAGCTGGCCCGGGAGAAATCGTTGCCGTAGCCGGCTTGACGGGAATCGGCCTCGGCGAAAGCCTTGCGGACGGCGAGGATCCTCATCCGCTCGCGCCGCTCCACATCGACGAGCCGACGATGTCGATGGAGTTTTCGATCAACGACTCTCCGTTCAGCGGCAAGGAGGGACCCTACGTCACCTCACGCCACTTGAGGGAACGCCTCATGAAGGAGGCTCGCAACAACCTGGCTATGCGGGTGGAGACGACTGATTCTCCGGATCGCTTCCAGGTGTTTGGTCGAGGGGAATTGCAGCTGGCGATTCTGATCGAACAGATGCGTCGCGAAGGTTACGAGTTCTCGGTCGGGATGCCACGCGTCATCACCAAGAACGTCAACGGAGGCACACACGAACCGTTCGAGCTGGCTATGATCGACACCCCGGAAGAATATATGGGTGTCATCATGCAGAAGCTCGGAACACGGAAAGGCGTGATGGGGAAGATGGTCAATCACGGTTCGGGCCGCGTTCGCCTGGAATTTGACGTCCCCAGCCGGGGCCTCATCGGATACCGGACCGAATTTCTCACAGACACGAAAGGCACCGGGATCCTCACACACATGTTCAATGAGTTCAGGTCGTGGGCGGGTGAAATCAAACACAGGGGAACGGGCGCTCTTGTCGCCGACAGGCAGGGACCAGTCACAGGGTACGCTGTCATCAATCTCCAGGAGCGCGGGGAACTCTTCGTCGCACCGACCGATGAGGTCTACCGCGGCATGCTGGTCGGAGAAAACAGCCGGGACGCCGATCTCGACGTCAACATCACCAAGGAAAAGAAGCTGACCAACATGCGGGCATCAGTGTCTGACACCTACGAGAAGATAGTCCCGCCCCTCAGAATGTCCCTGGAACAATCCATCGAATTCATCCGTGAAGACGAACTGATCGAAGTCACGCCCAATAGCCTCAGGCTTCGCAAACGCCACCTGGACTCGAACGACAGAAAGTACTATGCCAACCGAACAAGTTAGAGCGTGTTAACACTAATGAGCATGAATGTTTTATAATCAGGCATGGAGATCACACAGGAGCAGTATTGTCGCATCGAGCCGGAACTGCCGCGTCAGCGGGGCAACGTCAGTCTTTCGAACCTGACGGTCTTGAACGCCATTTTGTATGTGGCTGAGCAGGGCTGCAAGTGGCGCGGTCTGCCCAAGCGCTTTGGCAACTGGCACACCATCTACACCCGGATGAACCGCTGGTCCAAGAACGGGGTGCTCGACGCCGTCTTCGAAAAACTCCAGCGCGAGCAACTGGTGCGCATCCGGGTGGAAGCCGTTTCGATGGACTCGACCATTGTGAAGGTGCATCCCGACGGCACGGGAGCGTTAAAAAAAACGGTCCGCAAGCGATCGGCAAATCCCGCGGTGGATGGACCACCAAGATTCATCTGGTTGCCGCGAATGCTCGAACGGCGATAACGTTTGCGCTCTCGCCCGGCCAAGCGCACGACGCCCCGCAGGGCCGCGATCTGCTCGCCGGCCTGGGGCCGTTGCCCGCGCCGCTGCCGCTGCTGATGGACCGTGCCTACCAGGACGACCAGACCCGCCAATTGGCTCTGGATTTTGGGTGGATTCCCGTCGTGCCGCCCAAGCGCAACCGCCTGGAGCCGTGGGAATACGACCGCGTGCTCTACCGCCGCAGGAACGAAGTCGAGAGGCTCTTCCGCCGACTCAAGGGTTTTCGGCGTATCTTCTCCCGTTTCGATAAACTCGACGTCATGTTCCTCGCCTTCCTTCACTTCGCACTCATCGTCGAGGCACTACGTTAGTGTTAACACACCCTAGTTAGTTCGTTGCATCCAACTGGCAGCTCCAGTCACTCCGTATCGTCGTTTCTCGGTTCCCTTATTCCTGAAACTAGAAGTGGCCTGTACCACCCATATTGGGACCAGCGCCGATGGGTCTTGCGGGCGAGATCGCGGCGCGAGACGGAAATTGATGTTTTCGCATCCATGACGGCTCGTAACAAAGATATCGCCCGCAACTCCCATCGGCCCGTAGGGTTACGGCGAAACAACATCGTCTTCGTTGTCGTCCCCTCCTCCGAATGACGGAGCATTTCCTCGTCGCCGACTCCTAAGAATCCAATGCCGTTTGGCCGCAACGCTGGTCCCCATATGGGTGGTACAGGCCACTAGAAACGAGAAATCACCACACGAAATCCGATAGTGGGATTGCGTACCCCAGGATCGACCCGGCCGCGAATGGCCGCACGGAGATTGTTCTCTGCATCGCTGAATGATCCGCCTCGCATTACCCAGAGCGCATCCGCCTCCAAATCGTCGCGATCGTCCGTTGCATCGTAGGGATACGACTGGTAAGGACTACGGGTTAACTCCCAAACGTTTCCACTCATGTCGGACAGATCGAAAGCACATTCCGGACACTCGAAACTGCCCACGGGCGTAGTGCCCGTTCCTCCGTAGTTGGCCCGGTCATTCATGGGCTGGTTTCCCCAGGGATAAATGCGACCGTCCGTTCCCCTGGCCGCTTTCTCCCATTCCGCCTCGCTGGGAAGACTGACTTGTCCTCCGTCACGGAGTATCTGACCGAGTTCTGATGGCGTCTCGGACCACTCTTCAAGTGTCGCCTCAAGCCATCGTGAATAGGCAAGTGCATCTGTCCAAGAGACGTTCACGACAGGATGATCTGGCGCACCACGAAGAGTCTGATCGTCGATCGTGTAATCGGTCTCCTCGACGAACGCACTGAACTGCGCAACAGTGACTTCAGTCCTGCCTATATAGAATGTCGGAAGGTCCACCATCCCCTGTCGCTCGGTGTCGGACCAGCGTTCGTTTTCAAAGGCCATCCGGTCTGTGGCAGGGTCGCTTCCCATCACAAACGATCCGGCTGGAATCTCGACGAAACCCAGTAATGCCTCATCCGGAAGATACCAGGCGTCCGTGCGAAACCCGTCCAGTTCTATCAAATCCTCCCCGGTCAGGATTCGATTTTCGGCCTCGCCGGGTGACGTCGACTGAGCACTCTCGTAGCTCATCCAAAACGCCACAAATACGATCATGGCAACTAGAACAGTTATTCCGATGAATCCACGCGGCTTCTTTACCTGTTCCTCACCTACTGTTGAAACTGTCATAGTGAACCAACCGCTCTGTCACAGGCAAAACTCCAGCCATGATTGCAGGCCCGATCGTATAGTTCCCGCTCGGGCATCAGCATGAGGTTGGGCCCGCCCTCACGCAGCAACAGCCTGAGGTCCAACTCGTGAGGGACCTCACGACCGAGTGTCTCCCGGTCCAGCAGATTCACACATCCCGCCTGAAATCTGAGTTCGCACGCCCTTCCGAAATAGCCCAACGCGAGTGTTGACTCGGGGTCCACTATTACTACTATGTTACAAACGAAGCGGTCCACAGAACGGACAACGAGGAAGCTGCTGAATCAGGAAGCGGGCGATGCGAATGCGAAGCGTGGCAATCGAGCAGGGGTTATGTCGTTCGGGCCGGATCCGGGGTTCCGCGGGGTTTGAAGTGTTTGGGGAGTTTGGGGACGGATAGTCCAACATGCTCGACAAATGCAGAGGGGGAAAAACGGCTCCGCTCGGCGACCAGGAACCCATAAGAGGCAATACATAAGGTGCCATGATGGTGAAATCCACGCCAGCCGCGACCTTCGTAGTGTCCCAGACCGAGTTCCTGCTTGAGTTCCTGATAGTCGCGTTCGATGATCCAGCGCTGTTTGGCCTGACCGGCCAGATCGGAAAGCGAGGTATGGGCCCCAAGAGTGGAGAGCCAGTACCGGATCGGTTCGGATGCGGTCTTGGGCCACTCGACCAACAACCACTCTTTCGGATGCGGCGAGTGGCGCTCGTGATCCAGATGAGCGGGACGAATGCGAACTGCGGCGAAACGGGAACGCAGGGTCTCGGAGGTGCCTTCGCGCCAGGAGACGTTCTTCCAACGCTGGGGAGACAACGAGAGGGCCAGTTGCTTGACCGAAACCGGTTGATGTTTCTTGTTGCGCTGCATGCGGGTCGGTGTCCGTCCGCGGCCGGTCAAGGATTTCGGCGGCAAGGGACCCTGGCCCGGTTTCCACACGGTCGTGGTGCCTTGCACCCCTAGGACGTAGCTAAGTCCGAGTTCGGTGATGCCGTGCCGGAACTTGTAGTTGTTGCCGTAGGCCGTATCGCCCAGAACCGGTGCCGGAGCAATGCCGTCATCGACGGCCTGCCGGATTTGTTCCAAAGCAATTTGAGGTTTAGTTTGAAATCGAACGTCTTCGGGAATAGCGGCTTTGCTTCGACGTTCCGGATCCTTCGCCCAGGTCTCGGGGAGGTAGAGTCGCCATGCCACCGGCAAGCTGGATTTCGCTGTCGCCACCGACAGGCTCACCGCCACCCGGCAGTTCTCAGGTTTGCCGACCTGTCCACAGTATTGCCGGGCCACACCCACCGAGTGGGTCCCCTTTTTCACGAATCCGGTGTCGTCGACAATCCAGGCTTCAATCGGACCGTTGGCTTCCATCGCCCCCAGCGCGTACTGTCGAACTTCTGCCAACAGAGCCGCATCGTCCCAGGGCGCATCCGCGACCAGATGATGTAGCGACTGGTGCATTCGGCGTACATTATCCGGAGCCAATCGTGCAGCCATCGGCTCCACACTCTTACGTTTGATCGGCAGCAACAACCCGGTGCAGTACGACTTCAACGGTTCATGACGATCGGCGTGTCCTGCGGCCGACGCCAGGCGTTCCAAATAGGCCGCAAAACGTTTTTCCTGAGTGCCTGGCGCCTTCGATTTGGCGCTCATGACCGGATGCTAACATAAAATAGGCCGTTTGTAACATAGTAGTACTATTCGACCCTCCGTGTAATGCGCGCCCAGCTCATTACACGCCCACGCCGAGTTGTCCCCACAATAGCTGGCTTCGAGTCCGAGCAACCGATCGCAGGCGTTTCGAAGGTCATTTGCGCAAGCCTGTTCCCAGAACGGCAGGCTGTCCCCGGTGTGTCTTCCATCGGTCTTTCCCAGGACAGTCATCGCGGCAAACAACAGAATCCAAACGCCCATGTGAGCCAGATTGGCGCGCCCTCGAAACCAGTTTTCATTCCAAAGGTTCAATGCGGCGTCGGACCGGATCGAGCGCACAAAACGGTCGATCCCTATCACACTCAAATTCAAAAGTGGCACGCACAGGAGCTTGTCATAAAACGTCGGCAGTCCCATCCCTCCGAGCAGTGAGTAGAGACCGAATACGCCTAACCCGTACAGTCCGCCAAAAATCGTCTTACCCAGCGGCGTTCTGGGCGAAGTGGAGGGATCGGTGATTAGCAAATGCAATCCGAGGAAAACGGCAGCGGGAATTTCTGAATCGAGAAAGTATGGAACTCCTGTTGACGCTGAATACAAGGCGCTCAACCCGAACAGCGTCATCGCGGCAGCTCCCGCAACCAGAGTGATGGAAAAGAAATACATGACGATCAGGCCGATCACGAACAGAAAGGTATAAATATTGGGCGCCAGGGTGAGTGTCGACGCAATCTCCTCGGCCCAGGTCAAGCTAGTCGTGCGGGTAGTGATCAACACAAGAGAGAACAAACCCAGTGCAAACGCGGAAGGATTGAAGATGTGTACACTCTGGCCTTCCCTCTGCCAGCGTACATATTCTTTCCCCATGAATCCCACTGCAAGCATAAGGAATTGCATGTAGAACCAGTCGTCTCTGAACCATAGAAACAGATTGATGCTGAAGATAATTGGAAACGGACCAAAGCCGAGGACGTAGCTCTTGTGGCGGGACCAGGACAGCAGCATGTCAAAGCTATAGGCAAACAACAGCTGTGCGGCCAGTAACCAGGCGTGATCGTATACAGGTCTCCAGTAGTAGCCCCAGTAGACGAACACGGCGAGCTGAACAAGAGCTTGCACATAATGCTGGGGACGGAGGATTATTCGCAGCGAGGGTGGGGCTCCCGCATTTCTCAGCCGCTTGAAAAGAAACGTTTGCCATGTGATCAATGTCAGGACGGAACCCCAGAACGACCACATCAGGATGACGTTTTCCTGAACACGAGGCGCGAATGACACCAACAACAGAGCGAGGGTGAGCCCCAGTGGTACCAGGAACACCCCTGGCCGTAGCTGCTCTTTCCCGGTACCTTTCTTTCTTGTAGATGTCATGAATGTTCGTCCAGTGACCTGCCCTGTTCTTCGGACAACAAGAGAATAAACCACCTCTCACAACGGTTTGGCAATTCAATTTGGTTCTACAATTTGCGACCTTCGAAATAACGATTCATACGTTTATGATTGAGACGTTCCATCGGCTGTATGAGTGGCATTGTGTCCGTAGCTTGATCTTCCCGTCCGAATCTTCGGACGAAACCAGCAGAGGTGAAATATGGCGAGTGAAGAAAAGATCAATCTCCGCCGTGGCCGAGACTATCTTGCGGCCTTGAACGACGGACGAAGCGTTTTCGTTGAAGGCGAAGCAATCGACGATGTGGCAACCCACCCGTTGACGCGGGACTATGCCCAGCGTACAGCGGATTACTACGAGCTCCATTTCCAGGAAGAATTACAGGACAAACTGACCTACGTTGACGAAGACGGCGTTCGACGATCGCGGACGTGGCAGTTGCCTGGAAACAAAGAGGAACTCGTCGCGCGCAGGGAGCATCACGCTACGGTCTCACGCAAGATCGGCGCCGGCCAGTTCGGCCGCATGCCCGACGCCAGCAACACGGTCATGATCACCTTGATCGACGACCCGGACGTGTGGGAGCGGGCCTCCATCGGGACCGAGGGAAGGGGCTTGGCGGACAACATTCGCCGGTTCTGGACCCAGGCAAAGGACGCGGATCTCAATATCGCACCGATATTTATAGACAGCCAGCCCGACCGCTCCTCTCCTGATGCCTTCAAGACTTCGCCGGACCTACGCCTTGTCGGCAGCGACGACGAAGGCATTACGGTGCACGGCGTCAAGGCTGTTTCTACTGGAGCGGTGTTCGCGGACTGGTTTCTGATCGGCCTCTTTTACCGCCCCGGTGTGACCTCAGAGCAATGTCTGTTCTTCTTCGTCAAGCCCAACGCGCCGGGGGTCACCGTCGTCGCCCGCAAGGGTGTGGCTCCGGCTGAAAAGACCGATGACGTACCGCTGTCACGCCTCGGCGACGAGTTGGACAGCTTCCAGTATTTCGACAACGTGAAGATTCCCTGGTCCCAGGTCGTTCACGTCGGCAGCATCGAACACACTCAACAATACCCCCAGCGTATCTTTGACTGGATACAGGATACACTACGCCGACCTCGCCCGGCACAGCGTTAAGGCCGAACTGATGGCCGGCCTGGCCATACTCCTGTGCGACGTGATGGGTACAATAAGTATTCCTTCCGTTCAACTCCGTGTCGCGGACATTGTCCGTTTTCGCGAGGCCATACGTGCGCACCTGATTGCGGCCGAAGATACAGGTTTCGTGACGCCGGGCGGGCTCTATAAGCCAAACAACATCTTTTTCGATTTTGGCCGCGCGTACTCTAACGAAAACTCTTCACGTTTCATTACCGAAATCATCGATCTCGCCGGACGGGGCCCAATGATGATTCCGGCTGATGGCGATTGGCAGAACCCACAATTGAAGGAATGGCTGGAGCCTTTGATGAGAGGACCCTCGGGAGAAGCGGACAAGCTCAAGGTCTTCAGGATAATCCGCGATCTGTATTTGTCCGACTGGGGACGCCGCAATGCCTTGTTCGATCAGCTCAACGGAACTCCGCTGACGGCCATCCGATTCCTGACAATGCAGCGATCCGAATACCGCGCCGACGGCCCGATCACCGAACTGGCCCGGGAAGTCTGTGGCATGGAGGCTATGACCGGTTCGACCGAAGAGAACGAAGCAACCGACTATGCCAAGGCCCAGGATGCAAAGACCACCTAAGAAAGACTAACACCCGCAGGAAGGGGCCTCGGGCAACATCAATTGAATCAAACGGGTAGAACTTCAACACGAAGTTAACGAAGGGCACGAAGGAACACGAAGATGATTTTTCTTCAAACACCTCACCTTCGTTAACTTCGCGTCTTCGTGTTGAAAGACTAAGCCGAAGAATGTTCAGGCCAGCGATTCGGTCAAAAATTGAAGAGGTTGGTGAACTTGACGATCAGCGCCCGCTCGACGACCTGGGCGTTGGCGGTGGAACGACGGTCGTTGTAGACGACGAACAAGTCGCTCAAAGGCCGATGAATAATGTTGAAGCGGATGTTGGAGCTGACCTCGTTGCGGCTGGCGTTGTATTGGATAAAGGCGTTAAAAGACGCGCGCGCGTTGAAAGCGTAAACGAGCCGCAGACCCAAGAGATCGGTCGTGAAACTTCCCCCCGTCAAGTCGACCTGGTTGCGCGAGTAATTCACTGCAAGGTTGATGCGGTAATTCGGCTTCACACTCAAGTTGGCCGTGAATGATTCGCTCTCGCCGTCCCAGAACTCCCCCCACTCGACGCTGCCTCCTCCACTGATCTTCCTGCTCGAATCGCTCGAAGCGCTCACCCTCTGCCTCCGATACGCATAGTCCCCTTCGGGAATGCCGATCCCTGGGCGGATTCGAAACACACGGTTCAGTCGCTCGAATGTTTCGGTCAACCTGAACTCGATCCGGGCATTGCTCTGAAAGCGAATGCCCAGATTCAGATTCTGGGTCCGCGTCTCGACTTCTTCGGTCGTTCCGTCCTCAAAATACTCCAGGGTCGTCCCGAAGATCAGGTTTCGAACCGAACGGCTGCTCCGGATGAGCGGATTGAAGGAAAACTCTCCCGAGTACTTCGTTATGTTCGGGCGCCGGACAAAACCGACTTCGGGGTTGAAGTTCGTTTCGATGGCACTGTAGGCAGCCCCGACGACCAACTCGTCGTCCCGCCAGGCGGCAGCAAACCTCCGGGCCTGATCTTTTTCCTTCACACCCGGCGTGTCGGTCTTGAGGATGTATGCATCGAACTCGAGGCGGTTGGAAAACTGGAAGAAAGCATCGGCGCCGAAGAGACGGTTGTAGTCGCCCCCGACCCTCGAGTCGCGGTTTGTGACTATACCCCCGACCCAGGAGTTCGTCAGGAGGTTCTGCTTCACTCGGCCCACCGTATAGGTATTCGACGGCGTTGATCCGGACGACTCCGTCTTCATCGTCAGAAAGCCGATATCATAGCGGCCCACCTGGCCTGTGACCCCTGCCCCGCCTATAATCGGAATCGGTGTCCCTTGGGCGCTGAGACCGATCCGTCGGCTGAAGAACGGCACGAGATCCTCGGCTCGAGCGCTCCTGAACTGCCGCCCACCACCCCCTAAGTTGAAAGTGCCGGAGTTCTCGAGAAAGAACTCTCTCTTTTCGGGAAAGAACAGGTTGAACCGGGTGAGATTGACCTGCTGCTGGTCCACCTCGACCTGCGCGAAGTCGGTCCGGTACGTTGCATCCAGCGTCAGCGATTGCGTCAGCCCGAACTTCACGTCCAGTCCACCGTCGTAGTCGGAATCCGTGACCCAGTCCCCGAACGGATTCCCGCCCGAACGGGTCTGGGTGAATCCCGCGACGGCGAACGGCTTCACTTTCAGATTCCGGCCCGGCCGGATGTTTTCAAGACCCCGCAACGCTCCGGCCATCGATACGCGCGTGGGCGAAAACCGCTGCGGAACGGGTGACCAATCGTTCTGTTCATTAATGCGCCGCACAGTCCGCAGCATGTTGAGACCCCACTCTTGCGACACTGCATTGGAAAACCGCAACGTATTGAACGGGATTTGGAACTCGATCACCCATCCTTCGTCGTTTCGTGTCACCTGAAAGTCCCAAACCCCATCCCAGTCGCCGTTGATCTGACCGTTATTGGAGATCTGAAAGTCGGACCGGCCCCCACCGGGGTTGACGACAAAAGCGAACCCGGAACGCCGGTCCCGCAGGGTGTCCAGGACCACGGCGACAAGGTCCGAACCTCCGAAATTGAAATCTTCGGTGATGTCGTTTACCGTCGCCTGATCGGGTTCCGAATCGAAGGCAACGACCCCTACATAAACGACCCCTACATAGAGGTTATCGTCGTCGTAGAGAAAGCGGGCTTCAGTCCGAAACGTCGGAGCTGCACCCGTCACCGGCAATCGTTGAATAAAGTCTGTTGCGCCGGGCGGAATGTCCCAGACTTTCTCGTCTAGGCGACCATCGAGGTCAATCTGTTCCGTGATCCGTGTGGCCGTTGCGTTCCGGTCAAGGAAGGCCGTGTTGTAGTCGATGGGAGGCAGAGGGTTCGCGTTCGGAGGGGTCTGGGCAACCGCCGGATTGGTGACAATGAGACATAACAGGGTTCCAAAGAGTAAGCGCATACGTGTAAAGGGTATCAAGAAAACTAGAGCGACAGTTCTCGCTAGAAATCGAAGAGGTTCGTGAACTTAACGATCAACGCGCGTTCGACAACCTGGGCATTGGCGGTGGAACGCCGGTCGTTGTAGACGATAAACAGGTCGCTCAAGGGGCGATGGATGATGTTGAAGCGGATGTTGGAGCTGACCTCCTTCCGCTCGGTGTTGTATTGGATGAAGGCGTTGAAGAACGCGCGGGCGTTGAACGCGTAAACGAACCGCATCCCCAACAGGTTGGTCGTAAAGCTTCCACTAACGAGGTCTATCTGGTTGCGCGAGTAGTCCATGGACAAGCTGACACGATAATTCGGCTTCACGCTCAGGTTTGCCGTAAACGCTTCGCTTTCACCGTCCCAAAACTCGCCCCACTCGACACTGCCGCCTCCACTGATCTTCCTGCTCGAATCGCTCGAGGCGCTGATCCTCTGCCTACGGTATGCATAGTCCCCCTCTGGAATGACCACACCCGGACGGATTCTAAACACGCGGTTCAATCTGTCGAACCTCTCGGTCAGCGCGTAGTTGATCGAGGCACCGTTCTGAAAGCGAATTCCCAGGTTCAGATTCTGGGTCCGGGTTTCGACCTCTTCGGTCGTACCGTCTTCGAAATACTCCAGCGTCGTCCCGAAGATGAGATTTCGAATCGAGCGGCTGCTCCGGATGAGCGGATTGAAAGAGAACTCCCCCCTGTACTTCGTTGTGTTCGGACGTCGGACAAAACCGACTTCGGGATTGAAGTTCGTCTGGATCGTATCGTAAGCCGCAGCAACGACCAGTTCGTCGTCGCGCCACCCCGCGGCGAACTTCCGGGCCTGATCCTTCCCCTCCAGACCCGGCGTGTCGGTCTTAAGGATGTATGCATCGAACTCCAGCCGATTCGAGAACTGAAAAAAGGCATCGGCACCGAAAAGGCGATTGTAGTCACCCATCACAGTGGAATCGCGGTTTGTGACAATACCTCCCACCCAGGAATTCCTCAGAAGGTTCTGCTTCACGCGGCCCACCGTATACGTATTCGACGGGGTCGACCCGGCCGACTCTGTCTTCATCGTCAGAAACCCGACGTCGTAGCGGCCGACCTGGCCCGTGACCCGGGCCCCACCCACAATCGGAATCGGCGTCCCCTGGGCACTGAGACCGATGCGCCGGCTGAAGAACGGAACGAGATCATTGCGGAAGTTCCGGCCCTGGCCGCCTCCCAGGTTGAAGGTGCCGGCGTTCTCGAGAAAGAACTCTCTCTTTTCGGGGAAGAAGAGGTTGAACCGCGTGAGATTGACCTGCTGCTGGTCCACCTCGACCTGAGCGAAGTCCGTCCGATACGTCGCATCCAGCGTCAGCGACTGTGTCAGCCCGTATTTCACGTCGACTCCGCCATCGTAGTCGGAATCCGTAACCCAGTCTCCGAATGGACTCCTGCCCGATCGCGTCTGGGTGAAGCCCGCTATTGCGAACGGCTTTACTTTCAGATTCCGGCCCGGCCGGATGTTTTCAAGACCCCTCAACGTGCCCGCCATCGAGACGCGCGTGGGCCCAAAGCGCTGCTGTATGGGCGACCAGTCGCTCTGTTCGCTGACGCGCCGAACGGCCCGCATCAGGTTGAGACCCCATTCCTGCGACGACGCATTGGAGAATCGCAGTGTGTTGAACGGGATCCGGTATTCGACAACCCACCCTTCATCGTTCCGTGTGATCTGAAAGTCCCAGACACCATCCCAGTCGATGTTGGGTTGACTGTTGTTCGCGATCTGACCGTCATACCGGCCACCACCGGGATTGACAACGAAGGCGAAACCCGAACGATCGTCGCCGAGCGTGTCCAGGATCACGGCGACGAGGTCCGATCCTCCGAAATTGAAATCATCCGTGACATCGTTAATCGTCATCTGGTCGGGCTCGGGATCGAACGCGACCACCCCTACATAGAGATTGTTGTCATCGTAGAGAAAACGGGCTTCGGTACTGAATGTCGCCTCGGCGCCCGTATTCGGGAGTCGCTGAACGAAATCCGTGGCGCCAGGCGGCACGTCCCACGCGGGTTCGGTTAATAGACCGTCAAGTGTTATCGGTTCTGTGATCCGATTAGCAATCGCATTCCGATCGAGGCGGGCCGTGTTGTAGTCGATGGGCGGTGGCGCGTTCGGATTAGGTGGATTCTGGGCCAGGGTTGGAGACACGAACAGAAGGCCCAAAACAATGATTCGACAGGTTATACGCACGATCGGATAGATTAACAGAAGCCTCAGACGATTTGAAGCGGCCCCCTTTGTAAATCCCCCGTCAGGTGGTACAGCCCACTAGGTGCCTCCGCTGATGTAGAATCGGTAACCGACCGACTCAGCGTGACTTGGGATCACGCCGACAATGTCAGGGGCTGAAGCAAACTAAGGAGAAGGAACAAGTGTCATTACGAAACGGCGACCGGTCTCGCGCACACCGCCTGCGGAAAGCGAAAACACGACGACGAGCCCACATCCGGGAACTCCAGGCAGCGGATCGACCGGCCTCAAAGCCGACTGCAAAACCTGCAGAACCCGCTCCAGAGCCATCGAAAAAGGCAGCAAAGCCGTCAGAACCGGCCTCAAAGCCATCGAAACCGGCTGCAAAATCCGCCAAAAAGCCAGCCAAGACGGCCAAGAAGAAGAAACAGGAATCGGCTTGAGCTACACGAGCTGTGGCAATGGATGAATAAGAAGATCGTCATTTGTACGGGAGCGAATCGAGGTATCGGCTTCCACTATTGCCGCCAGATGCTGGGCCATGACTACCAGGTGGTGTTGGCCTGCCGAAACCAGGAGATGGGTGAATCGGCGCTTGAAAGCCTGAACACGGAATTCCCGGACGCTTCGGTGGAGCTCATGTTGGTGGACATGAGTGATCTGGAATCGATCAAAGCTTTCGCAGACGCATACTCGAGCAAGCATCCCACTCTCGACATTCTCCACAACAACGCCGGCGCATTCTCGTTCAGCAAAGAGCGTGCCCTCACGAATTCAGGAATGGAGCGTCACTTCGGAACCAACTTCGTCGGACCCTTCTTTCTGACGGCGCTTCTCTTTCCCATATTGAAAGCCACTCCAAATGCACGAGTGGTCAACCTTTCATCCTTTGCGCACGAGGGCCACCCAACTGATCTGAACGATCTGCAGATGGGAACTAATCCGAAGGGATTCAAGAGCCCGGAAGCCTATTCCAGAAGCAAGTGGGCCCTAAACGCGTTCACCTTCGAACTCCAGCGTCGCATTGAAGAAGCGAGGCTCGACATGCAAGCGATCGTGGCTCATCCGGGCATGTCCTACACCGGAATTACACAGCGTGGTAGCACTAACGTGTTCCAGAAGGTCATGATCACTGTTGCTGAAAGAATCCTTGGGGATGCGCCCGAGAAGGCAGCGAGAGCGGGTGTGATGGCGTCGATCGAGGGTGTGGGCGGCGAGTACTTCGGCCCGACCGGGTTCCTGCAGGCGAGGGGAAAACCGGGCCGGTTGAAACCCAACCCTGCCACTCTGGACCAGGTCGCCGCACAAACACTCTGGACGGCTGCCGAAGACCTATCCGGCCAAAGGTTCGTTGTTGACTGAGATGCTCCGCCCCGAAGGGCCTACTCGGTCCGCAGCGCCTCGATTGGATCGACTCCTGCGGCCCGGCGCGCAGGCATGAAGCTCGCAAGCAAGGCAACCACCGTGACACACACCGACACGGTGACGTAAGTGGCTACGTCTACCGCTCCGACCCCCACCAACATTCCGGTCATCAACCGCGTAAGCCAATAGGCGGCGACAAGCCCCAACGCCACACCCGTGATAGCCAACCCGAACCCCTGACGGAGCACCATCCACGTCGCGCTCTTTCGTCCGGTCAAAATTCGATTCATCGACAAGCCGAAGAACCGCCGCAGATAGTGCCAGTGTTCGCTACTATTGTATATAATTCCCCTTTTTTAGCTCGGGGAGAAAGTCCGGGGTGCCAACCCGTGGGCTTCGAATCGCATAGCTCATGGTACGCGGCGAGAAGAACTGCTCACCCCAGAAGTCCTCCATCAACATAGGCCAGTACATCACGGCCACTGGAGGCTCTGTGACCCCATCGTCGCGTACATCACCCACCACGCCAATAATCTCCCGCCAGTCTCCCGGCTCCAGTCCCGTGCTGACCCGTCTGCCAACGGCTTCCCCTGGATCGTTCCAGTACTCCCTGGTGAAGTTCTCCGTGACGAGCACCACCGGGGCCCGGTTGTGAATATCCGTCCAGGTGAGGGAACACCCGGCCACGACCGGGTTGCCCATCACCTCGAAGTACCCCTCGCCTATCCATTTGAAGCGACGGATGGGTGGTAGCTGTCCATCTGCGAGCGGAAAGTCTTCGACAAAAATAGGATCGTTCCCGCCGGTGCCTTCCATCGTGATGGAACTTGAAAAGCCCACTGACGTCACCCCTGTCATCTCGGCCAACCCTCGCGCAATCTGTTCATGTCGCCCGGCTGCCTCTACAGGATCCTCGATCTCTCTCTCAGGAACAGCTACGTCCAGGATGATCACATCCTCAGGGGCCTGGAAATCGGGGTTGGATCCCCGGATGGCCTGAAAGCTCCGGACCATGAGACCTGCACCCACGATGAGAACCAACGCCAGGGCAATCTGTCCGACGGCGAGGGCATGGCGGGTCCGGTGGCGCCCAGGCCCACTCTCACCACCGCGGCCGCCTTCTTTCAATACGCTCACCAGATCCACCCGCCCGCTACGGATGACGGGAAGGAGCCCGAAGGCGATTCCCGAGAGGATCGAGGCGCACAAGGTGAATGCAAGCACTCCGGGGTCGATCGAGACCACATCGAGACGCGGTAGCTCGGCCGGAGCAATGGTCACCAGCAACCGGAGTCCTAATCGGGCCAGACCCAGGCCGACGATTCCACCTAGCAGGCCCAGCAGAACGGTCTCCACCAGATATTGGCCCGCAATCTGACGCTGGCTGGCCCCGATGGCGCTCCTTACGGCCACTTCCCGCTCCCGACCCTCGGCCCGGACGACGAAAAGGTTGGCCACGTTGGCGCAGGCAATGAGGAGGACGATCCCAACCGTCCCCAGCAATACCCAGAGCACGTCACGCACATCCCCGACGATGGTGTCCCTCAGGGGAGTGAGAACCGAAGCCATTCCCGCTTCTTCCAGGATTTCCATCGGTATCCCGCCGGGGAATTTTTCCACCGCGACGGGCAAGAGCCGGGCGAAGTCTTCGGTCACCGCCTCGAGGCTCACACCGTCCCTCAAGCGGGCGATGCTGTAGTAATTGAATTGGCTTACGGTAAGGACGGCACGGTCGAAGCGGAAGGGAAGATAGATCTCGGGGTCGGCGTCAAGAAAGCGGAAACCGCGAGGCATCACCCCGATGATCTCTCGGACCCGTCCCTCAATTTCAATCGCGTGCCCCACGATATCGGACCGACTGGCAAACTGACTCTCCCAGTAGGCGTGGCTGAGGATCACCGTCTCGGGCGTTCCCGGCGTATCGTCTTCGACACTGAAGAGACGGCCGAGGATCGTTTGCGCACGCAAGGTCGAAAGCGTCCCGGCGGTAACCATGGCAGCGGCAAGTTCAACGGGCTCGGCCCCATCACGAACGACGACGTCGTCAAAGCGCCAAAGTCCGATGTCCTCGATGAGCCGAGCTTCGTCCTTGTACGTAAAGTGGAGTGCCGCCGATTGTAGCAGATCCTCGACACCATTTCCCGGTGCAGTCGAGGACACCGGCACGAGCCGTTCGGACTCGTCGTAGGGAAGGGGCTCGAGCAGGATTCCCTTTACCAGGCTGAAAATTGCCGTATTCGCTCCGATACCGATGCCCAGGGTCAGGACGACGACCGCTCCGAAAACTGGGGCCCGGCGCAGGCGACGCAGTGCCAGCCGCGCGTCCCGAAGAACGTTGGCCATCACTTCCCCGAATCCACCCGCCTTGCGCAAAGCCCTTTCCGAATTCTTAATCGGGCGCACGATGTGATCACGGGTGATACTCCGCTTGGCGTTGAGGATGTCCCTGGCCAACTGGTCCCAGTCACTGACCAGTCCGCAAGCCTCGGCGTCGGCTTCAACCGGGCCGGCGCCGCGCGTCCGGGCATCGCGATATCCGTCCTCCAGCTGGGAGGAAATGTCTTCAATAATCTCGAGCTCGGTCGCCCGGTCAACGTCGGGGAGTGCGATGTGCTGGCGGACGTAGGTGGGCCAATCACGCATCGCTCGGCTCCGTATCCAGGACCAGACTCACAGCCAGGGTGAACTCGTCCCAGGTTTGACGTTGCGTGGCCAGCGCTGCTATTCCGCTTTTGGTAAGACGATAGAAACGCCTCCGGCGTTCACCTCGCTTCTCGACCCACCGGCCGTCAATCCAACCACGCTCCTCCATTCGGCAGAGAATCGGGTAAAGCGAGGAGATCTGAAACCGCAGTCGACCACCGGAACGTTTTTCAATCAGCTTTCCGATTTCATAGCCGTGGCGCGGCTGGTCTCTGAGGAGTGCAAGCAATAACAGCTCGACGCTGCCTTTCTTGAGGACTGGGCTGAACACGATGACCCTCCAATGGAATCTTCGATGTTATGGTGCATACAGATATGTTGTATTGAAGTATATGTCAATCGAGGGAGCGAGGCAAGGAAACGGAGGGGGGGCAGGGCGAGAACAGCGTGGTGCAGGAAGCCAGGGAGGGAGAAGCTCGGAAATAGCGTGGTGACCGCAGGGGCCTTTCCGGCCCCCTCAACCGATCAGGAAGTGGACTTACTCGCAGGCCTCGGCAACAGGCTCGACCAACGTCACGTTGATGCCCTCAACGCCGCCCTCTCCCATCAATAGACCGCTGACCGACATCTTCTGGCCAAGGAACCCGTCAAGAGCCATAAGAACGAACTTGAGATCGAAGGTCCGCTCTCCCAGCGCCAGGGTCGCGTCGTTTTCGCCAACGCCCGCGGCATCGATGCGTTCCGGGGCCGTCGAGCTGTTCAACGTCCAGTTGCCAAAACCTTCTCCTGGGGCCAGGCAACCGACCACTCTGGCCAGCGTGGAGTTCGGGAGCTCTCCGGGTCCATCTTCAGCAATGATCTGAACATCCACCGTAGACTCTGCAGTCAGCTCCGCGTCACCGGCCGGATACCCATTCCGGCTCAGGATGAAGGCCGTAACGTCGACATATGTATCAATCGACAGCGTACCAGCGTCACCATTCGGCATGTTCGTACGGATGTAGTCGAACAGTTCGTCGACCGTCCGTTCCCTATAGCCCTCCTGAAAGCTTTCGCCGACCAGCGGGCTTGCCCTGTTGGCACCCCCCTCGAGCTCGGTGCCGTGGCATCGGGCACAGGACGCCAGGAAGCGTTCACCACCGCGCGCGGCTTGTGCGTCGGTAAACACGCCATCCCAGACAGTTCGGGCTTCCTCCGCGTCTTGTCCCGGCGCCGCGCTCACGAATAAACCACTTGTCACAACAACGAACGCAGCGATGCCGAAGACGAAAAGCCGGACCGCGTGGCTTCTGATTCGGGAGTTGTTCAAACGTTGAAGCACCTGATTCATAGCATTTGCTCCATAGTGTTCGGGTCGCCATCGAGCGGCCCTGAAAGAAAAGACATGTCTGTCTTGAACCCGTTCAACATAGTTCTGGCACAACCGACCGATGCAGAGATAACCGACTACAGATTTCCAAAGGATCGATGTCTGTCATTAAAAGAAGAGTGGCTGGCATCAATCTCCTCTGCCAGCCACACTCGTTTCACCAAGCGGTCTTAGAACATCGTCGCTTAGGAAAGGTCCAGCAGGCCCGTGCTCTCGCCGATCTTTTCGAGTTCGACATTCGCCAGATCAGCAAGACCTAACAACAGATTCTGCGTCGGCTCTTCGTTCTCCACGGCGATGTGACGGCCACCCTTCATACGGCCATTCGCTCCGCCGACGACGACGGCGGGCGGATTGGACCGTTCGTGCTGGTTGCCGTCGCTCATACCGCTACCCCAGTACAAGACTGAATGATCCAGGAGCGAGCCGTCGCCATCCGGCGTCGCGGCCAGCTTGCCCAGGAACTGACTGAACTTCATGACATGGTACGTGCCGATCTTGGTGTACTTCTCGAGTTTCTCCGAGTCGTTCCCATGGTGCGACATGGTGTGGTGCGCTTCAGGGACTCCGATAAAGGCGTAACTCCGGTCGCTTGCCTCCAGGCCGGACAGGAACGTGAAGACACGCGTGATGTCACCCTGGAACGCGAGGTGCATCAGATCGTAGCTGAGCGTCAGGTACTCATCGAAGCTTTGGGGAACACCGATCGGCGACGTGGGAATCTCGATGTCCGCCGTTTCGCTTCGTAGTTCCATCTGCTGGAGCTGCCGTTCCACCTGGCGGATGTTCTCCAGATACTCGGTAAGAATCCGGTTGTCGGCCGGGCCCAATTCCTGCTGAAGCTTCAGCGCCTCGCCTGCCACCGAATCCAGCATGCTCTGCTTTCGCTGCAAGCGCGCGAGCCGTTGCTCGGGCGTCCCGGCTTCACCGAACATGCGCTCGAACGTAATCCGAGGATTGATCTCGACGGTGCGCGGAGTCGTTTCATCCCGCCATGAAAGCGCGTTGAAATAGATGCACGCAAAGTCGTCACACGAACCCACCGAGGTGCCCAGACTTTCGGTGCCGATCTCGAGCGAGGGGAACGGCGTGTCCCCTGCATGCTTGTCGGCGATGTATTGGTCGACGGTTTTTGCTGATTCGATCGCAGCACCGTTCCTTCCGACTGGACCTACTCCGTTCAGGAAGGCGGAACTCGCGCCCAGATGGATGGAATTGCCATACGGGGCTTCCATCCCACTGACTGTGATCATCTGATCCCGAAACGGGCCGAGCGGGCTCATCGGAGGCTTCATTTCAAACTTCCGGCCGACCGTTTCCGGGTGCCAACGGTCGGGGTAGATCCCGACGGGATAGTAGATAGCACCGAAACGGAACGGGGCGCTGGCCTCGGACTGCGCCGCCAGCGCGGGCACCATCGCATCCAGCATCGGAAGCGCAACCGCGGTGCCTAACGCACCCCGGAGAAACGTGCGTCGAGACAAACGCTTTTTGGTGATGATCATCAGTAGTTACTCCTCTCTCGGATCTAGTTGGGCGATCTTTGTTCTGTTCTGGAACGGTCTGCTTTCGACGATTCCCGTGATTATAGATGCTAAGCGATAGTCGTTCGCGGCCGCAGCTGCGACGACACCCCGGACAACCGGCATATCGTATGCCTCGAGACCGCGGCCCAGCGCGTAAGTCATAAGCCGTTCGGTAAGAACACCGACAAATGCGTCGGGCCGACTGACTAGGGCTTCCCGCAACGCTACAGGGCCATCCACTTCGGTACCATCGGCAAGAACACCCGAGGAATCGATAGGTGCGCCATCGTCGGTCGTCTCTCGCCACTGGCCAATGGGATTGAAGTTCTCAAGCGCAAACCCTACCGGATCGATGATCGAATGACAGCCCGAGCAGGCTGGATTGGCGCGATGCGCCTCCATCCGTTGGCGCACAGTTTGTACCTCGGTCACGGGCGCGCTATCGTCGAGCGCCGGAACGTTCGCCGGAGGAGGCGGCGGCGGAGTGTTCAGGAAAGTCTCAAGAATGTATTTTCCCCTAAAAACGGGGGATGTGCGTGTTGCAGCCGAGGTTAGCGACAGGACACTCGCATGGCCGAGCAGGCCTCTCCGATTTGGATCGGTCAACCCGACTCGCCGGAAGCGCGACCCGCTGATCCCGGAAATGCCATAGTGCTTGGCGAGTCGCTCATTGACGAAAGTGTAGTCCGCGGTCAACAGTTCGAGCGCACTACGGTTTTCCTGCACGATGCTCGCAAAGAACAGTTCGGTCTCACGCCCAAACGCCTCACGCAGGTTGTGGTCGAAGTCCGGGAAGCCGCGGATGTCGGGAACGACCCGATCGAGGTTCCGAAGCTCGAGCCACTGTCCGGCGAAATCCGAGACCATCGAGGCCGCACGCTCGTCGGCCAACATCCTTCGAACCTGGCCCTCGAGCACTCCCGGTTCACGGAGCACCCCCTGTTCGGCCAGGCTCAGCAGTTCGTCATCTGGAATCGTGTTCCACAGGAAGAACGAGAGACGCGAAGCCAGCTCCAGGTCGCTCACCTGGTGCCCAGCACCACCTTCCAGGTCAGCGGGGTCGCGTTCGGCGCGGAATACGAAAGACGGACTGGCCAGGATTCGAGCGAGACCGTCACGAATACCGGCGTCGAAATCTCCCGTCCGACGTGCAGACTCATAGAACGCCATCGGCGCCTCGAGTTCGTATTCGGCCAACGGTCGCCGATACGCGCGGCGGGCCACGTCAGAGAGAATTTCCTCCGCGCAGGCTGTTTCCTCCAACCGAGAAGCGGGTTCGCAAATGAAGAGCCTCTCCCGTATTGGATTCTCACTTACGCCGGTCACGTTGAACGCTCCCTCGATCGTCACGGACTTCAGCTCGGCCAGGCCGCCGGTGTTGTGCAGATCCAAACTCGCCCGCGCCGACGGGCGGAGGATCTCCTGAACCCGTACTGGTTTCTCGACAAACGTAAACACAACGTCGTGGGGACCGGCTGTCACGAACGTAGTGACCTGCATCCGTGCTGCGACCTCGGAGGCAGCGATAGCTGAAGTTTCCGCCGAAAAGGCGCTGTCTTCCACACCCCCAATTGGCGCCACGAGGACCCGTTCACCGTCGATGGAGATCTCGAACTCGTGCGGCTGATCCTGTCCCTCGATACCGCTGTCCCCTGCTGCGAGCCCTCTGATGAGCGTGCCGAACAGCCGATAGTCGCCGTCAGCGGGGAAGTTGTGGCGGACACGTATGCCGCCGCGCGTGCCCAGCGGCAGTCCTTCGACATGCGACTCCTGGCTGACGTCGGCGCGCATCGGGTACACCGACATCTCGGCTGGAAATTCGGTGTCGCCGACCGCCAGCGTGCTGATGCGCATCGCGGCGGTGAGGTAGCGCTCGAGCAGAGCCGGGGAAGTCAACAGCGCGGTCGCGTTGTTGTCAAAACCGAAGTCCGAACTGTCCGGGGGCAGGAGTGCGGTCACGTCGATTTCGACGCCCAGCAGGTCCCGAATCGCGTTCCCATACTCCGTGCGGTTCAGCCGATGCAGGACAAACTCGCCCGGATTGTTCTCCTCGTCTGCGGCACGTCCAAGTGAAGCGGACAGATACTCGGTAAAAGCCACCATCCGAGCGTCCGCAGGCCGCGGCATACTCTGAGGCGGCATCGCCCGCACGGCAAGCTTGCGAAGCACCCGCTCCCATATTTCAGCGTCGGTGCCCGGGTCATCGAGGTTCGCCTGGTCGAGATACACCGGATTGGCGGACGGTTCTGCGAATTGCTGGTTGTGGCAGGATACACAGTAGTTTTCAACCAGAGCGTGATGTTCGGCCGGTGCCTGGGCCTCGGCCGAGACAGCGCTCGAGAGAACACACAGGACTGCGAAGGTGAGAAGTAGAAGATTCTTCATGTATTAGTTCTCCGCGACGGTAGCAGCTTCCGCATCCTCCGGATCAGGTTCGGGAAGAGGATCGACCGGCAGGCCCATCAACTCCTGCAGCAACCTGACGACCTCGGGCTTGGCCTCGCCCTCCTCCACCGGCACGGGGTTGCCTTCTTCATCGTTTGGCTCCGCAGGCTGCTTGCCCATTGCCAGATCCAGCGGTGTCAGATCCGACTCGTTCGCCAGGTCCAGCTTGGCGCCCGCATCCGCCAGGGCACGGACCAATTCCACCTTGCCCCTCTCGGCTGCTTGATGGAGCGCGGTATTCCCTTCAAGGTTGACGGTATCCAGATCCGCGCCGCCGGAAACAAGGACCTTGACCGCCTCGACGGATTCGCGCACCGATTCCGTTCGGTACGGTACGTCCCAGGGCGCTTCCCCGGGCCGCTCGTCTCCCGGACCACCCCCGCGGTATCGGCCAGCCACGCTGGCGCCAAGGGCTGCCATCAGGGGTGTCTCACCCACCTTGAATGTCTCGCGGCCACCGTTGACCTCGACGGCTTCGGGAGCGATGTTCGGATCTGCACCCGCTTCGAGCAGAAACCGGATCAGGTCGACGTTGGTTTCCCGCGCCGCTCGGTACAACGGCGTGCCGTTGTGACCTGCCGCTCCGCTGGCGCCCAGCGAGTGCAGCGACCCGCTGAAGGTGCCATTGGGATCCGCACCCGCTTCGAGCAAGCGCTCCATCAGGTCCATCGCGGTCAATTCGTTCGGATGGTCCGGCCAGGGCCGATTGGAATCGAACGCCAGAAAGTCGCCGGGCATCTCATGCAAGTCCACGGTCCAATACAACGAGCCGTCATTTGGGTCGGCACCCAGTTCCAGCAGCATGTTCGCCAGATCGAACCGATCGTTGTAGATGGCGATGATCATCGGAGTGGCGTTATCGGGATTCTTCGCGTTGATGTCGGCACCGGCCTCGAGGAGGGCGCGCACGACATCGGAATGCGCCTGCCGGGTCGCGAACATCAGCGCGGTCAAGCCGCCGGTTGGATGATCCGCGTTCTCCCGAGTCTCGATGAGGGTAACACCGGCGACCGCGTTAGGGTCGGCTCCGGCTTCGAGCAACAACTCGACTATCTCAAGATGCCCCTCGCTCGCTGCCCACATCAGCGGGGTCTGGTCCTGCCACTGCTCCTTAGCGTTGACGGCGGCGCCGGCATCGAGCAGCATGCGCACAGCTGCAGTGTTTCCGGCAAGTGACGCACCCATCAGAGGTGTCTCTCCACCAGGATGTGCGAGATTCGGATCAGCGCCTGCGTCGAGCAGTGCCTCCACCAGGACCGCATCACCGACGCGACTTGCCTGAATCAACGGGGTCACACCGTAACGGTTTGCAGTCTGAGGGTCGGCTCCCGCCGCGATGAGCGCCCGGGCCATGTCGGCATCCTGGTGGTACGCTGCCCACAGCAACGCCGTAGAACCGTCCGCTTCGGACTCGTTGACATCCAGTTGGTCCGCGATTAACTCGAGAACCGCATCGACGTCCCCATTCCTCGCAGCTACGGCCACGTCGGATTCGGCTGCCCACACGGGTCCTGCTACCAGCAAACCGACGACACACAACAATGCCAGTAACATCCACCCTGATCTATATTCCGTCTGCATCTCGCTCCCCTGACTCAAGAGATTAATCACATGTGGGCCATCTACGAACGAACAAAGAACTTATGACGGCCGCAAGGTCACGCGCTACGGGCGGGCAGAATACCCCGCCCCGGTATCATCCGCATACATTCCAATACCTGTGCAGGGTACCACAGTGAGCATGGAAGATCGGCCAGAAAATCGGCAAAAAAGGCCAACGTTCTGAAGGACTTGAGTGCAGTTGCTCCAGACCGAAAATCAGTCGCGTTTACGGTTAGAAATTCAACATGAAGGCGCCGGTTTGACAAATGTCTGAAGACAAATCGTCTTTAGCTTCGTATTTAGAAAACGGTTACTCGGGGCGGAGATGCGGAAAAAGGATGACATCCCGGATCGAGTGAGAACCAGTCAGGAGCATCGTCAGGCGGTCCACACCGATGCCTTCTCCGGCCGTGGGAGGCATTCCGTATTCGAGCGCACGGACGTAATCTTCGTCCATGGCATGGGCTTCGTCGTCGCCAAGCTCCAGTGCTTCCAGTTGGGCTTCAAAACGCTTCTTCTGTTCCAGAGGGTCGTTCAACTCGGAATAGGCGTTGGCCACTTCCATTCCTGCGATATACAACTCGAAGCGCTCGACGAGACTCGGATCCTCGGCCTTGGCCTTCGATAGTGGTGACATCTCGATCGGGTAGTCGTAGATGAAAGTCGGCCCCACCATGTGCTTTTCGGCCACGGCGTCAAAAAGCTCGCCAATAAGTGTTCCCAGAGGCAGTTGCGGATTGTAGTCGGCGTTCACGTTGTCCAGCAGACCCTTCACTGTGTCCAGGTCTGACAACAACGACTCCGCTATCGAATCACCGGGATCACCCGGGTAGTACTTAAGGATGGCTTCCTTCACGGTCATCCGTGACCACTGATTGAAATCGACTTCGGTCCCGTCGTAGGTAATCGTCGACGAACCACAGACGGTCTCTACCACCTCGGTGATCATTTCTTCGGTAAGGTCCATCAGGTCCGTGTAGTTGCTGTAGGCCTGATAGAACTCGAGCATCGTGTACTCGGGGTTGTGTTTGAACGAAATACCTTCATTACGGAAGTTGCGGTTCAGATCGTAGACGCGCGTCAGCCCCCCGACGATAAGACGCTTCAGATACAGTTCGGGCGCGATCCGCAGGTAAAGGGACATGTCGAGGGCGTTGTGATGGGTCTGGAACGGCCGGGCCAGCGCACCACCCGCTATGGGCTGCAGGATAGGCGTTTCGACTTCCAGATAACCGCGCTCATCCAGAAAACGTCGCAACTCCCGGATGATGAGGCTTCTCTTCACGAAAACATCCCGAACATCCTGGTTGACGATCAAATCGACATAGCGCCTGCGATAACGAATTTCGATGTCGGTCAGACCGTGCCATTTTTCCGGCAGAGACAGCAGGCTCTTGGCCAGAAACGTCAACTCGGAAGCCAAAACGGTCAGCTCACCCGTGCGCGTCCTGAACATCACGCCTTCTGCACCGATGAAGTCACCGATGTCGAGCAACTTATACAGCCCGAAGTCAGTTTCGGATAGTTTGTCCTTTCGGGCGTAGACCTGAACCCTGGCACCGCCTTCTGAGATCGTCAGAAAACCCGCCTTGCCAAAGGGCCGGGCGGCGACAATCCGGCCTGAAACTCGCACGGGTGTGGGGGTGGCCTCCAGCTCTTCTGCCGATTGCGGTGAAAACTGTTCGACAGCTGCCGCGATCGTGTGGGTAAATCGATAGGTCGTAGGATAGGGATCGCACCCCAACTCTTCGATCTTCTTGAGCTTCTCTAACCGTATTTCTTCAGGTTCTTCCATGAGAATCTTTCAACAAAGATATTTTCAACGCAGAGACGCAGAGACGCAGAGGAAGAAAAGACGGGTCAGGTTGCCTACATCTAGGTCGACCGCAACCAATCGGATTGGCAAGAACATTTCGTTGGAACCCATAAAAGTTGATCTAGTCTACTCTCGAACAGCCAATCTTATTCTCTGCGTCCCTGCGTCTCTGCGTTAACTCTTCTTCTCTTCGATTTCCTTGCGCATACTATCGAGCAAGCCGTTTATGAACTGGGGAGATTCCCGGGTGCTGAAACGGCGCGCGATTTCGATCGCCTCATTGATGACGACCGTCGCCGGTGTTTCCTCGTCGAACAGCAATTCTTCTGTGGCCATGCGTAACAGGTTCCGGTCGAGCGTTTCCATCCGGTCCAGTCGCCAGTTCTTGGTGTGGCGTTCGATCAAGGCATCGAGCGTGTCGAGATGTTCGACTGTTCCCTGGACCAGGCGGTCGGCGAATTCACGGACGTCGTCGTCAGCCGTGTTTACTTCCCAGAATGTTGCAATGACCGAATCCAGGTCGTCGCGCCTCAGATCCCACTGATACAACACCTGGAGCGCATATTCTCTCGCAGCCCGTCTGTTGCCCACCCTTAAATACCCCGAAGGGTCGCGAGCATCTCGATAGCTGCAATCGCCGCGTCATAGCCCCGGTTACCAACATCGCCACCGGCCCGCGCCAGGGCTTGCTCTACGGTGTCAGTGGTCAGGACGCCAAAACCGACAGGAATTCCGGCATCCAGAGAGACCCGTTCCAATCCTTCCGCAGCCGCTCGACTCACATATTCGTGGTGATCGGTCTCACCCCGAATGACACAACCCAGTGCAATCACGGCGTCGTGTCCTCCAGACAATTTTTGTGCGGCCAGTGGCAATTCGAATGCTCCCGGCACACGCAGGACCACTACCGAATCACGAGACGTGCCCGTCTCTTCGAGTGCCGCCAATGCCCCTTCGAGAAGACGATCCACGATCTCTTCGTTAAACCGGGTCGCAGCGATTGCGAAGCTGTGACCCGCCGAACTCAAACCCTTGAGCGGAGAGGGCTCCTTCTTACTTCCCTTTGAAGTTGGGGACACGTTTCTCCAGGAACGCCCTGGTTCCTTCCTTCTGATCCTCGGTCGAAAAGCACATGCCGAACAACGCCGCTTCCAGGAACTGCCCTTCGTTCTGGGTCATTTCCATGCCACGATGGACGGCCTCGAGGCAGTACTGCACGGCCAGTGGCGCGTTCGCCATGATCTTTCTGGCCAGTTTTTCGGCAGCTTCGACAAGTTCTCCCTGGGGGACAACCGCGTTCACCAAACCCATTCCCATAGCCGCCTCAGCAGAGACCTGTTCTCCCGAAAGCAAAATCTCCAGGGCCCTTCCCTTTCCGACGAGCCTCGAGAGTCGTTGCGAACCGCCGTATCCGGGAATCAGACCCAATCGGACTTCAGGTTGGCCGAAGACGGCGTTTTCAGATGCGATACGCAGCGTACACGCCAACGCCAGTTCGCATCCCCCACCCAGGGCATAGCCGTTGACGGCTGCGATGACGGGTTTGCCCAGCTGTTCAATAAAATTGAGAACGTCCTGGCCCGCGAGGGCATATTCCCGTCCGCCTTCAGGGGACAGAGAGGTGAACTCTTTGATGTCTGCTCCCGCGACGAATGCCTTTTCGCCACTCCCGGTCAGGATGACGACCCGCACCTCGTCGTCATTGGCCCCAGACTCGAAAGCCGAGAACAGTTCCGACATCGTCAACTGGTCGAGTGCATTGAGCACCTTCGGCCGGTTGATGCTGACGAAAGCAACCCCGTCCTTAACTTCGTAGAGCAGATTCTCAAACATTGTTCAATCGGTATCAAGACCAACGCAGAGACGCAGAGACGCAGAGAAAGAAAAGGACAGGCTGTCTAAATTCCGACCAGCCACCGTCTATTGGGTTTGCAATGACGCCTTGGGAAACCACGACAGCTCATTCAAACGCAACCCTGCACAACCAAACCTCTGCGTTCTCTGCGCCTCTGCGTTGAAACAAACTCTTAGTCAGGCAAAACGTCCGGCGCAGGTCGTCGCAATTATCTCACAGACCGAGTTACCGGTAACGGACAGTGAAGTTGGAATTTACGGTTTGGCCAGGGTAGGTGCGGGTAAGGGAAAACACGTCGGATGAGGTGAAGGGATCCGTCATCGGTTCTGCGTAGACTGTGTAGTTTCCAGCGGACAATCCCTGGATCGTGAACTCCCCGTCGGGATTCGTCACGGCGCTGGCGGCAGCCGTCCCGTTGGAGTCGATCGCTACAACCATGGCGCCGAACACGGCTGCGTTCGCCGTCGTGCGAACCGTTCCACTGATGGAACCCAGGGCAGAGAAAGTGGATGTGGGATATGTCGTCGAGAGGCCGATCTGGTCATCGAGCTGTATCGTTCTAGGGAAACTAACACCCGCAAGAATTGTCGGGAACATGGCCGAAGACAGGATATTGGAATGATCCAGTCCCAGGAGATGCCCGACCTCGTGTGTCGCGACTGATTCCAGGTCATACCGATCCGACGGGGTTGTCGTGCTCAGGCTGAAGCTGGTATCAGGGTTGAACATGATGTCGGCGTCAATGATCTGCCCGGGAAACTCAATCGTTGTACCGGTTGTGGCGTCGATTCCTGTACTGGTAAAGCTGAAGATCCCTGTCAATCCGAGAGCAGTCGAATTGAAATCAGACGTTGTGATGTTGGTCGTAACAAGGTTTACCAGATCCAGTCCCGGCTTCACGGTGGCGGCGGTGACGGCGCCCTAGCTCATTGAAATGTCTGAGGTCGTCACATCTATCCATTGCTGGAATGAACTTACGAACACATCAGCTTGTTCCCGGTCTCCAGTCACGTTCGAACCCACGGTCGGATTCATACGCCACGTGAGCGGAAAGAAAGAATCTGCCCATTTCACCGTGACGACGTTTCCGCTTGTGTCGAGATTCGTCTCCGGGATATAGGCCAGGAGCGGAACCGTCAGAAGGAGAACAACAGAAATCCCTGCTACGCGTGTCCGGTTCATTGGATCAGCTCCCGTATCCGGGCTTTGAAATCTTCAAGCCCAACTCTCCTCACGACGGAAGCACCGGAAACAATTCCCGTCTTTGGACTCAAGAGGTCCACGCCACTGATGTTCGAGATCGCGAAGTCCTCTTCGATGACATAGCGCCCCTGGTTGAGGCCCACAACGTGGAACGTCCCGTTGCCGGCATCCTTCAGGAAAACAATAATGGCGGCTCCTTCATCGAACTCCGGCATCCCGGGTACGGACATCACCAACGCCCCGACCTGGCCTCCCATCTGGCGTATCGTGAGCGTCCGTCGTCGCTCGCCCTTCAGCGGATCGTCCACGCGTATTGATGCATAAGTAAAGATCAGCTTCTTTTCGTTGTCCCATTCGCTGGAAACAGATTCGACAACACCTTGAACAATGCTGTCCGACTCGGCGACAAGGTCCTCCAGTTCCATCTCGACGACGATGCTGCCGACGGCCGATCCTGCCCAGAGGAGCGTCACGAAACCTAAACCGAGGCAAAGAGCTAACAATTTTCCGTCGATGCGTGTTCGATGATTCATTGAATGATGAGTCCTCCGGAAAGCACGGACGTGTCCAGGTTGGAGTTTGTGACGGTTACGGTTCGAGGGCCGAGGGCCGCATTGGCGTCGACCGCGATCTGAACGAACATTACGTCGCCCGAATACGCTATGTTGGACAAAGTGATTCCGGTACCGCTGACGGTTACCGTCGATCCGTTTGCCTCACTGACCTCTGTACCCGCAACGATGATGTCGGTTGTCTGTCCCTGCGAAACCAAGGCACTGCTGGAGGCGAAGGAAATACCCTGGGAACGATCACCCACACCGATACTCGTGACGTTGAGGCTCCCTGCGGGCGCGGGTACATATATGTCCACTCCAGTGGTCGTCTGGCCCGCAGTGAGGGTGACACTGGACTGAACCAGCGCCGAGGACGAAGCAGTGACTTCAAGTATCTGTGAAGAAGAAGACGCGCTTCCCGATTGAACAAGAACCGGACCGCTGATCGCCGTCGAAGGGACAACGGCTGTGAGCGAGGTCGACGTCGCAGTAGCCGATGTCTGATCGGTCGTACCGCTCGCGGTCGTAAAGACCACAGTGTTGCTTGAAGCCGTCGCGCTGAAACCCGACCCGGTCAAGGTCAGCGTATCCCCTCGGGCAACGGATGAGGGTGAAACCGAATCCAGCGTAATCGTCCCCACCGGCGCCGGCGGCGTGTACGTGATCCCGGCCCCAATCGCTCCCGGCGCAACGTTGGCAAGAATATTCAGGTTGGTCAGGAAGAACAGTTCAAGCCCATAGAGCGAAACGCCGTTTGTCGTGCGCACATAAACGAAACCGCCATTGGTTTGGGCAGCGGGTATCCACTCATTGAGCAGGCGTGCGATCTTGGCGCCGGGTGCAAGCGTAAACGCCGCATCCGGAGCGTCCAGAGCCCCACCGATGAGCGTGCCGCCTGGATTCATCGCATAAACCTCGACATTCGCAGCGGTATTGGAGGTGTTGAGCAGCGCGACTCCTGTCGCCCAACCGGTCGCCTGGGCAATGTGTGAGAACAACATGTTCTCGAGGGCCGATGCCTGGGCGGGAACGATCGCCAGCCCCTTAGCTCCCGTGCCGGCATAAGCAACGAATCCCGTAACGGGCGAGGAGGAAAGGCTCGTTACCTGAACCCAACCTTCCTGAAATTCACTGGCGGACAATCCGAACAATGATTCCGCACTCTCGGACAACCCTCCGTTGCCAGCAATCGTTCGCTGGACGGACGTCGCGGTCCCGGGACAGGTTCCCGCTGCTGGGCACGGGGTGAATGTGATCGTGACGTTGTTACTCGTTGCTGCCAGGTTCGTCACACCAACCGAGGTAATCCAGCCCGCGCCATTGATAACATGGGGAAAATTCAGTTCTGTTGTAACCGCTGACGCATCGACTCCGTTTACCACCCCCCAGGAAGGACTGACGAGAAAGTCGCTGACAATAGCCGTCGCAGCCACCGACGCACCGCCGGTCATCAGGATGTGAGTTGCCTGGCTGAGGTCGACACCCGAGAATAGGGATGCGGCCGAAGATTGAAAAACTCCCATTCCGGCTATCGTCTGTAGGGAGGACGCCATCTCGGTGCCGTTCCCTTGACGTAGGGAGATCGTGACGCTTGCTGTAGTTGCAGCCGTATTCGCGATATTAATTTCCGTGCTGGACGCCACCAGCGGAAACATCGGACTTGAGACTGGGGGAGCGGCCTCCGCACCGTCTGTGAAAGTCGCGAAATCACCACCAATCCAGAATCCCTGGAGGCCGGTTGTGTCGCTGGTCATCTGAACCCAGCCGGGAGTTGTGGTCGCGGGGAACAACTCGGATCCCAGCCGGGCAAACTGGCCCCCGGTATCTATGGTCTGGGTCGTCGTGGCAACGGTGGATCCGGTCGTGTCGCGAAGGGTGAACGTGGCTGTGGCATCGGCACTACCTGGATTGACGATGGCGAAACCGGTGAGGGCGAGATCAGACTGCGTATAGAGCCGCGGAAAATTGAGTGTGGACTGCCCAAAAACAGTCGCCGGCACGAGGAGCCACAGCAGCAAGAGACCTTTCTTCACCCATCCTCCTTGGTGGTTCTGGCAGTTATCGTACAGCCGGGTCACATTTGCTATCAATAGGCTTTATCACCAATTAGTTAGAACACGAACCGAGGGCGCTGATTTAACCACAAAGGCGCAGAGATACAAGGAAGACAGGATTTCCTTCCAAAGAAATCAAAGAAGATTTTTCCCGTGCCTCTGTGCCTCCGTGGTTCTGATTTCTCTTCTGCACTCTATGCTAGAATTTGCTTTCGTTTCCAAGAACCCCATAAGGAGCAGAAAAGTGAAACTACTGATGATCTTGGGATTGTTCGCGGTGGTCCCGATGGCATTCGCGCAGAGTGGCGGCAATCTGGAACCTGGCGTTTACGCCGTTTTTGACACGACGCAGGGTGAATTCACCGTCCAACTCTATAACGACCTGGCCCCAAAGACCGTTCAGAACTTCATCGCCCTCGCCACGGGAGCCCAGGAATGGCGGCACCCGACCACCGATGAGGTCTTCCAGGAAACGCCGTATTACGACGGCATCGTCTTCCACCGAATTATCGAGAACTTCATGATTCAGGGCGGTGACCCCAGTGGCACGGGTATGGGGGGACCGGGATATCGGTTTGAAGACGAGTTCCATCCCGATGCGCGCCACAGCCGGGCTGGAATCCTTTCGATGGCCAACGCCGGCCCGGATACCAACGGCAGCCAGTTCTTCATCACGCTGGGACCCACGCCCCACCTGGACAACGTTCACTCCGTGTTCGGTGAAGTCGTCGAAGGCATGGACATCATCATGAAGATCGGCAGTGTCGATACGGGCGCACGCGACAAACCTGTTGAAGATGTCGTAATGAACAAGGTCACGATCCAGCAGGTGCAACGGGTCGACTAGCCGGCAGGAAAAAGATCTAACGCAGAGACGCAGAGGAAGAACGAAATAGACTGCCAACGCCTCTGCGTCTCTGCGCCTCTGCGTTGAAAGTCATCTTTCCGATTCACCCCTAAGTACTTCCAGGAATTCAGTAGCGGCATAGCCCGATCGGATGACGCGGACTCCCAGTTCGTTTTCCACATCCGCCAACGTCATGTCATCTAAGAACAGACCCTCGTCCCCGATCATTGCTTCGGACGGCAAAACCACGAAGTCGCCGTAGACCTTATCTTTCAGCGCAGAAACGAAATCACTGCCCGTCAACAGGCCGGCCACGTTGATACCGGAGCCCCAGAACCGGTTCTCTACGGCTACCGTTTTCAGGTCCGCAGGTAACCGGGACACGCACTCCGTCAAATAGGAGTGGAATAACAGTCCTGTACAGACGGTTCCTTTCAAACCAGCACTATCGAAATCAGTTGCAGAGCGATCGAAATCGGCATCAAACTCATCGAGAAACGTCCGGACCATTCCGACACCGTTCTCGATCTGAGGAAATTCCTGATAGTGATCGCTCTCGGGAATCGGCTGGCCGGCGAGTATGTAGAATTCGTCTCCCAGAAACACGAATGGCGTCCCACGGTTTTCTTGAAATTCCCGCTGGATAGGCTCTATATGCAAGATTGCCTCGCGGGCGTAATCCGGCGTTACGGGATCGAGCTCTGGCAGCCCTTTGCGGTGGTCGGTGAGCCCGACCGGCACGACGGCTACAGACTGCACCGATGGGTGACGGCGTGACAGGTCTTCGATCGTGCGTTCCAAGTGTTTGCCGTCGTTCAGGCCCGGGCACAAGACGACCTGACAGTGTAGGAAGATCCCGGCTTCTGTCAGGCGATCCAGTTTTTCGTCGAGGCCATCGTAGACTTCGTTCCCCAACAATCGCGTTCGAAGTTCAGGCTCAGTCGCATGGACCGAAATGTAGAGGGGGGAGAGCCGCTGTTCGATAATCCGATCCAGCTCTGCCTCATTCACATTCGTCAGCGTCAGGTAATTCCCAAAGAGAAATGAGAGGCGATAGTCTTCGTCTTTAATACGCAGGGACCGGCGTGTATCAGCCGGGTTCTGGTGTACGAAACAAAATATGCAGTCGTTGTCGCAGACCCAAGGTTCGATGGGTTCGAACTCGACACCAAAACTCTCCCACTCTTCCCGCTCAAATTCCAGCATCCGGTTTAACGTGCGCAAAGACAGCGGTTCGTCAAAGGCTGCCATCTCGAACTGCAGGTCAATAACGTCTCTGGGCGGCCTGCCGTTAACTTCGACAATCTCGTCACCGGCGGCAAGTCCAATGCGCGCCGCCAGGGATTCCGGCTCGATTTCCAGGATCCGTAGCGGAGCGGAAGCACCGCGGTGCGTCGGTGGCGCGTGCCGATACTCGTGCTGTGCTGAGAGTTTCCTCTGGATGTCCTGGTCGTTGGTTCTGCGAATGTAGGCGCCGGCCGAAAACTGCTTTTTCTGGTCCACGTAGCAGCCCTTAATGTTCCAGAAGCCTACGTCCAACCGCAAGGTACTGGAAACCCGAAATAACAGTCAGCAGGCCGGTCAAGATGAACAGGAAATATAGCGCGCCTTCCTGAACACCCATCCAGTTGTAGAAGAGAACGGCAACCACGGTCAGGAGCTGGAACAATGTGTTCGCTTTCCCTACAACGGTTGGCGGAAAGACGCGGAAGCCGTGGGTGAGAATGAAGGCCAGACTACCGAGGAGTATGAACACGTCGCGAAAAATCACCAGGAGCAGGAGCCAGATCGGAATCGGATTTGCAAACCCCATCTGCGGCAACGACAACACGACTATGGAACTGCTCATGAGCAGCTTGTCGGCAATCGGATCCAGGATCGCGCCGAGAGCTGTCTTCTGTTGGTAATGACGCGCGATAATCCCGTCCAGCCCATCGGTCGCCGCGGCAACGAAGAACGTGACGAGTGCCCAACCCAGCCGATTGTAGACAAGTAGAATGACGCACACGGGAATGAAAACGATCCTCAGGATCGTCAACTGGTTAGCGATCGTTAAGATGCTTGGCCGGTATTTTTCGACCGTGCTGTCGGAAAGGCTGGGAGAAACGTTTTTCATCCTAAATAGGAAAGGACGCAATGACTGCGGTCACTGCGTCCCTCAAGAATCTGAATCCGTTATCGTCGGGGTCTACTCCGCAGTCACGGGCACCACAACGTCAATGATCTGGCGGGAGCAGAATCCGTCAGCCTTGGAACAGAAAAAGTAGACGAGTTCCCCGGGGACCTCATAGTCTCCGGCAACGGCCGCTTCGACCTCCACGTTAAACACGGGTACATCGACGTAGTACTCGTCGGTCGACTTCGGGTCGTCCGGAGAGGCAACAAGGTTGGCCGCGTCGTGCGTCAGTCCCTCGACATCCTGCAGCTTCAGCTGCATTGATGGTATTCGGTTGATCACGTAGCCATCGATAACGTCAAGCGATACGACAACCTCGCCGGAAGCGCCAGCTTCGACAGCGTCTTCGGAATAGTTAGGGTGCACGATCTGCGGCAGCCCGCCTCCCAGACTGATGAGCTGGGAAAGAAGAAGGATGATTCCAAAGCCAAAGTTCACCATAATAGTCTCCTCCGATTGGTCGTCCGGAATCTGCCGGAACGACATCGAATACGCTGGAAATTGTTCAGAATTATAGCATGAGAGTCATTTCGGTCGTGGGCGCCCGCCCCAACTTCATGAAGATCGCGCCCCTGGCCGACGAGTTCTCCCGGATCCCGGGAATCAGTCATTTGCTGGTTCACACCGGACAGCATTACGACCCAGAGATGTCTGACGTTTTTTTTCAGGATTTGTCAATTCCCAGGCCCGATGTCGATCTGGAAGTCGGGTCCGCTTCCCATGCCGCCCAGACTGCTCAGATCATGACCCGGTTCGAAAAGGTCTGCGTGGAGCAACGTCCCGACCTTGTGATCGTTGTGGGTGACGTGAACTCGACGATGGCCGCCACGCTGGTGGCGTCCAAGATGGGTATCCCAGTTGCTCACGTCGAAGCCGGCCTGCGGAGCTTCGACCGCAGGATGCCCGAAGAGATAAATCGTGTTGTGACCGACCAGTTGGCCGACTACTTGTTCACGACAAGCCGGGGGGCCGACGAAAACCTGAAGCGGGAAGGCGTGAGCGGCGAAAAAATCCACTTCGTCGGCAACGTCATGATCGACACACTGCTCGCTCACAAGGGGAAGGCCGAAGGCCTGGACTCTGCCTCCCGTTTTGGAGTCGATGGTGAATCGTACGCCCTGATGACCCTGCACCGGCCGTCGAACGTAGACGACCGGTCAACCCTTGAAGACATTCTGACTGCAGTTCAGGACATCTCGAAATCACTCCCTGTCGTCTTTCCGATTCATCCCCGTACGTCAAGACGTATCCGGGAGTTTGAACTGGATCCCATGGTCCACGGCAACGTCAGACTCACAGAACCGCTGGGATACCTCGAGTTTCTGAACTTGATGTCAGGCGCACAGTTGGTCCTTACAGATTCGGGAGGACTGCAGGAAGAAACGACCATCCTGGGGGTCCCCTGCCTCACGATCCGTGAAAACACCGAGCGTCCCGTGACGATATCCGAGGGCACGAACGAATTGGTCGGAACGGATCCGGATCGCATCCGGGAACAAGCCGGCAAGATCCTGTCGGGAAACTGGAAAACACCCCGTGTCCCAGAGCTCTGGGACGGAAAGGCCGCTGAACGTATTGTTGCGATCCTTACTGCGGACGTTTCGGCCTGACCTGAAGATCCCTCGATCCGAAGATTGCAAGCATCAACACAAAGGCAGGAACGTAAGGAACTTTCTTATATCGAGCCGTCGTGGGATCCTCCGCTCGCCCAATCGACCCACGCAAATCATGAATTCTCAACCGTGCTAACATGTTGCGGCAGCCAGTTGCGATTTATCGGTAGAGCGATTACAAGACTGAGCTTTCTGGTCGGCCTCCGAATCACCCATTGATTTACAAGCAATATGGGGCCGCTCCCTGTGGAGAGGATTCGCCGTTGAAACGCAGAAGCAAACTGACTCTTCTTGAAATGAACAGGATGAAGCGAGACAGAGATCCAATCTCCTGGATCACGGCATACGACCTGCCTTTGGCCCAGGCTGCTGAAGAAGCGGGAGTCGACATGATCTTGGTCGGTGACTCCGGTGGCATGGTGCAGCTGGGACACGAGACGACAAATCCCGTGACGATGGAAGAGATGATGGTGCTGGCCAAAGCAGCGCGGCGCGGGGCTCCGAAGACGTCCATCGTCGGAGACATGCCCCAGGGTTCCTATGAAGTCAGCGGCGAGGAAGCCGTCCGAAACGCGATGCGTTTCGTTAAGGAGGCGGGCTGCGACGCGGTCAAGCTGGAGGGGGGACGACGCACGGCGTCGCGCGTCAGGGCGATAGCGGAAGCCGACATCTTACCGGCATCTTAGTGGTCGGGCATCTGGGACTGACTCCCCAGAGCACAGCCTCGTTCGGAGGCTACCGGGTCCAGGGTAAGACGTTGGAGAGCTTCGAAACCATCATGGAAGACTCTCTGGCGATTGAGGAAGCCGGCGCCGCAGCCATCCTTCTTGAAGCGATTCCGGCGGAACCGGCAGGGCAGGTGGCACAAGCGAGAGAAATACCCATCTTCGGGATCGGGGCCGGAGACAAGGTCGATGGTCAGCTCATCATCATGCACGACCTCCTGGGCTTCTATCAGGCCTTTCGCCCGTTATTCGCCAAATGCTACATTCCCCAGGTCGCAGCGCAGTTCGGGGATCACATTTCCAGATACCCGGATGTCCGCCAGATGGGACGCGAGGAACGCAAGGACGGCCTACTCATGCTGGCACAACTCGCGGTCGAGGAATACGTCTCAGAAGTGCATTCGGGGCTTTTTCCAAGCCCCGAATATTGCTACGAAATCGAGGCTGACGATCTCGCGGTTCTCCGTCGTTCAAAGTATTGGAAAAAGGCTGCGACTGAGCGACAGTTGTCCGTGTAATCCGTCTTCCCGTCCCATAGCATAACTAAAGCGTAATCCCTCCTACGGGCTAAGGTTTCTGCCTGACTCGAACAACCCCCGATCGGAAATTGTTTTCACCGCGAAGACGCAAAGGAAAACAGGATAGGCTGTGTAAATTCCTACAGGAGGTCATTACAAAAGGTGTGTAAAAGTCATCAGGCGGCGGCCTTCGATTTCATCACGACTCTGATGCCGTCAGCGAATTGCTGACCATCATAGACCTCTTGTAAGAGTTCGGATCCTTTTAAGTGTCGCCAAGCCTTCTCAGCGACACGTAGTAGCTTCCAGATCATTGCCGTTGCATTCTCGACACGCTTGAATCGGCGAGCGGCGTTGGTGCGGAGGCGAACCATGTCGAAGGGCGACTCGACGATGTTGGTCGTTCTCAGATGCACCCAGTGTTGTTTCGGGAACTCATAGAAAGTAATCATCCGGTCCCAGTCCCGCAACAGCGTCTCACCCGCTTTGGGATAGTTCTTCTCATATCGGCGGACGAACTGATCCCGCTTTCGTTCGCAGGCCGCGCGGGAGTTCGCGAAGGCCATCCCATGAAGCAGCTGTCTGGCCGCGGGCTGCTCGGTCTTCGGCAGATGATCGACCACGTTGATCGACTTGTGGTTCCAGCAGCGTTGTTCCTGGCCCTGGGGCTGTTGCTCGGCCAGCGCGGACCAGATGCCCAGGTGACCGTCCGCGACAGTCAGCCGTCCCAGCTTCAGGCCCCGTCTCTGGAGATTGCGCAGAATGCGGCTCCAGGACTCCTTGCTTTCCCGCTGCCCGCTCTCACAGGCCAACAGCACTTTGCGCCCGTCTGACAAGGCTCCGATGATCACCAGCAATGCCGCTCGCTCTTTCGCGATCCCCGCTTTCACGTACAAGCCGTCTGCCCACTGGTACACGACCTCGAGGCCGGACAGGTCCTGCTGGACCCACTCGTCATACTCCAACTGCCAGGTCGATTTCAGTCGTTGGATCGATGCTCGCGACAACGGAGCGCCAGCGCCAAGCAGTCCGCGCATGGCCTGCTCGAAGTCCCCTGTGGCCAGACCGTGGAGGTAGAGATCGGGAAATAGCTCGCCCAGCTGTTTCGATTTCCGTCGAAAATACGGCAGGATCTGACTCTCGAACCGCTCGGCGGTGTTTCGAACCCGAGGTCGTCGAACCTCCATCGTACCGTTCATCATTGCGAAGCGTCGCGGCTTCCCGTGACCGTTCCGGTATCCTCGTCGATTCGGACTCCGCTCCGACTTTTCCCGACCCAGAAATTGAGTGACTTCGTCCTCGAGCAGCTCCTGTAGCCAGACTTGGACCCGGGATCGCGCCCAGTCCTCCAAACCTTCATACGCGTTCGTTGACGCCACTGATGCCGGTATGTTCTTCTTCTTCATGGGTGGTGTACCTTTCTCCCGATTGCTGCCGGGATTGCTTACGGTTTCGAATTCACCGAAAGCGTACACCGCCTTCTCTTTTTACACACCGATTGGAACGACCTCGTCGCAGGATTCGCGGGAATCAGTCTGGTCTTCTACCCGTTTTAGATCCTATTAGATCCTAACTGTAGGTGCGGGCTAACTAGCATCGGGCCCACCGTCCTTTGGACGGTCCCCCCATGCCGGAACGCACAAATCAAACCTGTAGGTGCGCTCTGTGAGCGCACAAATGAGATGTGCGGTCGCAGACCGCACTTACAGAAAAAAAGAACATGGACATATTTCAACTCGAAAACACGGTCAAGAAACGCGGAGATCAGTTCGTGCTGGGACCGTTGGACCTTCACCTTGAACCGGGAGAAATCCTCGGCATCATGGGTCCAAACGGAGCGGGCAAGACGACTCTGTTGCGACTGCTCTGGGGTTTTCTGCGCCCGGATGCGGGTCGCGTATCGGTGTTCGGCAGAACACCCCACCTCGAACAGGTCTGGATCCGACTCCGCGCCGGATATCTTCCCGAATCTCTGCGCTTCTACGACTGGATGAGTGTGGAACGGTTTCTCTCATTCATTGCGGGCTTCTATCCGTCATGGGACTGGGGGCGCGCGTTCGAACTCCTCGATCAGTTCGGTCTCAAGACAACGCAGACGATCGGAACACTCTCTAAAGGAAACCGCGTGAGACTCGGCCTGGTTGCAGCAGTTTCCCATCGTCCCCAACTGCTGATTCTTGACGAACCCACGGCTGGACTGGATCCTCTGGTCCGCGTCGACATCCTGGACTTCCTCAAACGTTCCGCTCTTGGGGATCGGACCGGAATTGTCATGTCCTCCCACGTTTCGGACGATCTGGACCGGATCGCAGATTCCGTTCTGATGTTGAACGAAGGGAAAGTCGTGGAATACGCGCCGACCAAGGTCCTGCTCGATCGATCCAACGAGGTTCAACTGGAGGCTGTGTTTTTAAATGCATTGGGTCGGATTCCCACGCCTGGCGTTCCACATCGCGCGTAAGGACTGGGCCGAAGCACAGCGAGTCATCCTTGGCCTGACCCTGGGCCTCATGGTTCCAGCCTTGCTGGTCCGTTTTGCTCCAGGCCGATCCGACGATTTCGCCAAAGGTCTGCTTGCGGGCCTACTTGCGGGAGCAGGGTTTGGATACGCTCAGTTCTGCTTCATCAACGAACGGCAGCGCCAAACGCTGGATCTCCTGTTAAGCCTTCCTGTGGAGCCACGAAAGCTGGTCCTCGCCAAATACGTCCCTTTACTCCATGGTCCTGTTCACGGTGAACGTCCCTGGCCTATTCGTTCCGGACCCACGATTGATCTACGTCACTAATGCCGCTGCACTCTCATTGGCCACCCTCTTCATGGCCACGACGGTGATCTCAGACAAACCCTGGGCCTCACAGATCCCCATCTGGTTCCTCTTCGTCTTCATCCTCCCCATCCAGCGCATACTTGAACGCTACTACCCGGATGGCCTCGGCCTGCTGGAAACCCTTACGGCGAATCCCATCTTGATCGCCACGCTCCCCCTTCTCCTCTCACCTGTCCTGGTGATCATTTCCGTATGCTTTTTCAACACGAAGACACGAAGTTAACGAAGGAAATCATCGGGTGTGCTATTGACGTCCTTCGCGAGTTAGGGCCCGGACTGTTAGAGTCGGTTTACGAAGAATGTCTGTCTATCGAATTGCAGAAAAAGGGGATTCGAGTCGCACGTCAGCTCCATCTTTCCGTTATCTATAAGGGACGGCCCGTCGCTTCAAGTCTTCGGCTGGACTTGATCGCAGGAGTCAAGGTGATCGTCGAGATCAAGTCTGTGGAGCACTTACTCGCGGTTCATCGTGCGCAGCTTCTCAGCTATCTACGCTTGGCAAACTTTCCCAGTGGATTGCTCATCAACTTCAACGTTCCTCTCCTCAAGGACGGCATCAAACGCGTCCTCAACCTGAACACATTATCAAGTGATTCCGACTAGATCATCTTCCCTTCTTCGTGATCTTCGTGCCCTGGTGTGGGAGTTCTGAACGTACAGGCCGGTAGTAATGCACAGGTGAGGTCAAGACGTAGAGGGTACTTGTGACACGAAGAAAACGAAGCACCACGAAGAATGAACGCCCTAAACACTTCGTGCCAAGGAATCCTTCACAAACACCCTCTACAGCAACTTCGAAAGGATTTCTTCGGGTATACGTTCACGCAGTTCGGGGGAGGCTTCCAGCAGGCGGGAAATATCTGCCAAGTCTTTCTGTCGCTTACTGGCTCGCCGGGAGGAGTCCAACACGGCCCATACCTTTCCCTGTAGCACATCTTCGACGCGAGCGACGCGAAGAGTCATTCCAAGAACATCATGTTCAGCAGAATGGGGAAGGAAAGCGAAATAGCGCGGATCAGTCTGAATCTGAACCCGGATACTGGATTCGGAGGCGGACACGTTTATGCTGTGTTCAAATCGCTCTACGTGGAAACGTTCGGCGAGCTCACTTGTTAAAGAGTCTATGCTGTCGGCGGCAATGACAACATCAAGATCCAAGCTGACTACCGGCTCTACGTAAGCGTTTACCCCCTGGCCGCCAATCACACAGTAACTCGCGCCGCTGGCTTCGAGCAAGGCCACGAAACGTTCTAGAAAATCCTCTCGATCCACAGTCACCGCCTTCCAGAACTCCAATTGTTTCATGCGACTTCTCCGCCAACCTCTTATTAATTCATAGGCGAAAAGTATGACACACAGAGGTCGTTCCAATCGGTGTGTAAAAAGAGAAGGCGGTGTACGCTTTCGGTGAATCCGAAACCCTAAGCAATCCCGGCAGCAATCGGGAGAAAGGTACACCACCCATGAAGAAGAAGAACATACCGGCATCAGTGGCGTCAACGAACGCGTATGAAGGTTTGGAGGACTGGGCGCGATCCCGGGTCCAAGTCTGGCTACAGGAGCTGCTCGAGGACGAAGTCACTCAATTTCTGGGTCGGGAAAAGTCGGAGCGGAGTCCGAATCGACGAGGATACCGGAACGGTCACGGGAAGCCGCGACGCTTCGCAATGATGAACGGTACGATGGAGGTTCGACGACCTCGGGTTCGAAACACCGCCGAGCGGTTCGAGAGTCAGATCCTGCCGTATTTTCGACGGAAATCGAAACAGCTGGGCGAGCTACTTCCCGATCTCTACCTCCACGGTCTGGCCACAGGGGACTTCGAGCAGGCCATGCGCGGACTGCTTGGCGCTGGCGCTCCGTTGTCGCGAGCATCGATCCAACGACTGAAATCGACCTGGCAGTTGGAGTATGACGAGTGGGTCCAGCAGGACCTGTCCGGCCTCGAGGTCGTGTACCAGTGGGCAGACGGCTTGTACGTGAAAGCGGGGATCGCGAAAGAGCGAGCGGCATTGCTGGTGATCATCGGAGCCTTGTCAGACGGGCGCAAAGTGGTGTTGGCCTGTGAGAGCGGGCAGCGGGAAAGCAAGGAGTCCTGGAGCCGCATTCTGCGCAATCTCCAGAGACGGGGCCTGAAGCTGGGACGGCTGACTGTCGCGGACGGTCACCTGGGCATCTGGTCCGCGCTGGCCGAGCAACAGCCCCAGGGCCAGGAACAACGCTGCTGGAACCACAAGTCGATCAACGTGGTCGATCATCTGCCGAAGACCGAGCAGCCCGCGGCCAGACAGCTGCTTCATGGGATGGCCTTCGCGAACTCCCGCGCGGCCTGCGAACGAAAGCGGGATCAGTTCGTCCGCCGATATGAGAAGAACTATCCCAAAGCGGGTGAGACGCTGTTGCGGGACTGGGACCGGATGATTACTTTCTATGAGTTCCCGAAACAACACTGGGTGCATCTGAGAACAACCAACATCGTCGAATCGCCCTTCGACATGGTTCGCCTCCGCACCAACGCCGCTCGCCGATTCAAGCGTGTCGAGAATGCAACGGCAATAATCTGGAAGCTACTACGTGTCGCTGAGAAGGCTTGGCGACACTTAAAAGGATCCGAACTCTTACAAGAGGTCTATGATGGTCAGCAATTCGCTGACGGCATCAGAGTCGTGATGAAATCGAAGGCCGCCGCCTGATGACTTTTACACACCTTTTGTAATGACCTCGACACACAGCAGTAACTACCCTTAGCAACAAAAGTTCCATTCTTCCTTAGCACCTCGGTCTCTATGCTTCATGTCCATCTTGTTCGTGCCTTCGTGTTGAAGCTCTCAAAGTCTGGATCGTCGGGAATGAACACTCGAGCTCCGAAACACAGGGGATCTCTTGCGCGAAGTTCCCTGATGAACGAAACTCCACGAAGATTGGGTACCTAAGAGGCTTCGTGTCTTCGTGTTGAAGTTCTCATTCTCCCGTTTGTCTCACCTTATCCATACAAACAAATCGCTGGATAAACGTACTTCTTCGAGCCTCATTCATAGGTTCAGTCACTTAACGATGGAACCAAGACTGCGTTCAACCCGACCATGGGTTACCCGATCGTCCATCAGCACGACGCCAATGACTGCGGGCCGGCATGTCTTGCCATGGTGGCCGCCCATTACGGGAAGCGGCAATCTATCGCTCGATTAAGAGAGCACGCGGGATCCTGAGCGTTTCCATCGCGGACAACATCCGTCTCGGGCGCGCAGACGCCTCTGCGATGGAAGTCCGACGGGCGGCTGAACTCGCAGGAGCCGCAGAATTCATCGAACAGTTGCCGCTCGGGTACAACTCGCTCGTCGGTGAGCGGGGGACGACACTATCCGGGGGTGAACGCCAGCGGCTGCTCCTGGCACGTGCGATTCTGGTCGACCCTCCGATTCTGATTCTGGACGAACCCACGAATCATCTCGACGCGGCCTCGACCGAAGCCGTCCGTAACCTCATCGACCAACGAAAACACGAGAACCAAACGACGATAATTATTTCCCACGACGAGCTCCCCGCCCAAAGGACCGTTCCTATAGGGACCCTCCCCTATGCCGTCGCGAATTGAGTTGAACCTTGGCCGAAGCCCCCGGCTCCTGGGTACAACGGTGTATGTCCTGGCGATTCTTCTTGGTGTTGCCATCACCTGGGGTTATTTCACCGAAGTAGACGTCGTCGTCCGCGCGCCCGGCATCGTCCGGCCTGATGGAGAGGTCGTTCGAATCACTTCGGAAATCGGTGGAACCGTCGAGGCTGTCCACGTCGAGGGAGGCGAGGTCGTACACACGGGCGATGTCCTCGTCCGATTGGACGACACGTCGGTCCAGTTGGAACGGAACACCGTCGAGCAACAGATGGCGCTGCTCGCCGAACAGATGGCCGACATTGACCGTAAGATCCGCGATGCAGGCGAAATTCATCATTTAGAAGACACGCGACTGGCAACAGAGATCGCCGCGGCCCGAGAGGATCTCGTCCAACGGAGACAGGAACATGCGTCTCAGGTGGCCTCAGCCTCGCTCCGCCTTGCGCAGGCCAAAGACGAATACTCGATACATCGGCAACTCTTTGAAGAGGGGCTCATCTTGCGTCAGGATGCAGATCGCTCGACCACCGAGTTCCGGCTCGCCGAGGCCCAATTGGAAGAAATAGCCCACCGGCAGGCTTCAAGCGCCAGTCTCGATTCACTCCTTGAAACCCGGAATGTCGTTAGTGCCGAGTTCGCATCCCTCGAACGGGATCTCAGGTCCGAAGTGATGCCGATTGAAGCCCGATTGACCGAACTGCGTTCGCGACTCGAGCAAACCGACCTGGAAACCCAACGCCTCACGATCCGCACGCCTGTGAAGGGGCAGATCACGCTCCTGCCGACCGTTCACACTGGAGAACGCGTTGAAGCCGGCAGTCTCGTTGCTGCAGTGGCCCCAATTCCCGTCCGGCTCATAGTCGAGGCCCTGGTCAGCAACGCCAAGGCTCAGGACGTCGAACAGGGTCAAGCTGTCCGGCTCCGCTTTGACGAGGGCGAAACAATCGACGGCATCGTCTTCTCCGTCAGCCCCGACGCCCGATTCAACGATTCGTCCGCTCCTACATACCATGTCCTCATCGCTCCCGACACAGTCGACCTCCGACTGGGTCTCGCAGTGGATGTCCGGCTGATCACACGCCAAGAGCGCGTCCTCACTCTTCTCTTCGACCGGATCAAGCAGCCGTTTCGGGAGTGAGCAAGTATGGAACGCGTCGAAAGCGCCTCCCATGAGATCCGAAGACCGAGCGTATAATGACCCCATGCGAACCCATACCGATATCCGGCGGGCTCTGGACCATCTACCCGAAGCGGCATTGCTTGTGGTCGAAGGGGTTGCCTGGGCAGAGTACGAGGAGTTCCTTAGAGATCTGGGGGATCGCTCCGGCCTGCGCGTCACCTACGATCGAGGACGACTCGAGATCGTGACGACGTCGGCCGGGCACGAAGCCCGAAAGGAATTGATTCTTCGGCTCGTCCACGTGCTGTCGGAAGAAATGGGAATCGAACTGGAATCCAGGGGTGGCATGACTCAAAAAAGAGAGCAGGAGGGCAAGGGTACGGAGCCAGACACGTGTTTTTACGTCACCGACGTTGAACGAATCATCGCGAAGGACGAGATCGATCTCAAAGTCGACCCACCTCCTGACATCGTCGTGGAAATCGACAAGGCGAATCAATCTCATTCTAAGTTCCCGATCTACGCTGCCTTTCGAGTGCCCGAAATCTGGCGCTACGACGAGGGGGGACAGCGGGCCGAGATGTTCGCCCTCCAGGCGGATGTATATGTCCGCATTGAGGCAAGCTGTTTCTTTCCGATACTGACTTCTGAGGTATTGACCCGGTTTGTCGAGCAAAGCCAGACCCAGGGACAGTCGGTGACCCTGTCCACGTTCCGGGAATGGGTCCGGACAGGACGAGGTTAACCCCGAGCGATGACGAACGGGAACTGGTCCTGGAACACGATCTGGCGATTTCAGACATCGTTTTCTGGGAACTCGCGAAACTTATACAACTCGATCGACTGCGTCTGGATCTATCGAGCGACCCATTCCAACGACGGCGCCGACATCTGACAGTTTTCCCCATCAGCCCGGAAATCGCTCGAACCAGTACCTGTTTGGACTTCTCGGCGGACCTCGCCGACGAAATCATTGCTGCTACGAGCGTGGTCCATACCGTGGCTGACCAGAGATAGAAGAATCCTGCAGTCGCACCTGGCCCCGCTCGCGTGACATTGATTTCACAGAATGCGCTTTCCCATCGGCACCATACATGCGACTTTAGTAGTCATATTGAATAGACCGTTATAGCCATAATGATAAACACGTCAATATCCAGACTGAAGTCAATGCTGAGTGAATACCTGGCCAAGGTCAAAGCCGGCGACGAGGTGGTGGTCACTGAGCGGGGTCGACCGATCGCCAAGATCGTACCGATTCGCCAGGACAATTCTACGATCTCACCCCACCTTGAGCATCTCGCTCGCTCCGGCCAGATCCAACTCGGATCTGGAAAACTTTCCAAGGAATTCTGGAAACTGACCCGACCCGATGACAAGACCGGGGCTGGACTGAAATCCCTGCTCGATGACCGAGCCGTAGGACGGTGAAATTCTGGGATGCATCGTCTATCGTGCCACTCTGCCTAGAAGAACCCAACGGCCACGATTGGAGGGCTGCTTCCGACATGACGAAGCCATGATCGTATGGTGGGGCAGCCGGATCGAATGCCACTCCTCGTTTGCCCATCTTCGTCGCGAAAACCTCCTCTCGAGGATCGAGGAAACTCAGGCTCGAGAAGTCCTGATACAACTCGAAGACGTCTGGACCGAAGTCTTACCTGGTAATGAAGTTCGCGAAAAAAGCAAGCCGAGCACTTTCGATCCATCCCCTGAGGGCGGCCGATTCCCTCCAACTCGCCGCTGCACTGATCTGGGCTGACAAAAATCCAACCGGTTTTGAGTTTGTCTGCCTCGACGACCGCCTTCGCGACGCGGCAGACCATGAAGGTTTTTCAGTCCTACCCCTTCCCAACCAAGATTCGTACAAGAGCCGAAAATCTCATGCACACCCAGATCGGTGCTCAAATTAGAGAGAAGACTAATCAGAACAAGATTCCCCCGCCAGCCTGCGCATTCCGCTGAACGTGATCACTGGTTCCGGTATCCTACCTAACAACCTCGAAGTTCACGCCGAGGTCATTACAAAAGGTGTGTAAAAGTCATCAGGCGGCGGCCTTCGATTTCATCACGACTCTGATGCCGTCAGCGAATTGCTGACCATCATAGACCTCTTGTAAGAGTTCGGATCCTTTTAAGTGTCGCCAAGCCTTCTCAGCGACACGTAGTAGCTTCCAGATTATTGCCGTTGCATTCTCGACACGCTTGAATCGGCGAGCGGCGTTGGTGCGGAGGCGAACCATGTCGAAGGGCGATTCGACGATGTTGGTTGTTCTCAGATGCACCCAGTGTTGTTTCGGGAACTCATAGAAAGTAATCATCCGGTCCCAGTCCCGCAACAGCGTCTCACCCGCTTTGGGATAGTTCTTCTCATATCGGCGGACGAACTGATCCCGCTTTCGTTCGCAGGCCGCGCGGGAGTTCGCGAAGGCCATCCCATGAAGCAGCTGTCTGGCCGCGGGCTGCTCGGTCTTCGGCAGATGATCGACCACGTTGATCGACTTGTGGTTCCAGCAGCGTTGTTCCTGGCCCTGGGGCTGTTGCTCGGCCAGCGCGGACCAGATGCCCAGGTGACCGTCCGCGACAGTCAGCCGTCCCAGCTTCAGGCCCCGTCTCTGGAGATTGCGCAGAATGCGGCTCCAGGACTCCTTGCTTTCCCGCTGCCCGCTCTCACAGGCCAACACCACTTTGCGCCCGTCTGACAAGGCTCCGATGATCACCAGCAATGCCGCTCGCTCTTTCGCGATCCCCGCTTTCACGTACAAGCCGTCTGCCCACTGGTACACGACCTCGAGGCCGGACAGGTCCTGCTGGACCCACTCGTCATACTCCAACTGCCAGGTCGATTTCAGTCGTTGGATCGATGCTCGCGACAACGGAGCGCCAGCGCCAAGCAGTCCGCGCATGGCCTGCTCGAAGTCCCCTGTGGCCAGACCGTGGAGGTAGAGATCGGGAAGTAGCTCGCCCAGCTGTTTCGATTTCCGTCGAAAATACGGCAGGATCTGACTCTCGAACCGCTCGGCGGTGTTTCGAACCCGAGGTCGTCGAACCTCCATCGTACCGTTCATCATTGCGAAGCGTCGCGGCTTCCCGTGACCGTTCCGGTATCCTCGTCGATTCGGACTCCGCTCCGACTTTTCCCGACCCAGAAATTGAGTGACTTCGTCCTCGAGCAGCTCCTGTAGCCAGACTTGGACCCGGGATCGCGCCCAGTCCTCCAAACCTTCATACGCGTTCGTTGACGCCACTGATGCCGGTATGTTCTTCTTCTTCATGGGTGGTGTACCTTTCTCCCGATTGCTGCCGGGATTGCTTACGGTTTCGAATTCACCGAAAGCGTACACCGCCTTCTCTTTTTACACACCGATTGGAACGACCTCTTCACGCCGATCGTCAGAGCCAACAACGAACAAAAAACACGCCCCCCGACTGAAGACAGTGACTCATTACTATGAGTAAATTATGCTCTCTTGTATGAGTAAACGCTTGCAGGCCCTGTTAGAAGAATCGGAATTGCTGGAAATTCAGCGCTTAGCCAAGAGTAAGAAGATGACGGTCGCCGAATGGGTCCGTCAAGTGCTGCGGGCGGCACGCCAGGGCGAGTCTGTGATTGAACCCGATGACAAGGTTCGAGCCACTAGACTGGCGGTTCAACACGACTTTCCGATCGATCGGATGTTGGAAGAGGTAGAGCGCGGATACGGTGCGGACGTGTAAACGTGATCTTTATCGACTCCAATATCCCGATGTATCTCATCGGGGCCAGCCATCCACGCAAAGCCGTCGCGATGTGATCCGGCCCGCCTTCGACTGGCTTCTCGCTGTAACGGACCAAGTTTTTCTCGTTGATCTCTCGGACGCACGAAAGTCGTACTTAAAAAGCGCAGGCTTTCGGCTCGCGAAGCCTTTCACATGGAGGTAACGGAGCGATACGGCGTCCTGCGCATCTTGAGTTTCGATAGCGGATTCGATGGAGTGCGCGGAATTGCCCGAGTTCATGACTGATTCCATCATATTGACCCGGGAGCTCGCGATCTCAGACAAATCGTGTTCTGGGAATTAGCCAAACTGATCGAATTGAAACGGTTAGGTCTCGATCTTGGCAGTACTGAGTTCCTACGACTGCGTCGACACTTGACGGTCTATCCGGTTATTATATACTTTACACAGAAATAATGCCGATGCTACAATCATTTCATGGTTGCAGTATCCGTATTTTTATCAGCACTTTCCGGTTGCTCAATCAGCTTATCCAGCTCACGTTTCACGCGCTTTCCGAAGATTTTCTCAACGATCTCCACGTCGGTCTTCTCGGTGAGATTCTTCGGGAGTCTTCGCTTTCGCTTTCTCTTGGAGTTTTGAGTCATGCCTGACACCGCCTCGTTGAATCTTGTACGTTTGATTGATCGCTTTCCGAACGAAGAAAAATGCAGGGAGTTTCTTGAAAACCTGCGGTGGCCGAACAGCGTTGGCTGTCCTCGCTGTGGCGACACATCGCTTTGTGAGATCGCAAGTCGCGACCAATGGGATTGTCTCTCATGCCGCTACCAGTTCAGCGTGACGGCGGGAACGATCATGCACGATTCCCACCTGCCGCTGAGGAAGTGGTTTCTGGCGATTTATCTCATTCTCGAAGGCAAGAAGGGGATTTCGGCCAACCAGTTGAAGCGCACCATCGGTGTCTCCTACAAGACAGCCTGGTATCTCTGTCACCGCATCCGCTCCGCGATGGGACATAGCGAACCGGACGGCCCGACGCTGTTTGGGGTGGTCGAGGTCGATGAAACCCTGGTCGGCGGCAAGGCCAAAGGCAAGGGGAGCGGCTACAGAGGCAACAAGACTTGGGTGGCCGGCGCGATCCAGCGGGGCGGGAAGGTCCGCCTGGAGCGGGTTCCAAACATCCGGCGTCACACACTCCATGCTTTCATCCGGCGCAACATCAAGGATGAGGCCGCAGCGATCTATACCGACGAACTGAAGTCTTACCTCGGGATCGAGGATCACGACACGCGCATGAGACCGTCAACCACTCCGCTGAGGAATGGGTTGTCGGCGATGTCCACACCAACAGCATTGAGGGCGTGTGGAGCCTGTTCAAGCGGTCTATCGTCGGATCGTTCCATAAGATCAGTGCGAAACATCTGGACCGTTATCTTGAGGAACTGGAATGGCGCTTCAACAACCGCGACAACCCTTACATCTTCCGGGATGCCTTGCGTTTGATCGTCAACGCGGACATGCTCCCCTACAAGGATCTGGTGGCCTAGTCCAGGTTTCTTTCGAGTTCTTCTTGTCCGTTCCATGTGAGATTGAGAATCTTCAGATTCTTCCCCGATTTCTGGATTTCCAGATAACCCGCTTGGTGACAAAGATCAATATGGTAAAGAACCTCTATCCGGCTGTATTCCTCATAGCGCGGCGCCGGTAGGGGCTTGCCAGTGGCATTCTCCTCTGCGTAACGCAGAATCATGAGAATCAATTTCTTATGGCGTTTCAATAGATCACTCCCTCTTTACTTGACACAAACTTCCTTCCTGCCATAGCCTTCTTATTGCCAAAACACGTTGCGTGTACGCCCATCGTCGGGCTGCTCGCTGAATACAACACCCTTCGGGGAAATAGGTGGGGCTCCGCACTACAACGCGCGGCGTGTTTTGGCAAACTGGCCCGGCGTGATCAGCGACAATCAAAACTCCCGGCCGTATTGCCTCATTTAAAAATGTTACCGAACTGAGGGTTGTTGCCTCATCGAAAATGTTACCGAACGACCGGTCAAACGGGAGAGTTCTTCCCGCCGTCGAGGCTGTGGGGCGACCGCCTTTTCCACAGCCCCCGTCGCCCGCAGATGCTGAAGCCGGGCGGACCCGATCCAGTTCGAGCCACTCGCCATCGAAAGTCTCCAGAATCTGACGCCGCCATTCGCGCACGCGCCGCTGCAGGGTCCGTAACTGACCGTTGGGGTAACGTCCCGGGCGCCGCTGCTGAAGCTCAAGCAACAGCGACTTTGATGTTCGCCCGGGATCGGATTCAAGCCATGACCGCATCTCCTCCCAGACGCCGTCGAACGGGTCCGGGCGAGTACGCCAGATGTGGGGCACAGGTTGTTTCCGTGTTTTGCGATACCGACGCGTGATTCGTTGCTCGAAGCCGGGATCGGGGAGTTCCGCCTCAATCGGGGCTCGGTCTGCATCTGCGTCGCAGTTCGGGGACACAAGGGCGGCGCGCACGATGTCGTCCGTTAGCGTGGGAGAGGCCAGTTCCTTCGCATGTCTCCAGAATGCATCCTGGAGTTTCTCAAGCTGTCGTAGGAGATCGACCGGATCCGAACGTTCATAAATCGCAGCAAGGCGAACGCGAACCTCCGGGTCGAGCGCATCCGAATTCGAGAGCCGTTGATAGGGTGTTTGCGCGATATCGTAGCGTTTCGTCACCCGGGATCCATCGCGAGTCTTCGTCGTGAGCTTCATGGACGGCTGGAAGAAGTTCACGTAGAGCCGGACCACTCGGTAGAGCTCGGCAAGCTGCCTGTATGCCAGTGAGCCTTCGTAGCGGTCGTAGCCGACCAATTGGCGGACGATCGAGCCGTTCTTCTGTTCGACGAAGCACTGGTCGTTCTTCCGGCGCGCCCGGCCTCGGGTGAATTGAATCGTTTCACGCTCGCAGTAGGCGAGGAGTCCGTAGTTCATGAACTCGGAACCGTTATCCGTGTCCAGGCCGACAAGCTGAAACGGAAGGATCTGCCGTGCCGTCGTGAGCGCCTGCAGAATGTCCGCCTCCGTACGCCGTAGCAACGCCAGACATTCGGTCCAGCCGGTCGCCACGTCGGTCAGTACCAGGGTGTGGAGGAAAGGGCCTTCCGAGTTCCCGCCGCAGTGTGCAACCAAGTCCGCTTCCATGAATCCCGGCCGCGTGTCCGCCCAGTCGGCGAATGTGCGAATCGGAACGCGGTGTTTGAGTAACTGTCCGGACTTGGTGGTGGTCTTGCCGTGCGGTCGATGATCGAATCGGAATTGACGGAAGATCCGATCAGCCGTGGCGGCGCTCAGCTCAAGCAGATCCGCCCGCGTTTTATCAGACAATGACAGATGCCCGTGACGCTCCATGGTCGGGATCAGCTCCGGCAGAAACGGAACGAGCCGTTTGCCACAGACATCATTGACTGTGCGCCAGGCCGCGATCAGGGCGGCCTGCACCGCGGGGCCGTATCGACGGACCCGGCCGCGCGGTTGCCGTCGGGGCCGTTCGCCCCTCAGAATGTCGTTCAGAAGCCGTGTCGCGTGCTTCCGATGGAACCCGGTCGATTCAAGGAACTCATCCAGGATTCGCTTCTTCTCCGGTCGCGCCGCATTCTTGTAGCGAACCGCCGTTCGTAGAGCTAATTCTCGCCTTGCCGCAACAGTCATGTGTGTCCTCACTTCCCACCTCCGTTCTCATAGAGTTGGGTAACATTTCTAATGAGGCAACAACCCTCAGTTCGGTAACATTTTCAATGAGTCAATGCGAGAAGGAATTCTGATTGACGTTGGACAGGCCAGTTCTGATTACGGGTCACGCCGGATTTAAAGGAACCTGGCTGGCTCTGTGGTTGAATAATCTCGGTGCCAAGGTTACAGGTTACTCCTTAGAATCCCCCACGACTCCCAGTATGTCCGTCATCGTCGAATTGGAGTCGGTGGTGAACTCGGTCGCCGGAGACATATGCGACCAAGATCTGCTTCACAAGACTTTCGCGAGTGCCAAGCCCGAAATCGTTTTTCATCTCGCTGCCCAGTCGCTAGTTCGAGCTTCTTACGTCGACCCGGTCGAGACGTACCGAACGAACGTTCTAGGGACTGCAAGTCTGCTCGACGCCGTCCGTGCAACTGGTTGTGCGAAAGCAGTCGTCGTGGTTACCAGCGACAAGTGCTATGAAAACCATGAACGGACTCGCGGCTACCGGGAGAACGATCGATTAGGCGGCGCCGATCCCTACAGCAGCAGCAAGGCATGTGCCGAACTAGTAGCGGCCGCCTACACTGCGTCGTACTTTCCTGCGGCACTCTACAACGATCATGGTACCGCCGTTGCCACCGTCAGAGCGGGCAACGTCATTGGAGGTGGCGACTGGGCCGCGGACCGACTTGTTCCTGATCTTGTTCGTTCGATCGAAGCCGGGAGTGCTGCAAAGCTTCGGAATCCATCAGCGGTAAGACCCTGGCAGCATGTGTTAGAACCTCTCTCTGGGTACTTGTGTCTGGCCAGAAATCTGGTTGAGTCTGGTCCCGGATTTGGGGAAGCTTGGAATTTCGGGCCCGTCGAGACCGAGGCTCGATCTGTTGCATGGGTAACCGATGGCTTCCTCAGCCTGTGGAATGGAGGAGGTGTTTGGAGCGATGATGACTCGGAGAATCCTCACGAAACACATTACCTGAATATAGATTCATCGAAGGCTCTCGAACGCCTCAGATGGCAACCTCGCTGGAATACTCGCAAGGCTTTAACCGAATGCGTGGGTTGGTACAAGGCCTACTTCTCGGGTGGGGATATGCATGAGTTCACTCTCGCTCAAATCTCGCAGTATTTGGCCGACTTCGACGAGTCAATCGGATAAGAATGGGTTCACAAGGCAAAACCTCTTCCGAGAAAGACTTGCGGCAACAGATCCTTGAACTGGTCGCGAATTACGCGAATGTTGCGAACACTCCGGAAGACTTTGTTCCGGGAAAGACTCCTATTCCTGCATCGGGAAAAGTCCTGGCGGCCGAAGAAGTCGTCAATCTCGTCGATGCCTCTCTCGATTCATGGCTAACGAGTGGGCGCTACAACCACCTGTTTGAAAAAAAGCTCGGTGATTTTCTCGGCGTGAAACACGTGCTGACGACCAATTCCGGATCGTCGGCTAACCTGCTGGCAGTCGCCGCGCTTTCATCACACCGACTTGGAAGCCGGGCCCTAAAGCCGGGCGATGAAGTTATCACTGTGGCTGCAGGGTTTCCAACTACTGTCAATCCGCTTCTGCTTTATCTAGAGAGCCGGCATTTCTCAACCCTCTGCAGGTTTTTGAGGAAGGCTGGGTTTGTGTCGCTGTTCTCGCTCGAACTCTGCGATCGTTTCGATGTGTGGTGTGTTCGGAAATTGATCGACGAATTTCAGCGACCTCAGTCGGTAACTTTGATTCAGAAGAAGCCTTGCTTCGGAAGCAAAAGTGGTCGGGTTACAGGAGACATAAACGATTTTCTTGGGTCCCAGCGCGATGATCTTTTGAATTATGCTTTTGCCGGCTCCGGTTCGGGGAGGGTCGATAACCACGGTGTCGGCCTTGACACGCGTTTTCACTAGGAAGGCCCAGGCCGAAGCCTTCACGAATTCGACGTCTGCGATCTCGTTCCTTCTCGCGTTCCACTCAGCGTTAGATACCGAACGCCGGTCGATGCCGATAACTCGGGATGCGCCCCGAGCCATGAGAACGGAAAAGAAACCACTGCCACAGAACAGGTCCAGTACTACGTCACTGCCTTCAGCAGCACGAACAACTTCAGCGGCCATCGCCTCCAGTAGGAATCGATTGGGTTGAAAGAAACTGTCCGGTCGCAGGCGATACTCGATCCCCAGTACGCGTGTCCGGGGCAGACGGTCCGTCCATGAAGCCCGGTTGCGGCCGCTGAGGAATGTAGCCGCAACCTCCCCGGTCTCGGGCGCGACAATAGCCCGGACAGTTTCCGTTTTAGTTAGTTCCGGTTTTTGAAGTGCGGCGTTTGCTTCTCCGATGAACTCATTGAGAGCGGGCATCAGGGCGGCACAATCCGCGATGGGCACAACGTCATGGGTTCTCTCCCGGACGAATCCCAAGAGGTGACCTTCGACATGAAAGTTGGCGCGCATCCGGTACCCACGGTCCGGTCCGGTGATTCGCTCGATCGGCTGGGTCCAGTCAATACGCCCGAGACGAGTCAGACTTTCCCGAACGATCGATTCCTTGATTTCCAGCTGGGTTTCGTAATCGATGTAATCCCAGCCGCAGCATCCCACCGTTTCGAAGTTTGGACATGCGGGAGAGGTGCGGTGAGATGATCCCTCGATCACTTCGAGCAGGCGGGCCTTGGCGTAGTCTTTCTTCCTATCGACGATTTCGACTTCGACGATTTCCTCAGGGAGTACCTTGTCAACAAAGACGACTCCTTCTTCAGTCCGGGCGATTCCTGCTCCCCCGTACACCAGTTTTTCAATCTTGATCCGCATCGATTTTCTTTAACGCTGAGACGCGGAGGGCGCAGAGGCCGCTCGCCAGAATAGATATAACTCTGCGTCTCTGCGTTGGATCAGATTCTCTAAATCAAATAGAAGAGGCTGAGGCGTGGGACGCCATAGCGTTCCATCAGCTTGCGCTTCCACAGTTGCTGCTCGAGCATCGACAATTGTTCTACCGTCATCTTCGAACGGAACGGGGACAAGCTGCTCTCGACTTCACGCTGAACCTCGATGAGTGCGTCTTCTTCAGCCGCGATTTTCATGATGGCGATCAGCTTCTCTTCCAGGGCGTGCAGAGCTGTTTCCCCGGAACGGAGGTCCGAAGTGTCCTGACCCCGGATGGTGTCGCCAATGCTGTTCAAGCGACTCTGGAACTCGGGAAAAGTTCCTCCGATGGCGCAGACTTCTTCCGCCAGTCGGTCGAGGTACGTCTTCACTTCTTCAGCTGAAAATTCCGGTGGTGCCGGCTCCTCTGTCCTCAGATCTTTTTGTTCTTCGGCTACTGCTGCGACTGCGTTGGCGCAATAGGCAAGCGAACTGATCTTACGTTTTGTTTTCGAGAAGGCGCGATCCATCCCTTTCAGTACGATTTCGAGAGGGATACCCTGATCCTTCCACGTTTCGATCAACACCCAGTCCAACGTGGAGAGGAGCGTAAAGCTCTCTCTCTTTGTCTGGTAGTAGCGTTCGATTTCCGTGAAGTAGTTGAAGTAGTTGTCCATACGCAGATCAATCCGTGCAATCCGCGTAACTAGTCCGCGTCAACGATCCAGGCACCGCCCACCACGACGTCGTCCCAGTAGAAGACGGCGGCTTGGCCCGGTGTGATAGCGCGTTGAGGCGTATCGAAGTGAACGACGACTTCGCCATCTTTCCTCGAGACGGTTCCCGGCTGGGGCTCAAAGCGGTTGCGAATCTGGATCTGGCAGTGGATGGGGTCCCTCACTTCTTCAATCGCAATCCAGTTGGCGTCGCGCACTCGGAAGGCCTGTCGGGAGGTGTCGCCGTCGTCGCCGATGACGACGCGATTCTGCTTCGGCTCGATCTGAACAACGTATTGCGGTTTTCCGGCTGCGACCAATCCCTTGCGCTGTCCCACGGTGTATCTGTGGAGGCCGGCATGAGTGCCAACGACTTCTCCATCGAGGTTGACGATATCGCCCTTGGCCGGTGCCTTTTTCCTGGAGTACTTCTCCACAAAGTCAGCGTAGGAGCCTTCCTGGACAAAACAGATTTCCTGCGACTCAGGTTTGTTGTAAGTCGGCAGGCCCGCCTTCTGAGCGATCTTGCGAACCTCGGACTTCGTCAGCTCACCAAGCGGAAACACAGTCTTGGAAAGTTGTTTCTGTGTCAGTCCAAAGAGGAAGTACGACTGGTCCTTGTCGCGGTCACGGCCGCGCAGCAATGTCCAGCGATTGAGGTGCGTATCGAATCGGACCCGTGCATAGTGCCCAGTCGCCACCCGTTCGGCTCCAATATTTTCAGCCTTATCAACGAGGTGGCTGAACTTTACGAAGTTGTTGCAGAGAATGCAGGGACTCGGTGTTTCAGCCTTGAGGTAGCTGGCGACGAAGGGCGCGACGACCCTCTCTTCGAACTCGTCTTCGAGGTTCAGGACGTAAAATGGGAATCCGATGTGTCCGGCCACGCGTCGGGCATCCCATATGTCGTCTATCGAGCAGCACCGGCCAACGCGTCGTGTTTCTGCCTCGGCATCTTCGTCTTCACCAAGCGCACGTCGCTGGTTCCACAACTGCATTGAGAGCCCGACAATTTCTTGTCCGGCATCCTTCAGAAGGACAGCGGCAGCAGAGGAATCCACTCCACCACTCATTGCGACGGCTATCATGTCTGTCCCCTCTAAAAGTCCTTGAGAGCGGCGCGGATGGCGTCTGAAGCAAGGACGCTGCAGTGGATCTTCGATGCCGGGAGTCCACCCAGTGCATCCGCGATCTGCTCACGCGTGATCGTCCGGGCCGCAGTCAAATCCATCCCGATCAGCATCTCTGTCGCGAAAGAACTCGTGGCGATGGCCGCCGGGCAACCCTGGGCCTTGAAGCTGGCGTCTTCGATCAACTTGCCGTTGAGCTTGATCCAGAGCTTCAGGACGTCGCCGCAAACCGGGTTGCTGACCTCGGCCGTCGTGTCCGCGTCAGCCAGTTCCCCGATACATCTCGGGTTTTCAAAGTAGTCGAGCAGCTTCTCCGAATACGCCATATCTATCTTTGCGCCTTCGCACCTTTGCGTTGAGAAGTCTTCTCCTTCTTATAGTACGGCGACAACTCCCTCAGTCTTTCCACGATCGGGGGCAACACTTCCACGAAGCGATCGATTTCGTTGTCTGTCGTGAGCGAACTCAAGCTGATGCGGAGGCTCCCGAATCCTTCATCCGGAGTCTTTCCGATGGCCGTCAAAACGTGCGAGGGTTCCATCGAACCGGAGGAACAGGCCGATCCGGTCGAAACGGCGATCCCTTTGAGGTCCAGAGAGATCACCAGACCTTCGCCCTCGGCGTAATCCACCATGATGTTGGACGTGTTGGGAAGGCGTGGAACGAGTTCTCCATTGATCTGGATGTCCGGAATCGCCTTCTTCAGACGTTCTTCCATACTGTCGCGCAACTCACCGATGTGGACCATCGTCGCAGCCAGATCCTGCCGGGCAAGTTCCCCAGCTGTCCCAAACCCGACGATCCCGGCTACGTTTTCGGTTCCTGCGCGCCGATTTCGTTCGTGTCCCCCACCCGTCATCATGGGCCTGACAGGTGTTCCTTTCTTTATGAAGAGTGCGCCGACGCCCTTGGGTCCGTGGATCTTGTGGGAAGACATCGAATAGAGATGAACCCCAAGTGCCGCCATGTCGACCGGTATCTTTCCCGTTGCCTGGACACCGTCCGAGTGGAAACAGATGCCAGCCTCTTCGGCGATCTGACCGATCTGTTCAATCGGCTGGATCGTTCCGATTTCGTTGTTGGCATGCATGACCGAGATCAGGATCGTGTCGGCGCGGATGGCCTCCCGGACCTGCTCGGCGTCAAGGATCCCGTCCGAGCCAACGGGCAGCCAAGTGACCTCAAAGCCCTTCTTTTCAAGGCCCTTTAACGTATTGAAGACGGCGTGATGCTCAATCTGCGAGGTGATAATATGGCGCCCCTTGGAACTCTGAGATTCGACGATTCCCCGAATCGCCAGGTTGTCCGCCTCGGTTCCTCCACTCACGAACACGATTTCAGTGGTCTGGGCCCCGATCAGACGCGCGACCTGTTGTCGGGCATCGTCGATGGCGGCCTTAGCCTGCTGCCCGAACCAGTGAATAGAGGATGCGTTCCCGTACGCTTGGGTGAAGAAGGGAACCATGGCCTCGACCACCTCTGGCCGCATGGCCGTGGTTGCGTTATTGTCGAGATAGATGTGCATAATTGTTCGGATCTCGCGGGTCACTTCCGAAGATTAATTCGTTTAATCCACCCGGTTTAATCCGTGTCATCTGTGTATCGAGTCTAGCATGATCATCACTCTGACAACCGACTTCGGACTGCGTGATCCATATGTAGGAATCATGAAAGGAGTCATCCTGGGACTCGCTCCCCAGGTTCGCCTGATTGATATTACACATGATGTTGAATCGCATGACGTTGCTGAGGGTGCCTTCGCACTGCTTCGGCTGTTCGATACTTTCCTCCCGGAACCGTGCACCTGGGAGTTGTGGATCCTGGAGTCGGCTCAGAAAGGCGGCCGATAGCCGCTTCCGATGGTCGGCATCTCTTTGTCGGTCCCGACAACGGGCTTTTTTCTCTGTGCCTGGATGAGCAGGCCACGATGCATCACATCACGAATGACGAACACTTCCTGAAGCCAGTAAGTGACACCTTTCATGGCCGTGATATATTCGCCCCGGTCGCAGCCCGACTGGCCGCAGGGATGGCTCTGGAGGCGGTGGGGCCGCCGATTCTCGATTTCTTGAAACTGACCTCGAGCAAGAGTCCCACCGTTCTCCATGTTGATCGGTTTGGAAACATTGTGACGAGCCTCCGGCCCCAGGAGTCTGACCACTGACTCAGTGCTCCGCATTTCAGGTACCCCCGTGAGCTCGTTCTATAGAACGTACGCGGAAGGACTGGCTGGCGAGCTTTTCATGGTTGTGGGCAGTTCGGGTTACGTCGAGGTGGCGATGAACCGGAATTCCGCGGCGGAACGTCTCGAAGTCACTCGAGGTTCCGATTTCGAAGTAGAAACTGGCCCAAGAAAGCAATAAAATGAATACCTTTGCCGACAGGGCGTGTCCGAATACGGATTTATGGGAACGGTGCGAGACGCGCGCACCCTGTGTTAGAGGATCGAAGGAGGAAGCATAATGCCGGCGGGACTTCAGGACGTTGTCGCGGGTCAGTCTGGAATCTGTTACATCGATGGGGACAAGGGGCTCTTGTCGTACCGTGGCTACAATATCCACGAACTGGCGCCCAATTCGACCTTTGAAGAAACCTCCCATCTTCTCTGGTTCGGTACCCTGCCGACGAGTTCCGAGTTAGACACAACGTCTTCTGAGATGGCCAGTTACCGGCCCATCCCTGAAGACGTCATTGCGATGATGCGGCACTTCTCGAAATCTGCGACGCCTATGGAGGCCCTACGGACTGGCGTATCTGCCCTGTCAATGTTTGACTCGGAGGCCGAAGACGGTTCCCCGGAAGCCAACAAGCGAAAAGCGCTCCGGCTGACGGCACAGACCGCGACGGTCGTAGCGGCTGTAGCCCGGTTGCGGGATGGGAACGACCCGGTAGCTCCCCGGTCCGATTTGAGCCATGCGGGCAACTTCTATTACATGCTGACGGGCGAAGCCCCGAACGACACCATCGAGCGCGCTCTGGACATCGCGTTGATTCTGCACGCGGACCACGAATACAACGCGTCGACTTTTGCCGGACGGGTTACCGCGGGTACGTTGTCCGACATGTATTCGGCCGTGACGTCAGGCATCGGAGCCCTCAAAGGGCCGCTTCACGGCGGAGCGAATGCCAACGTGATGAGGCTGCTTCTGGAAATCGGGGACGACTCCAAGGTCGAGAGCAAGGTGCATGAAATGTTGGCCGCCAAGACGAAGATTCCCGGCTTCGGTCACCGTGTTTATCGCACCGAGGACCCGCGCGCGACGCACCTGCGCCGAATGTCGAAGGAATCGGGCGAGCGGGCCGGAAACACCAAGTGGTTCGACATGTCGACGCATATCGAGCAGATCGTGAACAACGAAAAGAAGCTCAATGCAAACGTAGATTTCTATTCTGCGAGCACGTATTACGTGATCGGACTTCCGATCGATCTGTTCACACCGTTCTTTGCCGTCAGCCGGATGTCTGGTTGGACGGCACATATCCTGGAGCAGTACGCCGATAATCGTCTGATTCGACCCAGAGCCGAATATGTCGGCCCTGAACCCACCTTGAAGTGGGTGCCGGCCGACCAGCGAGGTTAAGTGCCCTCACCGCCACGCAGTCGATGGGAAATTGAACTCAACACGTGGCCGCGCAAGATCATTGCGATCACGTTGACGCTGGGAATCTGCGGCTTCATGTTCTATCAGACCTGGTGGCTGTTTCTCGCCGCCTGGATCACCCGCGAAGGCATTCCCGACCCCCAGATCTACGAGCGTGCGATAGCCTACGACCCGGATAACGCCGACTACCGATTCACTCTTGCCCAGCTCTACAACTACTCGACTGAACATCTGGATTTGGAAAAGGCGCGGGAACAGTATCTGGCGGCCGTCCGTTTGAATCCCTACCGTGCTTCACATTGGCTGGAGCTTTCGAAGTTCTACGAACAAGATGGCAACGCCGAGGGTGCACGCGATGCGATGGCAAAGGGCCTGGAAATGGACCCTAATTACGCGCAGACACACTGGTCGGCAGCGAACCTTTTTATCAGGTTAGGGGATTTGACCGCAGCCGACTTTGAACTGCGACGGACAGCCGATCTGGATGTGAGCTACTTGACGCAGGTTCTGGATCTGGTCTGGCGCTTCTACGAAGATCCCGAACTGATCGTCGCCACGCATGTCCCCAATACGAAGGACGCCAATCTTTCGGCCATGAGTTATTTCATTGGACAGAACAGCGAATTGGGAGCCCGTTTGTCCTGGGAACGCTTGCAGACCTTCAACACCAATCCGCAGGAACGTTTCGGATACGTGAACTATCTGGTAAACAGGGGACAGCCTCATGATGCCCATAAGGTTTTTTCGAGTAGCAACGAGCTCGCTACGGTATTCAACGGTGGTTTCGAAACACAGCCGATGAACGGTGGATTCGACTGGCGCTCTTCCTCATGGGAGCATGCCGAAGCCCGCAGGGACACGACCCAGTCGCAGGAAGGTTTCGCCAGTTTCCTGATCGAGTTCTCGGGAGAGGAAAACGTCAACTACTCCCACCTCTGGCAATGGTTGCCTGTGGAGCAAGGTAATGATTACGAACTCACGTTCTGGATGAGGACCGAAGCTATTTCTACCGATGAGGGTGTCTTCTTGGAAGTCGACGGGCAGAGGACGGATGCACCTCTCGGGACGACCTACTGGCAGGAGTTCACAGTCCCTTTCACTGCCTCCTCGGATCTGGTCACAGTTCGTGTACGACGGATTCCGAGCGGGAAGTTCGACAACCTGTTGGGTGGAAAAGTCTGGTTGGATGAGTTTCAGTTAGCGGTGGCGGAATAGTTCTTAATGCAGCATTGGTACGCCCTCTACACTCGCCCGCGACACGAGAAGCAGGTCCTGCAGGAGCTGACAAACTATCGGATTGAAGCCTATCTTCCCACCCATAAGATCCGGAGGCGCTGGAGTGACCGGTACAAGATCGTCGAAGAGCCGCTCTTCAAGAATTATCTCTTCGTCCGGATCGACTCCGAGCACTATCGGAAGGCCCTGAAACCGTACGGGGCAGTTTCATTTGTAACTGTTGAAGGGGCGCCTGCAATCATTCCCGACGAGCAAGTCGAGGCCGTGAAGATCCTGGTGACGTCCGAGATCCCGCACAACCCGTACCCCTATCTGAAAGCCGGGAGAAAGATACGAGTCAGATACGGTCCTCTGGAAGGTTGTGAGGGCGCGTTGGTCAGGAAGAGAGGCATTGATCGCTTAGTCGTAACAGTGGATCTACTACTCCAGCGATCCATAGAAGCTGAGCTGGATGCGGCATGGATTGAACCCAGGTGACTCTGCCAGCCATCTGAGGATAGTGCCAGCAACACGATTCTAGTCAAATGTGGTTCCGGTAACCGTTTCTTGAAGCTAGAACACGCTCTGAAGGTGAGTCAAGGTTGGGTAATAGCGTCAGAAGTTCTTGTTTCTTGCGACGATGTGGAGTGTGTACTTGCCGCTAGGATAGAGATCCGACTGGAGAACCTCGAAGCCATGTCTGTCGAACAATGCGAAAAAATTGTTGAAGAAATATCCATCACCGCTCAGTACAGGTTTATCAGGATCTACATCTTCGGGCTTAACTATCTTCAATAGATTAAGTGAGTCGACCGGCTGTTCCCAGGCTTCTGCGAAATAGACGTATTTGGCAGTAGTTGAGAGCAACGCGACGTACGCATCCAGCTCTCTGGGATGAAATCCTGTTGCTGTGCTCTTGAAGAAAAACAGATCTCCCCGTAGCTCGCCTGTTCTTAAGAGGTCATGTTGATATCCTTGAACGCACTTCCAGTTTGATCTTGCCGAATAGGAAGGCAGCAGCGTGTTTTGAATCTCTTCCAGGTCTTCCATTACGTCATTTGAGACGAATTGAACGTCGGGGTGATTGCGCGACAGCCATTCGGAAATGTTGTCAAGCCCGCAACCGACATTTACGACGGTTCTGATTTCCGACGCATGTTCTTTCAGAAATCGATCCAGGTAGATCGTCGCGGCGAGATAACCGTCTGACCGGCCAAGATCGCCACCGTGAACCTCTTCGTCTGATAGAATCCGAGCGCGAGGCATATGAGCGGATTCCAGGAATCGTTCGAGACGCGGGGCCGCTAGTTGCTTCAGTTGGGCTTCATCCGGGGCGCCCGGACTGTTTCTGGACGCCGCCTTCCGTACGTATGCCTCATAAACCCTGAGCGACCTACTTGCAAAAGATATGATCCTGCCAGTGAGCAGTTGAAATCGCAGCAGAAATCCTCGCCTTATGTTTAGCTTCAAATAGTCTCGGATCGGGATGTGCAATCGAGTTTTTCGATGCCGTGAAGCCATTGAGTGTGAATCCTTATGAATATTTGGAAGCTTTCGGTGAGTTGTTTCGTGTACTCGGTTTTCGAAATTCTAAATCCATTGAGGGTTGAGGAGGATGTTTTGGATTGGAGCGAAAGATCTTGGGGGAATTCTCGGAGTTCGCTCCAGGAATCCCTGAATCGTTTCAAACATTCTCTTCGTTGTGCAGGGCAAGGCCTTTGAGCGGAAGCGCGCAGCCATGTAGCTGTGCAACGCTTGATCAACCAGTTCTCTCGCTGAATCGCGATCGATGCCCAGCGAGGTTAGAACCGCTTCCGATTCTTCAACAAACGTCTTATGCCCATCTTTCCACCGTGGCATTCTGAGCCAGTCCGCCGCAGTTGGGAGACCGTAGTCCCCAGGTCGAGGGACCTGGCGCGCAATGAAGAAAGTGTCTAGCTTCTTGCACCTTCCTCGAGCGACTGAGGACCCGTTGACGAGAAGTTCCATGAAGTTTATGTCGGGACACTTTTCAACTGGTAAGAGGTCTTCGATGAACTCACTACGTCGGCGCAGTGCCAGGTACGGCAGAAAAAGACCAGGACCAAAGTAGTGGGTGAATCGACCCCCTGGATCGTCACCTTCATTGCTCCCCATCCTGTAAAAATCACTTGTTAGGGCAGTTATGCGCTGCGGATGATCGGGCTTGAAGGTCATGCCCCAACCGCACGCGATTCTGTACTCGGGGTGATGGTCCAAGAAACGGGCACATTCATATAGCCCGTTGGGGATGACGAAATTGTCGTCCTCGACGAAGACTGCCAAATCCTCAGACCCGGCTCTCAGAATATCGAGAAGCGACTCGTGGAGAGTTCGATGTGGAGTCTGAATATATCGGATCGTGATGTCGGAATCCCATCGCTCAATGACCTTTTGGTTTTGGTCGATCGTTGTCGCTTCGGTAGAGGCGTCTCCGACCGTAATGGGGCTCGCAAGGTGTTGCCCGGCATAGTAACGGAGCAGGCGATTGAGAAAGAACGGGCGATCAAGTGTGGGGACGTATATTCCGACTTTCTCTAGCTCAACGTCCATTTCTTTTCGTATTCCTTCTTCCAGCCCAGCTCCGGAGAAGGGCCCTCTTGATTCGAATCCCACACCTTGTGTCGAAGTTCCCAGCGATCGTTGGTTCTCGTCCAGAGGTGAGGGGATCTGAACGAATCGGCCAAGGTCTCGAAGTAATCGCGGGTGACCATAGGTTGTTCGAAGAAGTCAGAGATATGGCCGAAAGTTCGGATCGGTAAGCTGAGATACTCAAATAGTTCGTCGATAAAGCGTTCAGGGAATTCCCCGTCGTAGCGCCTGACAAGGGCCACTGCTTCTTCGCGCGTAAGATCACCTGAACGAATCTCCTGAGCTGCGTCATATGTTGCTCGCCCGATTCCAAACTTTACGTGTGTTGTGTAGAAGTTCAAGTCGTCGATCTTGTCGTCGATGCTGGCGTACTTACTAAACGTTCCCGGATTTCTTTCTGGGCAGGGACGATGTCACGATCGAGCCTGTCGGATCAGATCAGTTCCCGCTTCCGGCACCGAGAGGGAGGTCGGAAGCACTCCGAAACCTGAAGCTCGAATCGACAGGTTTCTACAAGATGCGGCCCTGGCAGGAGGTGGTCGAAGAGTACCTGGTCCAGGAAGTGATGCCTGTCTTGTCTGACTAAGAACCGACGAGAAAGTGATCAATGAGCAATTGCAAGTAGGATCGCTATCAACCATTGATCACCTGCCACTGTGAAAGAACAGGATATCCGTCCCCAGGCCCTGTTCAACCGCTACCTCGAGCTTGCGGCAGGAGATGTCGAACGTTTCTTTTCGAAGACGGCCGACTTTGTCGAGGTTAACTGTCCTGCCTGTGCCGGCACCTCGTCCCATCTGGCCTTCGAGAAGCTCTCGTTCGGATACCGGCTATGCGAGGACTGCGCGTCACTCTTCGTGTCTCCCCGGCCCACCCCTTCGATGATCAATACGTACTACCGGGATGGCGCGTCCGTACATTTCTGGGCCACGGACTTCTTCAAGCAGACGGCCGATGCCCGCCGTGTGCGCATCTTCCGTCCACGGGCGTTGTTCGTCGAGGAATGGTCGCGTAAGATAAATCCTAACGGCAAGCGATTTGCCGACATCGGATCCGGCTATGGCATTTTTCTCGACGAAACCCAGGCGCTCAATATCTTCGATGACGTGATCGGTATCGAGCCTTCGCCGCCATTGGCTGCAGTCTGCCGCGAGCGTGGTTTCACAATCGTCGAGGACACGATCGAACAATGCCATCTAGATGGACCATCACCATCGGTCATGACCAGCTTCGAGTTTTTGGAGCATGCGTTTGATCCGTCCGAATTTCTTGGAGCGGTCCGAAAGCTTCTGGCGCCGGGTGGTCTGTTGATTTTTACGACACTCACCGTCAGTGGGTTTGACATTCAGGTCTTGTGGGAACATTCTAAGAGCGCGCATCCGCCCCAGCATCTGAACTTGCTGTCGTCGAGGGTGTTCGGCCGCTGATCTCCCGGTGTGGTTTCCATCTGCACAATCTGGAAACGCCGGGCGAACTGGACGTCGACATCGTCCGCAATACACTCGCCGAGGACCCCGAGATTTCCCAAAACGATGACGCCTCAGTGAGGAATGCATTTCAGGAGTTCCTCAAGGCCAATCGTTTGAGTTCCCACCTGAGAGCCGTCGCTTCGAAGTAATGTCGTCCACCAGCCCCGAAATCACAGTCCTGATGACCGTTTACAACGGCGTTGCCTTTCTAGCCGAAGCCGTCGAGAGCGTTCTCAACCAGACGTTCACCGACTTTGAGTTCCTCATCGTTGACGACGCCAGCACCGATAATTCCGTCGAGTTGATACGATCTTATGAGGATTCGAGAATACGCCTTGTCCTGAACAGTGAAAACATGGGACAGGCAGCGTCTTTGAACGTGGGATTGGAACTGGCGCCCGAACAGCTCGACCTGTCTGATGCCGAAGCGGCATCCCTCGCCCGCAGGGTTCATCGTCGTCTTGGCCCCGGCGTTGCAGTGGTCATGCACCTCCGGACCCTGCCCTCGGCTGTTCTGTTTCCCCTTCTGGTCGGGCTATCTCCCATGCTGGTCTCGCCCCTGAGGAAATTGGCCACGCTCCTCAATCAGAAGCTGCCCGAACTGCGTTATCCAGGACGTTTTGTTCAGTCCAGGGCAGAGCGTCTGATCGGCCAGCGCCCACAGTGAGACATTGACGGTCCCCGCGGCGCCCCTGCCTTCGCTCCGTAGCATCCTTCGGGCAATCCGGACACCTTTCGATTTCAGAAATTCCCTCTGGGCAGATGATCCGCGCCGTTTGTATCTGTTTGGCAGCGGCCGCACGGCCCTGGCAGGAGGCATCGAGGGCTATCGCCGCGTGCGCGGAGGAGACAGCGTTCGGATCTGGTGGCCCGGTTACATCTGTGTCGAAGCCCTGGCCGGGTTCAGCGACGTCCCAGTAAGCTTCGAGTTTTATCGGCTGCGTCCCGACCTCACGCCGGACTGGGAGAGGCTGGGTCCGGTACCATCTGCCGAACACGGCGAATTACAGGTTCTCGTCCTGGTGCACTATTTCGGATTTCCGAGCGACACCACAGGTGCCCGTCGATTTGCCGACGAGCACCGAATGCTACTGGTTGAAGACGCGGCTCACCTGCTTGGTATGACGCCTGGGATTGGTTCCGGAGACATGTTGGTTTTTAGTCCCTGGAAATTGTTGCCCGTACCATCGGGAGGGGTCCTCGTCACCGACGCGGAGGTGGCAGAAGATCTGGAAACATCCGGAAGGGGCGATGCGGCCGGTTTACTGGGTTGGATGGTGGTGAGGTTCCTGCAGCGAGCCCTGAGACGTCTCGGCATCTCCTGGCATGGTTTTTTGGGATTCACCGCTTTGCGCCACAGTCTGCAGTCAAACATCACACCTAACGTCTCCAATCGTATGGGCCGTTTCGTCGCCCACCTGCTTCAGGTCGAATCGCAGGAAGCCGAACGCGTGCGAGAAAACCGCCGTCGCAACTACCGGGCTTTGATTGAAGAAATTAAGAAGATAAAGGGCGTTCGACCGCTGTTTCCGGACCTACCGGATGGTGTGTGTCCATATGTGTTCCCTATCGTCCTTGAGACACCGAGCGTTCCCGTGGCTTCCAGATTGGAATTGGCCGGGATTCCCGGGTTCGTGTGGCCGGAGTTGCCAGAAGCGATCGCCGTCAACTCCGACCTCAATCGCGAAGTTCAGGACCTGCGTGACCACATTCTGCTTCTGCCTGTGCACCAGGATCTTGATGATGCGGATATCAAGGACATCGTCCTGAATGTCAGAAGCGCTGTGATGGGCTGAGGTCATTGGGTACCCGACCGTGAGATTGAGCGCAACTCCCGAAGCCGCCCCTTATAGATACCTCGAGATCGATTGACCCTTTTCGCGCCATGGCAACGCTGAAGTATCCCTGGTGGCTGTCGCTCTGGTACCGAATGGGACCTGTTCTCGGTCCGATCCACCGACTCAGAAAACGATTTTCCCCAGCCCCGACTCTTTCTCCATTCCAGGTGGTTCTCTTTCACGACATTCCTCAGTTCCGGCGACCAGCATTTGAGAGGTTTGTCGATTATCTTGCGGAAAACTACACGATCGTGGCACCAGAGGACGTAACCTCTTTGCTTGCAGACGCGCCTTCAATATCTCAACAAGACCACACGCCGGTCTTGCTGACCTTTGACGACGGCTTTGAGAGTCAGGCAGTCGCTGCCCGCGAGGTTCTCGACACCAGGGGTATTCGAGGTGTTTTCTTTGTTTGTCCGGCGATGATGGAGCTCCCCCCGGACCAGCAGCGACAGGAAATCGCTGAACGAATGTTCGAAGATCGAGTCGCGGCGGAAGATCTGCCGAAAGACATGCGATTGATGCAGTGGGATTCGGCGAAGGCACTGATCGATGCCGGTCACACGATCGGTTCGCATACCGGCCGACACGGTCGGCTGGCAACCCTCGCTCCTGGGGATCGTGACTTGGAAATCGCAGGTTCGAAGGATCTGTTGGAATCGCGATTGGGAACGAAGATGAACTGGTTTGCATATCCCTTCGGAGACGTGGATTCCATTGACGGAGATTCCATGGACTTGATCGGGCAGCACTACCGTTTTTGTTGTAGTGGCTTAGCGGGTTTCAATAGCCGGATGACTCACCGCTTGGGTATTCGCCGACAGAATATCGATCTGGATTTGCCATTCGCCTACCAGACCTTCGTGATGGACGGCGGAATGGACCGAGCCTATGCTCGCGCCGCCCGCCGCTATGAATCCCTTCTTCCAGCTTCGAAATGAGCAATGGTCAATGCGTAACACGAGCGCAACGCGTAAGACCAGATAGTTGTGAGGCTAACGGTGTTCCTAGTATTCTGTTTGATGAATTTACCGATTGGATTCGGTTTTTGAATGAAAGAAGACGTACAGCCTGAAACGTCCGGTCCAGGATCGTCTCCGCAGGGGGAAGCGGACACGATTCTGGAAGAGATCCGCCAGGTTCTAGCCATAGAAATCGAAGGCCTCAAACAGGTCTACGAGAGAGCGGATTCAGGATTCGTCGGAGCCGTGCAGGCCATCCGCGATTGTTCCGGCAAGGTCGTACTGACCGGTGTCGGAAAGTCCGGTAACGTTGCGGCCAAGATCGCCTCCACGCTGACCAGTACGGGGACCCCCGCTGTTTTCCTGCACCCCGCCGAAGCGCTCCATGGAGACGTCGGCATCGTCCAGGGAGGTGACGTCGTCATAGCCGTGGGGAAAAGCGGTGAAAGTGCAGAATTGAACGCCCTGATTGGAGTGTTCAAGCGCATCGGAGTCGTTTTGATCGGTCTGACCGGTACGGCCGACTCCACCTTGGGTCGGGCCAGCGACATCATCGTCAACGTGGACGTTGCCCGCGAGGCGTGTCCCCTGAATCTCGCGCCGACCGCCAGTTCGACAGCAGCTCTGGCGGCAGGCGATGCCATCGCCGTGGCATTGATGAAACTCAAAGATTTTTCAGCCGATGAGTACGCTCTGCATCACCCCGGCGGGCAATTGGGCCGGCGACTGACGCTGACAGTTTCCGACGTGATGCGTAGCGGCGAGTACAACCCCATCGTGTTTGAAGACGACTCGATCAAGACCATGCTGATCCGCATTGCCCAAGGTCAGGCCGGTGCCGTGTCCGTCGTCGATGGAGACCAGCGGCTCAGTGGAATCGTGACTGATTTCGATATCCGCCACGTTCTGGAATCGCAACGCAACATTTTCGACCAATCAATCACCGACGTGATGAATCCCGACCCGTTGTCCATCAGAGACACAACGAAAGCCGTAGAAGCATTGAACGTTATGTACTCGAGCCGCGAGAAACGCCTCGCCGTCCTCCCGGTCGTAGACGATGGCAACCGCGTCGTCGGCATGCTTCAACTGTCGGATCTCATCGCTGCCGGCATCTGACGTAAGGACACTTAACGTTTCTTTTGTTCTTCTGTAGGTGCGATCTATGACCGCACTCCGCTCCCTCATGTTCCAACTCATCCAAAAACCTTTCACCGCATCCGAATGGACAGCACTCACCTCCCAATTCGACGATCTGAGTCTGATGCAGACCTGGGAGTATGGAGAAGCACTGGCAAGTACCGGTCCATGGAAGATTGATCGCGCGGTTTTCGAAGACGACGGTGTTCCCATCGGAGCGATTCAAGCTGTCATTCGAAGGGTGCCCCTAGTTCGAGCCGGTTTCGCCTGGGTCAATCGTGGCCCTCTATGTCGTAAGTCTGACGCTGCAGGTCCGGAACAATTAGGGCCGATGATGAGTGAGGCGCGAAGTCTGTGGGCCGAACGGCAACATCTGTACCTGAGGATCGCTCCCCCGGTCTCGAAACCGGAGTGGGATTCCATCGCTTCGAACGACCCGGGTTACAGTCCCTCGAGGGAGGGCAATGGATGGGTCTCTTCCCGCCTGGACTTGACGGTGGATCTCGGCCTCATTCGCCAGCGCCTCGACAAACGTTGGCGCAACAGCCTGTCGAACGCCGAACGGCGTGAAGTGACCGTGCGCCGCGACTCCAACGAGAGCTTCAAACAGTTCTTACGGTTGCAGCGCGGAGAGTTTGCTCTGCATTCCTATCCGACGACGGTCACGCCGAAGTTTCTTGTCGCGCTCCAGAGCTTCCTTCCCACCGAACGTAGACTCCTGGCGTTTGTCGCAACGTCCGGTGAATCCCTGCTCGGTGCCGTACTAATAGCTCGTTACGGCAGCATCGGGGAATTTCTGGCCGGTGTCATCGAAGGGGCGGGGCGCACCGCTAACGTGGGGCAGCTGCTGATCTGGCAGGCGATCCAGCATCTCAAGGAATCCGGATATCGATGGTTTGATTTGGGTGGCATGGATCCGGACCATACCGAGCCGGGTATCATCAATTTCAAGGCGGGCCTCAGCGGACAGCCGTACGAATACGTTGGAGAGTTCGACGCGATCGGTTCCGGTTGGGCCAACCGGATTGTTCGATGGCGGGTGCGGCGGGTGCGACGGGTGCGACGGCGTGTGGCATGACTTGAAACAGCGTTGCACCTGTTCCGCTGATGACGTGATGATACCGGAAAAGTATTCCGAGATGCTTTCTCATTTGCTGCGAGCCTGCTTGTCTTCAACAATAACGGCTCTCTGGCATACCCTCGCTCTATCTGTTTGCCAGACCCACGGCATCAAGATTTTGGGTTTTGGTGAGAGAGCCTGGACAGCATCCGATCGATTCCCTCCTCAAACTCCTTGTTCTCAAGAAACCGCCTAAGAAATTCAGCCCACGATTTCTTCGTCCGGCAAACAGCTGATAGATCTAAGCTAGGTATCGCAGGTTTTGATCGCCACCAGCGGCAACTTGGTTTCGAAAGTCCAATGCGATGCTGTCTTGGCAAGAGTCTCCGCTCTTGCCCGCTATGATATCAGCCTGCTGACGCTGTTCGGGACCTCATCCAGTTGATCGTTTGCTCCAGACCGTCTTCGAGCGAAGTTCTGGATTTGAACCCAAAAAAGTTCTCCGCCCTAGTCACGTCCAATTGGCGCGATGGTTGCCCATCCGGGCGCCCCGTGTCCCATCGAATGCGGCCCGTATATCCAGTGAGTTGGGCGATTAACCCCATGAGAGCCCCGATACGTATCGAGTCGCCCGATCCGAGGTTGACCGGTTCGATTCCGTCATAACGTTCCGCTGCCAGGACGATACCTTCGGCAGCATCATCCACATATAGGAATTCCCGGGTGGCTTCCCCAGTACCCCAGGCGACGATTTCTGATTTTCGATCACGTACCGCTTCCAGACACTTTCGGATCAGCGCGGGGATCACGTGGGACGTGTCCAGGTCGTCGTTGTCGTTCGGGCCGTAAAGGTTGACTGGCAACAGGTAGATACAATTGAACCCGTATTGCTCTCGGTACGCTTGCCCTTGGACGAGAAGCATTTTCTTGGCTAAGCCGTACGGTGCATTGGTTTCTTCTGGATAACCGTCCCATAAGTTTTCTTCCTTAAAGGGCGCGGGAGTGTGCTTCGGGTACGCGCAGACCGTACCGATCGCGACAAACTTGTCCACACCAACCTGTCGTGCAGCCTCCATCAACTGGATGCCCATCATTGCGTTCTCGAAGAAATAAGAGCCAGGATTGGCTTGGTTGGCGCCGATGCCGCCTACGATAGCAGCAAGGTGGATAACCAAGTCGGGTTTCATCTCAAGGTACGCCCGTTCGACATCCGTTGCTTTTACGAAGTCGTACTCGGAGTGGGAAGGTACTAGGATATTTCTGCAACCCTTCGTCTGGAGCTTGGCGACAACCCGTGAGCCCAAGAACCCACGACCACCGGTGACCATAACTCTCCTGTCAGCCCAGAACTCAGTTCTAGTGAGCACCAGATCGGCTACCCTCCAGCTTGAGTCGTTCCGCGGCTATGTCTGCGTCGACCATCATGTGTACCAATTCCTCGAACCCGACCCGGGGCTGCCAGCCGAGGTTTCTTCGCGCTTTCGAAGCGTCGCCGATCAAAACGTCGACTTCAGTGGGACGGAAGTATTCTGAATCGATCTCGATGTGCCGGGCCCAGTCCAGTCCTGCGTGGAGGAAAGCGACTTCTAGGAAGTCCCGAACCGAATGCGTTTCGCCAGTGGCGACAACGTAATCCTCTGGTGTGTCCCGCTGCAGCATCATCCACATCGCTTCGACATAGTCGCCCGCGAATCCCCAGTCCCGCTGAGCGTCCAGATTTCCCAGATACAGCTTGTCCTGAATTCCCAACTTGATTCGTGCTGCTGCCAGAGAAATCTTGCGCGACACGAACGTCTCACCGCGCCGGGGGGACTCGTGATTGAACAGAATGCCGTTGACGGCGAACATATTGTAGGCTTCGCGGTAGTTGACTGTCATCCAGTAGGCGTAGACCTTCGCTGCGGCGTATGGGCTGCGGGGCTTCAAGGGTGTGTTTTCGTCTTGAGGCCTTTTCGTGGCGTTGCCGAACATTTCGCTGCTCGATGCCTGATAGTAACGAGTGTTCACGCCACATTCTCGAATCCCTTCGAGCAGCCGGACTGCGGCGAGACCCGCACTCTCTCCCGTGTATTCGGGAATGTCGAAACTCACTCGAACGTGGCTCTGAGCGCCAAGATTATAGATTTCATTCGGTTCCAGCGAGCGGATCAGTTTGTTCAGCGAGCTGCCGTCATTCAGATCGGCAAAGTGGAGGCGGAGGCTTGCGTCCTTGACATGACGGTCCTGATAAATGTGGTCGATTCGTTGCGTGTTGAAAGAACTGGACCGCCGCATCAGGCCGTGGACCTCATAGCCTTTGGAAAGGAGAAGTTCTGCCAGATACGACCCATCCTGTCCCGTTATTCCGGTGATGAGAGCTTTCTTGGTTTGCATTGAACTGTCAGTATTCAGCTACCAGCCTGGGCCTGTACGCCGGGAGTTGATGGCTGATTACGATGTGTAGGCGTGTAGGAGTGGACCATGGAGTTTGCGATGCTGTCAACCGGACCAGAATCATACTTGGGGATGCCTAGTCAACAGTAACCTCTTTCCGAATCGCTGGAGTGAGACCGAATTCCGATTGTAGGAGGGACTCTGCAGTCTTCATTCCAGGGAGTTTTATCCCGTCCTTCTTAAAGACTGTCAGCGCCAGCGATCCATGTAATCAATGGCACCCTTTTCGTAGCGTCGCAGATTGAAAACAAAGATTGCTTCGATATCTCTTGCCTTGGCGATCCGCCTAAGCCCTTCAATTTATTAAACAATCAACCCCGTAAGAAATGCGTGCTATTGTACAATGTCGCTCTCAAGGACCGAAGGTTGGAACGATTACCGGCAACTGGGGGCAAGGAATGACCGCTATCGTGCATGCCATGGGAAGCAAGGGAGTGCTACCATTATTTGGCAAGGACTTTCAGGATTCGCTCACTGAGCCCTACCGCCGTTTTCTTTGCATTGACTTTATTGAGACGGTAAATCCTCATTGTTCCAGTGGTTTGCCCTCAGAGCCTATGAGTTTGAGACTACACGACTGTGAGAAGAATTCGTCGAGCTAACCAGTGGTGTTGCCCTGATGCCTAGGCTTCGTCAACACGTACTCGGCCTTTCCGGAATGGACGGAGGCTTTGCCGCGAGTCTGCTTCAGGATAACGAGGTCACCTTTGCTATAGAAGAAGATAAACTCCGTCGCTATAAAGGATTAGGACTCAAGGACCTCGAAACGATTGGCTCACGCGCCGTTGAGCACGCGCTCGCGAAGGTTCCCGGGCGAATGAGTGGCGTCGATGCGGTCGTCTACACGCCGTCCATACAAGCGGACTCGAACATCTCAGGGCGCCAGGCGTCTTACGTGGAGCAGTTTTTGATCCGGCACCATGGTCTATCGCCTGGAGTCTCTACGGTCGATCACGTTGCTGCCCATCTGGCTTTCGAGCGGGCCGTGCACGGGTCGTCGGTCAATGTGTTGATGGTAGGACGGACACGAGCCGTCTATTCCAATTGCGAATCGAGCACCTACGAATTCGACACCAATTTTCCTGTTGTGTCATTCGCCGAGAAATGTGCCCGATTCATCGGACTCGAGCGGGAGCGCATCCACCACCTGGAGAATATGGCTCGCTTCGGCAAGGCGCGATTTACCGAAGATCTTTACGGATTGCTAGAGGACGGATTCGACCCAGACAAGACTCCAACTGCGTTGTCTGAAGTAACTGGGCCTTGTCGCCGCCGCCCTGGAGACATTCTGGAAAAAGTCCACTACGATCTGGCCGCGTCGTTGTTCGAAGTGCTGAGTAACGAGATCGTGGCCCTGCTCCGTTCGGTACTCCAAAAGCTCCCTTCTCATCCAGTCGCGCTCTGCGGGGGGGTATTCCAGAGTTGGCGCTTGAACGATGCCGTTGCCGCAGCCTTCCCAGACAATTCCTTCGCGGTGTCGTTTTCACCCGGGAACCCAGCGTGTGCCATCGGCGGGCCACTGGCCTTGACTGGCCGTTTTCCAAGCGAGCCCCTGAAACCTTTTTTGGGGCCAAGGTATGACCCGAACGAAATAAAGGGAACTCTCGATAACTGCAAGGCCCGATATGCCTTCCATTCACACAAGGAAGTGATGGATCTAACCTGCGATGCACTGGAGGCAGGGAAGATGGTCGGTTGGTTTGCGGGTGCGTGTGAGTTTGGCTATCGGGCTCTTGGCGCCCGTAGCGTGTTTGCCAATCCCGCAGACTCGTATGCTTGCGACAATCTCAGTTCCTATCTAAAAAAGCGTCCTTCATATTTTGCGTACGCCGTCGCGATGAAAGATGAGGGCGGCAGTATCGATACGCGATCGCCTTACCTGTCCCGGTCTACTCACCTGTCTGAATATTTCGGCGACTCACCCGTCCGTTTGCAAACAGTTTCGAAATCGGCGGCGCCGAAACTGCACCGGTTGCTCGATGTCTTCCAAAAGAAAACGAGCGTTCGGGCTCTGTTGAACACATCGTTGAACTACTTTGATGAACCCATCGCCTGCACGCCCCGGGACGCGCTGAAAACCTTCTACGCATCCGGGCTGGATATGTTAGTGATGGAGAACTTCGTTCTCACGAAATCCTGAAACCGCGCTCGCGGAAATCCTACAAAGCACGGTTCCCACCGCTGCCGCATTGACTCATTGAAAATGTTACCGAACTGAGGTTGTTGCCTCATTAGAAATGTTACCCAACTCTATGAGAACGGAGGTGGGAAGTGAGGACACACATGACTGTTGCGGCAAGGCGAGAATTAGCTCTACGAACGGCGGTTCGCTACAAGAATGCGGCGCGACCGGAGAAGAAGCGAATCCTGGATGAGTTCCTTGAATCGACCGGGTTCCATCGGAAGCACGCGACACGGCTTCTGAACGACATTCTGAGGGGCGAACGGCCCCGACGGCAACCGCGCGGCCGGGTCCGTCGATACGGCCCCGCGGTGCAGGCCGCCCTGATCGCGGCCTGGCGCACAGTCAATGATGTCTGTGGCAAACGGCTCGTTCCGTTTCTGCCGGAGCTGATCCCGACCATGGAGCGTCACGGGCATCTGTCATTGTCTGATAAAACGCGGGCGGATCTGCTTGAGCTGAGCGCCGCCACGGCTGATCGGATCTTCCGTCAATTCCGATTCGATCATCGACCGCACGGCAAGACCACCACCAAGTCCGGACAGTTACTCAAACACCGCGTTCCGATTCGCACATTCGCCGACTGGGCGGACACGCGGCCGGGATTCATGGAAGCGGGACTTGGTTGCACACTGCGGCGGGAACTCGGAAGGCCCTTTCCTCCACACCCTGGTACTGACCGACGTGGCGACCGGCTGGACCGAATGTCTGGCGTTGCTACGGCGTACGGAGGCGGACATTCTGCAGGCGCTCACGACGGCACGGCAGATCCTTCCGTTTCAGCTTGTCGGCCTGGACACGGATAACGGTTCCGAGTTCATGAACTACGGACTCCTCGCCTACTGCGAGCGTGAAACGATTCAATTCACCCGAGGCCGGGCGCGCCGGAAGAACGACCAGTGCTTCGTCGAACAGAAGAACGGCTCGATCGTCCGCCAATTGGTCGGCTACGACCGCTACGAAGGCTCACTGGCATACAGGCAGCTTGCCGAGCTCTACCGAGTGGTCCGGCTCTACGTGAACTTCTTCCAGCCGTCCATGAAGCTCACGACGAAGACTCGCGATGGATCCCGGGTGACGAAACGCTACGATATCGCGCAAACACCCTATCAACGGCTCTCGAATTCGGATGCGCTCGACCCGGAGGTTCGCGTTCGCCTTGCTGCGATTTATGAACGTTCGGATCCGGTCGATCTCCTACGACAGCTTGAGAAACTCCAGGATGCATTCTGGAGACATGCGAAGGAACTGGCCTCTCCCACGCTAACGGACGACATCGTGCGCGCCGCCCTTGTGTCCCCGAACTGCGACGCAGATGCAGACCGAGCCCCGATTGAGGCGGAACTCCCCGATCCCGGCTTCGAGCAACGAATCACGCGTCGGTATCGCAAAACACGGAAACAACCTGTGCCCCACACCTGGCGTACTCGCCCGGACCCGTTCGACGGCGTCTGGGAGGAGATGCGGTCATGGCTTGAATCCGATCCCGGGCGAACATCAAAGTCGCTGTTGCTTGAGCTTCAGCAGCGGCACCCGGGACGTTACCCCAACGGTCAGTTACGGACCCTGCAGCGGCGCGTGCGCGAATGGCGGCGTCAGATTCTGGAGACTTTCGATGGCGAGTGGCTCGAACTGGATCGGGTCCGCCCGGCTTCAGCATCTGCGGGCGACGGGGGCTGTGGAAAAGGCGGTCGCCCCGCGACCTTGGGAAACTCGAAGAGTTTCCCACTTTCCCACAGCCTCGACGGCGGGAAGAACTCTCCCGTTTGACCGGTCGTTCGGTAACATTTTCGATGAGGCAACAACCCTCAGTTCGGTAACATTTTTAAATGAGGCAATACGGCCGGGAGTTTTGATTGTCGCTGATCACTGGCCTGTCTTTCCAGAAGTCAACGTCGCTCATCGTCAACTCCACGGTGCCTGGCCTGACGACCAGAGGTTTTCCAATAGCAGTTTGTCGCGTAACGTATCCATCGGCAGCCAGAACCCTTCGTGAGAATACGCGGTCAATTGGTCCTCGGCCGCCAATCGCTCTAGCGGTTCGCGCTCCAGATTCACGTCTTCGCCCAGGTACTTGAAGACTCCCGGCTCAAAAACGAAAAACCCTCCGTTTATCCAACCCCGGTCGACCTGCGGCTTTTCGACAAACTGATTGACCCGCTTCCCGTCAAGAGTTAGGCGACCAAACCGTGCGGGAGGATGAACTGCAGTGACCGTCGCAAGACGACCTTGCTCTCGGTGAACATCGAGAAGTTGTGGGATGTCGACGTCTGAAACACCATCGCCATATGTCAGAAAGAAAGGATCATCCCCAAGGTATTTTTTCAACCGCAACAGACGGCCAGCAGTTGGTGTGTCCAATCCCGTGTCGACGACCGTTACCCTCCAATCGTAACCCTCGACCTTTCTTGTAGTCTGATGGGATCCTCCACCCAGATCGACCTCTAAATCACTGTTGTGGAGCACGAAATTCTGGAAGTAGTCCTTGATCATCCAGTTCTTGTAACCCGAAGCTATGATGAAGTTAGTCAAGCCGTGCTTCCCATATATTTTCATGACGTGCAAAAGGATGGGCATTCCGCCAATTTCGATCATCGGCTTCGGTCGAATGTCCGTCTCTTCGGCAAATCGCGTCCCCCGACCTCCAGCAAGAATGACAACGTTCATGTCCTAACCATCCAATAACAAAAAGTGTCGATCCGCAAGATCTCGCGAACGAATCGAAAAAATTCCGATCATCATGTATGCCCGGCTCGAAGCTGGTGGAGGTCATTACAAAAGGTGTGTAAAAGTCATCAGGCGGCGGCCTTCGATTTCATCACGACTCTGATGCCGTCAGCGAATTGCTGACCATCATAGACCTCTTGTAAGAGTTCGGATCCTTTTAAGTGTCGCCAAGCCTTCTCAGCGACACGTAGTAGCTTCCAGATCATTGCCGTTGCATTCTCGACACGCTTGAATCGGCGAGCGGCGTTGGTGCGGAGGCGAACCATGTCGAAGGGCGACTCGACGATGTTGGTCGTTCTAAGATGCACCCAGTGTTGTTTCGGGAACTCATAGAAAGTGATCATCCGGTCCCAGTCCCGCAACAGCGTCTCAGCCGCTTTGGGATAGTTCTTCTCATATCGGCGGACGAACTGATCCCGCTTTCGTTCGCAGGCCGCGCGGGAGTTCGCGAAGGCCATCCCATGGAGCAGCTGTCTGGCCGCGGGCTGCTCGGTCTTCGGCAGATGATCGACCACGTTGATCGACTTGTGGTTCCAGCAGCGTTGTTCCTGGCCCTGGGGCTGTTGCTCGGCCAGCGCGGACCAGATGCCCAGGTGACCGTCCGCGACAGTCAGCCGTCCCAGCTTCAGGCCCCGTCTCTGGAGATTGCGCAGAATGCGGCTCCAGGACTCCTTGCTTTCCCGCTGCCCGCTCTCACAGGCCAACAGCACTTTGCGCCCGTCTGACAAGGCTCCGATGATCACCAGCAATGCCGCTCGCTCTTTCGCGATCCCCGCTTTCACGTACAAGCCGTCTGCCCACTGGTACACGACCTCGAGGCCGGACAGGTCCTGCTGGACCCACTCGTCATACTCCAACTGCCAGGTCGATTTCAGTCGTTGGATCGATGCTCGCGACAACGGAGCGCCAGCGCCAAGCAGTCCGCGCATGGCCTGCTCGAAGTCCCCTGTGGCCAGACCGTGGAGGTAGAGATCGGGAAGTAGCTCGCCCAGCTGTTTCGATTTCCGTCGAAAATACGGCAGGATCTGACTCTCGAACCGCTCGGCGGTGTTTCGAACCCGAGGTCGTCGAACCTCCATCGTACCGTTCATCATTGCGAAGCGTCGCGGCTTCCCGTGACCGTTCCGGTATCCTCGTCGATTCGGACTCCGCTCCGACTTTTCCCGACCCAGAAATTGAGTGACTTCGTCCTCGAGCAGCTCCTGTAGCCAGACTTGGACCCGGGATCGCGCCCAGTCCTCCAAACCTTCATACGCGTTCGTTGACGCCACTGATGCCGGTATGTTCTTCTTCTTCATGGGTGGTGTACCTTTCTCCCGATTGCTGCCGGGATTGCTTACGGTTTCGAATTCACCGAAAGCGTACACCGCCTTCTCTTTTTACACACCGATTGGAACGACCTCCAGCTGCCTTTGAAAACAATTCGGCAGAAAATTTTCATCAACTCAAGAACGAATGCATGAAAGCCATATTCCATCGGTGGCCGATATGGCGACCTCGATGATAGACTAAGCTTGCCCTTGTCCCAGACAACTTAGGTCTCTTGCCACCACTAGTTCGTCCCCTCATCGCGCTCGCTACGGGAATTGTTGCGTCTCCCTATATCGACATTTCCTACGCGTGGATAGCGCTTCCCTTAGCTTGTCTCGTTTCGATTATTCGACCCAGGTGGACGCTGATTCCCGTTTTCCTGTTAGGAGGGATTCTCACCTCTCGTCAGGAAACACGGCCTCCAGGGATTCCCGATGACGGGTATCCGCGGCGCGTCGTCGCCCGACTCGAACACGCTCCCGAATACCGCGCTCCCGGCTACTACCTGAACGTCCAGATTCTGTCTGTCGGTGAGACTGAATGGTGGGGAGGGGCACGACTCTCCTACTTTCCGGCAGACGAAGATCTCGAACGACTCTTTCATCAACTCGATCTGGGTGCCGGAGACCGGATCGAAGTCCTCGTCCGTCTTCGCCCACCTAACTCGTATCGAAATCCGGGTGCTTTCAACTACCGGCAGTATCTCGAGCGCCAGGGCATCTACTGGACGGGGTCCGTCCGCAACCCGCGGTTGATCGAGGTCCGCGACCGGGGTTGGCACGGAAACGACAAGCTGAGGACATGGGTCACCCAGCGCATCGGCAGCCACTTTGAAGACGGCAGCACGGCCGAGGCCCTGGTCCTTGGAATGGTATTGGGACAGCAACGACGTCTGCCCCCTGACGCCGCGCGAAAGTTCCGATCGGCGGGACTGATTCATCTGCTTGTCGTTTCGGGGTTCAATCTGGCCCTGGTCGCCGCCCTAGCGCTTTGGCTGGGACGACGACTCCCCTTCGGGCGATACCAGAGAACGGGGAGTCTCCTCTTCGCGTTCGTCCTCATCTGGGGATACGCGCTCTTGGTGGAGGGACAGTCCCCTGTCATGCGAGCCACCCTCATGGCTAGTCTCATGCTGGCCAGCAGTCTACTGGACCGGGGTTACGCAATCGGAAATGCTCTGGCGGCGACCGCGATCGCAATCCTGCTCTTCAAACCGCAGACCCTGACCGATCCGAGTTTCCAACTCACGTTTCTAGCAGTCCTGGGAATAATCCTTCTCGCCCTTCCCTGATCCGATGGACACTCGGTTGGATTCGTCCGGCCACCCGGCATCTGGACAACCCCGAGATCGACGCTCACCTCCCTCCAGAAATCGCGGACTGGCGCGTTTCCCGACGTCTCCGGTGCGAATTTTACGGATGGCCCCTCTGGTCGGTCACTGTTCCACTGAGGTTTGGGCTCATTCTGGCCGAGGCACTCCTGGTCACCTGGAGCGTCCAGTCCCTTCTTCTGCCGCTGACCGTGGAGTCCTATCATCAGGTTTCAGCCGTCACCCTACCCCTTAACGTCGTCGGTGCCCTCGTAGCAGCATGCATCACGCCAATGGGGCTGATTTTGATTTTCCTGCCCCACCCCCTTTCGGACTGCGTGTCGGCAATAATGCAGGCCATCCTCGAATTGTTCATCTGGGCTGTGGATGCGGGACTCGAACTGCCCGGAGGGAGCCTGCGGGTCCCTTCTCCGCCACCGTGGGTCTGGGTCCTTTACCTGGTTCTAATCGCATGCATCACGTGGGCCCTCCACCGTCGCTCCGCTTCCGGCGTGATCACAGGAATAGCGCTCGTCTCGATTCTCATACTTCTAATCGGGATCGCGGATTTCTCGCCACCCCCACCGTCCGATCCGATTCTGACCTTCATCGACGTGGGTCAGGGAGACTCAACATTGATCGAACTGCCCGGTGGTAAGCGGGTCATCGTGGATGGAGGCGGAGTCGCCTCGGGTGGCTATCGCTCCCTCAGGAACGAGGGCACTTTTTCGATCGGGGAAGACGTCGTCAGCCCGTACCTGTTCTCGCGGGGATTCCGCCGCCTGGACGCCATCGCACTGACGCATGCCCATCACGACCATATGGATGGTCTGTTCGATTTGATTCGCAACTTCGAAATCGGTGAAGTCTGGCTGGGTACGAACCCCCTCGTCCCCCGGTACCGGGAACTGATCGAGGAGATCCACGGACGCAACATACCGATCCGTTGGCTGGGGACAGGAGACCGGATAGGCCCCTTCCGGGTCCTAAATCCTCCACGTAACCGGCTCCCGGGATTCCGGGTTCACAACGACGATTCCCTCGTACTGATGCTCGAATGGGAGGGGCGGCGTGCACTTCTGACCGGGGACCTCGAACGCGATCTGGACGCCCTTCCGGGGTACATCGACGTTCTCAAGGTCCCCCACCACGGAAGCAGGAACACAAAATTACAGGTGCGGGCCCGGCTCCCGGTGATCTCGGTCGGCGCCAACAACCGCTTCGGGCACCCCGCCCCATCAAAGCTCCCCGCCCTGCGTACGGATCTCCTGGGCGCGATCGAGGTCACCCTCTCAGCCCCATCCAAAGTCGCCTTCCCCGGTCTTTGAAGAAAGAGTTCAACCGAGAGACGCAGAGAACGCAGAGAAAGATCTGTTGGTTCAAGAGAAACCGTTTCTCAGAAAGTACATTTTACGACCTCTGCGTTCTCTGCGCCTCTGCGTTGAAAGGTATCTCCTTTCCTGATGTTGACTCTGCTGGGGCCGTTGTGTAACCTAACTTATTGCAGGGCGGCAACTAAGCGAAGAAAGACGCGCTGCCGAGGGATCCTGCTCTTATAAATGAACCACTACATCTAGGGGTGTCCTCCTTGGATCACAGCTACCGTCAATTTATTTCATCAGCCGTCTTGTGTCTGCCGCTTCTGGCAGCCTGTTCTGGGAGCAACCGTCAGATCACCCAGGCACCGCCACCAGTGATCGAAACGACGGCACCATCGATCACGGAGGCTTCCGCTCCGACTCGAGATGAAGAAAGCGTCGATCCGCTGGCCGCGGTACTAGTACGGGTACGGGAACTGACAGAAGGTGGAGACACCAGACGCCGGAAGGGGGATCTTACGCGGGCACGGGAGGATTTCGAGGCCGCACTGGACTTGCTCTGGGATTACTCCCGTGAACACGACGCTCTGAATTTCGAAGTCGAGCGCGAAATCGACTACCTGGTGGTCTTTCTCGAGACACTACGGGCAGCCGAAGAAAGCGAACCAGCGGCCATCGACGATCTGGCCGAATTGGAGACCTCGACAGAAGATCCCGACCCGCGGTTGAGAGAGCGCGTGGAATCGGAAATGGAAGAGCTGGATTCGGACCTCCCGATCCAGGTTCACGATCGAGTCCTGTCGTTTCTTGAGTATTACGCCGAGGGCAACGGGCGTGGAAGCATCGAACTGGGATTGGAACGCGTCGGCCTGTACGGCCCGATGATCCGCCGCATTTTCCAGGAAGAAGGCGTCCCCGAAGACCTGATCTACCTCGCTCAAGCCGAGAGTGCCTTCAAGCCGCATGCCCTTTCGAGAGCTGCGGCGAAGGGCATGTGGCAGTTCATCTCCGCGCGCGGAGAGGAATACGGGTTACGGCAGACCTGGTGGATTGACGAGCGCTCCGACCCGGAGAAATCGACCCGGGCCGCCGCGCGACATCTGCGGGACCTCTATGACCGCTTCGGAGACTGGTATCTTGCGATGGCTGCGTACAATTCCGGACCTGCCCGCGTCAGCCGGGCCATCCGTCGGGCCGGCGTGGCCGATTTCTGGATCCTGGCCGATAGGAACCTGCTTCCCAGGGAGACCCGGAACTACGTCCCCACGATCCTGGCGATGACCCTGATCGGAAGAGACCCTGCAAGATACGGTTTCGACGTCCAGCCTGCCGCTCCGCTCGAAGTGGAAAGGATTCCAGTGGCGCAGGCCACGGACCTGCGGATCATCGCTGACGGTCTTGAGCTGCCATTGGAAACGATCGAGGAACTAAATCCCCACGTCCTGAGATGGGCCACCCCGCCCGATGACGACGAGTTCGAATTGGTTCTGCCCGCCGGGTACGGGGATCTTTTCGCCGAGAAGATCGCTTCGCTGGGGGAGAGAGACCGTCTCCGGTTCCAATACCACGTCGTCTCAAACGGTGAAACCCTCTCTCACCTTTCCGAGCGATATGGTGTCGCGATTTCAGCTATCAGTGAAACCAACCGCCTCAACAGTCAACACATGATCCGGGTAGGACAATCGTTAATCATCCCGCTGAGCGGAATTCCCGTGCCCGAAACTGCAACTGCGGACCTCGCCCCACCCACCCAGACTCCACCCGATGTCTACAGGGTCCGCACCGGAGACACGTTATCGGAAATTGCTGAGAGCTTCGGGGTGAGCGCCACCGACATCAGGGCTTGGAACGGTATGTCCTCAAACGTATTGATCGCCGGAGACACTTTGCGGCTAACTCCGACCGAGGACACCCCCCAGGTCGCTGCACGAGGCTCGGGTGGGGGTGCCAGCGTTGTCTACAATGTCCGTTCCGGAGACACGTTGAGCGAGATCGCGTCATCCTACAGAACCTCAGTCGCTGCCATCCGTACCTGGAATCTGGAACGAGATCTCAGCGTCATCCGGCCGGGCGATGAGATCACGATCTACTGCACGACCGAGACTATTTGCTGAGCGTCTTCCTGTCCCGCGGTGTCTTTAAGAAGTAGCTTTCGAACAGGAATCGGACGGCTACGGATATAAGATGTTTGCTTTCAATCACTTAAATATTTGACATCCGAGTGGCCCGATGCCGGGGACGGGACGTAGTAAATTATCAAGAATTCTTATTTAACTTTTTACAGCTGGGGGCGTCAAAACCCCTGAAATGGACACGATTACGTTGAAACGGGCTCCCAAGACAGAAGCCGAAACCCAGGAAGAGCGGTTACTGGTCGAACAGGCTCAAGCGGGCGATCGGGAAGCCTTTGAACAATTGGTTTACCGCCATGATCGTGATATTTTGCGCCTTGCATTTCACATGCTTGGCAACCGCGAAGAGGCGCGGGAAGTCTTTCAGGACACATTTCTGAAAGCTTACCGCTCGCTCGGGCGATTTCGGTCCGAGTCCAGCTTCTACACGTGGATCTATCGGATCGCAACGAACGTTGCTCTGGATCGTCTCCGCAAACGGCAGACGCTGCGCGAGGAGATATCCTACGAGGCCGACACCGAAGCACATCCGGATCGGCCGGCATTGAAAGATACGCTCGAGGAGAAGAGCTACTACAGCAATCCCGAACGGCGTCTCTACGGCCGGGAAGTCGGCGAACGGATCCAGGAAGCATTGGGAACATTATCAGAAAAGGAACGCCTGGTTTTTGAGTTGCGGCATTATCAGGGCTTGAGACTGCGGATGATCGGTGAAATCATGGGCAGCACCGAAGAGACCGCGAAAAATTATCTCTTCCGGGCCACTCAAAAGTTGAGAGCTCATCTGACCGAGATATAATGTTGCCCATCGAAAAAACACTATGAACTGTCGAGAGCGCCAACACGACATCGTCCTGTTTCTTTACGACGAATTAGGGATCGATAGTCGAAACGAACTGCGCACCCACATGGACACATGTGCCGAGTGCCTCCAATTCCACGAGAATGAAAAACAGGTCCACCTTCGCCTGACTGAGGATTTTTCCGAATGGGAAGTCCCAGCGGATCTGCTAATGGAATCCCGGCGAAGTCTGTCGGACGAGCTGGACCGGATCGAAGAGAAACGGTGGCGTTGGCGGATGCCGGCCCTCGTTCCCTCCTTCCTGAGGATCCGCTTGCTGGAATCTGCCACGCTCGTATCGATTGGATTGGCCCTGGGCGTTTATATGATGAACGAAAGGCCACTCCCCGCCGAACAGAACCAAGTCGCCATGATCCCCACCGCAATTCCCGAAGGTGCTACTGTTTCGAACCTGAGAATTACCGACGCCGATCCGGCAACCGGACGGGTGCAACTGGCCGGAGATGTCGTGCAGCCGATAGAACTCCAGGGGAATGTCGAAGATCCCAACGTGCGAGATCTGTTGTTCAGCGCCTTGCGTGCCGAGGGGAACCCCGGTGCCCGGCTTCGGGCGACCGAACTCCTGTCTACGAACCCGCGGGATCCCAGCGTGAAAGAAATTCTGATCGGCGTTCTCTTGAGTGATGACAACATTGGCGTGCGGCTCCAGGCATTGGAAGGGTTGCAGTCTTTCGCGGACCAGGATGACGTTCGCCAGGCTCTGATTTATTCTCTCGAAAACGATCAGAATCCGGGCATGCGAGTCAAAGCCATCGAAGCCCTGACTCCTTTGACGGCGGATGAAGCGATGGAAGGGATCGTTCAGGAAGCTATTCGAGACGATCCGAACGCCTACGTCACGATGCGGGCGTTGCAGTTTGTAGGAACCGGAAATTGATGAAGAAGGATTTGATGTCGATGTCCAAACGCGGTAGCTGGACTTTCGTCACGATCCTCGTTCTCCAATCCGTAGCTCTCGCCCAATGTCCCATTCCATCCAACGGTGCCGTATTTGTAAGAATCCCTGTGGGAAATATCGTTGTGGACACGTCGGGTAGCGAAATCGTCTCAGCCCAGGTGTCGAATCCCGCCATAGAGGTCCAGGAAGCGTGTTTCGAAGATCACGTTGAGATCAGCGGTATTGCACCGGAGCGTGTATATGGTCCGGTCGATTGGGAAATTCAGGTCCCCAGTTCTGCGCGACTAGATCTGGTCACGCATGCAGGTTCGATTCGAATTGCCAACACAGACGGTAGCGTTACAGCCCGGACAACGGGCGGATCTGTAATCGTCGGAGATATCGGCGGCGATGCGGCAATGGTCACCCAGGGCGGATCCATTCTTGTGGGAAACATCGACGGCAACGCGGAACTGCGGAGCCTGGGTGGAGAAATCAGGATGGGGAACGTGACTGGTAACGCCGAACTCCAGACGATGGGCGGTCCTATTACGACAGGAACCGTATCGGGACAGGTTCGAGCCGAAACGGCAGGCGGAACGATCAGCATTCAGGAAAGCCAGGGGGAACTGGTCGCCCTCACTCTGGCGGGTGACATTCTGATTGGCACAGCCGGACGCACAACGGTTCAGACAGCCGGTGGCAATATCATCGGGCTGGTGATCCGCGGACCGTTCCAGGGTTCGACAGATATAGGAAATATCCGCCTCGAAAGAGCCGAGTCTTCGATCGAAGCAAGAACGGGAATCGGAAACATCGAGGCCCAGCTCATACCGTTGTCGCTGGACGGGGACCTCCATGTCACGCTCGATACGAACTCCGGTAACATCCGGCTTGTGATCCCGGATAACCTGCCGGCCGATGTAGAAGCCCGGGTGGATAGTCGCGTCGGCAACGGGCAGAACATCCGTTCCAACTTTCCGTTGGAACGAGTCAGCTCCAGACCTAACCTCCCTCCGTTTTTCCCACAGGCATTTACGGTTGCACCAATCCGCTCCGAGACGACGTTGAACGGTGGCGGCAACCGCATTCAGATCCATGCCACACGGGGATCCATCGAAATCCTCCGCGCCCCCCGCTAAGTTCCCTCAGCAAAGCTAAGAATTTCAACGCAGAGGCGCAGAGACGCAGTGGATCTTAGGCTCTGTAGATTCCGCGTGTCCTAACATTTAGGGGTTCCCAATGAAGAACGAATGCAGACAGCATATTCTTCTTTCTCTGCGCCTCTGCGCCTCTGCGTTAATGTCCTGTCTTCTCTTAGTTCTGTCCGCGGAGGACAACGATCTTGGCTAAAGATGGGCTGAGGTAGCGGATGGCCACGGAGCGGACCTGGTCACGGGTCACTTCGCGGATCGCCTCACTGAAATCGGTCACACCGGTCATGCCTTCACCGGCGATGATCTCACGCGCGAGGGCAAGAGTTCGGCCACGACGGGTCTGGAGTCTTGTCTCGTGGATCCCCACCGAGTAATTGATTGCACGTTCCAGTTCTTCATCGGTTATTCCCTCTTCGACCAGGCGGGTCATTTCTTCTTCTAAGGAAGCACGGACCTGCTGCTCGTTCTCAGGTGAAAAAGCGGTGTAGGCAAAGAACGCACCTGAGCGGCTGAGGAAATTATCAAGAACACGAACGGTATAGGCCAACCCTTGTTCCTCGCGGATCGTTTCGAACAGCCGTCCACCCAGACCCGATAAAACGTTTTCGATCACGATCAGGGGAAGATGATCCCTGTGGGATAACTGAGGTCCGATCGTGCCGAATACCAAAGCGCTTTGCCGTCGGTCGGCTGTTTCGACGCGCTCCTCTCTCTCCAGTGAAGGTGTGGGTACCGGCAAACGCGAGATATTGCGCTCGAACAGATCCTCGTTGGTCAGCGTCTCGGCAATAGAGGCCACCAGGCCAGTTCCGTTGGTGTCACCAACGATGACGATCAACGGGACAACTGTCCGTTGATGCAGGCGATGCCATGCGCCGAGATCGTCAGGCGTGATCTCTCCCAGGGACGACTCGGTCCCAACCGCGGGACGCGCGTAGGAATGGCCGTCGAACGCGGTCTCCATAAACAGCTGAACAGGGTACCGCAGAGTGTCTTCCCGGAGTCGGGAAATACGTGCCTCCTGCAGCACACGTTCCTGCCGAACCCGATCTTCTGGAAACGTAGGATCCTGCAACACCTCCATCAGAATCTCCAGCGCCTCATCGATCTGGCCACTCACTCCATCGAGGAGGTAACCGAAGAAATCGGGCTCGTTGACTACCTCGATCCGGGCGCCGGCATTCTCGAGCCGACGTGAAATGTCTGCAGTGTTGTATCTGCGTGTACCACGGAGCGCACTCCGAAGCATCAGCTCCGTAATTCCAGCATTGCTGTCCGATTCGAAAAGGCGCCCCCCCGGAAAGAAGATCCCAAACGAAACCAGAGGCAATCGATGATCCTCAAGAACGTAAACTTCGGGCCCCCTGAGAATCTGACGGCGCAGGGGTGGACGGACAAGGTCGAGCACGACTTCATCGTTGGACGAAGGAACCGTCGCGGAAACGGGAAGCTCCTCGACGCTTCTCTGAACGATGTCAACAGGAACCCTGTCGAGGACGTTCGCGCTGAAATCGTCATTTGAAAAAGACCGCGCTACAGAAGTCGGAAGGTACTCAAACACGCTCAGGTTGGTCCGCGTCAGGTACCGCCGTGCGACCCTCTGAACGTCGTCCGCGCTGACAGCTCCGATGCCGTCCAGATACCGATCCATCCGTCTCCAGTCGCCGAGCACTTCCTGTCGGGCCATTTCGTCGGCAAGAGATTCGACGGTCTCCAGCCTGTGGTAGTACTGCTGGGCGATCAAGGTCTTGGCCCGCATCAACTCCTCTTCGAGAACTCCAAATCGCTGGATCCGATCGAACTCCTCGAGCGCGGCGACCTGGGCATCCAGGGGCGTGGATGTTTCCAACGTCAACTGGAAGTAGCCGAGCCCTTCGAAGCCGACAAAGCCGGACCCCGCACTATGGATCACTCCGAGTTCGTCACGCAGAAACTGGTTCATTCGGGACGCGCGTCCCGCGGTCAGGATGCCTGAAAGAACGTCCAACACGTACGCGTCGTCAGAGAGTCGGTCCGGAACGTGGAATCCCAGCGCAACCTGAGAACGCTCTATCGGTCCACGTTCCCAGTTGTATCGGAATGCAGATTGTGAAGGTTCCTCCGGCCCACGATCACGCTCTACGGGCATGTCGGGCGCGGATCCATAAAACCGGACAATCTCCTCGAGAATGTCCTCACGATCGAACTGCCCGACGACTGCAAGGACGATGTTGGACGGCTGATAGTAGCTCTGGTAGAAACCGAGGAGGTCGTCCCGGGTCAGGGCACGGAGTCCTTCCGGAGAACCGATCCTCCAGCGGCGCATACGGTGTTCTTCAAATGCTGTCGCGTACAACCGCTCCACAGCTACGGCTGGAGGGTTGTCCAGCTTCCGGTTGTTCTCCTGGAGGATGACTTCGATCTCCCGTCGAAGTGCTCCTGAATTGAAAATGGGATTAAAGAGCGCGTCGGACTGGATGTCCATTGCCTGCACTGAGTTTTCAGCCGGAACAACCGCGTGATACACCGTGCGTTCGTAGTTGGTGTAAGCATTCAGCGATCCGCCCAGTGCCTTCGTCTCTGCTGCGATCTGCCCGACACCGCGCCTTTCGGTGCCTTTAAAAAACATGTGTTCGACAACATGGGCGATCCCCGAAAGACCGTCGGGTTCGTCAAAGTAGCCTACCCTGACGTGAGTCGTAATCGTTGTCAGAGGAATGGCGTTGTTCTCTCGAACGAGAACGGTCAGCCCGTTCTTGAGTATGACTTTGGTCGACTGTCCGGAATCTTCTCTCAGAATAAATGGCCCCACAATTTCTCCCCCCACGTTCACATCAGCATCCGGGTCGGGTAATTGAGGAATAGGGATGATCTGAAGGAAAAGAAGGAAAAACAGCGACATGCCAATATTTTACCTTACAGCTTCACGAATGGGAGCGTAACCGGAAACCAAAGGATCAACCGCAAAGGCGCTAAGGCGCAAAGCTTTATATAGGCCGCACTTGCTATCTTCCCTTCGCGTCTTCGCGTCTTTGCGGTTCATCTTCTGCCGATCTGACCTCAATCTGACGGGTGTGTTCGTCGACATAGGTAAGTGAAATGTGTGTGGCTTGAGGTGGGGTGAAATCACCCAGGCGGTCGGCCCATTCGACCACGGCCACGGCTGCAGCGTCCTCCAGAATCTCGTCCAATCCAAGGTCGTACAGGTCCCGGGAGGCGACGCGATAGAGATCGATGTGATAGATGGGAACCCTCCCATGATAACGATTGACCAGGGTAAAGGTCGGGCTTGAGACCTCATCGACGTCGTCCAAACCAAACCCAGCTGCCAATCCCTTCGTGAAGGTCGTCTTCCCTGCACCGAGTTCGCCAAACAACAGAACGTGTGAGGGCACGTCAAGAGATTCGGCCAACTTCCGTGCAAACTCGAACGTCTGGCCTTCCGACTGTGAGAGGAAATTTGATCCCATAAAATTTATTGACCGCAAAGGCTCGAAGTCGCAAAGGAAGAAAAACGAAAGTAGGTAAAATACGTCTAGGTCGACCAGACTTGGCCGGGCTAGAAAAACAAACAGCAGCCTGGGTTTTCTTCTTAGTCTTTGCGCCTTTGCGCCTTCGCGGTAAAAACTCTTACTCCCCGCGGAGTTCGGCCCATGCCTCGGACAGGAATTCGATCAGGTCGGTCGCGACAAGAGTCTCCTCGCCGAGTTCCGACACAGCGACGTCTCCAGCCAACCCGTGGAGATAAACCGCCAGGCACAAACGCTCTTCAAACGTACCCAGATGAGGCTGCCCCAAGATACCTGCGATCATGCCGGTCAGGACATCACCGCTGCCTGCCGTCGCCATGCCTGGGTTTCCCGTTGAATTTACGTAAACCCTTCCATCCGGACAGGCGATCACGGTCCGGAAGCCTTTCAAGACGACGTAAACGTTCTGCTGTTTTGCAAACTCGCCGGCAACTGACAAACGGTTTCTCGACACGTCAGCAGTCGAGCGATCCAGGAGTCGGGCCATCTCACCTGGATGAGGCGTGATGACGATCGGATTATCTACTCCGTGCAATTTGTCGACACGACCCACGAAGGCGTTCAATCCGTCTGCGTCCAGAACCAGCGGCACCTCGACCCGGCTGACGACTTCACCGATCAACTCGTCCGTCTCCGGATGGCGTCCGATGCCCGGACCCAGGGCAACCAGAGACTTATCTTCGATCAGTTCTTCGATTCGGCCGTCGTTCAGTGCCGAAAGCGTTCCTGTGTCCGTTTCGGGAAGCGGTTCAGTCATGATCTCGGGCATGTACCCGGCAACGATCCCCAACACACTTTCGGGCACACCCACTGTGACCAGACCCGCACCGGCTACCAGTGCAGCATGTCCGGCCATCGCAGCCGCGCCGGTCTTTCCACGTGAGCCCCCGATGATCAGGATCTTCCCGTAGTCGCCCTTGTGCGAGTCTTCTTCACGACTCCAGAGCGCCTCGGGAAAACTGTCGTCCAGCAGCAGTTCAACCTTGTGTGCGTCGGATTCCAGCAGTTCATGGGGATTGCCGATATCGGCGATGACAACTTCACCTGCCGCCTGATTGGCGGGCGGGAAAACAAGACAGAACTTGGCTGCGGATAGAGTGACCGTGAGATCAGCCTGCACGACCGGTCCTTCCAGGTCCCCGGCGTCGGCCCCGCAGCCTGAAGGCACATCGATCGACACGACCATCGCCTGTGGGAAATCTTCGTCCAACGACTGAACTACCTCTCCCAGAAAACCCTCGACCGGTTTGGAAAGCCCCGTTCCGAGCAGCCCGTCCACAACGATCTCCACGTCGCCAAGCGCAAGCCTTTCGCGATCCCAATCCTCGCGATTTCTGATGACGACGGGTGGATGTCCGATGGACGTCAGAATATCCAGGTTCACCCGCGCGTCGCCGCCGACAGCATCGGTTTCTGCAAATAAGAACACCGAGGGAAAGCAATCCCGCCCGATCAACTGCCGGGCGACTACGAAGCCGTCTCCGCCGTTATTTCCCTTCCCGCAGAGTATGACAACCGAACTGGTATCGAGGTCTTCGACACGCGCACCCATCGCCTCGACCACACGCATCCCGGCGTTTTCCATGAGCGTGATGCTCGGAATGTTAAAGGCCTTACTGGACGTACGGTCAACCTGGCGGATTTCTTCTGCGGTGAGGATCTTCATGGGAAGGAGGGAAAGGGAAATGGGGTCAGAGTCCTATTTCCTTATTTAACAGATGAAATACCTGTAACGCAAAATTGGGGAAATAGGGCTCTGACCCCATTTAATCAGTCGCCGCTAACGACCTCGGCCATCTCACCCAGTAACGCCTCGACGGGTATCAATCCGCCGGTTACGTTCTTCCAGATCAGCGTGCCTTCCTCGTCGATGAGGAAGTAGTAACGGCTGGCCACGGGAATGTCTCCCCCGGTCGACGCGCCATAACGATCGACGACTTCGAGGCCGGGATCACTCAGGAAATAATTCCGGGCGCTTACGGTCTCTGCGAATCGCTGCTGTGCCGGCTGGAGATCTCTGGAAATGCCAACGATCTCGATACCTAAACTCAGGAACTCGTCGTAATTAACACCGAACTCGGTGAATTCTCGCGTTCAGCCGCCAGTAAATGCGGCCGGGAAAAACGCGATCAAAACCTTGCTCTGACCTCGGAAATTCGCGAGTCCCAGCGTTTCGTCTCCACGCAGTCCCACCGGGCGTTCGAAGTCTGGTGCAGGCTCTCCCACCTCGGGCGTGTTATCCCCTCCAGGCGCCTGCAACTGTCCAAAAGCCAACGCACCGGAGAACACCATCAAGACGGGTAGAAGTAAGGCAACCTTCATCATCAGTCGTCCTCCTCTATGATCGTAGTGCCGCGTCTTCTCCGGTCTCCCGGTCGAATCCGTGCACGTAACTCACATCAGATACCGAACCATCATATGCTAAGATTTGCGCTTTACGCAACAAGACTGAATCTGACCTAAAGTATAGTTTTTTTCAAGCGTTAACCAAGCTGTCGGCGAATATCGACCTTCGCACCGCTCCACCGAACGCGAAATGCCTCTTTCACACGTCAAGGCGCTGGAAGAACAGAGCCTGCTTCAGACCTACAACCGGTACGATCTGCTGGTAGACCGGGGCAGCGGCCCTTACCTGTTTGACAAGAGCAACAGACGTTATCTCGACCTTCTGGCAGGGATCGGCGTCAATGCCCTGGGATACAACCATCCTCGAATGCTCCGCGTCCTCCGAAAACAGATCAAGCAGCCCCTGCACATTTCAAACCTGCTGTACCACGAACATCAGGGCCGCCTCGCCCAGCGACTGACCGAACTCTCCGGCCTCGATCGGGTCTTCTTTTCCAATAGTGGAACCGAGGCGGTGGAGGGTTGCCTGAAACTGGCCCGTGCTTATGCGAACTCCAGGGAAGGAGCCGGTCCGGGCAACCGCGTACTTGCCCTCGAGGGCTCCTTTCACGGACGGTCTCTGGGAGCACTATCGGCCACACACTCGAGTCGATACCGGACTCCTTTCGAACCCCTGCTCACTGGCTTCGAGTTCGTCCGGTTCGACGACATCGAAGATCTGGACCACCGTTTCTCAGATGACGTATGCGCTGTAATCCTGGAAGCAATTCAGGGAGAAGGCGGCATCCGTCCGATATCGGAAGAGTTCTATCGTCGGGCGCGAGCACTCACAGAAGACGCCAAAGCCGTCCTCATCTGTGACGAAGTCCAATGCGGCCTGGGACGTTCAGGGCGCTGGCTCGCACATCACAAGTTTGCCCCGCCCGACAGACCCGATTCCCTGCCCGATCTGGTCGCACTCGCGAAACCGCTGGGCGGTGGGCTTCCGCTCGGCGCAGTCTTGATGAAAGAAGAACTCGCCAGAGCAATCGAACCGGGTCTCCACGGATCGACCTTCGGAGGGGGACCTTTAGCATGCAAGCTGAGCCTGGAAATGCTGAAGATTTTTGAGGAAGAAAATCTTCTCGGGCATGTCCAGGAAGTCGGTGCCTACTTCCTCGAGCAACTTAAAGAACTCGAAAGCCTGCCGGTGGTCGAGGAAGTTCGGGGCGAAGGCCTTATGTTGGCCGTCGCACTGAAAATACAGGCCAAAGAGCTCGTGAAGCAGTTGCTCGACGCCGGCTTCATAACAAACGCGACGAGCGGGAACGTCCTCCGCCTTCTGCCTCCCCTGATTATCCGGAAGAAACAGATCGACAAGTTCATCAAAGCCCTCCGCCCCCTTCTGGAAACATTGGATGCCTGAATAAGAACCAGGAACTTTTTCAACGCAGAGACGCAGAGGACGCAGAGAATTGTTTCCGAAAGATAGCCAAAAAACTTCTGCCTCTCAGCGTCTCTGCTTTGATTCTTAGATCTATGAAAATTCTGGAACAGAAGATTGAGTTTGAAGGTCGCCGGATAGCCGTGCGGCGGGATCGGATCGTGGACCATGCGGGTCGGGAGACGACGCGTGAAGTCGTTGTTCATCCGGGTGCAGTCTCCATCGTGGCGATGGCCTCCCCGGACGAGGTGATCCTGATCAGACAGTATCGGCATCCTACCGGCGAGGAACTCATCGAGATTCCCGCAGGAACACTCGAAGAGGGCGAAGACCCCATCGACACGGCCCGTCGCGAACTCGAGGAAGAGACCGGGTACCGGTCAGCACGAATCGAACTTCGAGCAACGTACTACACGACTCCCGGTTTCAGCGACGAATTGATGTACCTCTACGAAGCCAGCGACCTAACTCTAGCCCAACAAAACCTGGACGAGGATGAAACGATCGAAGTTGTCCTGACCCACCGTGAAGAAGCCCTCAGGATGATCCGGGAAGGACGCATCCGGGACGCCAAGACCCTAATTGGCTTGCTGACTCTGCTCAACTGATGGCCAGTTTCCTGTGAAGTTTCCCGCCTCGCTCCAGCAATGGCGTAAGAACCAGCTTGCCGTTTCGATTTCCGGATCGGGCGTGTGGCTGGGAAACACGCTGGTCATGCCCTTCCTGCCCATTTTCGTTCGCCAACTCGGCGTAGAGGGAACGGGTGCAACGGCATTCTGGACCGGCGTACTGTTCGCCGTCAGCCCTGCGTTGGCGGCGCTGACAGGACCGATCTGGGGACGGATTGGCGACCGCTACGGCATGCGGTGGGTCACCGCGCGCGCAGCAGCCGGCAACTCCTTGTGTTGGTTCCTGATGCCCTTTGCGGACAACGTCTGGCACGCCCTGGCGTTCCGTACGGCTCTGGGCGTACTCGGTGGATTCAACAACGTGTCGGTTGCAGCCATTACCCAGCTCACGCCCAAGGAACAGACCTCACGCGTCATCGGCACATTGCAATCAACGCAGATCCTGAGCGCAGCTGTTGGGCCCATCGTGGGTGCCTTGCTGGCCCAGTCGATCGGAATTCGGAACACTTTCTTTGTAACGTCGCTTGTAATGTTCGGCTCATTCTTGAGCATTCTGTTGCTTTACCGCGACCGAGCCCGGCACTCGGCCGATCGCGACGCGACGAAAGAGAAACGCCCCTCAAGGGGATACCTCAGGAAGCCCGAATACCTGGTCCCCATGCTGATCCTGTTTTCGATTCAGATGACGAACCGAACGCACGCACCCGTCGTGCCTCTTTTCCTCGAGGAGTTGGGGACACCGACGAGGGCGCTAATTACCGTCGCCGGAGCCCTGTTTTCGATCGCAGCTATCGGTGAAGCCTTTTCTGCCTGGCTCTCGGGAAGGCTGGTCGGCCGGATCCACATCAATCGACTCTTGTTGGTACGACTCGGGTTCGGCGTCGCCTTTCTGACGCCGTTGGCCCTGGCCCAGACCTCAACAGCGTTCTTTGTCTGGCGCATTGCCCTGGCGTTCGTCGCAGGGGGCATCCTGACGCTCGCCTACGCCGCCGCAGGTGACGTCATACCCAGCGAACAACGGAGTTCGGGATATAGCATTCTCTCGAGCATGTTGATGTTGGGGGGCTCTCTTGGCCCAATAGTGGCTGGACTTCTGGCTGGACTCAGCTTGCGGGCGGTCTTTTTCTTCAATATCGCGGTCTATGCGTGTCTGATTGTGGTTGTTCTGGCTTATGGGACAGCTCGAACCGCCGACGGTGGAACCCGGACTGAACCGCTCGACGAACCCTAGGACACTCCGCTATCGGTCATCAGCTGAGGCGACAAGTGGCTAAGGGACGCTAATCCATTCCTCGGGCGCCTTCATGAGACGTTCACAGCCTGTCTCCGTGATGACAAAGGTGTTTTCTATACCGGCGCCTCCGACTCCTGGATAGAAGATTTTCGGTTCCATCGCCAGAACGACTCCGGGTTCGAGGGGCTCGTCAAACCGAGGCGCGATCACCGGCAGTTCGTCCAACTCCAGGCCGACACCATGCGCGATAAAGCGGACCTGGTTCTCAGCAGCACCCATGAAATGGGTGGCATAGTCGCTCCCGGCCAGGCGTTCCTGGGCTTTGGCGTAGATTTCGCCGGGAACATTGCCAGGTTTGAGCTGTTCTTCCAACCAGGCATTCAGTTCGAGGATAAACGCATGGGTGTCGGCAACCTGGGTCGACGGTTCCCCGAGCGAATACGCTCTGGATCCATCGGCGATGTAACCTCCATGGCCGCCGACGATGTCGACCATAACCGGTTCCCCCCGAACCAGAGTTTTGCGGCCGGCCATCAATGGCACGGCCGGATACAGCCCCCTCACACCGACCGGCCCGTCGAAGCTATGGGGATAGGCGCTCGTATCTCCGAAAGAGACCGCCCCGTAGTGCATCTCCATATTGAAACGACGCAAACGGGTGAAACCCTGGTGTCCTTCCATGCGCATGACGTACTCGATCCGGGCGCCCAGTTCAAACTCGGCAATCCCTTCTCGAAGCTGGCCTGGAATGTCGAGAAACGCGGCGTCCACCATGCGAGCCGCCTGACGGATATGGTCGATCTCAAATTCCGTCTTTACTGAACGGGCTCGCCTTAGAGAAAGAGATGCATCGACGAACTCCAGATCCGGAAAGGCCTTGCTGATCTGCCGATGGACGGCCACTGGCACGACATCGAATTCCAGGCCCACGACTTCAGCAGAGGGAAAGAGCCCGGCAAGCTCTGAGTATTTTCTAAACCCAACGATGTTTGTCAGTGGGGATTCTGTTTTCGCCCGAGAGACACTCTTTCGAACCGCAAAAACAGGCTCGCCCTCGAGGGGAAACCAGAGGACTCCATCCTGAACTGTGCCACTCAGATAAAACTGATCAACGTTCTGAACGAGGAGCAGCGCGTCGCAATCCATGAATCTGCGGACGCGTGCCCAACGCCGTTCAAGTTCTTCTCTGGGGACATACTCCATCAACATTCCTCTGATTAACGATTGATTATAGGGGACGGCGACCGAATTTCTCGCCGAACACTTCCGGCAATCAAAACAAGGAATTCGGTCTCTGTCCCTACTTTTTTGGACACGTCCCTGTTTCCTGATATGATTTCGATGAACTTCGGATGAGGGAAAGCGGTGAGACGCCGCTACTGCCCCGCAACTGTAAGACGACAAGTTCCCACACCACAGCCACTGCCGGAGAGAAACCGGTGGGAAGGCGCTATCGATTGCGGTGTCGTCGAGTCAGGAAACCTCCCGAGGAAATGACCTTTCGAGGGAGAGGAATCCATGACTCTATCTTGCCTGTTCCGATTTCGACCCGGTGTCCCGGTTATAGCCACGTTCCTGCTGCTGTCGGCCTGCACAGCGCCGGATAACTCCGGCCCACAGGAGGCGGCTGTTCCCGAACGCATCATATCGCTTGTACCCACAGTCACCGAAACACTCTTCGCTCTCGGTGCGGGCGACCGCGTCGTCGGCGTCAGTGATTTCGATAACTACCCGCCGGAAGCGGCTACGCGGCCGCGTGTTGGAGCTCTCATCAATCCCAACCTCGAGAGAATATTCGAGCTGCAACCAGACCTGGTGATCACCTACGGGACACAGTCTCTCCTGCGGGAACGACTTGCTGGGGAAGGCATTCGACAGGTTCCGTTCGTGTCCGGAAGCATCGACCATGTATTGGAATCGATCCGAACACTGGGCCGTGAAGTGGGCATGGCTGCCGAAGGCGAACGACTCTCAAATGAAATCAGTGAAGAGTTGGAAAGAATTCGGTCCGGATCGACTGGCGAGAATCCCAACGTGCTCCTGGTTCACAGCCGGGAAGTCGGAACGATGGGTTCTTTCTATTCGGGTGGCGCCCTGTCTTACTTCGATGAGTTGATCGACCTTGGCGGTGGGCAGAATATATTCGGCGATGTCGATGAAAACATTTTTCAACCTTCGCTGGAAGAGGTCCTCAAACGTGCTCCCGAAGTCATCATCGAGTTGTTGCCTTCCGATTCGGACGGCAACGCGCGCATCGACCAGAGACTGGCCGACTGGCAGGCACTGGAGTCGGTTCCAGCCGTTCGTGATGGGCGGGTTTACGTCCTCGCCGGAGACCACCTGTTACTGGTAGGCCCCCGCCTTCACTTAGCCGCGGCTGACATCGCGAACGCCATCCGGGACCGGTCCCTCACTTCGAACTAGGAATCCAGGACTCATGTCCGTCAACTCAGGATCTGTCATAGTCTTTCCTCTTGTAGGAATTACTTGTATTGGGACTGTGGCGGATGTCGTTAATTCAAAACGGGAAAGAGCCCGCCGAACAACACAGGAACCAGTTCGACGCTTGACCATTTTCAAGTATAAACCTTAGAATGGTTAAACACCTGCGGTAGGATTTATGGAAGAGTTTGAAATTGGCGATCAGGTGGTTTACCCAAACCATGGGGTCGGACTTATCGAAAAGATCTCGAATCGCCTGGTTCAAGGGAAGTTCGAAAGATTCTACCTATTAAGAATCTGCTCCAACGACATTCTCGTGATGGTTCCGACCGCCAACGCCCAGGACGTCGGCTTGAGGCGCACGATCGACAGCAAACAGGTTAATCGTCTTTTTACTTTTCTCTCCAACAAAGACTTCTTTTCGCAGCGGGATTGGAAAGACCGTTTTAAGGAAAACTCTGAAAAAATGCGGTCGGGTTCCATTTTCCACGTTGCCGAGGTCTATAAGAACCTCGTTTACCTCAACAAGATCAAGCCTCTGTCTTTCCGGGAAAAACGAATGCAGGACCGGGCACGTTTTCTGCTCGTGTCGGAACTGGCGTCGGTAATGAGCGTTCCCGAAGATGATATCGAAGGCCGGATAGACAAAAGAGTCGATAAGGCCTGCGCCAAAGTCCCTGTCGCCTAAGCCTGTTCCAGGCCTCCCTTATGCCTTCGATTCTGCTCATCATTCTGCTTTTTGTCTTTCTCCTTTTGTCCGGACTGTTCTCCCTATCGGAAACTGCTGTCCTGTCCAGCAACCGATACCGAATCCGGCACCTGGCGGCAACCGGTAACAAGCAAGCTAAGAAACTGGCCCTGTGGCTCGACGCTCCTCAGAAACTACTCGCCACAATTCTGTTGGGAAACAACTTCGCCAACATCGGAGCTGCGACTGTGGCCGCTGCAATGGTCGCGCGCACGGTGGCCGAAGAACAACGCGACGTGTTTCTGGCGCTGGAAACTGTCGCGCTAACACTCGTCGTTCTGCTGTTCTGCGAACTGGGACCGAAAGCGTTTGCAACGCGGACTCCCGAGCGAACGAGCTTGCGACTTGTCGTGCCAATCGAACTCTGGATGCGAATCTCCTATCCGATCGCTCGGCTGAGCATCAATTTCGCAGGGCTCTTCTACCGCAGCGTACGCGAAGACCATCGGTCGCTGGCGGCATCAATCTCTGACGTCGAACTCAAATCCATCATCAATTCTTATACGCAGGATCGTCGGAAGATGCTCGAACGCGTTCTCGAGTTCTCCGAGCGTCAGGTGCGAGATGTGATGGTTCCCCGTATGAAGACAGTAGCGATGGCGATCGACACGCCCATCGAAGAGGTTCTGAACATCGTCGAAACCACACGAATGACCCGCTTTCCGGTCTACCAGGGGAGCATGGACAACGTACTCGGCATCATGCACGGCAAGGACCTGATGCCTTACCTGCACTCATCAAAATCCTTCCGCCTGTCCCAACTACTACGAAGACCCGTTTTCATTCCCGATACAGCTCGACTGAACAACGCCATTCGGGTCCTCCAGTCGGCACAAACACATCTGGGCATCGTTGTCGATGAACACGGTGGCGTCGAAGGAATCGTGACCCTGGAAGATCTGATCGAACAGATCGTCGGCGAAATTCAGGACGAGCACGACATCGAAGTCGACGAAATAATTCCGCAGCCAAACGGAAGCTACGTGATCGATGCTGGAATTTCAGTGAGAGAACTCAACGAGAGACTTCACCTGAGCATACCCGAGCACGGGTACTACGTCACGCTCGGCGGGTTCATGATGATGAAGACGGGCCGGCTTCCGCTTGAGGGGGACACGATCGAGTTTGAAGACAACAGCTACCAGGTGGAACAGATGGTCGGTCGCCGGATCATGCGAGTCAGAATGACACGCCATGCCCCGATGGAAGCCGAGGATGACCAGGGTGTCAAAGTCGCCCGGGACGCTTCCTGAAAAGCCGCTATCTCTGCACCAAATTCTCCAGTAGTTCAAAGAAACCCGGGAAGGAAATATCCACGCACCCGGAATCCTCGATTTCGATGCCGATGCCAGACACCAGGCCGGCCACTGCGAAGGCCATGGCCACACGGTGATCTCCGAACGACGAGACCCTACCTCCCTCAATGACCTGCCCTCCATGGACTCGCAGACCGTCGTCGAATTCCTCGACCTCCACGCCAATCGATCTCAAATTTGTCACGACAGCGTGGATGCGGTCGCTCTCCTTTAAACGCAACTCACCGGCGCCTCGAATTCGGATTCCTTCTGAGGCTGCTCCAAGGACAGCTATGATCGGCAGCTCGTCGATCAATCCGGCCGTCGCTTCGGGAGGCACATCGATCGGGAGCAAATTCGAGGAACGAACCTGTATGTCCGCCACCGGCTCTCCGCCTTCATTGCTCAGAGAATCCAGTGAAACCAGCCCACCCGATCGTTCAATCAATGCCAGGCAGGCCGACCGTGTCGGATTAACGCCCACACCATTCAGTCGTAACCGGGATCGAGGAACGAGGAGCGCTCCCGCTATCAGGAAAGCTGCCGAGGACAAATCACCGGGAATACGGAGAGAACGCCCATGAAGAATTCCTCCGCCATCGACTTCGATTCGTCCGCCGTCCGAACGCAGTCGGGCACCCGAGGCCGTCAGCGCGATCTCAATATGGTCCCGGGTCTGAACAGTCTCGTAGACCGAGGTCGTTCCTTCGGCATGGAGTCCCGCCAGCAGAACCGCCGATTTCACCTGTGCACTCGGCACAGGCAAGTCGTAATCAATGGCCTTTAGTGGACCCCCTTCTATACTGAGCGGCAGATGACCGTCGGTGGATTCCAGCCGCGCTCCAAAGCGTTCCAAAGGATCCACCACACGCGACATCGGCCGTCGGGAGAGCGACTCGTCCCCTGTCAGCGTTGAGCGAAAACTCTGACCTGCAAGAATGCCCGAGAGAAGACGGACCGTCGTCCCGGAATTTCCCGCATCAAGATCTCCCACCGGAGGCTCGAGACCACCCAACCCCCGCCCCTCCATGGTTACCTTTCCGTTGGCCGACCGGACATCAACACCCAACTTCCTCAGACACGCAAGCGTCGTCTGAGGGTCTGCTCCATTGGGAAAGTTGTCTGCCTCGGTGGTTCCTCGAGAGATCGCGCCAATCAGAGCGATCCTGTGGCCAATCGACTTATCTCCGGGCACCTCGATCTCACCCGTTAGGGATCTGGCCGGCAAGATCTGTGTCGTCTTCATCTATAAGTTGATGCGGTCGAAGACCGCCCTCGATAGGGTTGCTCCAAGCTTCAGAAGAGGTTTCAAGGATACCATGCCGTTTTGGCGAGGTCTGAATCAACGAACGCGCTGCAACAGGTAGAGTTCAGAATCGTCCATTGACTTAAAAATGGGCCACGTGCTATTTGTCGAACGATGGGTTCAAGCGACGCGTCAGTATTTGAGTTAACGGTTCCCAGCCGGATGGAAGAGTTGGAGTCCGTGCAACAGTTCGCGGAAAGCGCAAGCGAAGCTCTCGGTCTGGAGAAGGAATTCGCTTACTGGATCGAATTGACCGTCAGCGAGTCCGCGATCAACGCAATTCAGCACGGCAACGAGTTGGATCCCGCGAAGAGCGTTTCTCTCCGAATTTCGTCAGACGGAAAAACAATAGAAATAGTCGTTGAAGACCAGGGTGCGGGCTTCGAACTTGCAGACGTGCCGGATCCGACAGACGTTGAAAACCTGCTCAAACCCGGAGGTCGTGGGATTCTGATAATTCAGTCCTTTATGGACACCGTCGAAGTCACTCATATCGACGGTGGCGGCAGTCGCCTGCGGATGGTCAAGAGCATCACGGATGGACAAGTCGCATGAGCATGGCGATAACAAAGAGGCAGCTCGATGATGTCGTCATCCTGGATCTGGCTGGCCGCATCACCATCGGAGAAGGCACGATCATGTTGCGGCAACGCATACAACAAATGCTCGAGGCAGGTGACAGGAAATTTCTGCTGAGCCTGGCCGATGTCGATTACATCGACAGTTCTGGATTGGGGGAGTTGGTCTCCTCCTTCACAACGGTGAAGAACCAAGAGGGCGCACTCAAGCTACTGGGTTTGACACGCCGGGTGCAGGACCTGATGCAGATCACGAAACTGCTGACCGTCTTCGATGTTTACGACGACGAAGCCGAAGCTCTGAAGAGCTTTCGATGAAGGAGCCCTCAGCAATTTGCTATCAGCCAAGGGCCGTGGCTCGGGACTGAAAACTCTCACCTCTCCACAACGATATTCGAATCGACCAGAACCAGCCGCATCAACCGACCCTCCTCATCTGTCGTCGCGAACAACCGAATATTCTCGCTATCCAGTTCGTAGGCTTGATCTCCGACTCGATTGACCTCGAGAGATCCCAAGGTCATCTGCTGGGGCACGAAAACGGGCACGGTTCCACCCGCTTCACCCAAACGGTAGAGCAGGAGCATGTAGTGATGGAAAAAATTGTCGTCGATGATCGTCCCACCCAGAGGAAATCGGACGTCGTACGGGGTTCTCTGGCCGTCAACGGTGTATTCAATCTCGGCAACCTGATCTTCGATATCCACATTGAGCACCTGATTCCCGGAGCGGTACTCGTACTTGATCGGATTAAAACGCTCGTCCAGTTCCATTCGGCTCCGAGCGTCGATGCTCTGATCGTTCAACTCCAAGCGGGTGCGCCCAGTCGCGAGGAAGCCGTCGCCGTTTCTGATGATGGAAAATTCTTCGCTTCCAACCCTTTCTCCGTTGACCGTGACCGTGAAACGGGAGTTCTCCACCTGAAGCGGCAAGACCAGAAGCAGAACCAGGGAAGCGATTGTCATAGCGAATTGACGATTCGAAAAATGTCGTCGGCAATGTCCGTGGGGGTCAGGTCATCGGTCTCGACCCTCACTGCCGCCATTCTATACGATGACAGTCGCCGCTGGTAGAGTTCGGCGATACCGTTCGAATCGGAAAACAGAGGCCGCACGCCATCGTCCTCGATGCGCTCCTCGATCGACTCGAGTTTTGCTTCCAGGTACACCGACACTCCGTTCCCCTCGACATAGGAACGATTCTCCGGGTCGGCATAGGCCCCTCCGCCGAGAGCTACAACACGCCCCGACGGTCCTGACACTGCCCGGAGTTGCTCCGATTCGACGCGACGAAAGTGAGGCTCGCCGGCGTCTCTGAAAATGTCAGACACGGACTTGCCTTCTGCACGTTCGATTTCGTCGTCCAGGTCGACGAACGGCCAACCGAGTTTCTCGGCCAGGAGTTGTCCAACAGTCGTCTTACCGGCACCCATAAAACCGATGAGGTAGATTCGTTCCACCATCGCATACACAGATTACACGGATGGTTGAGCGGATTACACGGATAAGGTGAGACGTCGATTACGCGGATCGGGTCAACGATCCGCGTAATCGGCGTGACTAGGCGGGCTGGGGCGCGTGGGTCTTGTAGTGCTTCTTGCCCTCCTCGGAAAGAAGAACCCAGAACGCGTAGATGCCCACAGCCGTTCCCAGAGGAAACTTGAACATAAGAAGAGAGGCGACGATGAGAGCCATCACGCGGCCCCAACTTTGGTAATAAAGGATTCCGACTCCGGCGGCAACCGACAACCCCGCCACGACCAACATCGTCGCAGCCGTAATCAGAACGATGATCGAAACCATCGGGCCCAGATCCATCCCCAACATCGGCTCGACCTCAACCGGGATTGGAACGACCCGCATCAGGCCGCCGGCCATGAAGACCAAAGTCGATGTCAGGCCCGTCAGTACGGCGGATCCGATCAAAAGCCAACCCAGCAACTTGACGTGAAGTTCCATCCGCTCTCCATCAACCCCCTGGTGGGGCTTGGGACTGGCGCCCGATCCCAATCCGGTACCGCACTCTTTGCAGAAACGGAAGTGATCTTCCGCGGCTACTCCACATTCTGGACAATACACGGCAAACCTCCCTTGTACGCTGTCCGAGCTCAATCAACCCGATAGCCGAAAGATGACAGTAGTTGCTCCCTTCAACGCCCGCGGACTATCCGAACGTCGCCCCGGCGTGTTTCGATCGAAATATCGGGGCCCTGGGAGCCTGTTTCACCAACGATCTGCTGGTTGGGTCCTGACCGGATCGTCTCCATACCTTCAAACCCGGACTCCACCGAACCCCGGCTCGCCCGGGCATCGAGTGAAAAACTTGAAGCAGCCGGCATTTCAATCCTTACGTCTGCAAAGTCTCCGGTAATGGAAACATCGTCTCGAGGCGGCTGGGCAAAAGAGACCCGGATATCCCCGTGGCGGTTGTCGATATCTACTGCTCCGAGGGGTCTCTGAACGGCAACGTCGCGATATGTGGTTTCAACCTGAACGGCACCGACATCCTCGAGATCGACGGAACTGTTCGTCCCCTCAACTACGACACCACCACCAATGCCCTCTGCCCTGACTTCAGAAAACCTGTTCTCGACGGTCATGTCCCCTGCGATCTCGACCAGGCGCACCTCGCCAAACTTGTTGTCGACGCTTACATTCCCACTGACACGGCTGAGATCTACCCTGGCAAACTCGTTCGTCGCACTGACGTCACCTGTGATGTCTTCCACAACGAGAGCTCCGTATCCGTCTTCAACCAGAACATTCCCGGTCACGTCTCGCACGGTCGTTCCGCCAAATTTATTCCGGACCGTCTGATTTCCCGTCAACCCTGCAATCTGAACTGTGCCGTACCTGTTATCGACTTCGACTTCGGACATTGCCGGCACCTGTATGTACAGGCTGGACCTGAATCGGCGGCGGCGGGAACTATCCAGGTCATCACGATTCGAGGCAATCACGTAAACACCGTCCCGCTGTTCGATCGTGAAGTACATCTCAGGTTCCAGATCCTCGGCTTCTTCCCTGTTGATCGCCCGGATTCGCATCTCGACGTCGACCACGATCGCGTCTTCTTCGCCCGGTCCGACTTCGACGGCTCCATAGATGTTGTGGATCTCGATTTTCCCGCCGGGTTCCGCGTCACTTTCGATCGTCGAGGAAAACTCGAAACTCTCGCCCAGGACATCGAACAGATCCAGTTCTTCCCCCAGGATGCCGATAAAGCTCAAGTCTGAACCAATACGTGCAGCAGCTGTGAAGGCGGTACCGGCAATAAGTACAAAAACCAGCAATACGACTTCACCGGCAGAGAAAATCGAACGTTTCTCGCCCTGGAGGCGATAGTAATCGACGAGTTTAACCAGTCCCCATCCGATAATCAGGACGGGCCAATACTGGGATAACCCCTCCCAGATCGGGATGGAGTAACCCATGTTGCGGAGTAACAGGACCGCACCGATGGAGATCAACACAACGGACCAAAAGACAGTACCCAGTCCCCCGCGACGTATCATTGTTTTTCCTCCATTTGCCTTCCCTCCCCTGGGTCAGGATTTCCCGATGGCGCGTCCGGCAACGACGCCTTTTTGGAAGAGGGCAAAACCGAACGACGTTGGAAATATTCAACGATTTTCACAAGACCAATCACAATAAGAACAATCGGCCACATCCGGGAGAATCCGAACTCCACCGGGTACAAATTGTTCAACAGGAACAAGACTCCGAGTGTGATCAGCAAGAGTGCACCCAGCATTACAGGTCATCTCCTTCCGGCGGCGCCTTCTTCTCGTCCTTCTGTTTCCTGTAGAGCGAAAGGCGCCATACACCGATCGCGATAAGGGCGAGGGGCACCACCTGGCTGAGCTGAAAGATTCGGAAGTTGTCCAGCAGGAACAGAGCTCCAATGACGACCAGGGCGATTCCTCCCCAGAGTTCCCAGTCTTCGATGCTTGCAATCTGCTCGTGGAATCGGTCTACAGGGGTACCTTCGAGGCGCAACTTTCTCTTTTTCGCCGTGTAATAGGCTTCAAACGGCATGTACATGTAGAACCCGAACACGAGCAAGCCGAACATGGGCTCCAGTACGCCACCCAGATCGCTCAAACTGATCAGGAGGCCGAAAATTACTATATGAATCGCCGCCTTGAAGAACTCGCCGTTATAGATCGCGCCTACTCCTGGTATCAATCCCAGCGCAAACGCAACGCCCAGACTTTCACCTCCTGCACCCGATTGCGTGGATGATTTTCCGGTGCTCGACCCGCGGGCCATATCGGCCAGGCACGTTTCGCAATACACACTTCCCTGGACATCACGACGACAGTTCCCGCACAAGGCTCGTCCACACGTCACACAGAAAGCGACACTTTCGACATCAACGTGATAAGCGCACTTCATCCGGAATTCTCCCTGAACTGTTCGATACGGGATTGAATTTCCTCTAGCAGAGGTGCCTGATAGTAGAGTCGTACCGCCCGGTCATAGGCATCGCCGACAAGGTTGTCGACACTGTAGTAGATCGCCTGCGGATCTCTGAGCTGAGACGGTTCAACAGAAACGCCCATAACGTTCATCATCCAGCCCAACATAACCGACGCCGTAAAAACAGCTGTCGCCGTGCGTGTATCGAGGATCCACCGACCGATCCCGCCCACAGTGTTCCACCAGGTCTCTCGCTCGATTCGCGGCGTGTTCGCAATAATTCGAGTGGCCAGCCACTCTGGCGGAGAAAATCGAACAAACTCGTGTCCCCACTGACGAACTGCTTCCATTCCTTCCCGTAGCTCCAGACATGCAGCACACGATGAAAGATGGGCCTCCAACCTAGCGATCCCCGATGCGCCGAGCTCACCGTCCAGGTATTCGGAAATCTGAGACTCTGCTTCGGTACAATTCATATTGAGTCCGGCAAACGCTTTATGATTCGAGCCAATTCGGCCCGGCCGCGGCTGATTCTGGATTTGACAGTTCCCAACGGAACACCAAGGATCTCAGTCACCTCTTCGTAGGTCAACTCTTCCAAATCGCGGAGAATGACAGCCTCCCGAAGGTCCTCACCCATCTGAAGCAATGCGCGGTGAATCATTTCTGAACGCTCCTGCCTCTCCATGGACTCGGCAGGACTGGCGTAACGCGTCGGATTTTCCTCGATTCGTTCATACCGATCGTCCAGGGAATCTGTCTTGGATCGCTCCGTCTTGGACTGGCGATAACGGTCGATGATGTGGTTCCGACCGACCCTCATGAGCCACCCCACCAGCGCTCCCGACCCCACCCGGTAAGCACCCAGACCCCGATAGACCTTCATAAAGATCTCTTGGGTCAGATCTTCGGCTTCGTCGAACCTTCCCGTATACCGGTATGGAGGTTGTAGACGCGCCCATGGTGCTCTCGGACGAGGGTGTCCCATGCTCCCTGTTCGCCAGCCAGACAGCGCTTCACCAGTTCGGCGTCGCCTTGCTCCAATCTTCACGGCCTCGCTCCAGCGTTCACTACAGAGAAACGCGATTACGCACAGAAAAGTTGCATAGCAGGTTCATCTTTTCTGCGATAATTTCCCCATATGCGCCGGAAACTATTGTTTTTCTTAGGCTTCACGGCTCTTCTAACCGCAGCTATCCTGTTGTTCCAAAGAGATTTCGACTCCGAACTCTTCTTTGAAAGCTTTCGAAACGTCCGAGGGGGCTGGCTACTGGCTTCGGTAGCCGCCACATTCGTCTCCTACGCGATCCGGGCGCTCAGGTGGCAGATATTACTGAAATCCTTGAAGCTCATTCCATTAGGATCGCTCGTCGGCGCTACCCTGTTGGGGTTCAGTGCCATTTATGCGCTTGGGCGCGCCGGTGAATTCGTTCGGCCGGTCTGGATCGCGCGCAAGGAAGAAATCTCTACAACGGGATCGTTCGCCGCCATTTTATTGGAGCGCGTCTTTGATCTGCTAATGCTTCTTTTGCTATTCGCGCTCAGCCTCGCCGTTGTCCGACTCCCAATCGGAGCAGAGGAGGCAGTGACACTGTTGTCACAAGCTGCATGGGTACTATTCGGGATAGCCGCGTCGGCCCTGGGAGCCTCGATTCTGTTCGAGAAGTACGTTCCCGCTGTTGCAGGCAAACTCACCGAGGGACGAATTCGAAGGTTGCTGTTGACCTTCGGAGAGGGCCTGGCAGCGACTTCGAACCTTCGAAATCTGGGACTCGTTACTGGATACTCGCTCCTGATGTGGTTGGGGCTTGCGCTACAATCCTGGGTGATGCTTGTGGGACTGGGCTTCGACATGACGATAGTGGCTGCGACGCTCATAATGGTGGGATCGGCACTGGGTTCCATCGCCCAGGTCCCGGGGATCGGTGGAGGGTTCCAGGCAGGCTTCGTATTTTGCCTGACCGGTCTGTTCTCCATACCGCTAGAAACAGCTATTGCGGCATCGTTGGTAGCATGGATCTTGAACTACGCACCGACGATAGTCGTAGCGGCGGTCTACATGGTTTGGAAAGACATCTCGACACACGAGTTGGTTGCCCAGGAACCTAGCGTATGAAATGTCCATTTTGTGGCCACCTTCGCGACAAGGTTGTCGATTCACGCGAAAGTAAAGAAGGTGAAGCGATCCGGCGGAGGCGCCAGTGCCTCGGATGCAATCGACGCTTCACGAGCTACGAGCGGATCGACGAAATCCCGTACATGGTCGTCAAGAAAGACGGACGGCGCGAGCGTTTCGAGCGCCAAAAAGTACTGTCCGGACTGCTCCGCGCCTCGGAGCGGCGCCCCGTTTCGATGATCCAGCTGGAAGCGATCGCTGACAAGGCCGAGCTCCTGGCTCAGGAGTCTCCGGTACGGGAGGTTTCCACCGAAGCCATTGGCGCATCGATCATGGCAGAACTGAAAAACCTGGACAAAGTGGCGTACGTCCGGTTTGCGTCTGTGTATCTGGATTTCAAAGACGTGCAGGAATTCATGGCCGAACTCGAAGACCTCCTCAAGGGCCGGGAATAATGGCTTACTTTGATTTCGAGCCTGAAGAACGGCTTCATTCCACGTGGACTCCAATCATCGATGTATACGAACGCCCCACGGAGATTATCGTCAGGGTGGAGCTGCCCGGTGTGGAGAAGTCTGACGTCCGCCTCCGCTGGAGGAACAGTGTCTTAGAAATTACGGGAATCAAACGGCACCAGCCATATGAACAGGAAAGCTCCCGGTATCTGTGTGTCGAACGGCAACATGGCACATTCCGGCGGGACATCGCCATTTCTACCGCCATCGATTTCGAGGAATCAACGGCGGAGCTCCGGAACGGGCTGCTACGGATCAGTCTCCCAAAGATTGTCGACCGGGCTGAAGATTCGTTCATACCCATCGACTAAACGGCAGTAATCATCGGAAAGTATCGAGCGTGACAAACGACGACTCCATGGAAATACTGAAAGACGAACGAGCTGACGATATTCAGGAAGAGCAGCAGGTAACGATCCCGGAAATACTACCGGTCCTGCCCCTGCCCGACACTGTGGTTTTTCCCTACATGATCGTTCCTTTGTTCGTAAACCGGGAACAGTCCGTTCAGGCCGTCGATCAGTCTCTGGCCGAAAACAGAATGATCCTGGTTGTGTCCCAGAAAGAGTCTGAAATCGACGAGCCCGAACCGGGAGACCTCTACCCAGTCGGAACGGTCGCATTGATCATGCGCATGCTGAAACTCCCCGATGGCCGTGTACGCATTCTGGTCCAGGGATTTGCCCGTGCGACGGTTGAATATCTGCCGGAGACAGCACCGTTCATTAAAGCCCGCGTCTTCCCCGAACTCGAAACTGGCCCGAAGTCCGATGCGTTGGAACTGGAAGCTCTCGTGCGAAGCGTGAAGTCTTCCCTGGAACAGGTGATCTCCCTGGGCAAAAGCGTTTCTCAGGACATCGCCGTCATAGCGGCAAACCTTGAAGACCCCGGACGACTTGCCGATCTGATCGCGTCCAACATGGACCTGAAGACGGAAGTCGCACAGGAAATACTGGAAGTCATAGATCCGTTCCTGAGACTCGCGGCAGTCAACCAGCTACTGGCTAAGGAGATTGAAGTACTCCAGATCCAACACGACATCAGTACTCAGGCAAAAGGCGAAATCGACAGAACGCAACGAGAGTACTACCTGCGCCAGCAGATGAAGGCCATCCAGCAGGAACTGGGTGAAGGTAACGAACTCTTCGAAGAAGTTGAGCAATACCGCGAGAAAATCCGTGAGTGCGGCATGCCCACCGAAGCTGCAGAGGAAGCGGAACGACAGGTCGGGCGCTTGGAACGGATGCATCCGGACGCGGCCGAAACCGCCACCCTGAGAAATTATCTGGATTCCATTGTCAGCCTGCCGTGGTCCAACGCGACAGAGGACAACCTGAATCTTCGAAAAGCACAAAAGATTCTCGACGAAGACCATTACGGACTGAAGAAGATAAAGGAACGGATCATCGAACACCTGGCAGTGCGAAAGCTAAAGGAGAAAACTCGAGGACCGATCCTCTGCTTCGTCGGCCCTCCAGGAGTCGGTAAGACTTCGCTGGGTCGTTCTATCGCACGCGCTCTGGGCCGTGAATTCGTCAGGATCAGCCTGGGCGGCGTACACGATGAAGCAGAAATCCGTGGTCACCGGCGCACATACGTGGGTGCTATGCCAGGCCGGATCATTCAAAACATCCAACAGGCCGGCACGAACAATCCTGTCTTTATGATGGACGAAGTCGACAAAATTGGCGCCGATTTCAGAGGTGATCCGTCCTCAGCGCTTCTGGAAGTCCTTGACCCGGAGCAGAACTACGCATTCCGTGACAATTATCTGACCGTCCCGTTTGACCTGTCTAACGTCATGTTCATTACAACGGCGAACATGCTCGACACGATTCAGCCCGCCTTCCGCGACCGAATGGAGGTCATCGCTCTTGGTGGGTATACGGAAGAAGAAAAGGTGTCCATCGCCCAGAGGCATCTGATTCCCAAACAGCTCGAGCAGCACGGCCTGACGTCAAAGCACGTGGAGTTCACCGAACCCGCACTCCGGTTGGTCATCAGCGGTTACACGAAGGAAGCCGGACTGCGCAACCTCGAACGAGAAATCGCCGGGATCTGCCGCAAGATCGCCCGGCAGGCCGCGATGGGCAAGACAAAAAAGCGACGCCTCGCTGCACGGGACGTCGACCAGTATCTGGGACGTCCCAAAGTGTTTCGCGATGAACTGCTCAAGAAAGACGTCGTCGGAGTTGCGACCGGGCTGGCATGGACTCCCGTCGGTGGAGATATCCTGTTTGTCGAGGCGACGTCTATGAAAGGCAAGGAGACGCTTACGATCACCGGCCAGTTGGGAGACGTCATGCGGGAGTCCGCCCAGGCCGCGATGAGCTACGCCCGTTCCAGGGCACGCACCTATGGCATCGATGAAGACTTCTTCGCGTCACATGACATCCATGTTCATGTTCCGGAGGGTTCGATACCGAAGGACGGGCCGAGCGCGGGAGTCACAATGGCAACCGCAATAATGTCCCTGCTGTCGGATCGGCCGGTTCATCGAAATATGGCCATGACCGGGGAAATCACGCTGCGGGGAGAAGTCCTTCCGGTCGGCGGAATCAAAGAAAAAGTTCTGGCCGCCATGCGAGCCGGTCTTCGCACGGTCATACTTCCCAAACTCAACGAGCGGGATCTGGAAGACATCAACAAAGACTTGAGAAGCTCCATGAACTTTATCTTCGTGGAAGACGTTAGCGAGGTTCTCGCCCAGGCCATAGTCGGCGAACAGGGAAAGAAGTCCTCACGGAGGGCGAAAGCCAGACCGCGACGAACCAAGAAGGCCTTGAGCAAGCAGAGCCCACGTGCGAGCAAATAGCTGTCAGCTGTCAGCACACTATCGAAAATAGCTGATCGCTGAGGTCCCCGGGCCGAGGGCTGATAGCTTCTTCCTAAGATTTCAGTGTTCACCGAAAAACAGCTCATCGAACGCATCAGGCAGCGGTTTTCCACTTTATCCGCACCAGTAGGAATCGGAGACGATGCTGCGGTCGTGGATATGCCTGCCGACTCGTCAACCGTCCTGTGTGCCGACATGTTGGTCGAGGGGACACACTTCCGTCGCTCGACTCATCCGGCAGATTCTCTGGGCTTCAAAGCGATAGCGATCAACGTGAGCGACATAGGGGCGATGGGAGCCGTACCCGCTTTCGCCATGCTTTCGCTCGCCGTTCCTACTGATCTGGACGGGCAATGGACTGAGGACTTCTTCGACGGTATCGCCCGAGCCTGTCAGGACTTCGAAATTCAACTGGTGGGCGGCGACTCGTCGGTGGCCGCTGCAGTTTTCATAGACGTGTCCGTTATCGGATATATCGGGCCAGGACGAGCCATCGCCCGTGGGGGTGCGCAGCCGGGTGATGGAATCTTCGTGACCGGGTCCCTGGGCGGCTCGGCCCGGGGTCTCGCTCTCCTGGAAACAGGCGGTCCGGTTCAAGACGATGCGATCCATCGACACCTTTATCCCGCGCCCCGACACCGAATCGGTCAGGCGCTCGGTCCCGCCGCAACCTCCATGATCGACATAAGCGACGGATTCTCCGTCGACTTGACTCACATCCTCGAAGAATCGGGCGTTTCCGCCCGAATCGAGCAACAACGAATCCCGTGCTACCCGGGAACTGACATCAATCTGGCTCTACATGGGGGGGAAGATTACGAGCTTATCGTGACCGGGACCGACATCCCCCCTCGTTTTGAAGACACTCCCCTCACCGAGGTGGGTCAGATAATCGAGTCCGGCGGAACGCATCAGATTCACCTCATCACGGACTCGGGTGAAGAGATCCTATCTCCCGGGGGCTGGCAGCACTTTGCTTGAAAGACATGCTATGCTCAACCCATGTCGAACCCGGATCTCCTGAATCAGGCGGACAGCATTCTTCGCCCCGTTCTTCGTAAGCTGAGCGGGCTTTCCTGGCTGGAAGTGACCGGTTGTTGTGCGGGACACCAGCCTGAAGATTGCGTTTGGTTCGAACTCGACCTGCGTGGAACATCCGGGATAGGCCGCATGATGGGACTACTGCGGGTTCTCGACCTAAAGCTGGCAGATACAGATTGCCGCACCGACTGTCTAGTGAACTATAGAGAGGACTCCGATGCACCGCAGTCTCCACACGGATGGTTTTCTCTGACGGCAGAAATTTTCTGGCCCGCCAAGGATGATTGGCGTCGGGGTCAGGCGCTGATCGTCGAATCGTTGCTTTCATCCGTCGAGGACTTTGGAGACAAAATCGACGCCGAGTTCGAATCTGAAGGCGCCATCACCTACTGCCCTTTTTGTTCTTCGTCTTTCGTTCGCCTGGAAAGCCTAGAGGCGTCGGGACACCGCTATCGCTGTGGCGACTGCGAATCGTCCTGGACGATGATCGAACCCAAGCTCTAGTGGCCACTAGATAGACCAGCCAGCCAGTGCCCTAATAGAATTCTTCGAATATGGGTAACGAAATCAAAATTGGAATCGTCGGAGGCAGCGGGCTCTATGACATGGATGGTCTGACAGACGTTGACGAAGTCAGCGTCGAAACGCCCTTCGGATCTCCTTCCGATGCGTACCGCACAGGTTCCATAGACGGCCACAGAGTCGCCTTTCTCGCACGCCATGGCAGGGGCCACACTATCGCGCCGTCGGAATTGAATTTCCGTGCAAACATATTCGGATTCAAGAAACTCGGCGTCGAAAGAATCCTCTCGGCCAGCGCGGTCGGCTCTCTCAAAGAGGAACACCATCCCCTCGACATTCTGCTTCCGGATCAGTTCTTCGACCGGACCCGAACACGCGTGTCCACCTTCTTCGGAGACGGACTGGTTGCACATGTCAGCTTCGCCGATCCGATATGCCACGAACTGTCTGAAACCGTTGTCCATGCCGGAGCAGAGGCAGGAATCCCGGTCAAACCCGGCGGCACATACCTGTGTATGGAAGGACCGCAGTTCTCTACGAAAGCGGAATCGATGGTCTATCGCAGTTGGGGCATGGATATTATCGGCATGACCAACCTGCAGGAGGCCAAGCTCGCCCGGGAAGCCGAGATATGCTACACAACCCTTGCCCTGGTGACGGATTATGATTGCTGGCATCCACAACACCACGCTGTGACGGTGACCGAGATCATCGCGAACCTCCAGAAGAACAGCTTGCACGCCCAGCAGATCATCAGGGAGGCCGTGAAACTCGTCAATGATGAAAGATCATGCGCGTGCAAAGATGCCCTGCGTCACGCCCTGATAACTGACCCGGCCAAGATTCCGGAGAAAACGAAAGAACGCTTGTCGTTGCTAATTGACAAGTACGTCTGATCACGCTCGAATTTGTCTGTCTTCCTCACCAACGACCTCAGCTTACGTTCGGGATGGCGTTGCCTGATCTACACGATTGTATTTGCGATGACCCTGCTGGCCAACGGCGCTTTGATCTCCTTCGTATTCGTAGACCCCGCAATAGCTGAAAACGACGTCGCGCTGTTGGGTATCAACGCTTGGGCGCTGTTGGTGCCGGCCGCAGTTGCTCTGTTGTTCATGATCCGATTCGTGGACCACGTTCCGTTGATTACGTTTGGCGTGGGATTTCACGAACGATGGGCCAGAGATCTCGGATACGGGCTCTCGGTCGCCGTACTGATGCTCGTTTTCTACGACACCTTTAGCGTCCTGCTGGGCGAGGTTCGAATCGAAGCAGCGATTCACAATGCCGAATTCTGGACACCGTGGATCCTCACGATACTCATTCTGGCTGTGTCCGCCGCGAATGAAGAACTCCTCTTCAGGGGTTATCCGTTTCAGGTTCTCATGGTGGCGATCGGCCCATGGCCGGCCATGATTCTCATGTCCGGGCTGTTTGGACTCGGTCACGCTCTAAATCCCAGCGCGACCTCGCTCGGGACGCTCAATACTTTCCTAGCGGGTATACTGCTGTGTTTGGCGTACGTTCGGACGAGATCCCTTTGGTTCCCTTACGGAATCCACATCGGCTGGAATCTGGCGATCGGACCGATTTTCGGTTTCTCTGTTTCAGGGATCACGATGGAATCGTACTGGATCAGCGCGAGTCGCGGCCCGGAATGGCTGATGGGCGGTGCCTACGGTCCTGAAGGCGGAGTTCTGGGAACCGGCGTAATGCTTACAGCGATCCTGGCCGTTCTCCTCACGGGAAAAGTGGGTGTCAGCCCGGAACTCGAAGCCGTCCTCGACGAGCACGCAGATAAGATTTACGCACGAACTCCGCTGGGAACCGCTTATGCCGGGAGTTCAAAGGGTCAACTACCCTGAGACTACACTGTAAGCTATCATCTGCTTTTGTCTTTGGAGGCTCTTGATGTCATCGATATTGGTAGTGGGTTCGGTTGCTCTCGACTCGGTCAAAACGCCGTTCGGAGAGGCCGATGATGTTCTGGGTGGTTCTGCGACATACTTCTCTGTTGCCGCCAGTTTCTTTTCCCAGGTCCGGGTCGTTGCGGTCGTGGGCTCGGATTTCACCGATGAGATTGCAGCACCGTTCAAACGTCACAATATCGATACGTCGGGTCTCGTGAGGGCCGAAGGATCGACCTTTCGTTGGAAGGGAGAATACGGGTTCGATCTGAACGAAGCACACACACTCGACACTCAACTCAACGTGTTCGAGACGTTCAAGCCGGACATTCCGGATTCGTACAGGAAATCGGAATATGTGTTTCTTGGAAACATAGATCCGGAGCTACAGCTTCAGGTTCTTGATCAGATCGAGCAACCGAAGGTCGTTGCCTGCGACACGATGAATTTCTGGATCGATGGAAAGCTCGACGCTTTGAAGAAGACGCTCCGAAGGGTCGATATCCTGGTTATCAATGACGGTGAAACGCGCATGTTGGCAGACGAAGCCAACCTTGTCCGGGCCGCGAACAAGATTCGCGCCATGGGGCCGCGCATTCTGATCGTCAAACGCGGCGAATACGGGGTGCTGATGTTCAACGAGGATTCGGTCTTTGGAGCCCCCGCGTTCCCATTGGAAAAGGTCTATGACCCGACCGGTGCCGGCGATTCCTTCGCAGGAGGGTTCATGGGACATCTGGCGCAGTCCGGAGGCCTCGATGACGGCAATTTTCGCCGGTCTATCATTTACGGATCCGTCATGGCGTCATTCAACGTTGAAGAGTTCAGCCTCGACGGACTGGGACGACTCACCAAGACCGACGTCGATGGACGGTTCCAACAATTCAAGAACCTGACCCATTTCGAATCGCTCTAGACAAGACGCGGACATCGGACCCGAACAAACCCCCGAAGAGGAAGTGGAATAGAGAACGTGCTGCCATTTGTCAAAACGCAGGCGCTGGGAAACGATTTCATACTCGTGGAAGAGGGTCGAGTCAATGAGCGCGACTACCCCTCACTCGCCCGCCGGATCTGCGACCGGCGACTGGGGGTCGGTGCGGATGGACTGATCCTTTGGAATCGGGCACCGGACGCATTCAGGCTGAGAATTTTCAACGTCGACGGAAGTGAAGCCGAATGTTCAGGCAACGGTCTTCGTTGTGTAGCTGCGTATCTTCTCCAATCCGAGAAAACCCTTGAGGATCGGGTTCGACTTCAGACTGTATCGGGAACCTATGCCCTCGAAAGAGAAGGAGACCGCTTCTCGGCTGACATGGGAGTTCCGGCACTTTCGCCCAAGGACATACCTTTTGTCGCACCTGAGCCCCTTGAGCGCATCGTGGACTTCACGCTCGAGGTCAACGAGACTTCGGTTCAAATCACCGCATGTTCCACGGGAAACCCTCATTGTTCCCTTTTTGTCGACCGGATCGACTCGGAAATGGTAAATACGCTCGGGCCAAGACTCGAAATCCATCCGGCATTCCCGAACGGGACAAACGTAGAGTTCATCCATGTTCGAAATTCATCGGAAATAGAAGTCGCATTCTGGGAACGGGGCGCCGGGCGCACCCCTTCTTCGGGGACCGGTTCCTGCGGCGCAACGGTCGCATCGGTACTCAACCAGCGCACCGAACGTGCTGTGACGGTTCACACCGAACATGGGACGCTCGAGGTAGAGTGGAACGCCGACAGTAACCGGTTGAGGCTCGTCGCAACGGCCAATGTTGTCGCTCAAGGCGAATACCTAGAAGCGTAGTACAGGATTGTTTTCTTAATGTCCAAAACTCCCGATCTTCTTGATGTATTTATTGTGGGCGCCGGACCCACCGGATTGGCAGCGGCAATCGAAGCCGAACGGTTCGATCTCAGTTACGCCGTGGTCGAAAAGGGCTGCATCACGAATTCCATCTTCCACTTTCCTACGCAAATGGTCTTCTTCACGACCCCGGAGCTTTTGGAAATCGGAAACATGCCGTTGGTGTGCGAACGCGAAAAGGCCAACCGAAACGAGGCACTGAAATATTACCGAAAGGTCGTCCAGGCCACATCCCTGAAAATCCACCAATATGAAGAAGTGCGTGAAATCAGTCGCGGAGACGGTGAGTTCAACGTAGAGACGGCCGCGGCGAGGTATCGAGCACGGAACGTTGTCCTCGCGACCGGCTATTACGACAACCCGAACATGCTCGGGATACCGGGCGAAGACCTGCCACACGTATCGCACTACTACACAGAGGCCCATCCCTACTTCGAAAGGAACGTCGTCGTGATCGGTGGGCAGAATTCTGCTGCCGAGGCTGCGCTTGAACTCTATCGTGCCGGAGCCCGCGTTACACTGTTGCACCGAAACAAGGAGTTAGGAAAGTCCTTGAAATACTGGGTGGGACCGGACATCAAGAACCGCATCGCGAGAAACGAAATTGCAGCGCACCTCGACACAGAGGCCGTAGAAATCCTCCCGGACCGGGTGCGGGCTCGGAAGAACTCAACCACGATAGAGGTGCCCGCAGATCGCGTCTTCGCCCTGACCGGTTACCGACCGAGCACAGTCTTCTACGATCAGCTTGGAGTGGAATACGACCATGACATTCTTCTGCCACAATTCGATCCCGACACCTACGAGACCAACGTGGGAGGAGTTTTCCTGGCGGGTTCGGTCGTCGCGGGAAGGCGGTACAAGGAGATCTTCATCGAAAACGGACGTTTCCACGGTGAGGCTCTCATCCGAGCCATCGCCTCCCGCCTGGGAAAAACATAACCGCAAGCCAGTTCATCCCAAGAGAAATCAACGCAGAGACGCTGGGATCGCAGAGTTCGCAGAGTTAAGTCCGAAAAACAAACAGAACCCCTGCGTCTCTGCGCCTCTGCGTTGAAAACCAAAGGCGGCCCAAGGGGGCCGCCTTTCAGCTCTCAGTAAAGTTGTGCGGAAGTTCTAGTCGCCGGCTACCGCGGGTTCGTATGCGGCCACGGCTTCTTCGTATTTGTCGTGGAGTTCGATGTCGAAGTACGCAGCCACGTCCGCTGCGGGATACATCGCGATCGCATCCCACGCCATCCGCTCACAGACGTTGACACAGATCTTGCAGCCAATGCACTCGTCAAATCGAACCTGAACCGGATCCATAATGACACCAACGTAATCGGATGAATCGCGTGGAACATGTTCGATGCAATCCACGGGACAGAACGGCACACAGGCCTCACAACCGGTGCAGTTGTCGGGATTCACGACGGCAAGGATCTTCGGAGTCTTCTTCTTGCGCGTAATCTTACCCGGGGCTTCGGGGATGATTGCCGTGGGGTTTGTCTTCCTGTTGCTAACTGCCATGTATCAATTCCTTGAACTGGTCCTTCAACTGTGAAAGCGCTATTGTATCGCGGAATCCGACGATCCGCTCGACGGCTTCGCCAATTTGATTGTTGGGCGTTGACGCCCCCGCCGTCAACCCTATCGTTTTGGGTCCAGAGCCAAGCCAGTCCGAGGTTCGCGTCTCTTGATTCGTACCGGGCAGCTTGTGGTGGATCTCCCGTTCGCTCAGAATCGACGTCGCGTCTTCAATGTGAAACGCCTGGGTAAACTTCAAGGCTATCCGTGCCAGATTGTTTGTATTCGAGCTGTTATATCCCCCAATCACAATCATCAGATCCGGAGGATCGGTTTCCATTGCGCGAAGGGCATCCTGGCGATCCTGTGTCGCGCTGCAGATCGTGTCGAATGCATTGAAACGGTCTTCAAGATTCTCTTCCCCAAACTTTTCAATCAAGGCATTCCGAAACATTTCCGAGATTTCCAGCGATTCCGAGCTGAGCATCGTTGTCTGGTTAGCCAGACCGATCCGCTCAAGGTGCGACTCGGGGTCGAACCCATAGGACATGGCACGTTCGAAACGTTTGAGGAAATCAGCCCGTTCGCCACCTGCTACAAGATATTCACAGACATAGGCGGCTTCATCCTTGCTCCGGACGACCAGGTAGTGTGAATCCGGATTGAATGTAGTTCTTGAAAACGTCGCTCGCGTCTCTTCGTGTTCGTACTTGCCGTGGATAATCGACGTCATACCGGCGCCCGAGTAACGCTCCACGTTCTTCCACACGTTCAGTACAGAACCGCACGCCGTGTCGACAACGATGCAGCCCTTTTCGGAAAGCATTTCCAAGTCGGACCTCGGCACACCAAACGCCGGCACGATTACAACGTCTTCGGGAGTCAGTTGGTCGTATCTGGCGCCGTTCTCCGGGAGAAAGCTGATCCCACGGCTCTCCAACTCACGGTTCACATGCGGATTGTGGATGATTTCGCCAGTCATGAAGATGCGTCGGCCGGGAAATTTGGCTACGGTCTCGTAAGCATATTCCACCGCGCGTTCGACGCCGTAGCAGAATCCGAATTCCTCGGCGAGACGGAAAGTGAGCTCGCCCAGCACGAGACAGAATCCCCTGGTGCGCATCAGATCGACGATGCGGCTCCGGTAACGGTCCTGGAGTTCAGGTCGGACTTCCGAACCGAGGCCAAAGCCCTTCTGGAAGTACGTTTGCGGCATTAGTCTGCGATTGTAACATAGGCCGATTGTGCCAATTTGAGCTCCTTCCTTCGTTATTCTCGCCGTAATGACTGTAGAATGATTGACGATAAATGACCCTCCCGAAAGGGACCTATACTGAGGAAATTGAAAATTTTGGCCGACACGAAAGCGACGATTACTGCCGTTTCCCATTACCTTCCTGAAAAACGTTTAACGAACCACGACTTCGAAAAAATGGTCGACACAACCGACCAATGGATTTTCGACCGCACAGGAATCCGTGAACGGCGAATCGTGGATAAGGGGGTGGCGACGAGTGATCTGGCCGAAGGCGCGGCCCGAAAGGTCCTGGAGCAGAGGGGCATCGATGCCGACGAGATCGATCTCATCATCGTGGCCACAGTCACCCCTGACATGTTTTTCCCGTCAACGGCCTGCGTGCTCCAGGACAAGATCGGGGCGAGCAAGGCATGGGGCTTCGATTTGCTGGGCGCCTGTTCGGGCTTTATTTACGCTTTGACGACAGCGGCCCAGTTCATAGCATCCGGCAAACACGAAAAAGTGCTCGTGGTGGGTGCGGATGTGATGAGCTCCATTATCGATTTCGAAGACAGGGCTACATGCGTGTTGTTCGGTGATGGAGCCGGCGCGGTCCTCGTCGAGGCCTCCCAAGGCGAAAACGGGATCCTTGACTGGATTCTGCGCAGCGATGGAAGTGGTGGACGATTCCTGTACATGCCCGGAGGTGGCAGCCTCAACCCACCTACAGATGAAACCGTCGCCAAGAAGATGCACTTTGTGCACCAGAACGGGAGGAACGTTTTCAAGTTCGCGGTCAAGGGAATGGTGGAGGTGTCGGAGGCTATTCTCGAACGCAATGGCCTGGGCCATGAGGATCTGAAACTCTACGTCCCACACCAAGCCAACCTGAGGATCATCAAGGCAGCTACGGAAAAACTGCAACTCGATCCGTCCAAGGTGGCTATCAATATTGATCGCTACGCCAACACAACCGCCGGCACGATCCCCATTTGCCTGTCTGAAGCGGTCGAATCCGGCACTGTCACGAATGGCGACATGCTGCTACTGGCGAGTTTCGGAGCCGGGTTCACGTGGGGCAGCCTCCTCTTAAGGTGGGGAAACTAGGGTGTGTTAACACTAATGTAGTGCCTCGACGATGAGTGCGAAGTGAAGGAAGGCGAGGAACATGACGTCGAGTTTATCGAAACGGGAAAAGATACGCCGAAAACCCTTGAGTCGGCGGAAGAGCCTCTCGACTTCGTTCCTGCGGCGGTAGAGCACGCGGTCGTATTCCCACGGCTCCAGGCGGTTGCGCTTGGGCGGCACGACGGGAATCCACCCAAAATCCAGAGCCAATTGGCGGGTCTGGTCGTCCTGGTAGGCACGGTCCATCAGCAGCGGCAGCGGCGCGGGCAACGGCCCCAGGCCGGCGAGCAGATCGCGGCCCTGCGGGGCGTCGTGCGCTTGGCCGGGCGAGAGCGCAAACGTTATCGCCGTTCGAGCATTCGCGGCAACCAGATGAATCTTGGTGGTCCATCCACCGCGGGATTTGCCGATCGCTTGCGGACCGTTTTTTTTAACGCTCCCGTGCCGTCGGGATGCACCTTCACAATGGTCGAGTCCATCGAAACGGCTTCCACCCGGATGCGCACCAGTTGCTCGCGCTGGAGTTTTTCGAAGACGGCGTCGAGCACCCCGTTCTTGGACCAGCGGTTCATCCGGGTGTAGATGGTGTGCCAGTTGCCAAAGCGCTTGGGCAGACCGCGCCACTTGCAGCCCTGCTCAGCCACATACAAAATGGCGTTCAAGACCGTCAGGTTCGAAAGACTGACGTTGCCCCGCTGACGCGGCAGTTCCGGCTCGATGCGACAATACTGCTCCTGTGTGATCTCCATGCCTGATTATAAAACATTCATGCTCATTAGTGTTAACACGCCCTAGCTCGGAGGCGGATCCATAGCCGGTCTGGTGTCTGCTCGTTCAGGCTCCTCAAACCCTGTCACAGCAGTCTGTTTTCAGCCACTTTTCCTCGATTTCAGCGTTTCGGGACTGATTTTTCGGAATCCCAACGCCAACCAGGTAGGCAAGGCTGCCCGTATCTTACTGATATAAATATATTTAATTGCGAATATGTAATTATTTCAGGAAAAATGAAAAAGACGTATTTTTGACAGGCGTGTCAGGTCTACTGTTATGTAAGGCGGAAGAAAGAAAACGAATCCGAACTTACCTGTTAAGAAACACTTTTTCGACACCGTCCCTGGCTGAGAAAGCAATTATAAACAGGAAGTTCGGTAGAAAAGCCCCCGGAAGCGGGGGCTTTTCTTATTGCCCTTCACAAGCCCAGTGCCAGATCGCAGCAGAGCGACCCTCGCCGACGCCCTTCCTCGAGAGTGGCGGGCAACGCCCAGCACCACTGGGAACGATCCGGGATTCCATCCATTTCCACTTCAACCAGTTCCATCTCCAACAGATAGTTAGGGCGATCCTGGCTTCCAGTCACCAGAACGCGAATCGGCTTTAGATCGACCTCGAGTTTTTCACGTCCGATCCGTTCAACGAGCGTCCCGAGCGTCTCTCCCGCACGGTAGGTTCCGGCTGGCAGACCCCAGATTCCGGGTAGTTCGTCATCATCATCGGGTCTCCGACAGGTCAAAATATTGTCACTCCGTCGAACAAGGACAGCGACGGAATGCTTGATTCGTTTGGAAGGACGAGTGTCGCTCATGCGGAGTTAAGCCTTCTTCTCGAAATCTATCAACCACCCACCGAACTGCCATAGATCCATAAGGATCACTCTCAAGGATGGACGATCCGAGCCATACGCGGTCTGGAGCCGCCACGCCACATATTTCGAAGGAGGGACCGGAAGAAAAGGGAACCGTAAATACCAACGGATGGGGACTATACGAAGATAATAGCGCGCGAGAGCCACTGCGATCGCCAAGAGCCTCACGCGCCACATGCTATCATAAACCCATGAAAATATTCGGCATCCTCCTGTCGATGTTCATCGTGATCCCGATTGTTGAATTTGCGTTGCTGATTGAAATCGGCCGCCGCCTCGGAACGATCGACACGCTCCTGCTGATCTTTGGAACAGGGATACTGGGGGCATACCTGGCCCGTCTGGAAGGGTTTCGCATCCTGTATCGGATCCAACGTGATCTTGCTTCGGGTACCATCCCGGGCGAGCAACTCTTTGACGGCCTCCTGGTCCTCGTTTCCGGGGTCGTCCTGATCACGCCCGGACTGTTGACCGACATTGTAGGGCTCCTACTCCTGTTCCCTCCCACGCGCTACCCCATCAAAAGCTTCATCCGCCGCAGAGTTCGCAACCGCGTATCAGCTCGCGGCATCAGCTTGACGTTCTAAACAAAGACACGACCGCCTCTCCTTGTGCCTGACCTGGCCTCAAAGTAAACTGGACGGGCCCTCCATTCCCGTTCAGCAGACAATCCATGATTTCAAAAACTCGAAGCGGCGCCGTGTACGGCATCGACGCTTCTCTGGTCGAAGTCGAAGTTCACATCACATCCGGCGGCAACGGCGAATTTCAGATCGTGGGTCTTCCAGACACTGCGATACGGGAGTCGCGCGCCCGCATTCACGCCGCTATCCGCAACAGTGGCTTTGAGGTTCCGTTCCGGAAGATCACGATCAACCTCGCACCTGCCGGAATCAAGAAAGAAGGTGCAGCATTCGATCTGCCGATGGCAATGGGCATACTGATCGGAACCGGCATCATTGAAGGAGCATCCGAACAAATCCTGATGATCGGAGAATTGTCTCTGGACGGGGGTCTCAGGCCGGTCAGGAACTGCCTTTCGCTCGCATTGCTGGCACGCGACACGCGTGTCTCCAAAATTATAGTCCCGTTCGAAAACGCGAACGACGCCGCGCTGGCAAACGGTGTATCGGTCTATCCCATGCGCAGTCTCACGGAAGTAGCAGGATTTCTAAACGGCACCATAGACGTCTCTCCGCATCACGTTGACATCGGGCGCATGCTGCATCAGGGATCGGATGCAATTGAAGACTTCAAAGACGTCCGTGGGCAGCGCCACGTAAGACGGGCCATCGAGGTAGCCGTCGCCGGCGGACACAACATCCTGATGATTGGCCCGCCAGGTTCCGGGAAGACCATGCTGGCCCGACGGATTCCCTCGATCATGCCCCCGATGACGCTGGAGGAAAGCCTCGAAGCGACGCGGATCCATTCCGCCAGCGGATTGCTGTCTCCCGGCGCGGGATTGATTTCGAAACGACCGTTCCGCGCCCCCCACCACAGTATTTCCGGCGCCGGTCTCATTGGAGGTGGATCCGTTCCCCGACCTGGCGAAGTCAGCTTGTCCCACAACGGCGTTCTGTTTCTCGATGAGCTACCGGAGTTCCCTCGGCATGTCCTTGAAGTGCTCCGACAGCCGCTCGAAGATCAGTCCGTCACCATCGCACGGGCTCAGACCACTCTGAGCTTTCCGGCATCGTTCATCCTTGTGGCCGCCATGAACCCCTGCAACTGTGGCCACCTGGGTGATCCGGCTCATGAATGCCGCTGCACGCCCAAACAGATCCAGGCCTATCGATCGCGGATCTCGGGACCACTGCTGGATCGAATCGATCTTCACGTCGACGTCCCGGCCATACCCTACACGGACATGTCACGAGAAGATTCAGCCGAACCTTCATGTCAGATCGGAACGCGTATCGACCGGGCCCGACGCACCCAGCTTGACCGACTCGGCGAGGGCGGCATATACACCAACGCGCGGATGGGGCCAGATCACATTCGCAAATACTGTTTGCTGACCCTGGCAGGCAACCGCGTTCTGGAAAGGGCCGTGACGCAGCTGGGCATATCCGCCCGTGGCTGGAACAGGATCCTCAAGGTTGCCCGAACGATTGCGGACCTGGAAGCAGCAGACAACATCGCACCGGCTCACATCGCCGAGGCCGTACGGTATAGAAAGCTGGATCGGACCGAGGCGTAGAGCTACCGCTGCCGGCATCAACTGTGTAGGCCACCCCCTCGACTTGGTGTAGCATTCCGTTTCTATGGGAGGGACGATGAAGATACGAATCATGCTCGCAGGATTCTGTGTATTGAGCTTCGTTTTGGGGGGGGCCAGTTCCGGCCGAGGCGACTCAGAATTCGCCGCCGGCGCCATGCGGTCCGAATCTGGGAGCGGAAATCAGGAACGTGAACCAGGACTCCCGCTGTTTCGAGTTACGGACATATACTGTCCGGGAGGGCAGTTCGATCGATCTGTTGCATGCGCGCTTTCGGGAACGTACAACGGGCCTTTTCGAAAAGCACGGCATGACAATCATCGGCTACTGGCAGCCGACAGCGCAGCCCGATACGCTGATCTACATCCTGGCATACCCGGATCGGGCAGCACGCGACGTCGCATGGGCGGCGTTCGGAGCCGACCCGGAATGGGTCGAGACGCGTAACGAAATGCGGGTGAGTATCCAGGTCGAAAACGTCTTTATGAGCGCTACCGACTACTCACCGATGAAATAGGATGTCCGAGGTGAGTCAGTCATTCGTTTGGAGGATAACCGATGCGTAACAAGATTCTAATCGTGGCTTTGGCTGCGTCTGTGGGTGTAGGTGCCGCCGCGCTGACGGCGTTTACTCAGGCTCAAGCCGAACCGCTTGCGATCACTGAAGTAGTAGACGGCCTGTATATGATCACCGGGCCGGGAGGCAACATCGGCGTACGTGTCACCGACGACGGTGTCGTCGTGATCGATGACAAGTTTGAGCAGAACTATGACCAGATCATGGCCAACATCGAAAGCGTTACAGATGCGCCTGTCAAGTATGTCCTGAACACGCATCACCATGGGGATCATAGCGGCAGCAACGCACAGTTCGCTGACATCGCCCAGGTGATAGCCCACAAGAACGTCCGGGCAAACATCCTTAGAAACGATCAGGCCGGTGCGCCGTCGGTTATCTTCGCCTACGAGACCTCGGTCTTCGTCGGCGACGTGGAGGTCCAGGCCCACCACATGGG
>CBDCLE010000013.1:0-14937 GCA_965218585.1 Terriglobia bacterium
TGGACGCCGACACGAAGCTGATGATCTCGTTCCGTCTCGGGGCTCGCTCACTTAACACGGCGTACGACTTTATGCACGACGTGGCCGAGCGGCTAGCCGGACGGATTCAGCTCACGACGGACGGAAACAGGGTCTACATCGAAGCCGTCGAGAGCGCCTTTCAGGACGAGATTGACTACGCGATGTTGCGGAAGCTCTACGGGGCCGACCCCGAAGCGCCTGAGACGCGATACAGCCCCGCGAAGTGCATCGGCTGTGACATGAAGAAGATCAGTGGAAATCCAGACCCAAAGCACGTTTCAACGAGCTACGTGGAGCGTGCCAATCTCACGATACGAATGTCGATGCGGCGATTCACACGGCTCACCAATGGCTTCTCCAAAAAGCTGGAGAACCACGCGGCGATGGTGGCTCTATACTTTATGTATTACAACTTCGCCCGCGTCCATCAGACGCTCCGCGTCACCCCGGCGATTGAGGCCGGGATCACTGACCACGTCTGGAATATCGAGGAAATTGTGGGCCTACTGGATTCAAACTGACCCACTACCCGATTTTCGAACATGGTTTGGAACTGTACCGTGAAGCCGATTTCGACGGCGCGGACCAGGCATTTGACCACGTCATGAAACTTGTTCCGGAAGATGGGCCTTCGCGTATGATGAAGGCGCGCGTCGAAAAATATCGCGCGGAGTTCGTCGGGGCAAGGTCGGAGTTCGATCCGATTCACAAGTTTGACGAGAAATAGCCTGGAAACAGCTTGGACACAGCCAGATGGACAGCAAGAACCGACATTACTCTCTGAAGGCAGTCGCGTTGGGAACCGCCGTGGCAATGCTGTTGGGTTGCTTTCCACTGGATCTGGGAGCAGAGCCTGGTGACATCGTCGGTGACATCGTTCTCCTGGGTACAGTTGAGAGATCTGGTCGGCGTCTCACTAATGACGCAACGCTTTTCGAAGGCGACACTATACGAACAGCTTCGTCGAGTGGCGGCGTACTTCGCCTCGGGGGAGCCCGTATGGAAATCGGGCAGTCCACCTACCTGGAAATAGTTCGTGCCGAACCTCTGACGATCACGCTGAGTTCCGGTTCGCTTGCTTTCAATTTTCCTGACGAGTTCGCATTCGAGATTACGACGCCGCAACTCGAAGTTCGTCCGAACCCCGAGTCTCGGGCGGTTTCGGGAGAAATTCTCGCTATCCCGGAGGACGAAGACCGCGTCGAGAGCCGCAACGGCTCCCTGAGTATCCTGGAAAGACAGGAACACGGTGCGATCCGCATTGTGAACGGAGGAGAAATCCTGATCGCATCGTTAGTACCCACGGTCTCCATACCGGTTGCCAGCCCTACGTTTGCGCCCCTGCAGGCGCCAACCCCTATCGCCCAATTCCAGGCCGTTGAAGGTGACGTCCGGCTCCAGCGTGTCAATACCACCCTGACAACACGTGTGGAGAATCCAGGCATCGCTTTGTTCAACGGCGATTCCGTGAGCACCCTTCAAGGTCGCGCTGATATCCTGTTCACAGATCAAAGCCTGATCAGTCTCGACGTCGGCACCACGGTCACGCTCGAAGAGCAACCCCAGCCTACTGGCATCTTCCGTCGCATCACGCAGGGCTTGGGCAACCTCTTCTTCGACATCCAGCAGGTTGTGGGAACCGAAACCTCACTTGAAACACCGACAGCGGTGGCAGCAATAAGAGGAACGGAAGGTAATCAGATTGTCCCCAACGAAACTCAGAGCACGCACGCGCTGAATGAAGGACTGGAAGACATTACTGAGCGGATCACACAGCAGACCGTCACGATAACCGACGGCCAGCAGGTCACCGCGATTCGGGGTGTCGGTTTCACTCCCATCGTTGCCCTGTTAGCCCTGATCCCCAGACCGGGGATTGGCGGGGGCGGCGGTGCTGCGGGCGGTGGTGCTGCAGGCGGCGGCGCGGGCGCCGGTGCGGGAGCTGGTGCTGGCGGCGCAGCCGGCGGAGCGGCGGGAGCAGCCGCCGGAGCCGCAACGTCCACGGTAACGTCTGTCGCCTCTGTCGCCGCAGCGACGGCAGCTACAGCGGCCGGTGTTACAGCTGCCGTTGTTATTCCAACCACAAGCGACGAACCCGAGCCGGAAGACACGGCGACCGTACCGCTGAGCCGGCCGGGAGGCGAACTCACAACGGGGGGCGAACTCACCGCCGCACTTTCCGTACCGATCGCCAGCCGAAGCGGCCCACCACCCGCCAGTGCATCCGCACCCGGACGGCCTCTAGGTCGACCTCCTGATCGGTCAGACGGACCACCAGGACAGCAGGAGGGTGGACCACCGGGACAGCCGGAAGACAGCCCTGTCGGACGACCATAGAAAACGAGTTGCAGTCAGTCCCGCGCCTGACTTAACAGGAGACTGCACAAACCAGACCGGACTGCATCCGTAGTTCAATGTTTGAACCAACCTGTCAGATCCGCCATAGGCGGTAGAATGACCCGCTCAATGTTGAAAGATCACACGGACACACTGAGGAAGGGATATCCGGCGCCCGAATTTGAGCTACAGACGGCGAACGGGGAAAAAAATCGCCAGCAAAGATCTCAAGGGCAAAAAGGCGGTGGTGTTTTTCCTGCGGGGAACCTGGTGACCCAACAGCAGAAGGCAACTGACTCAGTTGGAGTCAGACTGGCATGAATTTGATCGGAGGGGCATAGGAGTCGTGTGCATCGCTGCACAGAAAATCGACAGCATCACAGGAGCGAAGAAATTCGTCGAGGAACACAACTACAGGTTTCCGATCCTGTTTGACGAAACTCGCGAAATCACCAAAGCATACGGCGTGTATCACTTCATCGGTTTCGATGCGTATCGGATCTCCCACCCCGCAGCGTTCATCCTCGATCCCGAAGGAAGAATCCAATGGATCGCCGTCAGCCCGAATCAGGTAGAACTGCCGGTGAACCGAGATATCTTCGAAACCATTCAAGCTATCGAAGCCTCCGGTAAATATTGAAACCCACCTTGAAGGAATCTGTCCCGTTCACCGTGTACTGAGCCGTCGTCAAGGGACGGGCGGTGGAGAGAACGAACTTAAAGGTATGCCGGAAGGTAGCTTTCTGAACGCCCACCGAAACGGCCGGCCGATCGAATATCTCTCCGGTAAATCCCTTCACACGAGGCACATACTCTCCTACTACCGAGACAGACGGGGTGAGTCTCACGCCTGCACCCACACCGATCGCGGCCGTGTAGTCAAACTCTTCTCCGAAGAGAAACTGTGACGGCAGGAACGTGTCGTCGTTCCGGGTATTGAAGGCAATACTGGGCGCAACGGAAAGCGAAAATCGGTCTCCGAAGCTTCGTGTCGAAACGAATTGCACGAACGGAGCAAACCGATCCCGAAAGTTATTCCGGCCTTCGATTCCAACGCGAAGCTGTGTAGACAACGGGGTTTCGGAACTCTGCTGGGAAAGTTGGAACTGCGAACTGAGTTCTATGGTCCGATCCAGGTTGCTGACCATCCTGAACACTGATTCCGATCCATCGTGAACACCGATTCCGGGATCGTGAACGCGGATTCCGGGATCCTGAACAGTGATTCCGGTGATCCTGAACACCGATTCCGGCCATCGTGATCACTCGTCGGTAGCGAAGTTTGGAGCTTTTAGGTTCTCCTGAAGCACAGGAGGGCCTTGATGGCAACGAAACGACTACCGATGAGACAGATACGCGAGATTCTACGACTCAAACACGACCAACAGCTCAGCCACCGGGCGATCGCCAGCGCATGTCGCGTGGGCTTGGGCACCGTTGCGGACTACTTGGGACGGGCCAAGCAGGCCGGACTGGAATGGCCGCTGCCCGAAGACCTGGACGAGGCAGCGCTTGAAGCGCGGCTGTTTCCCCGCGCGGGACCGGGCTCCCGGGAACGGGTGGCTCCGGATGTAGAACGGATCCACCAGGAGTTGAAGCGTGTTGGAGTCACCCTGCACCTGCTGTGGGAAGAGTACCGAGAAGCGAATCCAAAGGGATATGCCTACAGCCAGTTCTGTGAGATCTACCGGCGTTGGGCCCAGAAATTGAAGCCCTCGATGCGACAGGTGCACCGCGCCGGAGAGAAGACCTTCATCGACTTTTCCGGCAAACGGCCACAGCTGACGGATCCACGGACGGGCAAAGCTATTCCAGTCGAGTTGTTCGTCGCTGTTCTGGGCGCCAGCGGTTACACCTACGCGGAAGCGACACCGAGCCAGAAACTCCCCGATTGGGTCGGCGTGCATATCCGCATGGTGGAGTTCTTCGGCGGATCGAGCCGGATCTGGGTTCCCGACCAACTCAAGAGTGCCATGACCCAGCCCTGCCGCTATGAAGCAGGCGTCAACCGTACCTACCAGGATGAGGCCGAACACTACGGCGCCGTTGTCATACCGGCCCGGCCGCGGAAAGCTCGGGACAAAGCGAAAGTTGAATCGACCGTCCTGGTCGCACAGCGGTGGATCCTGGCCAGGATCCGGAATCGCACGTTCTTCAGTCTGGCCGACTTGAACGGAGCCATTCGAGAGTTGCTGGTGGAACTGAACCAGCGGCCGATGCAGAAGCTTCGAGTATCCCGCCTGGAACTCTACGAGCGGCTGGATCGACCGGCATTACAGCCCCTCCCGACCAACCGGTATGAACAGGCCGAGTGGAAGGACTGTCGTGTCAGCATCGATTACCACATTACCGTGGACCGCCATCCTTACAGCGTGCCCTACCAGTTGATCCATGAGAGGGTGGAAGCGCGTTACACGGCGTCCATTGTCGAGGTCTACTACAAAGGCCGGCGCGTGACGTCCCATCGCCGTCGCTACGATCACAAGCCGTCGACTCTGTCCGAACATATGCCCAGTGCCCATCGGGCCCATGCGGAATGGACACCGTCCCGGCTGATTAGTTGGGCGGAGAAAACTGGCCCCAAGACCGGCCGCCTGGTCGAGGAGATCATGAAACGGTGGCCGCATCCCGAACAGGGGTACCGGGCCTGCCTGGGATTGATGAGTCTAGGTCGCCGCTCCGGCGCCGAGCGGCTCGAAGCCGCCAGTGCGCGGGCGCTGCACTTGCAGTCCTATAGCTACCGCACCGTCAAGAACATCCTGTCGTCGGCCCAGGACCGGTTGCCTTTCGGGGACACCGAAACCCCACCGACGCCCCATCACGACAACATTCGTGGCGCCGCCTACTATGCGGACCCCGAGGAGACGCACTGATGCTAATGGAACAGACCCTGGAGAAGATGAACCAGATGAAGCTATCGGCCATGGTCGAGGCCCTCCAGCAGCAACGCCGCTCGAATCAGTACACGGATCTCGGCTTCGAGGAACGTCTGGGCCTACTGGTGGATGAGGAGTGGACGGCCCGGGAGCACCGCAAGCTCACCCGACGCCTGCGCGCGGCGAAGCTGCGCTACGCGACGGCATCGCTGGAAAACGTCGACTTCAAACATCGTCGCCGTCTGGACCGTTCCCAAGTCCTCGCCCTGGGCTCCTGCGGGTGGATCCAAGACCGGCACAATCTTCTCATCACCGGTCCGACCGGCATCGGAAAGAGTTTTCTGGCTTCGGCTTTCGTCGAACGCGCCTGCCGGCGGGGTTTTAACGCCACCTACGTCCGCATGCCTCGGCTCTTGCACCAACTGGCGGTCGGCCGTGGCGACGGCTCCTACACCCGAGTCCTGGCCCGTCTGGCCAAAACCGATCTGCTGGCCATCGACGACTGGCTCCTGGCCCCGCTGCGCGACGCTGAACGCCGGGACCTGATCGAAGTCGTCGAGGAACGGAGCGAACGTTCCGCCCTCTTGATCGCCAGCCAGCTCCCGGTCCCCGACTGGCACGGCGTCATTGGCGACCCGAACCAGGCCGACGCCATCTGCGATCGCCTCCTCCACAATGCGCACCGTATCGAACTGAAAGGGGCATCGATGCGGCAAACCAAGACCCAACCCAAGACGTTGAAGGAGTCCCGATGATCGGCGCACCGATGCATCCACACGCCGTCGCCAGGGGGTACTCCAGGCCGGCCCCGGACCCAATCGTCGCTCCTGCGCAATCCTCGCGCGAAGGAAGTGCAGGAATCCGGGTCCGGGCGCGGAACGCGCGCCTCACGCAGGGCACGGGGCCTGTGGAAACTGCCGCAGCCGTGCAAATGGGAATGGTGGCCTTCGGCCGACTTTCTCTTGATCATTTCCACCGCTGCTTGCAAAAGCCTCCGCAAAAAACGCTCCCGGCTTTCGCACAGTTACACACAGGCCGGCGGCGATTTATCACAATAATTTTGGAAAGGACTAAAACAGGGAAAACCTGGACTCTGAAGGAATAAACTGAGACGCTAACCCGTCGCTTCGCTCCGGCGAGTGTTCACGATGGCCGGAATCGGTGTTCATGATTCCGGAACTGGTGTTCACGATCAGCCCGCCCTAGACGGTGTCGTAGAGAAGATGGAGGCTGGCGCTCGTGTCGCCGATGTCGGGTGCGGCCACGGCGCAAGCACCATCCTCATGGCGAGAACTTATCCGCGTTCGGAGTTTGTTGGCATCGACTACCATGACGCGTCAATCGAGGCCGTTCGAAAGCGTGCTGCGGAAGCTGGGGCCGGTAACACGCGCTTTGAAGTCGCCGACGCGACCTCGTATGGCGGCGATGACTACGATCTCATCGCATTCTTTGACTGCCTCACGACATGGCAGACCCGTCTAGCGTCGCCCGGCATGCCAAACAAGCACTGAAACCCGACGGACATTGTCTGCTGGTAGAGCCATTAGCGGGTGATAGCGTAACGGAAAACATGAACCCTATTGGACGTCTCTACTACGGTGCTTCGGCTCTGGTCTGCGTTCCGGTATCGCTTGCGAGACAAGGGCCAGCATTGGGGGCACAGGCGGGAGAGAAACGTTTAAGAAAAGTAATGGTCGATGACGGAGGTTTCACGCAGTTCCGTCGCGCAACGGAGACACCATTCAACTTTGTCTTCGAGGCACGGCCTTGACGCAGTCGAGACTTGAGAAAACTACGGAATATCATCAATCGACAAACCTGAAGGAACGGGTGCCGGTTCCTTGATTTTTGAGGTCAAGTCCTTAGAAATCATGCCAGATCAACCGGTCGACGCAACACATGCGTCAAATCGTTTGGCAGGAGTTTCAAACCCCAGCGTCTTGCGTGGCCGCTCGTTGAGCCTCCTTGCAATGAAGTCCAGATGCGCCTGTGAGTGTACCGATAAGTTCGTTCCTTTAGGGAAATACTGTCGGAGCAAACCGTTCGTGTTCTCATTCGATCCGCGTTGCCATGGACTGTGTGGGTCGCAGAAATAGACGGCGATGTTTGTCGCTAGAGTGAACCGCTTGTGATCGGCCATTTCCAAACCGCGATCCCAGGTCAGTGATTTGTAGAGTTCAGTCGGTAGTTGATACGCCTGTTCGATCAGCGCGTTGACGACGGTTTCGGTTTTCTTATTGGGTACCTTCGCCATCATCACATAACGGGAGTGACGTTCGACCAGCGTCGCGATGTAGGTGTTCCTGGATCCAGCAATCAGATCCCCTTCCCAATGACCAGGGACCGCGCGATCTTCAACCGAAGCCGGACGCTCACGGATAGAGATCATGCCCTCGATTCGTCCCTTTCCATGGCCTTTCCGGGTCGCTTTTGCAGACCGTCGAATCGTGCGTTTTGTCCGCAGATACTGAGTCAGTTCTTTCTTCAAAGCCCCACGGGCCTGGATGAAAAGGCTGCGATAGATCGTTTCGTGTGACACGTGAAGTGATGCGTCGTCTGGATATTCGAGTTTGAGCCCGCCGGCGATTTGCTCGGGCGCCCAACCCTGTCGGAGCTTGTCTTCGACCAGCCCACATAACTTCGGATTATCGACCAGTCGACATGGCTTCGGACGACACGCCCTCTCCCATGCCTGTGCGTCCGCTTCCAACGCCCGGTACTTATCATAGCCGCCGTTGCGGGAAATCTCCCGGCTTACTGTCGATGCTGCGCGACCCAGCCGGGCGGCAATCGATCGCATCGATTGCTTCGCGGCAATGCCTCTGGATATCTCTTCACGCTCGGCCAGGCTCAGTGCCCGCTTCGAGCGCGACCGGGGACAGGGCCGGATACCTCCGTACGGAGCGATCTGACCATAAACCGATGATCCCTCCTTTCCGAACACACGTCCGATTGCTTTCAGACTCTCTCCTCCCTCCCAACGAATCCACACCTCGTCCAAATCGGCGGCTGTATATCCTCGCCGTGTCCGCTCTTTGCTCTGCTTCTTCCGTCGTTTCTTATGCATACACGTCTCCTCCTCCTTTCAGGTACAGTGTTGCATTGACCAGTTGAAATCGCCCATCTTGTCGGACGTTGAGAAACAGCCACCGTAAATTCCAGACCGAAAAATCAGCTCCAATTTCTGGTTGAAGCGTCCAGGAGTCCCATTCGCTACGGGTCCCGTTAAGGTTTCTTTCCCTTGTACAGGAGTCCCAGCTCACTCTGTCATCAGAACGCGCTCAGACGACCCCGTAGAGCCTTATAGATCCCCTGCTCAAACCCTATCGAGCCCCTGACAATCCCCGACTGCAAAGGGACTCGATGAACAGGTTGTGATTGGGTGCCACGGGTGTCACTTCCTAGCGACACTCGATTGTTACATTTCTCGTTACATATTTGATCTGCAGGCAAAGAAAAGGGCGCCGAATGGCGCCCTAATATGTTGATTCTAAAAATGAGCCGTACTGGGCTCGAACCAGTGACCCTCTGCTTAAAAGGCCAGAATCGCAACAACGATTGCGATCGTCCATACTGTTGGAGTATTAACTTTACTTGTACGCATTACTAAACCTCCGCTGAACTTAACTTCGTATTAATTGAACCCAAGGTCCAGCTCCTCTTGGGGCCTCTGCATGCCTTCCTCAAAATACACTTCCCAGGATTCGGCCCACGGGCGGCTGCCCATGTCCGGAACCCGGAACTGGATGATCTCTCCAGGCGCAACCGGTGTGGCTCGCCCTTCGATCGGGTAGAACCGTCCGATACATTCTGTGTGCGAGAACCGCCCCTCCTCGCTCAAGGAATGCTGATAGCCTCGGTACCACAGAAGCCGCACCGGTTCGACCAGAGCCTGTGAATCGTAGATGACTGCTTCCCAGTCGAGCCCGATCAGGTTGCCCGCCGCATCGTTCACCGGGGTGAAAATCTCGACCGTCTCCAGCGCATCGCTCCACTCCCAGCTCGAGTGCTGGTTCCAGCCCTGCACGTTCGACGTCATGGTGATCAGTGCATCGCCATCCCAGAAACCGATCGTGTCGCCATACCATTGAGGAGGACCTTCAGCGAGCGGGAACTCCCTATTGATCATCACCGTGCGTTTATTCGTGGTTCCAAGCATTAACACGACTTCGGGAGTGACGACGAGGCGGTTGAAGGCGGTGGTCCCCGCCCCCGTCGCCCACTGCCGCATAAAACCTTCCGGATAGCAGTAGGCGATGGACCACTGATGGGCTCCGTCGACACCCTCATGATAGATCTGTTGCACCATGTGTTGTTGATGTTCCGGCGTCAGCAGCGAAAGGATCGTCGGCATCTGGTTGGCGCGCATGTAGTTCCAGACGACGCGGCGCGTACCATCGCCCCCATAGGCGCCGTCCCATTTGGGCATCGTTTCGTAGGTGTGCTGGGTCGGCCCCCCTCGGGACTCCACCTCTGCCAGCAGCGCAGCGTAGTGTTCCCCGGCCCTGTCGAAAGAATAGGGGCTGAGAATATTCTCACGGGGCCAGTCCTCATCGCAGTTGCCCCACCGGGCTGAGACCGGTTCGTTGGCGCCGATGCGTGGGTCGGCAGTGGCCACCCCGGCACCGCCGCTGCGCAGATCCGCCATCATCCGCGGGGCGTTGCAGCGCCAATACCGTTGATCCAACCACAGGTCGCGGTCCAGATAGAAATCCGTCGTGGTGAACACGTCCACCGGCAGTGCCTGGACCCCATCCGGTGGGCGGGCATCAAATTCCTGCCCCGCACCATAACTGGTAACGTCCACCGGTGGATAGGTGGCCGAAACAGCAAGCGGCGCACCCCTCAGGCCATCAAGCTCTGGTGGGTTGTATTGGGCGGTGGCCACGCCGGCAAACGTCACAAGCGATAAGATCATCGCTACTACTGCAATGCGGACTACGTTCATCTTCTTCCTCCTCCTCGATTATCTCTGCTACGGCAAACGTGATTGCCACAGCAAGCAGACTGTAGTGCCCGGTAGCAATATTAAACCACAGGGCGGAGCCAGCGAACGTCGTCGCCTGCAGGAAGGCTCCTTCATTCATGTCGGTGATTATCGCTCAGACGAATATAAATATTGGACAAGAAAGCTTCGATGTTTTGCTGTCTTGCCCTGGATGCGGAATCAGTGCTGAATGGCTGGTCAGGTGAAGGGAAATCGCTTGTGCCGCGCGTGCTCAACACGGCTAGCCTAGAAGTTCCGCGAACAGTTGCTTCGCCTGTTCTTCGTCATCCGTAAATGAAACAACCTTCGCGAAAGTGAGGAGGGCATCTACTCGCTCATCTGCTTTGCCGATTTGAAACTCTCGAATGACCGCTTTGAGTGTTTCGCAGTAGGAGTTACCCGCGAGATCGAGGGCCACAGCCACGAGGAAGTTGAACGCTTCCTCCCGTATTTCCACGACACCCACAATGCCTGAATGGACATACCAGCTCATTTGAGGATAAAAACGCTCATACCACTCTTCAAACGGTTCACCTAAGCCCTCTACACGCGACGCAAGACTGCTGATTCCTGACCAGTGTTAAACTTTTTCTGCATCCGGCCAGAGGTGGCTCTGGAGAGTTTTGACCCTATCTGCTTCATTGTCGATGAACGATTTGTACGTTGTTGTCTCAAAGCCTGCCCCGGAATGCTTTTCCTTAAACTTGACGAGTTTTCTGGCAACTCTAAGCTTTTCGATGTCCGTGAAAGCTGCAATCTTCGCTTCTGAGTTGGAGACCGTATGAATCAGAGCTATCTCAACTGCCGTTTCAAAGAGGTTCCTGAACCTCCCCGGGTTTTCCGGAGACAGTTTTAGTTGAGTCCCGCCTCGACGAGGCGGGACTGTTGCTGCTGATAGTACATCTGTTCGAATTCGGCCGGTGGTATGTCGCCAATCGGTCCCAGGAGCCGCTGCTCGTTGAACCAGGACACCCAGTCGAGAGTGGCGAACTCGACATCGTCGACTCCCTTCCACGGGCCGTCCTTTCGAATGACCTCGGTCTTGTACAGGCCGATCACCGATTCGGCCAGCGCGTTGTCATAGGAATCGCCCCGGCTTCCAACCGAGGGCTCGATCCCGGATTCGGAGAGCCGCTCCGTGTAGCGGATCGACAGATACTGGCTGCCGCGGTCGCTGTGATGAATCAGACCGTCGGTGTCGGAGCGCGCCCAAAGGGCCTGCTCCAGAGCATCCAGGGCAATGTCGGTCTTCAGCGAGTTCAGGACCCGCCAGCCGACGCTCTTTCGTGAGAACACGTCAATGACAAAGGCGACGTAAACGAAGCCGCTCCAGGTGGCCACATAACTCAGATCCGCGACCCAGAGCTGATTCGGACGTGTGGCCGTGAAGTCCCGGCCCACCCGATCCGGCGGCCGGAGCGCCGCCTCGTCCGGAATCGTCGTCTGGGGCTTCTTCCCGCGGACGACTCCCCGCAGACCCATAGCGCGCATCAACCGTTCGACCGTGCATCGGGCCACGGGGATGTCTTCCCGGTTCAGCTGCTTCCAGACCTTGGGGGCGCCGTAGACCCGACGGTTCTCCCGCCACACCCGGTCGATCTCTCCCCGCAAGGCCGCATCCCGTTTTGCCCGGGTCGGTAATCGATCCGGATTGCGCCATCGTATCTGATGCTCATAGAACGTCGACGGGGCGATCGGCAGCATACTACAGATCGACTCGACCCCATATGGGTCCCGATTTTCTTCGATGAACTCCGTCATCTCCGCGGTCGGCGGTCGAGCTCCGCCTGCGCGAAAAACGCTGATGCTTTCCGCAGGATCTCGTTCGCCCGCTTCAGCTCGCGAACCTCCCGCTCCAGTTCCCTCATCCGCTGCTTCTCGTCCGTGGTCAGCCCTCCGCGCTGCCCCGTATCTCGCTCGGCCTGCCGGACCCACTTCCGCAACGTCTCGGCCCTACAGCCGATCTTCGACGCGATCGAGGCCATCGCCCTCCACTGGGAGTCGTACTCCCTCTGGTGCTCGAACACCATCCGGACGGCCCGGTCTCGAACTTCGGGTGAATATCTGCTCGGTCTTCCCATGATGACTCCAATTCTCTCAAGTAATGGAGTCTCCGGAAAACCCGGGGAGGTTCATCCTGGCTATCATCGCGATAACCTGGAAATCACGTGTTCCGGTCAGGTCTACGAGAGTCTGCACGTTGCCATAGACCCGGTAGTAGTTGCCGATCACCTGATTCTCGTGGACCGTTGGCGTAATAAGCGTCTGGACGACCCCGTGAATCCTGTCTTGGTCAAACTCAAACAGGCTCTTCACAGTCGCGTAGAATCGTTCGACTGTTTCCTTCGTTTTCATCGCCTTCCTTGCCAGGAGAACCGTACATCTGGCACCCTATCGGCACCCAAACAACAAAGCCTGGGATCCCTCCCAGGCTAAGTGCTTTGTTATCAATGAGCCGTACAGGGATCGAACCTGTGACCCTCTGCTTAAAAGGCAGATGCTCTACCAACTGAGCTAACGGCCCACTCACGTGAACGTTTCTATCGTAACGCAGGAATCAAGCGCGGGGAAATAGGGGGACGCGTGCCTATTACGGAACGTGGAGTGTTTCTTCTCTCTCAGGTCCGGTCGACACCATACTGACCGGGCGTTCCATGAAGTCGGAGAGGAAGCGGACGTAGTCGCGGGCCTTTTCGGGAAGCTGTTCCCACTCGCGTGTCCCAGCAATCGAGGCGTTCCATCCGGGGAGATTCTTATAAATGGGCTCCACCTTATCCAGAACGTTCGCATCAGCGGGGAACTCATCGATCGGTGTTCCCTTGTAGGTATAGCCGACACAGACCGGGATCTCCTCGAACGTATCCAGGACGTCGATCTTCGTGATCGTAATAGAGTCCATGTCGTTGATCATCACCGAATAGCGGGCGGCCGCTCCGTCGAACCAGCCGCACCGCCTGGGCCGTCCCGTTGTCGAACCGTACTCGTCGCCCTCTGAACGAAGGCGTTCGGCCGTCGATCCGTTGGCCTCGGTTGGGAACGGCCCTCCACCCACACGCGTGGCGTAAGCCTTCATGATGCCCATCACGGCATGAATGTGTTTGGGAGCGATTCCCAGACCGCTGGGGATTCCGCACGCGGTAGAACTCGAAGACGTTACGTACGGAAATGTCCCGTGGTCGACATCGAGCAGGGTCGCCTGAGCGCCTTCGAAGAGAATCCGTTTGCCATCCTTCAACATCCTGTTTATCAGAGTCGTCGTATCGGCAAACAGGGGGCCGAGCCGTTCGGCGTACTCTCGATAAGCGTCACAGATCGGTTCGGGGTCAATTTCCTGAGGGTAGTTCAGGGCTTCCAGTGTGCGGTTCTTCTGTCCGACCTGTTCCCGAATGCGGTCGGCCAGGCTCTCGGGATTCATCAGGTCGCAGACCCGGAGGCCTCGGCGCGCCATCTTGTCTTCATAAGCCGGACCGATTCCACGGGACGTAGTCCCGATCTTCCTCTCGCCCATCTGAAGCTCCAGTGCAGCTTCCAGGACCCGGTGATAGGGGAGGATCAAATGGCAGCGGTTCGAAATGAACAGACGTCCTTCAACTTTAATTCCGCCTTCGGCCAATCCATCGCATTCCTCGATCAGGGCCAGCGGGTCGAGGACCACGCCGCTTCCAATGACACACTGCATTTCAGGATGGAAGATGCCCGAAGGGATCAGATGGAGGATGAATCGTTGACTGCCGATCCGGATCGTGTGGCCGGCGTTATGCCCACCCTGGTAGCGGGCCACGACATCGAAGTCGTCAGAGAGGATATCGATGATCTTCCCCTTGCCTTCGTCACCCCACTGCGCACCGACGACCGCAAGGTTCTCGTTGTTCGCCATGTCAGCTTTCTAGCCTGGGATCGGCCGGGAAGGTTGTTTTACTCGGCCTCGAAATAGTAGCCGCAGTCTTCGTCGATCTCTCTCAGGTCCTGGGGGACGAGAGGGAAGACGCGGCACTGAGCGAAGTGTTCCCCGTAGATCTCGCAACTGAATTCCCCATTGGCTTCTTGGAGGAAGGGGCACTTCATCAGGATCTTGCAGCAGGCACCACAACGGGTGCACTCTCCGCGCCGCTCTGCCAGCAGTTGGTCGTTGTCGCGGGTATAAACGTTAGACCGGATGAAACGGCGAATCTTTCCTCTGATCTGCAGGGCCCTGAAACGGACCTTCTCGACCCGCGGGTCTATGGTCGGCGCATTTATGACTGGAAGTTCCACTGCAAGCTCCGCTGGAAGATTTGCCTAGGAGAGATGCTTGGATATGGCGCCTACGATCGCGTCCTTCGGGACAGCGCCGACCAGTTGTTCCTTGACCTGACCGTCCTTGAACAGGAGCAACGTCGGTATGCCTCGAATCTGAAAACGTGCTGACAGACCGCTGTGTGCATCCACATCGAGTTTGCCGACCTTGACCTTACCCAGGTATTCCTCAGCAATCTGATCCACGGTGGGTGCCAAGGCCCGGCAGGGACCACACCACGCCGCCCAAAAATCGATGAGCACAGGTACGTCGGATTTTTCGACTTCGCTTTCGAAGTTTGAGTCTGTAATTTCTACGGTATTAGCTCCCATCAGTGTCTCCAGATAAGGTTTGGCGCAAGATCAGTAAGTTAACGGACACGTCCTGAAAAGTCAAACAGTTGGCTTGTTCTGGAACCGGAGTGGGCGCCAGTGGTCGAG
>CBDCLE010000014.1:0-69228 GCA_965218585.1 Terriglobia bacterium
AAAGATGATGTTGGCTTCGCTGTCGGCCGCTTCGTAGATGACCCCCGAAGCTTCGCTGACCTCGTGCAACAACAGGTCGTTACCTCCTGTGATGTTGATCAGTACGCCCTTAGCGCCCTGGATGGATTCCTCTTCCAGCAACCGGTTCGAAATAGCCCGTCGGGCCGCTTCTACAGCACGGTTCTCACCGGAAGCTACCCCGGTACCCATGAGCGCCATTCCCATTCCGTGCATGACCGTCTTGACGTCGGCGAAATCCAGGTTGATCAGACCGGGAACGGTGATCAGATCGGAAATACCCTGAACTGCCTGTCGCAGGATGTCGTCGGCAATATGAAAGGCATCGAAAAGGCTCGTCCCACGCTCCAGAGTCGCCAGCAATTGCTCGTTGGGAATCGTGATCACTGTGTCCACCGATTCCTGCAGGTTGGCCAGACCGAGGTCAGCCTGCGTCATACGTTTTCTGCCTTCAAAAGCGAAGGGTTTGGTGACAACCGCGACGGTCAATCCCCCCAGTTCCGCAGCCAGACTGGCTACGATGGGTGCCGCCCCCGTCCCGGTGCCACCTCCCAGGCCCGTGGTCACGAAGATCATGTCGGCGCCTTCAAGAGCCTCGATGAGCTTCTCGGTGTCTTCCAGCGCAGCCTCCCGCCCAATCTCGGGATCTGCACCGGCGCCCAAACCCTTGGTCAATCTCGCACCAATCTGAATCTTTACCGGGGCTTTTGATTCCTGCAGAGCCTGCACATCAGTGTTCGCCACGAGGAACTCAACGCCTTCCACTCCCGCATCTATCATGCGGTTGACAGCATTGGATCCGCCGCCACCGACGCCGATGACCTTGATGCAGGCACCGATCGCACGCTCCTCATCGAAAAGAAACCTGACCGGATTCTCAGTAGGCACGTTTTTGGACACTGTTTCCCCCTTGGTTACGCGAGTTACGTCGATGGATAGACGGACTACGCTGATCTATACGGATTGCTCGAATCGGTTGATCTGGACCGATTACGCTGCTTCGTATTTGGCCGCGAATCACGCGGAAAGATATGGCCTCAGATTGCGGGAACTCGTGCAATCCGTGGCTGCCATCAATCCGCGTAATCCGCGTCATTCTCCGTACAGTCCTGGTCATCAGATGAATCCGCGCAATCGAGACATCATGCGTTTGAACGTAGACCCGGAATGTTCATGAAACTGGTGAGTTTTTCGCCTTCTCTGGCCGTAGGCGACGAGTCCGACGACTGTCGCGTATTCGGTATCGCTGAACCGGCCGTCGCTGAAGTCTTCCGGAAGACCGAGCCGGACCGGCAGGTCCAGTAACTCTTCGGTTAGTTCCGGAATCCCTTTGAGCAGGGGATCCACCTCCGGTCAGAACCGCTCCGGCACCGGCCTGGCGTTCGTAACCCGCACCACGTATTTCGTCACGAACAAAATGGACGATCTCTTCAGCTCTCGGCTGAAGAACGTCGCTCAGGATTCTCTGGCCGATGGTCCGTGCCTGCCGGGACCCAACTCCCGTAAACTCGATCACCATTTCTTCGTCCGTCATAGAAGCCAACACACAGCCAAATTCCTTTTTTAGTCTCTCCGCTTCAGGAATCGGAGTGCGAAGGCCCACGGCGATGTCGTTGGTAAAGTGATCGCTGCCGATAGGCAACACAACCGTGTGACGGACCGCACCATGGTGGTACACGGCTACGTTAGTCTTGCCACCCCCGATATCAATGAGAACGCAACCTAACTCTTTTTCGTCGTCACTCAACGTTGCCTCGCCTCCCGCAATGGGCTCCAGAACCGTATCGGCTACTTCCAGGCCACTGCGGTTGACGGCTGTAACGATGTTCTGAGCTGCCGTCACGGAGCTCGTCACGATATGGACGTTGACTTCGAGACGGGTGCCGACCATTCCAAGCGGGTCTCCGATTCCTTCCTGATCATCGACGACGAATTCCTGCGGAATGATGTGGATGATTTCACGATCCGGCGCCAGCGCGACTGCCCTGGCTGTTTCGATGACACGGCGGACATCTTCCCGCGTTATTTCGCGCGACTGATTTGAAATCGGTATCGCCCCTTTGCTGTTAAAGCTGCGGATATGCGGCCCGGCCAGACCCACAAACACTTCATCGACTTCGGAACCGGCCATTATTTCCGCCTCGTGGACGCTCCGCTTGATCGCCTCTACCGTTGCCTCCAGATTTACGACGACGCCCTTCTTGAGTCCCTTAGAGTCGACCTTGCCGAAACCCACCGATTCCATGCTGCCATTACGCGCGGCGGCAATCAGAGTGCAGATCTTGGTCGAGCCGATGTCCAGCCCTACAATAGTTTTGTCTCTTCGCCCCATATGACGTTCCCTGCAGGTTCATCCTCTTCGGTTTGAATAATGACCTGATCTCGAAAGCGCAGGTCGACACGGAAAGCGCCGGGGTAATCCTCACGAATCTGCGCACTGATCCCGACGTATTTCTCCCAACGATCACGATGACTGGTCAAGCCCAGATCGATGACTATCGGGTCATCGATCGGAACTACGGACACATCGCCTGATTCGGCGACTTGAACCTCGGACAACTCGCTCTCTCCGATCGCTTCAATGACTTCCCGGTAAATGTTGATCTTGATTTCGTTGCCCTCAGGATCATCGGCCTTAAGCCCATCGAGAATAGGCGCGTTGATTCCAGTCAATGCGTCCGGCGAAAGGACGACGCCTTCTATGTCCACCTGGAAGATCTCGGAATCGATTCGGGCCAGGGCGATCGGCTCTCGCTCGACAATAGACACGACAATCTCACTCGGCCACACGCGCTGTACGGAAGCATGTCGCACCCAGAGGATTTCTTCGACAGCCTCTCGAGTTTCTTCAAGGTTCACGCGCAACACATTGGTGCCCGGTGTGTACCCGACACGCGCCAGAATTTCGTTTTCAGTCACCCGATGGAGACCGGACACTGAAATTCTCCGGACTTCGAGCCGCTCGGTTTCGTATGCATAGCCGACAGTTTCATAAATTCCCCAACCGAGCCCTGAGAGCGCCAGAGCCCAGACCCCAACCTGGAGATAGTTCCGGGTCCGGCCCTTTGTCCCTGGCTTCGATTTCGAAGGCCGGGATTTGGAAGATGGAAATCGAAACAGACTTGCCCACTGCCTGGTGCGGTTCTCAGTCATGAGGCACCTTCAAAGGCTCAAGCGCACCCAGACGATCAGCGAGGCTGGTTATGTTTCCAGCTCCCAGAATCAGAATCGCGTCCCCCGGGCGTGCGTTCTCTCTCATGTACGACTCGATGGTCTCCAGATCGGGCGCGTAGATGACCTCTCCACGGCCGGAAGCGTTCATTCTCTCTACCAGCGCTGCCGACGTCACGCCTTCTATCGGTGTCTCTCCGGCAGGGTAGATTTCAGTTATGAGAACAGCGTCAGCACCATCGAACGACCGTGCGAAATCTTCGAAGAGATGGTAGGTCCGGCTGTACCTGTGAGGTTGGAAACCCACCAGGATTCTTTCAAAACCCGCGACGCGCGCTGCGTCGAGAACAGCACGTACCTCCGTGGGGTGGTGGGCATAATCGTCGATTACAGTAACCGGGCCCGCAGACTTGATCTCAAAGCGACGCTCGACGCCGCCGAATGCTTCAAGGCCGTCGGCAATCGTGTCCGGTGCGACACCCATTTCCAGCGCCGCGGCAAAGGCTGCAGCTGCATTCAGAACGTTGTGCATTCCGGGTACCCGAAGCGCACATTCCTGCCGACTGCTCCCGTTGTAGGAAAGAATGAAGCGGGAATGGAGTTTCTCGAAAACGCAGTCAGAGACAGTGACATCCGCTGACTCGGAAGCTCCGAACGTGAGCACGCGTCGCTTGATCCGGTCTCTCACGGCCGCAACTGCCACACAATCTGCAGGCAGAACAACGACGCCGTAGAAAGGAACCTTGTTGACGAAGGAAACGAACGCGTCCTGGATATCCTCCAGGTCTCTGTAGTTGTCCAGGTGATCCGCTTCAACGTTGGTGACTACGGCTATTGTCGGCGAGAGCATGAGAAAGGACCGGTCACTTTCATCGGCCTCCAGCACAATGAACTCGCCTCTGCCGAGTCGCGCGTTTCTGCCTATCGTGTTGAGTCGTCCTCCGACAACGAACGTTGGATCGAGACCGGCGCCATCCAGAATCGTGGCAATCATCGACGTTGTGGTGGTCTTACCGTGTGTCCCTGCAACAGCAATCGTGTACTTCAGTCGCGCCAACTCTGCAAGCATCTCGGCTCGGGAGATGACGGGAATTTTCTGCGCCTCGGCTTCGACCAACTCCGGATTGTCTTCCCCAACAGCGGAGGAGCGAACGACCACATGCGCCCCAGTCACGTTTCCCTCTCGGTGCGAGGGAAAAACACCGGCGCCGGCTTCCACAAGCGCGTCAGTCACGGCGGACGCTTTCACGTCCGAACCGGTGACCTTGTAGCCAAGGGTCAGTAGCACTTCGGCGATTCCGCTCATACCGCTGCCGCCGATTCCGACGAAATGCACGTGTTTGATCCGCTGAAACATCAGTTTTCTTGAGCTGCCCGCTCGATCAAATCCGCGATGCGAGCTTCCGCATCCAGGACCGCCATCGCCTTCGCGTTCTCTTCGATCCGGGTCAATGCCTCCGGTTTCCCTATAAGAGAGATGATCGCGCGCGCGAGCCTTTCACCCGTCAGGTCCAACGGATCGATCATTACCGCAGCCCCTCGTTCGACCATCGCCCGCGCGTTTCGCCGCTGATGGTCGTCGGCCGCAAACGGCAGAGGGATCAGCACCGCTGCCCGGCCGGCTGCCTGTATTTCGGCGACCGACGTGTTGCCGGCTCGGGACACAATCAGATCGGCATCCTGGTAGCAACTCTCGAAGCTCGAAAAGAAACTGCTCACGCGAGCCTCAAAACCGGCGTCCTGATAAGCCGAACGAACGTCAGATTCCTGTCGCCGGCCGGTCTGATGCACGAACCGCAAATTCTCTTTCCACTCCGAAAGCAGAGGCAACGCTTCGACAACCGCCTGATTGATCGATTCGGCTCCCTGGCTTCCACCCGTTATCAACACCGTAAACGGCGGATCATGCTCTTTAGGGCCGATCGCCTTGAACGCTTCACGAACGGGATTCCCGGTAACGACCGCGCGTCCCGGGAAATGACCCGCGGCCTGTTGATCGGGCACGGCCACAAAACTCGCACGCCGCCCTAACACCCTGTTCGACAAACCGGGCAAAATATTCTGCTCCATAAGGACCCGCGGTACTCCCCGAAGAGTGGCCGCACCGACCGCCGGGAACGAAGCGTAGCCGCCCAACCCGACAACCACATCGGGCTCAAAACGGGCCAACAGAACTAGCGACCGAATCACGGCAGCGCCCATCGCGACGAGGTTTCCCAGAGCGCGGACCCAGCCGACGCGCTTCACACCCCCTATGGGCAGGGTCACCAGTTCGAAGCCCTCGTCGGGCACAACACTGCTCTCGATGCCCTGCTTCGCTCCGACGAACAGGATCCGCGTATCGGGATCCCTGCGCAGCAACTCCCGCGCCACCGCGATTCCGGGCATCAGATGGCCACCTGTACCACCTCCTGCGATTATCGCTTTCATAGTGACAGATCAGGACCGGTCGAACTTTTTTTTGGCCCGTAAAAACAAGAAGATACGGGCCTTCGGAAGAGTAAAAACACTCAATCCCCATGCTGTGAAACGTTCATCAGGATCCCGACGCTGGCCAGCATGACCAGGAAGGAACTCCCCCCATAGCTCATGAAAGGAAGAGGAATCCCCTTGGTCGGCAACAGACCCAGAACGACACTCATGTTGATGAACGCCTGCAGCGCAACCATCATTGTGATTCCCAGTGCCAGATACGATCCGAACTGATCGGGCGCCTTCCAAGAGCTCCGCAGTCCGCGCCACATGAAAACGCCGAACAAGCCCAGAACCGCTATTGTGCCGATCAACCCCAGTTCCTCACCAACCACAGCAAATATGAAATCCGTATGTGGCTCAGGCAGATAGAAGAGCTTTTGCTGCCCTTCCATGTAACCGATGCCGCCAATGCCGCCCGTCCCCACCGATATCAACGACTGAATAATCTGAAACCCGGTATCGAGGGGATCCGACCAGGGATCCATAAACGCGAAGATGCGCTCCCTACGCCAAGGCACCTGATAAACCAGAACGTAGAGCATCGGCGCGGCAAGAAGTGCAGCTGCGACCATCCATCCGATGTTCAGACCGGCGACGAAAAGAAGTGTCCCTACGACCGCGAGAATCGAAACCGCCGTTCCCAGGTCCGGCTGGAGGACGATCAATCCGCACACGATGAGACAGACCACCAGTACGGGAATCAGGCTGAACCTCAATTCATTGATCTGGTCTTTTCGTGTTTCCAGGAAATATGCCAGAAAAACGATCATCGAAATCTTCGCCAGTTCTGCGGGCTGAAAGGAAAGTCCGGCAAGGCGGATCCATCGATGGGTGTTGGCCGAGGTTGGCAATAGGTAAGCGAAAACCAACAACACCGTGACAATGGACAGCAGCGAAAACACCACTGCGGGATGCCGGAGACGATGGTAGTCCAGCCTCATCAGCGTAAACATGCCCACCAAACCCAGCAGCACTGCGATGACGTGCCGGAAGGAAAAATGATTCGGATCGTCGTACCACTCCTTCGCAATCACGGCGGAAGAACTGAAGACCATTGCCATTCCGACGACGACTAGGGCCAGGGTCGCGACGAATAAGATCCAGTCAGGTTTGAGTTTTCTGGCCATCTATTTAATTAGCGTCGGGGACATCCATTAGCGTCGGGCCCACCGGCCCCCTACTCACCGAACCATCCGAGTGCACTGACATCTTCTTTATCCCATCTCTTCGGGAACCCCACCGCCGGGCCGGTCCCCCCACGCTGGTGACTATCTGGCAATCAAGTGCAAGAGGCCTCGCCATCAGGAGGATGGCGAGGGTCGCCCTGCTCTTAGATAGGAGACCCGGACAAGATGTCCGAATGAACGATCGAGCGAAATCTTCCATCTTCAAGTTTCTGACTGACGTCACTTGTCACTGGCCACCTTCACATGCGACCTCACAGCATTCTTAAAATCTCGTCCTCTTTCCTCATAGTTCTCATACATATCGAAACTTGCACAGGCCGGGGCCAGCAGGACAACTTCTCCAGGACGTGCCAGATCCGTTGCGGTATCTACGGCCTCCTGCATCGAACCCACACGGCTTGTCGGGGCCACATCGCCGATCGCCTGCTCCAGTTTTTCGGCTGCCGCGCCCAGCGTCAGAACCTGCCGGACCCGTCCCTTGATTGCCTCGACCAGAGGCTCCAACTTGGAATCCTTGTCCTTACCGCCAACAATGAGAATGATGTCTTGATCAAAGGCCTCCATGGCCTTGACAGCGGAATCAACGTTGGTCGCCTTCGAGTCGTTCACAAACTCCACACCGTCAATGGTGGCTACGGTTTCCAGACGATGTTCGACACCCTTAAAGTCGTGGATGGCTCCCGCCATCTGTTCCGGAGTGATCCCATAGACGTCCGCAACCAGAATCGATGCCAGAACGTTTTCAATATTGTGGGCACCCCTCAGGGGCAGTTCCGACGCCCGAATAACACGGTGACCGCGAATCGAGAGAAACTCCCCCAGCAATCCTGCTGAGGAATCGAACTGCTCGGTCCGGCTGAAGAAACGCTGGCGCGCGGCAACTGGAACCGGAAGTGGAAACGACTGCGAATCGTCTCTGTTAATGAGGGCGAAATCTTCTTCGGTCTGATTCCTGAACAGGTTGAACTTCGCCATCCGATAGCCAGCGAAATCCTCATATCGATCCAGGTGATCAGGCGTTATGTTCAGAAGTACTCCGACGCGGGGCCGAAACCCTCTTGAGCCGTCCAGCTGAAAACTGCTCACTTCCAAAACGTTGATCCCATCCTCCGAGGATGTCGCCACCAGATCCGATACCGCGATCCCGATGTTTCCCCCAACCTGTACCGGTCGCGTTCCGGTCCCTAAGATTGCGGCCGCAAGGGATGTTGTCGTCGTCTTGCCGTTCGAACCGGTAACAGCGACGATGTCGCCCAGCAGGTATCTCGAAGCCACTTCCAACTCACCGGTCACTCGAACTCCATTGCTGCGCGCGGCATTCAACGCTTCGATATCGAGCGGGACGCCGGGGCTGACGATAACCTCGTCGGCATCTTTAAATTTCTTAATCGAGTGCCCTCCGGTTTCCAATGGGAAACCAAGTCGGTCGAATTCACTTCGCAGAGGCGGATCCGGATTCGCATCCGATGCAAACACATCGAATCCGCGCGAACCCAGGAGTTGGGACACGGCCAGGCCACTCCGTCCCATGCCAACGACAACTACCACTTCAACCCCTCACCCATCCGTGTCATCCGCGTAACGGTCACCGCAGTTTGAGCGTCGTTAAACTGAACAGCGCGAACAACAAGGCTGCAATCCAAAACCGGATAATGACCTTCGATTCCGTCCACCCCTCCAGTTCAAAGTGGTGATGCAGTGGCGCCATCCTGAAGATGCGCTTGCCCCGCCATTTGAAGGACGCAACCTGAGCGATGACCGAAAGGGCCTCTACAACGAAGATGCCGCCAATCGAGATCAGCAGGAGCTCCTGACGGATCACGACGGCAACCGTTCCAAGTGCCCCGCCAAGAGCCAGGGATCCGACGTCACCCATAAACACCTCTGCGGGATGGGCGTTGTACCAGAGGAAACCCATGCTCGCACCGGCCATGGAACCGCAGAAGATCGTCACTTCGGCGACGGGCGGAATGTACTGAAGGTCCAGATACTCTGAAAACACGAGGTGACCGGTAACGTACGTCACTACGGTCAACGCACCGGAGGCGATCAATACCGATCCAATAGCCAGACCGTCGAGCCCGTCAGTCAAATTGACGGCGTTCGAAGCACCGACTACAACGACACCGATAAAAAGCAGGAACGGAAGATAGGCCAGCAAGAACATCGGGGTCCCCACAAATGCCGACAACACGAGGTCCGGGGTGAAGGTCTTGAAGAACGGCACGGTCAACCGTGTTGAAAAGAGTTCCTGCGCTGCCAGGTCGATCAGGAAATAGCCGATGACGCATGTGACGAAAAGCTGTCCGCCGATCTTCGCGCGGGCACGAAGTCCGAGAGAACGCTTCTTCACGATCTTCAGGTAATCGTCAGCGAACCCGATCAGTCCAAAAGCAAGCGTCGATCCCACCAGCAACCACCCGAAGGGATTCTTCAGATCGGTCCACAGAAGCGTGGATACGACAATCGACACCACGATGAGTATGCCTCCCATCGTCGGTGTTCCGGCCTTGGACTGGTGAGATTCCGGCCCTTCCTCGCGGATGTTTTGCCCGATCTGAAATTCTCTCAGCCGTCGGATCAACCACGGCCCAAGTACGAAACTCAGTAGCAGCGCCGTGATGCTGGCCATGGCCGTGCGAACCGTAATGTACTGGAATACGTTGAACACGCTGAGAGCAGACCAGTCCTCACTCAGCGGATAGATTCCTTCCCACAGCAGGTGGTACAGCATTAAGGCTCCAAACTCGTAAACGAGAGTCGAAGAGTGTCGATAGCCTGTTCCAGGCGAACGCCGCGAGACGCTTTCATCAGAACGAGGTCGCCTTTGCGAACTGTGTTTGCCAGAAAGTCCCCGGCTTCGACAGTATCGGGTACGAAGCGGAGGCGTGATTCGTCCACGCCGGCCTCTCGCGCCCCGTCGATCAACGCTTCGGCGTTGCCCCGGACACCAACGATGAGGTCAATTCCAGCCTTGGCAGCTTCCTTTCCGCAGGTAGCGTGCAGTTTTCGACTTTCGTCCCCCAGTTCCAGCATCTCGCCGGCAACCAGGACACGGCGTTCGAATCCCGGAACTCTGGCCAGGGTTCGGATCATCTCGGTCAAGCCTTTCGGACTCGAGTTGTAGCAGTCGTCGATAAGGGCAAATCCTTCACGAAACTCGATAACGCTTCCCCTCATGCGTCCGGCAGACATACCCTCTACCGCACGCCGGATGTCCTCCCAGTCAATGCCCAGCGTGACTGCAACGCTGATAGCGGCAGCCACGTTTACCACATTGTGCTCGCCCAGTAGCGGAAGTACGAAATTGATGTCCCGTCGACCGTGGTGCAGTGTAAAAGCTGTTCCTTCCAGGCCCAACGGTTCGATCTCGGTCACACGAAAGGCCGCCACTTTTCGAACCCCATACGTAACGATCTCCCCGTCGAACCTCCGGGCCATTGAACGGACCCGGGAATCGTCGTTGTTCAAGTACGCACGCCTCTCACCGACGAGCCCCTCGAGAAGTTCCTCCTTTGCCCTGGCGATCTCGTCAACGGAGTTGAAGAACTCCAGGTGGGCGGGGTTGACGTTGGTGATGACACCTTCATTGGGTTCGGCGATGGAGGCCAATTTCCGAATCTCGTCCGGAGCCGACATGCCCATCTCCAACACGGCGACGTCATGATAGGGTTCAGCCCGAAGCAGGCACAGCGGCAGACCGTACTCGTTGTTCATGTTTCCAACAGACCGGAGGACGCGAAACTTTCCACCCAGAACAGTTGCGACCATTTCCTTGGTAGTCGTTTTCCCAACGCTTCCGGTGATGGCAATGATCCGTTTTCCCCAACGGCGCCGAACCGACCGTGCAAGCTCCTGAAGCGCACCGAGCGTGGAGTCCACCGTGATGCAGGGGAAATTCTCCAATTCGCCGGACATACCTCGAGAGACGACCGCGCCGGAGGCTCCCTTCTGTGCGACTTCGGAAAGGTAGTCATGTCCATCGAATCGAGGCCCCTTGATGGCAAAAAACAACTCTCCCGTTTTTATTGATCGGCTGTCGATGGAGTATCCGCGAACCTTAGCGCCTGTACTCCCCTCCAATTTGCCGCCAACGTCGGTGGCTATCTCACCGAGCGTTAAGTTCATCGAGCAACTCTCCGGCAACGACACGGTCATCGAACGGTAACTGGACGCTCCCGACCACCTGGTGCGTTTCGTGGCCTTTTCCCGCTATGACAACTGTGTCCTCGTTCCCAGCACGTTCAATCGCGATGCGAATCGCCTCTCGTCGGTCCGGAACGGTTGTATACGCGTGTCCCCTATTTAAAGAAAATCCCTTTTCAATCATCCGAATAATTCCGAGCGGATCCTCGCTGCGCGGATTGTCCGAGGTCAGGACGGCAAAATCGCTGTTGCTTGCAGCAACGGCCCCCATCGTCTGTCGCTTGGACGGATCACGATCACCACCTGCTCCAAAAACAAGGATCAGGTTTCCTTCGGTGATCTCGCGTGCCGCTGTCAGAACCTTCTCCAATGCATCGTCCGTGTGGGCGTAATCCACGATCACGCGGAAGGGCTGCCCGTGGTCGACAAATTCGAAACGGCCCGGAACACTTCGGAGTGCTTCCACTCCATCGGTTATCGACTCGGTGGGCAGATCCAGAGCAAGCCCGATGCCCACTGCAGCGGCGACGTTGTAGAGATTCAGTCGCCCGATCAATTCCGATCGCACGTCGATCGCTCCCCGTGGAGTCTCCAGCCGTGCTGTAAATCCGTCCCAGCTCAAGCTGAAGTCCTTCGGAAAGATGTTCGCGTCCGAAGTCATTCCAAAAGACAGACACGTCGGGTTTCCCGCCTCGCTGAGCACGTCAAAGAATGCATCGTCTCTGTTGAGAACGGCCACCGGAGGAGGAACTCCCTGCAATCCTTGAAACAGTCTCTGCTTCACTCCGAAGTAGTCCTCTATCCCGTCATGAAAATCCAGGTGCTCTCGGCTCAGATTCGTAAACGCAACGACATCGAAAGCCAACTGTTCGACGCGCTTCAACTCGATCGAATGCGACGAAACCTCCATGACACCGTGCATGCACCCGGCATCGACGGCAGAACGAAACGCCTGTTCCAGGTCTGATGATTCCGGCGTTGTGAGCTTCGCCTCCAGCTCGAAACCAGGGCCTCGATGATCGGCGGTGCCCAGCATAGCGACCCGATACCCAGCCGCCTTGACGATGGATTCCACCAAATGGGCGGTGGTGGTCTTCCCGTTGGTTCCGGTAATACCCACAAGGCTCATTTGATCCGTGGGTCGGGCGAAGTAGCCCGCTGCCAGAGCCGCCAGCGCGGCGCGGTCAGAGGGCACCTGAACCCACGGCGTGGAACCCCGACGGACAGCCTCGGAAACGATGGCCGCTGCACCCCGTCTTACAGCTTCATCGACGAAATCGTTACCGTCGGCCTCTTCACCCCGGATCGCAACAAACACAGATCCGGGTTCGACCATGCGCGAGTCGTACCGAACACCGGTTACGTCCACACGAACATCCCCTGATTTCGACAGGACATCGATGTTCGTCAACAGTTCGTCTAACTTCATCCGAAACGCCAAACCTATGATCTACCGGGCGACGGCCTTCTACCGAGAGGTCCTGTCGACTGGCATCCTATGGGTCCCTGCCGATAGAAAGGGGTTCAGCGAGCGCGCCGCGAGTCGTGGAGAACTGAACCTGAACACGAGTGCCTGGCGGAACCGGCGTCCCCGCTAAGGGGATTTGCGCCACCGCTATCCCGGAACCACTCGATTGAAGTCGCAGTCCTAACCTCAGACTGTCGTCCGCCACCTGTCGAAGTGATTTTCCGCGGAAATCCGGAACGGGGATGCCAACCCGAGCATATTCACCAAGTGTCTCTTGGTCAGGCGAAGCAGTCGGAAAACCGAGATCCTCTCGCAGGGAGGTGTCTACGACTTCCCACTGATTCACTATAGCATCACGGGGCGAGGGGGGCCTCGGAGGTACGCTGACCGGCTCTTCGTTCTCTTCTGTGTAGCCGGGCCGGGCGCCAGGAGCGTCCGGAACGACGGACTGATACCGTAGTACCTGTTCCACAATGCGCTTGAATATCGGCGCGGCAACCTCGCCTCCGCCATCGGCTCCCTGAGGTTCGTCGACCACCACAATCACGGAGATCTTTGGATCCCGCGCCGGAGCATAGCCGGCAAAGGAAGCGACGTGTTTGGTCAGCGAATACGTTCCGGTTTCCGGATCCAGTTTCTGAGCGGTCCCAGTCTTCCCCGCGGCAGCGTAGCCCCTCATCTGCGCCGACCGCGCCGTTCCACCGGTGACGACTGCCTCGAGCGCATCCTGAAGCCGCGCCGCTGTCTCCCGGCTCATAACACGCTCACCCGCTGAGGGAGTTTCCCGGATGGTTCCCGTCGTCGGATCGTCGACTCTTTTCACGACGAACGGCCGGTAAAGGGTCCCTCCATTGGCAACTGTCGAAACCACATTGAGGATCTGCAGCGGCGTCGTACCGATCTCCTGCCCCATCGAAATCGCGCCCACGGAAACAGCTGACCAGGCGGATGCAGGTTTCGTCAGTCCCCGTTCTTCCCCGGGAAGATCGATGCCGGTCCGTTGACCGAAACCGAGACGGTCGATATAGCCCGCGAACCGTTCGTCCCCCAGGCGCATCCCCAACTTGATGATGCCGACATCTGAGGAGTACTGCATGATTTCCCGCACTGACAGAACTCCAAACGCCTTGTGATCGCGAATGCGATGCCCGTAGAGAACGATGGATCCCATCTGGCAGTCGATCAGCTCCTCCAGGTCGGTCAAATCCTCTTCGAAGACTGCTGCTGCGGTCACGATCTTGAAAGTAGACCCCGGCTCGTAAACGTGGCCGATGGCGCGATTGAACCAGCTGCGCTCCGGCGACCGTCCGTATTCGTTGGGATTGAAGTCCGGATAGTTGGCCATCGCGAGAACCTCGCCGTTGTCGGGGTCCATGACGATCACGCTCATTCCCGCAGCGCCGGTATCTTCGATCGTCTGCGTGATTTCTTTTTCGACGATGTATTGAATGGTTCGGTCAATCGTCGTCGTCAGGCTGGCCCCACTTGTCGGCAGCTGATCAAGCCGATGGAAGCTGCGGCCACGCGCATCCGTCATCACGACCAGCTTGCCCGGGGTGCCTCCGATCAACTCATCGTAGCCGTACTCGACACCGCTTCCCCCGTGGTCGTCGATGTTGACGAATCCGAGGACGTGGGACGCAAGTTCCCGGTTCGGATAGAAACGCTTGGGCTCCTTCTGAAAATAAAGGCCGTCGATGTCTTCCGCCCGGATTCGAGCGGCCTCTCTGGCTGTGACCTTCCTCTGCAGCCAGGTGAAGGACCGCTCTGAATCCAGCCGGGACTCCAGCGACAGGGCGGGGACGTCGAGAATTTCGGAAAGAATTGCAGCGGTACCGACGGGATCGGCGACTTCCGAAGGCACTGCATAAAGAGAATCAACTTCGATCGAGACCGCCAGTTCGTTTCCGCTACGGTCGTAAATAGCGCCTCTTCGGGGACTTATTTCCAGGACACGCTGCTGCTGACGTTCAGCGCGGGATCTGAAATCTTCAGACTGAACCACCTGAATCGAATAGAGGCGCGCACCTATCGCGATGCCCCAGAGGCCCATGAAGACAGCGATCGCGATGAGTCGTCTGTGGATTCGAGGACCTCCTACGCCCATAGCTGCCAGCACCCCGGTGTAAGCAGGAAGGTCGACGGTTTCGATGCCTGCTATTTAGAAAACTGCCCAGAGACGTTTGAAGCCCTGGGCAGGCAATCAGCGAGCGGCGTTCAGTTATCAGCTAGCTGAGAGCTGGTTGCCGACAGCGCTTAACGGGCCCCGAGTTCCCTCCGGGCCAATAACCTTTCGACGGGCTCTACCGGGTCAGGAGAGTTGTAGTCTGCCTGGAACGTCACGATCTGGTTGGCCCCCGGTCCAACCATTCCCAGCTCCGTCCGTGCGATCGAGTCAATCCTCTGAGGATTGGCCAGCGTTGCGCGTTCGACTCGGAGCTGACGCCCGACCTCGACAAGTTCTTCGATCTGCCTGTGCGACTCTTCAATCCGATACCCGTACTGGATCCACTGATATTGCTGCCAGGCATAAAACAAGATCCCCAAAACAAACATCGCACCCAGCAGCGTCAGGCACATGTACTCCAATCGGCACCGCGCGTCGGTTTCACGAACGATACGGGAGTTGTCAATCTTCTTGTCGAAGTGGATATCTATGGTGGACATTAGTCTCTCTCCAGTGCGCGCAGCCTGGCACTGCGGGCACGCGGGTTCTCGTTGCGTTCGGTGTCGGTGGCCCGGACGACCTTTTTAGTAAGCACACCACCCAGTTCCCGCATCCGGTGTTTTACGATTCGATCTTCAAGCGAATGAAAGCTGATGACGACCAAGCGCCCCCCCTTCTTAAAGAGTTCGGGAACAGCGTTCAGGAAGGTTTCCAGATTCTCGAGCTCGTGGTTGACTGCCAGACGCAGCGCCATGAACGTTCGGGTGGCCGGATGAATCCGGCCGTAACGCTTCTTACCGCTGACCGCTTCAATGGCTCGAACCAGATCGCCGGTCGAATGGTGCGGACGCAGCCGGACAATAGCCCTCGCCAAGGGGCGGGAACGTCGTTCCTCTCCCAGTTCATAGATAATGTTGGCGAGTTCCCTTTCCCCGGCGTGGTTGACAATGTCGGCGGCTGTCAAACTCTGACGCTGGTCCATCCTCATGTCGAGCGGACCGTCCAATCGGAAGGAGAACCCGCGCCCTGCCTGATCCAGCATCATCGAGGAAACCCCCAGATCGGCTAAAACCCCATCCACGTTGCCAAAACCCTCCGACGTGGCGACGTCAGCGATCTCGCTGAAGTTCGCCTGAACAAATACAGTCCGCGCCTGGTGCCCAGACAATCTCTCTCGGGCCAACCCGAGAGCTTCCGCATCTTGATCGATGGCCAACAACCGGCCATCCGGAGCAGTATGTTCGAGAATAGCCAGCGCATGGCCTCCTGCCCCGAGAGTAGCGTCTATGAAGTGTCCCCCCGACCGGGGGTTTAAATAGTGCAGGACTTCGTCGAGCAAGACCGGAGTGTGGGGATGCATGAGTAAAAGACACCTTAGATTCCCAACTGCTCCTCGTCTTGGTCGGTAAACGGCTCGTCCTTGAGCCGCTTCAGATATCTCTCGTCGTTCCAGACTTCCAGATAGTTCAAATATCCCAGGACAGCGACCTCTCCCACCATGTCGGCTGACTCCCGCAAATGAGGAGCTATTAAAATCCGCCCTTGTTTGTCCATGGAAGATAACTGGCCGTAGTAATTCGTTCGGTCCAGAAATCTCTTTTTGGTAGGGTTGAAGGCAGGAAGGTTGGTGAGACGTTCTTCAATGTCTTGCCAGACAGATAAGGGATAAACACGAACGGATTGGCCGGTGATGCTGGTGACGTAGAAATCGCTGCCCCAGGAATCCTCTATGTCTCCGCGAAAGACCGCAGGAATCTTAAGTCTGCCTTTTTCGTCGATTCTTGCTGGTTGATTGCCACGAAGCATAGTGCTTAGTCCTATTTAGACTACTTTGGACCACTTCTGTCCACATCAATCTACTTATAGGTCTGGAGCGTGTCAACCTAAAAATTGCGGAAATATATGTTAAGGTTTCACTTACGCATGAGAAGACCTCCAGCGACGCCTGCCAAGCGATCCTCGCAATGAGGGCCGGTATCGTCGGACTTCCCCAATCCGGGAAGACGACAGTCTTCAGAATCCTGACTCAGGCGGCCGTAGAGGTCGTGTCGGAAAGAGGCCGCAAGGCACAGCCGAACGTGGGCGTCGTCCAGGTTGCCGACGAGCGCGTGGACTTCCTGGCATCGGTGTTCGAACCCCGCAAGACGACCTACGCCACCGTGGAATTCGTTGATGTCGGAGGACTTGTCCGTGGGAGGAGCCGGGACCTGGCTCTGGATCCGGTACGCGATGTGGATACGATGGTCCACGTCGTTCGGGCCTTCGATGACCCTTCCGTCCCGCATTCGGAAGCTTCTATCGACGCTGAACGCGATATTCGAAACTTCGATGCCGAGCTGATACTGGCTGATCTCGCATCGATCGAAAAACGGCTGGAGCGGCTGAACAAGGATCTCAAGAAACTCAAGGACGCCGACCTGGAACGAGAGCGGGAGATTCTGGTCGAGGCCCTGGCGTGGCTGGAATCAGAACGCCCGTTGCGCGAAATGGATATTCCGGAGGCCGACCGAAAACGCGTCAAGGGATTCGCTTTCGTTTCCGAAAAACCTATGGTCTACGCCATCAATCTTGGAGAAGATCAGATCGAGCAGCTGCGCCTGAATCAGACCGAAGATTCAGCTCCCAATACGGAAAGAGTTTATATCTGCGGAAAATTGGAAGCCGAGATGGCGGAACTCGAGCCCGAAGAACTTGACAGCTTCCTTGAGGACTACGGTCTGGCCGAATCTGGAATGGTCCGGTTGATCCGTTCGACTTACCATTTGCTGGGACTGATCTCTTTCCTCACTGCGGGAGAAGAAGAGTGCCGGGCCTGGACAATCCGAAAAGGCACAACGGCGCAGAAGGCCGCTGGGGTCATTCACACAGACCTCGAAACGCACTTCATCAGGGCAGAGGTGTCGCATTTCGACGATTTCCGTGAACACCCCGGTTTCGGGCCGTTACGCGACAAGGGACTGTTACGGCTCGAAGGGAAAGGATATGAAGTCAAGGATGGGGACATCCTTACAATCCGGCACAGTGGATGAGAAAGACTTTCAACACTAAGGCACGAAGGACACGAAGCTCAGGTAGTCGGACCAATCAACTCTTCGTTATCTTCGTGTCTTCGTGTTGAAAAACGTCTTATCGGTCACGGAGCCGAGCTAGAGTTACGTTACTTGATGCCTTCTTATTTCTTACCTTTGATACTGGCCGTCGTTGCCGCCGGTGCTAACGTCCTCGGCGGCGCGATAGTCACGACGCATCGCTGGGCCCTGTCCAGCCTGCGCTACTTTATCGCGCTGGGCGCTGGCTTCATGCTCGGTGCGGTGTTCCTGGAAATGCTTCCCGAAAGTCTTGAACTCTCTTCGAACGCGCCGGTCTGGATATTGGGCGGTTACCTCATCGTCCACATGTTCGAACATACATTCGCCTCTCATCTTCATTTCGGGGAAGAGACACACCATGAAGAAATGGTCAACACTTCTGTGGGCCTCTCGGCCATGGTGGGTCTGGTTGTGCACACGTTCTTTGATGGCGTGGCCATCGGCGCTGGGTTTCAGGTGTCCACATCTACGGGGCTCCTCATCTTCCTGGCCGTACTGATCCACAAAATCCCGGACGGATTCACAGTTTCTTCGATCGCCCTGAGTTCTGGATTCTCCAGACTGCAGTCGCTCAACGCTGCCGTACTACTTGGAATTTCTACGGTAGGTGGGGTTGTCGCCGTTCTGTTGACGGGAAGTTCGCCGACTTACGCACTTCCCATCTCAACGGGTGCGACGCTCTATGTGGCTGCTTCGGATCTGATGCCCGAGGTGAATCGGGAACCCGGCGTCAAACTCGCTTTCGTTGTATTTGCCGGGGTCGGACTTTTCCTGATCGCGGAAATGCTGATGCAGTAGGAGGGGAGCGGACGCTCCGCTAGCTCTTGGTTTGACGAGTCACGCCAGCCATAGCCTCTTCTGAGGAGTTTTCCCTCTCGGCTTCTTCCTGGCAATCTATGCACATCGTCGCCCACGGTACGGCTACCAACCGTTTCTCGTTGATGTCGTCACCGCAACCTGTGCACACACCGTACTCTTCGCGTTGAATGCGCTTGAGCGCATCTTCGATTGCTTTCAACCGCCGGAAGTCTGACTCGTGCAGGTTATACAGAAGTTCCTTATTATGACTGATCAGTGCGAGGTCGCCCTCATCTTCGGTCTTCTCCACGAGAATCTCTTCTTCAGCTTCGCGGTTTCGATTCAACGTGCGAACGAGGTTTTCGTACTCTTCAGAAAGTGCCTTCTGGAGTCGCCCTAGCTTTCTCTTGTCCATCTCCTCCTCCTTGGACCTGCTCGTGTAAAAGCGCAGTCTGCTTCAGGGAGGTCCCCTCCCCTATTAAATCTAAGCAATTTCGAGGCCACTTCAAGCCACCTGAATATCTAATAGACGTTGCCACCTTCGGTTTCGTTTTGCTTTGAAGGCAGGTTCTTCCAAATTTCGGCTAATCCGACAAATGGAGCGCGGGATTATACCACCCGGACCGGCCGACGCAATGTCCACCTGTGGTAGAGTATCCGGGCCCCGGCTGGATACCGGGATTTTACGTCTTTTTTTTCAGTAGTTTAGAATTAAATAAAACGAAGAAAGGCTAGCTGAAAAATGGGCAAATCGACGGACATCGTCTTAATTAACGACGGCCCCTTGAGGGTTTCAGTCAATCTTTTTGTGAAAGATGCGCAAGGTCAAGAATTTGACCTTACAGGCCGACCTGGCGAAGACGCTGCGAGGGCTAGGCGGGCGCAGGGAGGACACCGCAGGCGTACAGAGAGGGTACGTCGAGGATGGACTTCCAAGCCCAACAACGCCATCGCAGATGTATCCGCCGATCGATCAGTTCGTCAGAGGGGAGACGCCTTCGGTAGCCGAGGAAACGTTGTCGAGGACAGATCGAACGGAAGGCATGAAAGTCTGGCGGCGGCGTTCGAGTTCATGGATGCGTCTGGAGCGGTCGCTTCGCCGCGCAATTTCCCTTTCGGATACAACTCGAAAACCCGCAGCACCCCGGGCGGAGGTCACGATCTGGAATTCTCCTTTGCGCAAATTCAGATAAATCCAATCGCCTGTCCGGACCCCGGCCAGGCCACCGCCCTCGATCGCCTCGGGGACGATATGAACGATGGACATCGTTTTGTTGCCAAAGGCTATGCGGCCGTCGGTCGCCAGAACGCAGTTTTCACGAATCGCGGGATCATCTATCGCTTCCGGAATCATGATCTGAGGCATCCCCGAAGCTCTCGGCCCTTCTCCGGCGATGAAGAGGACACAACGTAGAAGATTGTGCTCGACGAGGTAGCCCCAAAGCCGCTGCTTGCTCCAACCGGCCAGTTCACTGTTCCCGTTCTGACCCGAATTCCCATTCTTCGACGCCCTCGCCCAATTGATCGACCATGTCTTGTACAGATCCTCTCGGGTCACTTTGTGACGGATGTGGTCGAGCGCCCCGTTGGATTTCCCCATCGCAGCAATAAACTCCTCCTGCCCGAGATAAAAATCAGCCAGGTAGATCTTCTTGTCGTACCGGGTCAGCTCATCCTTGTGGCCCAAACGAACCAGAGCGCCACTGGAAAAATTGCCGTGGACACGCGCCAGCCCACAACTCGGTGCGAACGGCGTCATCGTTGAGTGGAAATAGCGACCGTTCGCCGAACGCGCTTCGGTGATCCGATGCATCCAGGAACCCTCCAGCGTCGCGGCCCGGTCGTCGATCAAGCGCTTCTCCGACAACGTCCGCATGAGCGTGTCGATTCCCGAATTCTTTCCCGACTCCGTTTCCGCGGCCACGCCGTGTACGGGAAGCCCGTTCCCGTCGTCAAAGGAAAGCAGGCAAGGAACCTTCGACATCTTCCGCTGAAGCACGGCGGGACTCACGCGAACACCGAGAGCCTCGGCAAGATAACTCAGATGGAGTAACCAGGAGGTATGACCTCCCGTCGCGCTCCACACCGTTAAGCTGTTTTGAAGGTTGGTCTTCACCATGTGGGACACGCTGATCCGGCGCTCTCGCTTCTGAATACCCTGGAGCAGTCTGCGAACAGCGTGAGCCAGCTGCCGATCGGAAGGCGGTGTTGAAGAAAGATCCATGCTCCTGGGGACAAGACCGAAACCGGCTACCATCAAGCGGTTGACGACAGAAGCCTCTGATGAGGCACAGAGCGCCCCGGGCGCAAGGGCTCGCCGGGCCACCGTGCTCTCGAGTTCGTCCTTTTCGGATTCCGGAATCACCCTGTCTTGCGAAGCCCGATCGAGACACGATTTCATTTTTCCATAGACTTCAGCGTTGATGGGCCGGTTCAGAAGACCAAGCAGTTCCCGGCACTCCGAATCGGAAAGCTTGTCTCGGAGACGTTCAAACCGGCGCCGCTCTTCGTCATCCAGATATACCTCACGACCCACGTTCGGCGGGACAAAGACAGCATAGACGGGTCGGGCTTTCCTCTTCTGCCGAACAAGGTCTGCCTCGATCAGGGCGCGCAACACCCCAACGAGCATCTTGTCGCAGGCTCCAATCACTATGGCCGCGTCGTAGCCATGAGCCTCCATGAGCGTTGCAAAGTTGGCCGCACAAACGTTGCGCCCCAGGAAAGCGTAATGAGAGCCAGGAAGGCCCAGCGACAATTCTTCACAGGGAACCGCCTGGGAAACTTCGATCGGCAATGCACCGTCGGTCCAAACCTGCCGGACGAAACGGCGTACAGTATCCCGGCAACCAACGCTATAGGGGTGATCTGCAGATCCATGAACGATGGCGATCCGCGGATGGCCCGCCATGAAACGCTCGAGGATCTGGTTGCGGTCCGGCTGGATGCGGGCCGACCTCAGAGATTCCTCGATCAAGGGACCGAGAAACGTAACAGGGTGGGCCTGGCTGATCAGAGGGTCTTTCAACCTCTGCGAATGCATCTTCATTCCGCTGAACTCGCTCCATGCAAGATGCCTTGCAAGCGGAAGCAATAACTCAAAATGGGGTAGTTTCGCGCAACGGAATTTCCTAGTTTAAGGTCTTGGCGCAAAGCCTCCACCGTGCGATAATCGTTTTGTTAATAAGCGATTCCACACGATGAAAGGCAAAGCGTCATGAACATTGTACAGGTTTTCGAGCGGTTCCCCACCCAACAATCCTGCATCAACCATCTTGAGAAAGCCCGCTGGGGCGGAAAGCCCCGCTGCCCATACTGCGGGTCCGGGAATACGGCCCGGTCGCAGCACCGCCACCGCTGCTACACCTGCAAGACTTCGTTCAGTGTAACGGTCGGCACGATCTTCCACCATACGCACCTTCCCCTTCAGAAGTGGTTCCTGGCCGTTACGCTGATGCTGAACGCGAAGAAGGGACTCTCCGCACTCCAACTCTCCCGCGATATCGAAGCCAACAAGAACACGGCTTGGCGGATCTCAATGCAGATTCGCAAAGCCATGAGGCAATCCGCCCAGCGTAGCCTTCTGACCGGCATTGTCGAGATGGATGAAACCTACATCGGCGGAAAGCCGAGGAAGGGCGGGCCACCCTCCAAGCCGGGACGCGGCACGAAGAAAACTCCTGTTGTCGGGGCAGCCGAGCGCGGCGGGCGAGTCACGGCGAAAGTGACGAAGAAGGGCCAGCTGAAGGCCCGGAACCTTCGAGCATTTGTCCTGGATCGGATCGACACCGGCAAGGCTGGATTGGTCACCGACGAGTACGCGGGCTATAGCGGAATGAGCCGGATTCTCCCTCACAGCGTGATCAACCACTCCAAGTGGTACGTGTTCGGCGATATCCACACGAACACGATAGAGGGTTTCTGGGCGCTCCTGAAGCGCGGGATGTTCGGCCAGTTCCACAGCGTCAGCGGTCGGCACCTGCAGAAGTATGTGGATGAGTTCTGCTACCGCTACAACCTGCGCGACGCGGCCCCGTGGGAAGCCTTCGACCGCACCATCGACAGAGGGCTGCGAATATGAAGAGCTTGCCAAAGGCGACACATGAGGGAGTTATCGTTCTCGCGAACGGCCGGGTTGAGATTCCATGCGCTGTGCTGGAAGACGGCCGGAGATTGATAACTCAGAGCGGATTTATGAGGGCCCTGGGGAGGGCGAGACAGGCTAAGGGGCGAAAGTATTATGACGCTGACGTCAACATGCCCGCATTCCTGACGGCAAAGAACCTAAGCCCGTTCATTCCAGGCAAGTTAAGCGTGACGTCGAGTCAGATAGAATTCAACAGGTTAAAAGGTGGTTCGGCCTATGGGTACGCCGACAAATTATTGCCCGCAGTATGCAACGTCTTCATAGACGCCGAAGAAGCCGGGGTGAGGTCATTACAAAAGGTGTGTAAAAGTCATCAGGCGGCGGCCTTCGATTTCATCACGACTCTGATGCCGTCAGCGAATTGCTGACCATCATAGACCTCTTGTAAGAGTTCGGATCCTTTTAAGTGTCGCCAAGCCTTCTCAGCGACACGTAGTAGCTTCCAGATCATTGCCGTTGCATTCTCGACACGCTTGAATCGGCGAGCGGCGTTGGTGCGGAGGCGAACCATGTCGAAGGGCGATTCGACGATGTTGGTTGTTCTCAGATGCACCCAGTGTTGTTTCGGGAACTCATAGAAAGTAATCATCCGGTCCCAGTCCCGCAACAGCGTCTCACCCGCTTTGGGATAGTTCTTCTCATATCGGCGGACGAACTGATCCCGCTTTCGTTCGCAGGCCGCGCGGGAGTTCGCGAAGGCCATCCCATGAAGCAGCTGTCTGGCCGCGGGCTGCTCGGTCTTCGGCAGATGATCGACCACGTTGATCGACTTGTGGTTCCAGCAGCGTTGTTCCTGGCCCTGGGGCTGTTGCTCGGCCAGCGCGGACCAGATGCCCAGGTGACCGTCCGCGACAGTCAGCCGTCCCAGCTTCAGGCCCCGTCTCTGGAGATTGCGCAGAATGCGGCTCCAGGACTCCTTGCTTTCCCGCTGCCCGCTCTCACAGGCCAACAGCACTTTGCGCCCGTCTGACAAGGCTCCGATGATCACCAGCAATGCCGCTCGCTCTTTCGCGATCCCCGCTTTCACGTACAAGCCGTCTGCCCACTGGTACACGACCTCGAGGCCGGACAGGTCCTGCTGGACCCACTCGTCATACTCCAACTGCCAGGTCGATTTCAGTCGTTGGATCGATGCTCGCGACAACGGAGCGCCAGCGCCAAGCAGTCCGCGCATGGCCTGCTCGAAGTCCCCTGTGGCCAGACCGTGGAGGTAGAGATCGGGAAGTAGCTCGCCCAGCTGTTTCGATTTCCGTCGAAAATACGGCAGGATCTGACTCTCGAACCGCTCGGCGGTGTTTCGAACCCGAGGTCGTCGAACCTCCATCGTACCGTTCATCATTGCGAAGCGTCGCGGTTTCCCGTGACCGTTCCGGTATCCTCGTCGATTCGGACTCCGCTCCGACTTTTCCCGACCCAGAAATTGAGTGACTTCGTCCTCGAGCAGCTCCTGTAGCCAGACTTGGACCCGGGATCGCGCCCAGTCCTCCAAACCTTCATACGCGTTCGTTGACGCCACTGATGCCGGTATGTTCTTCTTCTTCATGGGTGGTGTACCTTTCTCCCGGTTGCTGCCGGGATTGCTTAGGGTTTCGAATTCACTGAAAGCGTACACCGCCTTCTCTTTTTACACACCGATTGGAACGACCTCAATGCGCCCGGTGCCGACATTCAACAGGAAATTTTCGATGAAGCGGAATGCATCGCGGTCATTTACCAGGTTGGGACGCTGCCGTTTGGATTCGGATTCCAGTCGGCCCACCTTGTAGCATCCTGCAGGATAGATAGGGGTTGGAGTTCCCCATCGATGTTGGCTTTAGATGGAGGAGACTTCGGCTTTCAGGTAGGTGAATTCTTGGATATGGTCCTGCTGTTCATGGCCGACGACAGCATTGACTACCTGATCGGGAAGGACCCGCTGTTGTGGGGCGACGTGGACCATGGCCAGAAAAGCAGCGACCCGGAAACCGACACCAACCTCACATTTGACGCCGAGATCGTGTATTACGATCGAATGCGAGACAACTACGACGGCTACTTCCGAATTGAATTGCCATTTTGGGGGGAGCCGCATCGTGCGCGACCCGACCGGGAGGCGAACGAAGCGCTCTATGGCCGGGAGATCTCTGCAGAAGTGATCCTTTTGCAGGGGATTCCTGTGCCGGACCTCGCAGCCGAATTCGTGGCGGCGATTCGGTCCAACTGACACCCTTCTGTTAAGAACAATTACGTTGGGGGACCGCCACAGCGTCCCTGGACGTAGGGTTCCTCTTATCGCAAACTAGCGGGTTCAGTTCTCAACCTCCGAGAAGTGGATTTGTGAGGATCTGCCCCGTTATTCAGGAAGTGCCCAGTCCAACAATTCACGAAAGTCCACCCGCGTTCGATACTCGTTGCTTCACGGGTGGGTGCGACCGCGTGCGACGTCATCCGGGGCCGTCAACCTACTCAGCCCGCCAAATCGCCCATCACGTTCAAGAACCTGTCGATCTCCGTCCCATTGTTGAACAACGCTGCGCCCACGCGCATTGTCCGTCCTTCATTCCGGATCGTGACGGAGATGTTGGCGTCGTCGAGCGCGGAGCGAACCCGTGCGACGTCGAGTCCATGGTTGAATGCCACGATGGCGGATCGGTTGTTGGGGGGCGTCCAAACCTCATAACCCTGGTCGGTCAGACCGGCGTGAATTCGGTGGGCAAGAGCAACGGTGTGCCGCTCGATCCTGTCAACGCCGACCTCCAGCAGGTAGTCGAGGGCCGCACTCAGTTGGAACATTGCTCCAAAACCGAGGGTGGCATAACCGTACTTGCGCGCATCCGAATACAACTCGAAGCGGTGATCCGGCATCTCGTTCGAGATGTGCAACGATCCCATGCGGTCGGGCGTGATCGTATCCAGTAGTTCTTCGCGCACGTAAAACGGGGCAACACCATATCCACCGAGGAGCCACTTGTAGGTGCCAGCGGCGAAAAAGTCCACACCCGTCTCCTTGACGTCGAGTGATAGCATCCCGATCCCCTGGATCGCGTCGGCATAGAGATATGCGCCGTATCCGTGAGCCAGTTCGGCGAATGCTTTGAGGTCGTGATGGTACCCGTTCTGATGTGACACCCATGACACCGAAACGAGTCTGGTGCCGTCATCAACGTACGGGGCGAACGTCTCGGGAGACGCCACGCCATCTTCGCTCGGCACGATGCGTAGCTCGACACCCTGCTCCTCGGCCAGATGGCGGTACAACAGGAATGTCGTTTCGTAATGGAGGTCGTCGATGACCACGTTGTCCCCGGGGCCCAGGGCGAGCGCGCGGGACACGATGTTTTCGCCGTCGCTGGTGGCGAACAGCATCCCGATCTCGGCCTCGGAGGCGCCAACCAACTGGGCGAACTTGCGGCGGGCTGCGTTCGTCTCGTTGAGCATCTCGCCGAGGCTTGTCGGGCGCAGGGCCTTGGCCTCGAGAAACCGGCGCGTGGCGTCCACGGCGGGTAAAGGAGAAGGAGTGATGTATGGCGAGTTGAGGTAAATGCTTTCCGCCACGATGGGGAAATCAGAACGGGTGCCTAAAGGATCGTCTTCTTGAGCCTGGGCGGCGACCGATCGGGGCGCGCCCGTTACAGCGGCAGCGGCAGATACGGTCCCGAGAAATGCACGGCGAGTGAAATGCATGGAGCCCCCCTATTTAGGTGTACGGATTGCGTCGCAGTCATTTTCCGGGTTGGGCAGCACGATGTCAACCGGCCATCAATCAACCGACGACTCGCTATTGTTAACGTGTGTGACCAGCTGGCGAGTCCCGGTCCAACCAATCCCAAGGAGGAGATAATGTTCCTCTTTCGTGGACTTAAGATCGAGGAGTGGCGGCTTACTGTGTTCCACCGTGTCGTAACCCCCGCCTTGCTATTCGTCACTCGGCATTGGTTCCAGCGTCCTCAGGTAAGCCACGATAGCATCGAGATCTTCACCAGAAATATTGCGGTAAAAACTGAAACCCATGAACTCCGCTAATTGTCGCCCGTTCCTGCTGATGCCTTCGGTGATTGCTCGCTTGATTTCATCGTCGGTCCAATCACCAATCCCCAATTCCCGATGCTGGGTAATGTTGGACGAAACAGTAGAAAAATCGAAACCGAACGGGCCTTCGTAAACGTTTCCGCCGGCGCCCACCTGTTCCAGATCGAGCTGGCCTTCAACCAGTGGAGTATGGCACTCAATACAATGGCCGAGGGGACCGGAAAGATATGCTCCGTAGGCGACCTGATCATCCCGGCCGATCTCGGCGACCTGTTCTACCGGTGGCCCCCAAGACGGCGGAAGCGGAATATTATATTCCGTTGGCGGGACCACGTTGTTAACGGCGGGGACAGTTCGCAGGTAGGCAAGGATCGCCTGAAGATCACGGTCTGATATCTCACGATAAAACACGAACGGCATCGGCGGGCCTAGAATTCGACCATTAGGATGGACACCCTCGCGGATGGCCCGACCGATTTGCTCGTCAGTCCATGTCCCAATACCCGTCTGGTCATCGGGCGTAATATTAGGTGCATACGCCGTAAACGCTACCTCCTCGATCACGAACGCTCCGGCGAGACTCATATCTTCAATCAATACGCCCTCATCGTCTCGCGGCGTGTGACAGTTGCCGCACCCCGCGATTCCTTCGACTAAATAAGCACCTCGCTCGATTGATTCCGTGTCAACCTGCGGTTCATTAGCCCAACCAATCGAGAGAAGGAGGTCATTACAAAAGGTGTGTAAAAGTCATCAGGCGGCGGCCTTCGATTTCATCACGACTCTGATGCCGTCAGCGAATTGCTGACCATCATAGACCTCTTGTAAGAGTTCGGATCCTTTTAAGTGTCGCCAAGCCTTCTCAGCGACACGTAGTAGCTTCCAGATTATTGCCGTTGCATTCTCGACACGCTTGAATCGGCGAGCGGCGTTGGTGCGGAGACGAACCATGTCGAAGGGCGATTCGACGATGTTGGTCGTTCTCAGATGCACCCAGTGTTGTTTCGGGAACTCATAGAAAGTAATCATCCGGTCCCAGTCCCGCAACAGCGTCTCACCCGCTTTGGGATAGTTCTTCTCATATCGGCGGACGAACTGATCCCGCTTTCGTTCGCAGGCCGCGCGGGAGTTCGCGAAGGCCATCCCATGAAGCAGCTGTCTGGCCGCGGGCTGCTCGGTCTTCGGCAGATGATCGACCACGTTGATCGACTTGTGGTGCCAGCAGCGTTGTTCCTGGCCCTCGGGGTGTTGCTCGGCCAGGGCGGACCAAATTCCCAGGTGACCATCGGCAACGGTCAGTCGTCCCAGCTTCAGACCCCGATCCCTGAGGTTCCGCAGAATACGACTCCAGGATTCCTTGCTCTCCCTCTGACCGCTCTCACAGGCCAACAGCACTTTACGCCCGTCTGACAGGCCTGCGATGATCACCAGTAGTGCCGCCCGTTCTTTCGCGATCCCCGCTTTCACGTACAAGCCGTCTGCCCACTGGTACACGACCTCGAGGCCGGACAGGTCCTGCTGGACCCACTCGTCATACTCCAACTGCCAGGTCGATTTCAGTCGTTGGATCGATGCTCGCGACAACGGAGCGCCAGCGCCAAGCAGTCCGCGCATGGCCTGCTCGAAGTCCCCTGTGGCCAGGCCGTGGAGGTAGAGATCGGGAAGTAGCTCGCCCAGCTGTTTCGATTTCCGTCGAAAATACGGCAGGATCTGACTCTCGAACCGCTCGGCGGTGTTTCGAACCCGAGGTCGTCGAACCTCCATCGTACCGTTCATCATCGCAAACCGTCGCGGTTTCCCGTGACTGTTCCGGTAGCCCCGCCGATCCGAACTCCGCTCCGATTTCCTTCGACCCAAGAACTGCGTCACTTCGTCTTCCAGAAGTTCCTGGAGCCAATCCTGCACTCGTGATCGCGCCCAATCTTCCAGAACCTCATACTGCTTCGTTGACGCCGCTACTTCCGGTGTGTTCTTCTTCTCCATGGGTGGTGTACCTTTCTCCCGGTTGGCCCCGGGATTTGCTTACGGTTAATAGTTCACCGAAAGCGTACACCGCCTTTTTCTTTTTACACACTTATTGGAACGACCTCGAGAGAAGAACGAGCGCCGCAATCGTTCCAAATACGGTCGTTTTCATTGACTACCCCCTGTTTGTTCTCAATGATTCGCCGTGATGAACGGCAAGAGTCGGCTAAGTCTATCTAGGTGGAACTGTTATTGGCAAGGGAAGGGTCTGTTACACGCTACCTTCGCAACAGCCGTGAACCCAGCTCGATTAGCTCTTCGCCGCCGACTACCAAAAGGGCTGCGAGAATTGCGCCTGGGATGACAGCGTTGAATGGAGAACCCAGCAGAAAAACCCATGTACCCATAGCCCCGAGCATGGTCGCTGCTAGGATGAGGATCCCGATCACGAACGTCCACGGCAGCAGGACCATTACGCCACCGCCGATTTGAAGTACTCCAGTAAAGTATCGGAACCACTGGCCGAAGCCGATCTGATCGAAGATGCCCACCCACTGGGACGCAGACGCAAACTTGTTGGCGCCGATAAGAATAAATACAATGCCGACACCAATGCGCGGGAGCCAAGTTCTAAAGACGTCGGACCGATCGTGGCGCTTTTCAAGGGGTTGAAATGGTAGTTTCGGTCCTTCCATCTCAGCCAACTCATCCATCTGAAAATACTCTCGCGTTTTTACCGCTAGCGCTATTTATCGTTATCGAGGTGTCATAACCCTCCTCATTTCGCGAGCGGATCGGGACGAAGCTGGAAGTGCATCACTTTGCTCGTCGTACCCTTCCCGCCTTCCATGTGGAAGGGCGCGCGGGTGCTCACGGTCGACCAAATCCCCCTGCCTTTCCAGCCGCCGTTCGGATCATCAATTCGCCCATCCATCCATTTAGTGTAGAACCCCAACGGATAGGGCACGCGGAGTACGACCCATTCGCCATCCTTGAGCGCAAGCAGTCCTTCAGACGCATTGCCCGTGTTGATCGGCACGTTCGGGCCCAGTCCGAGCGTATCGAACTGATCCACCCAGGTGTAATAACTGGCCTCGGCGCTCCCCGAATCCGTCACGCCCTTCAGCTGCGGTAGTGGTTCCGTATAGAAGGTCCATCCTTCGGGACAGTGTTGACCCGTCGCGCTCGGGCCGTTTAGCGGTCCTTCGCACTTACCACGGTCAAAGCTGGCAAGGTGTCCGCTCACCAGAGCGGCCCAATAGACGCCGTTCCGGTCGACATCTCCCCCGCGCGGTGAAAATCCATCAACGGGAGCTTCCGGGTTGTTCAACGGCAGTTCGTACACTTCCGCGAGAGCGGTCTCGGGCGGGTCCGTTCCCGGATCCAGCCGTATGACCGCGCCAGGAAAACCGAGGGCCGTTCCCCAGACCGAACCGTCGGGTGCCGGGGCGACGGCGTAGAAGGCCCGGCCGAATCGCTTGTCCTTGGTGGGATCGACCGGCTGGTCGGGTTCCACATACTCGTCTCTTTCCCCGTTACCGTTCGTGTCCATGATCAGAGCGGTCCACCCCTGTGACCTCCGCTCATCGCCGGTCTCCTCGAACACCCGGGTGTTCAGCCAGCCGACGACCTGCCCGCCGCCGCTCGTCCAGAGGGTGTTGTCAGCGTCCTCGGCAAACATCAGGTGATGCGTACCGAAACACGTGCTGATGTGCGTGAGCAGTTCGGTTTCCGGATCGTACATGGCGAGGTGCCTGCGGGCACCCTCGAGCGGGAACAACTCGGCCGACGGATGGTTGGACCCTTCCTTGCAATAGTCCGGATTGTCGGACGGGCGCACGGCCGAGGTGATCCAGACCCGGCCCTGCCCGTCGATCATCGGATTGTGTACGTTGTTCTGACTGTCCCAGAGAATCTCATCGCCCCAGTAAGGCGAAGGCTCGAGCATGTTCGGCGATGCTGCCGGTGTGTCCGGGTCGCGGACAGTCAGGTTGGCTCGGCTCGCTGTGTGGTTCACCGGATCCAGAATGGGAAGATAGTCCGCGCTGAGCTCCAGCGCACCGTAAATGGGCCCGTTGGCATTGACCGTGGGATTCCGCCTGTCGGTCGCGACCTCGTCGTGGAGGTAGTCTGTCGGCTCGGCCCAATCCCACTCGGTGATGACGACGTTTCGTTCCTCCCCTTGCGGGCGGGGCGGCGTGGCCGGCACCTCGCCAGCGGCGATTCGGTCGGTCCAGTCCGCGAACATCTCGAGCGCCCGCTGTCGGCCAAGCCGGTCGAGGCCGTTGCTCATCCCGGCTCCCGCCTGTCCGGACCGTATACGCCGATCCCAAGCGGCCACTGAGGAATCGAAAGTTCCCAGGCTGTCAGGGATCTCACGGGTCCCCTTGGTGCCCAGTTGATGACAGGCCGTACAGTTACCCGACTTCACATTCCTAACCCAATCGGCCTGGCTTCTGATATTCGTCGAAATGCCGTTACCCTCGGACCCTGTGCCGGGGAACTCGCTCTTGGCCGGCGGCTCGAGCAGGGAAAGCCAGTACCCGGCCGGGTAGTATTCCGCCGCCGCGCGAGCACTCGGCGCCACCACCGCCATCAGGTTTACGTTACTGCCCGGTGTGGTCTGAACCTTTGGCGAATCCACCAATCCGTAGCCACGCACCCAGACGCTGTAATCCGCACTCGGAAGATCAGGCAACAGGTAGCGCCCCTCGTCATCGGTAACCACGATCTTGACGAACTTGGTGGGTAAATCAGTCGTTTCCGCGATCACCCACACACCCGCTTCCGGACCGTTGGCGCTGGTGACCACCCCACCGATGTCGTCGTTGTCGATGTCGACCTCTTGGCCGGCAACCTGGCCGGTGCTCATCCCGACAGGCGAAGCAACCAGAAGCACCGCGAAGCCAACGGCTACCATGCCTAAGCCCTTCATCGTTCTCATCGTCATATCGGATCTCCTTTTTGTCTCGTTCTCTCGCACCCGTGTCGATTGGTACGGTCATTCCTCGCGCGACCGATTCGCGAGTCCGTAGCGCGATGCGCTTAATCCCATGCCGCCCGCAGGGAGTGCGGCGTCTAATCTGTAGGGACTGAGTCATGTGCCTTTCGCAAGGGCAATAAACTCCCTACCCACTGCTCTCGTATGCAAGTGAGAAACTGGAGAAAGTCTATAGAACGAGTAGGGTGGAAGCAACGATTGGAAGCAACGAATTTTCAACGTCCGAGAAGACGGGTGATCTCAGTCGATGCAACACTTTACGTGAAGGAGCTGTGAAGTGTTGCATTGACCGATTGAGACCACATGATTTATCAGGAGTTGAGAAGGACCATTATTGCTGCGATACGGAGGAGTCATCGTTTGATTGCAATCGATTTCCCCCTTTCGTATCCTTTGACGAACTTTTAAAGGTCAGTTCGAAGAGGCGCTAAGTGTGCGATTCAGAAGCTGGATTAGCTGGCAGGAGATGCCGCTCATCCGGGGCAGTTTTCAAACTCGCTCCATCCGATTGAGCGTTATTGGCAACTAGGACGGCAATGAAACATTCGATCATCATCGTAGCAGCGATACTCACGGCCGCGCTGCCGGTGACGGGTCATCACAGCGACGCTGCCCTGGATATGAACGCGATCTTGAGGTTTGAAGGAGTTGTAACCGAGTACAGTATGCGAAACCCCCATACGTATTTCACCGTCGAGACAATCAACGATGCAGGCGAGACCGTCGAGTGGACTGTGCAGATGGCCTCCGCACTCACCGTCACGCGTAGAGGCTGGACGCAGGATACTCTCTCGGTCGGCGACCGGGTAACCGTCGGCGTACGTCCTGCCCGAGACGGACGACCTTATGGCTTGATGACATCTGTAGAAAGAGACGGGCTTCCCGTAGCAACGCCGTCTGCGCCGGCGCCTCAACTGACTGCCGCTACCACGAATAGCCTAGAGGGCGTATGGATCGTAGATCCCTCGAGCCGGGGCCCCGACTACCCCGGGGGACTCGACCAACTCATGATTAGAGATCTTGCCTTGACCGAGAAGGACCAGATCGCAGAGGCTGCCTACAGCCAGAATGACGCAGACAATCCCGAGCTCGCCTGCATGACGAAGCCGACACCTGGAGGAATTGTTTACACGGATCTCTATCCGATGGAGATCAGTTTCATCGAAGACGAACAGATCGTCATGATCCGCAGTCAGTATTTCGACCAGGAGCGAACAGTGTATGTGGACGGCCGTGATCATCCAGAAATCAGTGAGCGCACTCACGAAGGTCATTCGATCGGCCGTTGGGAAGGGGGCCTTCTTGCCGTGGACACAACGAACTTTTCGGATAACCGATCGCCCTATCAAAACGGTATTCCTTCTGGTGCCCAGAAGCGCGTGGTGGAGCGTTATCGGTTACACGAAGGAGGTACCCGCTTGACCGTCGAGTTTACGTTGGAAGACCCGGAGTACATCGCAGGGTCGATGACACATACAAGAGACTTGCTCTATTCTCCGCACTTAGAGATGACCCCGTTTAATTGCGACCCGGAAGCAACTAGACGCTACCTGCCGTAATAAAGCTGCAGAACCCTGATAGAACCCAAAAACTCCTGTCGCAACACCCTCTTCGGCCGTTCCCATCACTGCGCTTTTCGCGCCCATCGGATCACTCAGTGTCGGCCGCGTCGGATCAAGCTTCCAGAACCCCGAGGATTTATCAACGTCCGACAAGATAATTTGTCGTTATCTTGGGAAGGATAGTAGCCGAGCAAGCTGGTTATCGGCCCATGTAACTTGCAACTCTTGAAGCAACTCAACGCCAGCGACCCAGTCTCAACTGGTGCCTGGCGCTCCGCGAACGAGCCACATCATTCTTGGGATACCTGTCAGGAACGACGCAACTACAATTCCAACGGCCATTCCTGACACCGCGGTGGGCCACACGAACCATGGCGCGGTTGCGGCCACCAAATACAGCAACAGTTCAAGCGCGACACGAACCGGTCCGGGCGTGGAAACGACGATTGTGCGCTTGTCATTTCGAGTTGAAAAGACGGCTGGGAGGACGACGAGTAACGCCAGTACAGGTAAGACCAACCACGTGGAAAATAGTGCTACGGCCCACGGTCCCGCGACCCAAGCGATAAGCTCCGAAAGAAAGCGAAGACTCGACGATAAGAGTGTATCGTACGGATGACGAAAGTCGTCAGAGTGCTGTGTCATGTGAGGCGCTCAATGTCGTCAAATAAACCTCCACATATGTAGCAAGCTCAGTCAGAGACGGTCAACTCCACAGTGCCTAACCGCTTAGGGCGCGATCCGATCAATCGTGCCCACTGTCGGCTTACTGCAAACTGGCCACCCAATTCTCAAGGTCCGAGAAGATGATTTGTCAGGACTTGACCTCGAAAATCAAGGGCAGCCTACGGGACTGGAACCCGTTCCTCTAGTTCTTCAAACCAAGATGTCCATGAGCTGCGCTCACCCCGAAGGGCGAAAATGTGCGCTTCTACGTGCGGGCGGTCTTTGCTGGAGGTCATTGGAGGAAGAATTCATGCAACGCACCTTCGAAGCAACACAGCACACTGATAGAAGAAATTTCCCCGGTCAAACACCCTTCTCACATATCCTCGATACGGAGCTGAACCCATGACCTCAGTGAACGTAAACACGAAGCCCATCAGTTTTTTCGAGCAAGTCAATTACAACTTCGACAAAGCCGCCGCGCTCACCGCGCACGATCCGACGTTATTGGAGCGGATCAAGGAATGCAACAGCGTCTATCACACGGCCTTTCCAATACGGCGTGACGACGGGTCAATCGAGGTGATTCACGCTTGGCGGGCCCAGCACAGCCATCACAAGCTGCCCGCCAAAGGCGGTATCCGATTCAGCGCTGAAGTCAACGAAGACGAAATCAAAGCGCTGGCCGCGCTAATGACCTACAAGTGCGCTGTCGTCGACGTGCCGTTCGGCGGCGCGAAGGGAGGTATCCGCATCAATCGACGCAGCTACTCCAAGGCCGAACGGGAACGGATCACTCGCCGCCTCACGTTCGAGTTGGCCAAGAAGAATTTTATCGGCCCGGGAATCGACGTGCCAGCGACCGACTTCGGCACGGGCGCCCAAGAGATGGCCTGGATCGTCGACACCTACCAATCGTTAAGGAACAATGAGATCGATGCCCTTGCCTGTGTCACGGGCAAACCGGTCCCGTTTGGCGGTATCCGTGGCCGAACCGAAGCCACGGGACTGGGTGTGTTCTACGGCCTTCGAGAAGCGTGCTCGATTACCGAAGACATGCGGGCCGTCGGCCTCGATCCGGGCCTCGCCGGGAAGTGTGTCGTTGTGCAGGGCTTCGGTAACGTTGGGTATCATGGTGCGAAATTTCTTGAAGAGCAGGGCGGCGCTCGCGTTATTGCCATAAGTGAACACGATGGAGCGATCTTCAACGAAGCGGGCCTGCCAGTAGCGGACGTTGCCCGGTATCGCAGGGAAAACGGATCCTTCCTCGACTTCCCCCAAGCCCTGCGGTTACCGACGCGCGAAGCAGCGCTGGAAGTCGACTGCGACATTCTCGTTCCCTCAGCGCTGGAGAACGTGATCACCTCCGAAAACGAACCCCGCATCAAGGCCCGCATCATCGGCGAAGCAGCCAACGGCCCGGTGACCGCAGATGCCAACCAGCGGCTTTTCGAGCGGGGCGTGCTGATCGTCCCCGACACATATCTCAATGCAGGGGGCGTGACGGTATCGTATTTCGAGTGGCTTAAAAATCTTTCACACGTGCGCTTCGGTCGTCTCGAAAAACGATTCGAAGAACACGTCTACAGGGGTTTACTGTTGGCCGTCGAGGAAGCGACAGAACGGAAGTTTTCGGCTGACATGCTCAACGTGCTTTCCCGCGGCGCGAACGAACGCGATCTGGTTTATTCGGGCCTGGAAGAAACGATGGTACAAGCTTATCACGAGATTCGGGACATTAAGGAACGGTGGGTACTGGTCTAGTTTCAAACTAGACCAGTACCGAACGGTGCGGTAGCCAGGCGGACCTGCGGACCGCCGCCTTCATCGCCGCGATCGACAAGATTGTCGTCGCGTACACCGAGATGGGCATTTTCCCTTGACGATCATTTTCATGGTCATCTAGGGAACCGGGGCCCGCTCCTTCAGTTCTTCAAACCAGTTCAGGACGATGTTGCTCTGGGGGCGCTCTGCTTTGCCGTCTGTAATCGTGGCGTCCCCGACCATCAGGAATTGCTGCCCGTTTAAACGTCCGCATTCAACGAAGGTTTAGCCCCCATGCTCACGGCGAAGGATGAAGAAGAACGGCGACTTCATTCCCTTCAAATCCATTACGCCGAACACGGCATCCTGATCAATTTTGCGAAACACGTCGTTAATAGGCAGCTGGTCGTAAATCATGGTTGCGCTCGACTTGCCCCGATAAGTTGTCATGCGCAACCTCGCCCTGGACCGGGACGTTGTGAGAAAAGGCATAAGTGTCTGGAAGGTACGACCCACCATGGCTGACTTTGGAATGGGCACGCGGTCTATCAACTTCAACGACGGCCCCATAAAGGCGGGGTTTACACTGGCAACGCCGCCGCGAAGTGTTGAAAAGACCAATGGATGCACATCTTCGGGGCTTTCAAAGCGTTTGCCATGCCAGTGATAGGCCTCGAGAAGGCCGTCCATTGGGTGGTCGGTATGGAAGCCTTCGCCCTTCCAATTGCCAATCATGAAACCGACATCGACCGGCTCAAGTGAATCGAACAACTCCAAAGCGTCTTCCGTTGTAGTACGACCTACATCCAATCTTTCGCGCACGCTCATCTCGATGCGACCTCGGTTCTTGTAAGGGGCTAACGTCGCCCTTGAGCTGCGGACCGGCGACTACTCATCGTCCGCGCGCCGTCGGGAGATCGGGGTGCCAGTTGCGCATGTGTTCCCGCTGCCTGTCGCTCAAGGCCTCGGGCCTGTAGTGACGCTCGTAGAAGTCCAGGTCGAGGTGAGTTGCCTGGAATCCGATGCTCGTCCGATACGGAGCCGAGTAAACCGGGACATGGTTGTAGTTCTCGTAGAGATAAGTGAAGTACGCGACTGTGGCGTCGATGGTCTCCTGTCGAAACGCCGGGGCCGCCGCCGCGATCTCATCCGGTTTTTTGAAGCTGCTATTCTTGGTTCCGCCGCGAAGCACGCCTGCGGCTCCGAACTTACGCTCTACCACCGCGTGCACGGCCGCTTCCATGCTCGGGTAATAGGGAGGGCAATAGGGCTTCAGCAGGACCTCGCCGTCCCGTTCCAGCCCGATGGGGAACGAGATCTCTTGATCCTTGCCGAGGATCCCGCCTAGGAACCGGACCATTCGGGGGGCCCCGAGGTACTCGAGCCCCTTCATCGTCTGCATCCGGAAGCCGAGTGCCTCGAACCAGGAGAATTCGTGTCCAGCCCAGTTGGCAAACCCGCCCAGGCCCATACTGTGAGCCATGAGGCTGAGGTTCTGCAGCATCATCCCCGTCTCGATCGTGAGAACCATCTGCAAAATGCCCTTGAGTCGCTCGATGGTCAGGGTGCGCTGCGACTTGGGATCGTCATCGAGATGGCCGCCCTTGCTCTTGGCGAATCGACCGACGCCGGCGGGGCGAAAGTTGGCACGCTCATCGACCATGAACACCTGCATGTGCTCGTTCAGAAACTCGAGCATTCCATTGATGTACATATACGAAAAATCATGGACCGGAACGAAGTAGGAAGTCCCTGGCGCATACACTTGGTACTGGTTGCAGCCGAGATTGAACGGACGCTCGAGCGGTGGTGACGCTCGGCCGTCTTGAAGTTTCAACCGGCTGCGCCGGTACAGCTCTGTGAAGCGGCCCTTTTGCGCCATCTCGATCAGATCGGGGATCTCTGTTGCGGGGAAGTCGACTGGGCGTTTCAGCAGGTAGGTCGCCTCGTCGTTGATGACGATCAAGGAGACCGATTGAATCCTATCTCCAGCCGACATTGTACGCCCCACCAGCCCACCCATGATGGTGCCGCCTGGCTCTTCCTTGCTATAGGACAGGTCGGCTAGGGCGTATCCAGTGATGCCGCACGCCGCGAAGGCCAGCGCCGCTTCTTCGTCCTCGGTGAGCGGAAGCGGTTGCTGTTCACTTTTGAAAGCGAGTGGCCCCGTCTGCATCTCCATCCCGAGACCGAATCGATAGGAGCGTCGTTCGGCCAGCGCCTGAAGCAATGAATAATCCGACATTAGCGACTTCAGGTCGAAATCCTCGTGGTTACCGCTCATGGCTCCCTCATTAATGTTTATCCCGCCCTTTGGTCTTCAGGAGTGTACTGATCTCGTAGGGGCCGAGTTTGGTGCCGGATTCCATGTTTAAAGTGTGTTGCTTAAAGAACCGTGAAAAACTCGGTAAACCATACTAGAGGTAGGGTTTGTTGGCAATCAGAAGGTCAAGTCCTGACAAACGATCTTGTCGGACGTTGAAAATTCAGCTCACAAGATGAGTCCGTGATTTCCGCTAATGTGTTGAGTTTTTAGGATCTAACGGCCAACCAGTCCTCGTCCGGCAGAATCCGATCTCTATTTACTTCCCCTTCGCATGCACGTAGACTCGCCTCGGGTTCGATTCCGGGTGCGACTCTGAGGCAGGACGCGTCAAGAGGGGGGAATCTACGCCCTCGGACCTGGAATCCTCCAAACTGGCCCTATGAACATCCTTTTATATAGTCCCGACAACGGCGTCACCCGGAACTACATGCCGCATCTCTGGATGTTCGTCCTGAAATCTCTGACACCTCGGGAACATAGCGTGTTTCTGATCGACGGAAATGCCCGGCCCATGTCCGAATCCGAGCTCGCCTCCTACATCAGGGAAAACGAAATCGAGCTGGTTGGAATCGGGGCGATGACGCGTATGGCCGCACGGGCCTACCGGGCCGCGGATGCTTTCCGGGCAGCGGGCGCCAAAGTCGTTTTCGGTGGTCCCCACGTCACCGAAGTGCCGGACGAACCCCTGGGACGGAGCGGTGAACCGAGGCATGCCGATGCCGTGGCGCTCGGAGAGGCCGATCATACATGGCCCAGGCTTGTCGAAGACGCAGCGCGGGGAGAACTCGAGGAGGTCTACCTGCCAGTCGACGATTCCGGAACCGAGGTCAAGCCGGACCTGACGGAATATCCGAAGATTCCCTGGGACACCATCGACCTGGAGCAATTCAACCTGATGCGACGGGTTCCCCCGGCAGGGCGCTTCCTGATGGAGAAGCTCGGGTTGAAGATGGAAACCCTGCACGTCGTTCCGATCGAGTCGGGCAGAGGATGCCCATATGGCTGTGACTTCTGCACGGTGACTGGCTTCTTCGGAGATTCCATCCGGTTCAGAACCAACGAAAGCGTCGTCGACGAACTGTTGCTGCTGAAAGAGCGGGCAAAGCGAGACGGCGGCAAGATGGCAGTTTTCTTCATCGATGACAACTTCGCCATCAACATCAAGCGAACCAAGTCGTTGCTTCGCGAAATCATCGCCAGGAATGCAACCGTCACATGGATCGCACAGATCAGCATCAACCTTCTGCGCGACGAGGAATTACTGGATCTAATCCACGCCAGCGGCGGACGCTGGATCTTCATCGGAATGGAGTCGATCGACCCCGACAACCTGAAAGAGGTCAACAAGGGCTTCAACAAACCTGCGGAATACGAAGGCATTCTCAATCGGCTGGCCGATCGGGGCCTGTATGCGATCACGTCCTTCATCTTCGGCATGGACGGCGACACGGCGGGGGTCTCGGACCGGACGCTCGATCAGATTCGGAACTGGCCTCCGGGACTCCCTGTATATGGACTGCTTACGCCCTACCCGGCAACACCGCTCTATGATCGATTGGCCGATGAAGGCCGCTTGACGCGCCCCACCCACTGGCTCGACTTTCGTCCCTTCAGGATGGCCTTTACGCCCAGGAACCTTTCCGTTGCCCAGGCCGAGACCGAAGTACGCAACGCCTGGCACGGCTCTTATTCTCCCTCCGCGATCACAAAGGCGATTCGGAAAATCGCGCATCGTCCGTTAGGAGAACGCGTCATCCTGTTTTGCGCTTCACTCGCGTTTCGCGGGATCTATTTTCCGCAGATGAGGAAAACACAATGGGCTCTGTTGCTCCTCGAAAACTCGAAGAACATCCTGAGCCTGATCGTGGAAGGCCTGCGTTTGGGTCTCGCGTCGAAGTTAAGGAAGCCCGGCAAGGCCCATACGGAGATCGAAGCTCCGCCACCGTCCTTCCGTTCGGAAAGCAGTCCCGGAAAGAATGATGTGCTGGGGCCTGAATCGGGAGGGTTTGATCACCTCGAACCTGTCGCTCAACAGAGGGATAGCGGTAATCAGGCTGCTGATTCAGAACACCAGCCGTCATCACTCGCCACACGCAACATGATAGAGCCGGGTGACCTTGGGTAGACCTCGCCGCCGTCATAGAAAGTTTCGAAGCTGCTTTAACTCCGACCGCCTTCCCTATCTCCACTCCCATCGCCGGTATTGACGAACTCCGTGCCGGGAAGCTGGGCCCCTATAGCAAGTGCGGCCAATATGAATAGGCCGATCCCTCCACCGGCGACGATCGGTAGTGCCTGACTCTGGGGATAGAAATCGGTCGTCAATCGAAAGCCCCCCATGCCGGCAAGTAACCCGACCAAGGCAGCTATACCCATGCGAGTAGGGGATAGACGGTGTCGTTGAATGAATCAAACGCCCGGGATACCCTGCCGCGCACCCTGGGATCGTTTTTTCGCACCTCCAGGGCCTGACGGTGCATTCGCGGCAGAAGAAAGACCATACCGCCAAGGAACAAAAGCATCGTCAGCGGCACGGTGAATCCGCCAACTACTCTCGCCACGCGAAAGAGAACGCCTACGGCCATGCAGAACAGAAGGACTCTTGCGAGACCCCACAAGGGTCTGGTCATGGCTCGCTCTTCAGTGCTCAGGCGTTTCGGCATGTCTTTCTGCTGCCGCGATACCGATCTACGGATTGATCGTTCCGTAGTCCCAGTGCTCGACGATCATATTGTTCTCGACGCGGAACATATCGAACCACGTCGTGGTATATGTCTGACCCGCGTTCCGGGGATCATCGATTTCACGCCGGAATGCCATGATCACCATACCTCCCTCGGCAAAGATGGTTACCAAGCCGGGGATACTGTCCGGGGTCGTACGGGGTTCACTCCCCGACATGAATCCCATGAACGCCTCTCTGCCGGGCGGCACGTTCGGATTATGCTGAATGTATTCTTCCGCGATGTATTCGGGAATCTTAGAGGCATTGCCTCCGTTGAAGACTTCCCTCCAGAAATCAAAAACGAGCTTCTTGTCTCCCGCCACCTTTGGATCGTCACTCTCGAGCAACGCCTGCTGATTCATATTCATTGTGACAGGAGCCTGGGCGAAGGCCGGCGTCGCCATAATTACGACGATAAACAGAAAAAGTAGTTTCTTCATCACTGTCTTCCCCTATCTGGCCGCCTTCCTGAACGAAATATCCATGGATGAAGCGGACTGTTAGTAATATTGTTGAAGGATATTAGAGGCAGGGGCCATAAGCAATCGGAGTCTTGCTCTGGCTTGCCTGTCAGGGTATTTAAGGTGTTCGCGATCACAGACGACAACAGGTTCCACCTGCTATGTTGTGATCACTCTTCGAGAGGAGCGAACGATGCCCCCATGGTGGCCCGCGTTGATGTTCGGCTGGCCCGCGATTGGTCTGGCCCTGGTTCTGGCAGTGACAGGAACAGCCCTCCGCAAGCCAGTCCTCATCTTCGTATCCATCGCGCCCGTACTGCCGTTTAGTCTTTACCTCGCCGGCGCTCAAAACTGGATGGCGTTCGCCGGTCTCTGGGTTCCGATCGCGCTAATCGGAAGCGCCTATGCGGTTCGCCGTCGCGCGCTGTGGATCTCCTGGGGATTGTTGACTTCCGTTGTAGCCGTGTTGGTCTCGATCGCGGTCATTGTCATAGTTGCCTGAGATCGAAGGAGATCTACTGGCCCTTGCCAACTATCAAACGAAATGCGCAACGATATACCTATTGACACGCCTCTCCACTGCTTCTGGGAAACCATTCGCCATACGTATCTGCATTAGCACAAGTGATGACACTGTTATCTGAATAGACGATCTTGCCATCCATTATCGTTAATACGGACTTAACGTCGCGTAAGTCTCCTCCGTCTTCCGTCTCGAATACATCATCGGAGAGAACAGCCACATCTGCCAGTTTGCCTTCTTCTATAGAACCCAGGTTTTCCTCATCAAACGAGAACCATGCGTTGTCTATCGTCATCCATCGAATCGCTTCTTCGACGGTCAGCACGTCTTCAAACACCACATCACCTGTATCAGCCAGGCCTGTTGTGATGTGATATATCCCAAGCCAGGGGTTAATGATGGCCACGTTGCCGCCATCTGATCCCAGGCCGGAACGAACATCATGGTCGAATATAGCCTTGAAAGGAGGTGGGGCGGTTGGTTCTTGGGATGAATATGAGAAGTAGGCCGCAACGGCTCCACCGTTGAGGGCTTCGAGCCGATCCATGCTTCTCGTAGTCAACAACGGAACGTGACCAAGATGCCAACGCAACGGCGTCAGATCTTCACTCGAGGATTCAAAAGCCGTTAAATAACCGTCGCTTTCGATTGGCGACAACGTATGCTGAAACACAGTCGCGCCAAGACTTCCCGCAAGATTGATCTTAGGGATAAAGGTCTCTTCGTTGACAACGTCTTCTACTTCTGTCGGGAATCTAACACCCCCGCCATCGATAAATTCGCCGATTGCGTAATCACGGTACATTTCGTTTCTTGGGGTATTGTTGAGGTCGGTGATTGTAGTTTCGAGCGCTTCCAGGTTCGGGCCACCATATAAACCTCGAACACGCATAACGGCGCCGTTGTCGGCAATCTGCTGAACTTCTGTGCCCCCGTCCGACAGTGACATGGTCATGCCGAGGCTTGCCGCCCAGGCCTGAACACCGAGAACTCCGTCGACTCTGTCCTGTTCGGTTTGCTCAGAGCGCAACTGTTGAACTGCGATACTGTTAAAGAAGGCAAAGCGGTTCGTGTCCGCGCCGATGTCTACGACACCATCATCTGAAACAGGCAATCCATGCTCGCGAAAGTAATCAATGCCCGCTGAATTGGTCTGAGTGCCGCCAGCGAATGCGGATTCAAGATAGATCGGGTGGTCGAATTGATTCAGCGTCTCAAAGCTTGGCAACGCCCCCTCAGCAAATTGCCCCGGTGTAATGGCTCCGATGACGGTGACAAAATTTTCTTGCGTGCCGACGGTTCCCGCTTCGGGCAGGGGAATATTCTCTACCGTGATCCGTTTCTGGAGGAGAGCTACCGCTTCGTCCCATGATCTGGCAGAGTCCATGGCGTATACCATGTGGCCTGGCTTGAGATCGCGTCCGATAACGTGGCTGTGATTATCAATGAGCCCGGGTATCGCTGTACGTCCCGAAAGATCGATTCTGCCATCGCCGTCGACACCCAGTGTTTCCTCATCTCCGTTACTCACACCCGTGATGAGATCGTTCTGTAAGCGAACGGAGGACACGACGCTATTGTCGGCATCCATGGTGTGAATCACGCCGTTATAGAGCACCGTTCCAGAAGCTTCGCTGCAAATATCCACCCATTGAATACCGTTCGCTTCGTTACAGCCGCTTGCGGCGAATGCAATGACTACGGCCAGAGCAAACCTGATTGATACTCGGTTGTTTTTCTTGTTCACAATTCCCCCTCTACTGTGGTCGCGTTGATACCCTACTGTCCGACGAGATAGGCCGTGGGCCAATTAAGGAATCATCGACGTGCATGGAGGTCGTTCCAATCGGTGTGTAAAAAGAGAAGGCGGTGTACGCTTTCGGTGAATTCGAAACCGTAAGCAATCCCGGCAGCAATCGGGAGAAAGGTACACCACCCATGAAGAAGAAGAACATACCGGCATCAGTGGCGTCAACGAACGCGTATGAAGGTTTGGAGGACTGGGCGCGATCCCGGGTCCAAGTCTGGCTACAGGAGCTGCTCGAGGACGAAGTCACTCAATTTCTGGGTCGGGAAAAGTTGGAGCGGAGTCCGAATCGACGAGGATACCGGAACGGTCACGGGAAGCCGCGACGCTTCGCAATGATGAACGGTACGATGGAGGTTCGACGACCTCGGGTTCGAAACACCGCCGAGCGGTTCGAGAGTCAGATCCTGCCGTATTTTCGACGGAAATCGAAACAGCTGGGCGAGCTACTTCCCGATCTCTACCTCCACGGTCTGGCCACAGGGGACTTCGAGCAGGCCATGCGCGGACTGCTTGGCGCTGGCGCTCCGTTGTCGCGAGCATCGATCCAACGACTGAAATCGACCTGGCAGTTGGAGTATGACGAGTGGGTCCAGCAGGACCTGTCCGGCCTCGAGGTCGTGTACCAGTGGGCAGACGGCTTGTACGTGAAAGCGGGGATCGCGAAAGAGCGAGCGGCATTGCTGGTGATCATCGGAGCCTTGTCAGACGGGCGCAAAGTGCTGTTGGCCTGTGAGAGCGGGCAGCGGGAAAGCAAGGAGTCCTGGAGCCGCATTCTGCGCAATCTCCAGAGACGGGGCCTGAAGCTGGGACGGCTGACTGTCGCGGACGGTCACCTGGGCATCTGGTCCGCGCTGGCCGAGCAACAGCCCCAGGGCCAGGAACAACGCTGCTGGAACCACAAGTCGATCAACGTGGTCGATCATCTGCCGAAGACCGAGCAGCCCGCGGCCAGACAGCTGCTCCATGGGATGGCCTTCGCGAACTCCCGCGCGGCCTGCGAACGAAAGCGGGATCAGTTCGTCCGCCGATATGAGAAGAACTATCCCAAAGCGGCTGAGACGCTGTTGCGGGACTGGGACCGGATGATCACTTTCTATGAGTTCCCGAAACAACACTGGGTGCATCTGAGAACGACCAACATCGTCGAATCGCCTTTCGACATGGTTCGCCTCCGTACCAACGCCGCTCGCCGATTCAAGCGTGTCGAGAATGCAACGGCAATGATCTGGAAGCTACTACGTGTCGCTGAGAAGGCTTGGCGACACTTAAAAGGATCCGAACTCTTACAAGAGGTCTATGATGGTCAGCAATTCGCTGACGGCATCAGAGTCGTGATGAAATCGAAGGCCGCCGCCTGATGACTTTTACACACCTTTTGTAATGACCTCGGCGCATTCAGGAGTTCATCTAAGACTTCGGTGGCGTGCTCGAGACGTTCACTCACACCTCCGGGCTCCTCGGCGGGGATTAGCATCAGACTCATTGATAACAGTAAAACGGAAGTCATTCGCTCCTACCTTCTCGGTTGGGCAGTCTCGGGCCAAGCTGGACATTCAGCACCTGGACCTCACTGGCTTCACTCAGAGTTATCGACACAAGAGAGCCTCCACCTTACCGTCGGTACCCTAATCGGCCGCGAAAACGAATGTCAGGTCCTGATGAAACCCCTTCTCGGAGGTTGGAGAGGTTGTGAGAGGGGCCGTCAGGAACCGTCAGTCCCCCGAACCTGATTCAACAGAGTCAGGTCGACGGAATCTCCAACCGCAAGCCGAATGGCGTTGGACTGGCTCGCAAGGAAGCCGGGCTACAACGCCGTTAGACCGGGCCGTTGCGGCTGATCTCCAACTCATCCCAGTCAATTCGCTGCTCACTTACCTTGAGTTTACTAATGTTGGCTTTGCTGCTAGAACTAGTTGGGCAGAAACCAACTTTGTGACTGAGGATACCTGGAAAATGGCCGGATCAAGCGAACAGCAGGAACTGCAATCGCTGCGGGAGCGGGTTGCCCGATTAGAAGCTCAGCAGGCGCAGACAGAGGCTCTTTATAAAGACGCTCCGGTTGGCCTTTGCTACGTCGATAGCGACCTCCGATACATCCAGATCAACAAGTGCCTTGCAGCGATCAACGGACAGTCCGTCAAGCAACACCTGGGACGAACAATCGGAGAGATACTTCCAGAAATTGCACCTGAGGTCGAGCCTCAGCTACGCCATGTGCTCGATACTGGAGAGCCTCTCGTCAAGTACACAGGTCGTGTCCAGACTCCAGGCCATGTAGGCATTGAGAGTATCTACGAGTACAGCTACTTCCCGGTCAGGTCCGGGGACGGCACGATTGTGGGGGTTAGCTGCGTCGTCGAAGACGTCACCGAGCGCAAGCAGACCGAGAAGGCTCTGGCGACCAGCGAAGCACTCTACCGGACTCTCCTGGAAACCGCTCCCCAAATTATCTGGCAGGGGCAACCCGATGGTTCGGTTGGCTACCTAAACAAGGCCTGGGAAGACATGACGGGCATGCCCCTGACAGATGCCCTTGGCTGGGGCTGGACCGACGCCCTGCATCCCGACGACGCTCCAGCCTTACTGGAAAAGGGGAAACAAGCTTTCGAGCAGGGGACGCCCTACTCCGCCGAATGCAGGTTCCGGGCGAAGGACGGTTCCTACCGTACAACCGACAATGTTGGTGTACCCGTTCACGACGCATCGGGTCGAATCATCCGGTGGGTGGGAATCGCTACCGACATCACCGAGCGTAAGCGGGCCGAGGGGGCGCTGCGAGAGAGCGAGGCTCTGTTTCGTCAGATTGCGGAGAACGTTCGGGAGGTCTTCTTCGTTGTAGATCACAAGGATAACGGCATTCTGTACGTCAATCCTGCGTACGAAAAGATATGGGGCCGAACATGTGAGAGTTTGTACCAAGAGCCTAGCTCCTGGTCAGACGCCGTCTTTTCGGAGGATCGTGAGCGCGTGAACCGAGCCTTAGGAGAGCAACAGCGCGCTGGGTTCAACGAGGAGTTTCGCATTGCAAGACCCGACGGTTCAATCCGGTGGATGCACGACCGCGTCTTTCCGATCCGGGACCAAAAAGGAGAGATCTACCGCCTCGTCGGGATCGGGGAAAACATCACCGAGCGCAAGCAGACTGAGCAGGAACTGGTCCGCCTGGAGCGCCTGAGCGCCCTGGGGGAGATGGCACAGGGTATCGCCCACAACTTCAACAATTTGTTGGTCGGGGTGCTCGGGTATGCGCAGCTCATCCAGATGAGGGCTTCCGATCCGGAGATCGTCGAAGATGCAACACAACTCATTGAAAGTGCCATCCGGGCCAAGGATCTGGTGCGGCGAACCGGACCGTGCGAAGCGGAGAGCAGGAGATGATAGGCTCGGTATCGGTGAACGAGGTGGTACAACAGGCTCTGCTGGGGACACAGCCTCGGTGGAAGGATGCGCCGGAGGCCAGGGGATTCTCCTTCAACGTGGTTACTGAACTGGAAGATGTCCCTCCCATCGGGGGCACGCAGGCCGGGCTGTAGATAGCCTCATCAATTTGCTGTTCAACGCATTGGATGCCCAGCCCGAGGGAGGCGATTGGCACACGGGCGATCGCGGGGAGTGTGCAGTTGACAGTAACGGATACTGGTATCGGGATGGATGAGGAGACCCGAAGGCGGTTATTCGAGCCCTTCTTCACCACCAAAGCGGAGGTCGGCACCGGTCTGGGGCTGTCGACGGTTTACAGCACTGTGACTCGTTGGGGAGGTAGCATCGACGTAGAGAGCACACCGGGCGAAGGCACGACCTTTACCGTCCGACTTCCCGCCTGGATGGGTCCGGAGGGAAAGGAGCAAGGGGCTGCGGAAGTCCGACCTGTGCGTCGAGGAAAGGTTCTGGTCGTCGATGACGACGAGTCCACCGTCCAGTTCCTACCCCATCTGTTATCGACAGATCACGAGGTGGAGGGGGTCGGGAGCGGCGTGGAGGCGATGGAGAGGTTTACACAGGGACGTTACGATGTGGTCCTGATTGACCTGGGAATGCCCGGCATGCCCGGCGATCGGATCGCAGACGAGATGCGGCAGGCAGACCCATCGGTGGCTACCGTGCTGATCACGGGATGGGAGCTGGAAGAAGACGATCCGACGCTGTCAGCGTTCGACTTTCGGCTTCAAAAGCCCTTTAGCGACTTGGACAAGGTGAAGAATGTGGTGGCACAGGCAGTAGAGCTCCACGATGACCGAGCTGGGGGAAGAAGCTGAGGCCAGGCTACCAAGTATTGGTCCGGACCTGCCTGTTAATGATTCTCAAGTCCTCTTAAATCATTTCGTCCGAAGTTGAGAATTGGCAGTTTTTCAACTCCGACGATACCTTTTGAACGACTTGAGACTTTTCTTGCCTATAACCATCCTTTGCCTTTCCCTGAGGCCCACTTAAAGCATAATAACGTCTCATAGGAGGCGGCCATGGGCGATCAGTACCCTGTTGTGAAGGTGGCTGCGGTGCAGGCCGCGTCAGTGTTCCTGGATCGTGAAGGCTCGACCGACAAGGCGTGCCGGCTGATCCGCGAGGCTGGCGCCAACGGCGCCCAAATCATTGCCTTTCCCGAAGGTTTTATTCCTGCCCACCCGGTCTGGTATCACCACCATCCAGCGACTGGCGTGATCGCCAACAAGCTCGCAGTCGAGCTCTTCAAGAATTCGGTGGAGATTCCGGGGGCTCAGACAGAAGCGCTCTCGAGCGCCGCCCGGGACGCCAATGCCTATGTGGTGATGGGGGTGTGCGAGAAGCTGCCGAACACCCTCGGAACGATGTTCAATAGTCAGGTCTGGATCAAACCGGACGGTGAGCTTATCGGCAAGCACCAGAAGCTCATGCCAACCGTGGGCGAACGCCTCGTGCACATGGGCGGCTTTGGCGATACCTTCGGGGCGTTTCAGACGGAGTTCGGACCGGTAAGCGGGTTGATTTGCGGCGAGAACTCTAATCCCCTGGCGGTGTTCGGACTGACGGCGGAAGGCAGCCGGATTCACGTGATGAGTTGGCCCAACCATTTTCCTACCAGCGGTGACCCGCTACGTAATCGAGTCGCCGTGGATTCACAGGCGTTTGCCCAGATGACCAAAGCTTTTGTGATCTCCGCCTGCGGTACAGTCGACGATGACATGATCCGCAAGCTCGGGGTCGGATCTGAGGGAGAGAAATTCCTGCGCAATCCCGACGCCTGTGGTGGCAGCCTCATCGTCGGACCCAACAGCCGTATCCTGGCCGGCCCCATGGGCCCGGAAGAGGGGATACTTTACGCCGAGTGCAACCTGGACATTGGCATCGTCATGAAGCTGCGCCACGATTTTGCTGGCCACTACAACCGGCCCGACGTTTTTCAGCTACACGTAAACCGCAGCGCCCCCCAGCTTTACAACGTGTCCGAGGATGAGACGGATGCTGGGGCGGTACCCGACTCGATTGTGCCACCGCCTGGGAAGTCTGCGGATGAGTCTGGCTCAAAATCAGTAGCTCGAATAGACCCGCGGCGGGCCCGGCATGACGAAAGCGACGGTTGATAGAAGCAGGCGTGCTGGGGAAACTGGTTTAAAGAACTGAAAGAACTCGCGCGTTCCGTGCCGTAATTCGGAACTAATGAATGAGTGAACCCGAAACAGCGGTCCGTTTTTCGGTTGGCGATGTCGTTCAACACGAACTGTTCGACTACCGGGGTGTCGTTATCGGCGTTGATCCGCAGTTTGCAGGAACCGACGAGTGGTACGAAACCGTGGCACGTTCCAGACCGCCGAAGGATCGTCCTTGGTATCACGTACTGCCTCACGGGGCCGCACATCAGACTTACGTGGCTGATCGCAACCTCCGATCAGATCACTCTGGCCACCCTATTGAGCATCCCTTGGTTGAGGTCTACTTCACTCACTTCGAGGTCGTTCCAATCGGTGTGTAAAAAGAGAAGGCGGTGTACGCTTTCGGTGAATTCGAAACCGTAAGCAATCCCGGCAGCAATCGGGAGAAAGGTACACCACCCATGAAGAAGAAGAACATACCGGCATCAGTGGCGTCAACGAACGCGTATGAAGGTTTGGAGGACTGGGCGCGATCCCGGGTCCAAGTCTGGCTACAGGAGCTGCTCGAGGACGAAGTCACTCAATTTCTGGGTCGGGAAAAGTTGGAGCGGAGTCCGAATCGACGAGGATACCGGAACGGTCACGGGAAACCGCGACGCTTCGCAATGGTGAACGGTACGATGGAGGTTCGACGACCTCGGGTTCGAAACACCGCCGAGCGGTTCGAGAGTCAGATCCTGCCGTATTTTCGACGGAAATCGAAACAGCTGGGCGAGCTACTTCCCGATCTCTACCTCCACGGTCTGGCCACAGGGGACTTCGAGCAGGCCATGCGCGGACTGCTTGGCGCTGGCGCTCCGTTGTCGCGAGCATCGATCCAACGACTGAAATCGACCTGGCAGTTGGAGTATGACGAGTGGGTCCAGCAGGACCTGTCCGGCCTCGAGGTCGTGTACCAGTGGGCAGACGGCTTGTACGTGAAAGCGGGGATCGCGAAAGAGCGAGCGGCATTGCTGGTGATCATCGGAGCCTTGTCAGACGGGCGCAAAGTGCTGTTGGCCTGTGAGAGCGGGCAGCGGGAAAGCAAGGAGTCCTGGAGCCGCATTCTGCGCAATCTCCAGAGACGGGGCCTGAAGCTGGGACGGCTGACTGTCGCGGACGGTCACCTGGGCATCTGGTCCGCGCTGGCCGAGCAACAGCCCCAGGGCCAGGAACAACGCTGCTGGAACCACAAGTCGATCAACGTGGTCGATCATCTGCCGAAGACCGAGCAGCCCGCGGCCAGACAGCTGCTTCATGGGATGGCCTTCGCGAACTCCCGCGCGGCCTGCGAACGAAAGCGGGATCAGTTCGTCCGCCGATATGAGAAGAACTATCCCAAAGCGGGTGAGACGCTGTTGCGGGACTGGGACCGGATGATTACTTTCTATGAGTTCCCGAAACAACACTGGGTGCATCTGAGAACGACCAACATCGTCGAGTCGCCCTTCGACATGGTTCGCCTCCGCACCAACGCCGCTCGCCGATTCAAGCGTGTCGAGAATGCAACGGCAATGATCTGGAAGCTACTACGTGTCGCTGAGAAGGCTTGGCGACACTTAAAAGGATCCGAACTCTTACAAGAGGTCTATGATGGTCAGCAATTCGCTGACGGCATCAGAGTCGTGATGAAATCGAAGGCCGCCGCCTGATGACTTTTACACACCTTTTGTAATGACCTCCTCACTTCATCGATGGGCGGTATGTTAGTGGCCGGATGAACTAGTGACCTGTAACACCCATATTGGGACCAGCGTTACGGCCAAACGGCATTGGATTCTAGGAGTCAGCGACGAGGAAATGCTTCGTCATTGCGAGGAACTGACGACAACGTAAGACGATGCCGTTTCGCCGTAACCCTACGGGCCGATGGGGGTTGCGGGCGATATCTTTGTTACGAGCCGTCATGGATGCAAAAACATCAATTTCCGTCTCGCGCCGCGATCTCGCCCGCAAGACCCATCGGCGATGGTCCCAATATGGGTGTTACAGGTCACTAGGCGGAAACAGCCGAGTGTGTCGAGTCACCGCTATCGAAGCAACGAATCAAAAGGGAGGCGACCACAATGGGCACAGACGTTCAGGCGGCCCGACAAGGCTTGCTGAAATTCATCGCGAAGAAGGGCGACTCGATCCCCATGCGGGATCTTCACACCCATAGCCTCGTCTTTTATCAGGCTGGGCATCAGGCATTCTCGCAACTCATGGAAGGTCTCGTTGCCGACGAGCTCGTCACCGTCGACGCCGCTGCCGGGATGTTTCAGCTGACAGACAAGGGACGGGCCTCGCTCGAGGGCCAAGTCTCCTAGCCGTTGCCATGTTCGAGTGGCCTACCTGACAAAGATCTCCATAATGTCCACCGGGGACGAACCGCTGTTGCGGAAACCGTGTCGTGTACGAGCGTTCATATAGTACGGCTGCCAGGGTGGCAACTCCACCGATTGAGCGCCCTCGAGGTCGAGCGTCATCGCGCCTGTAATCGGCACGAAAAGGTGGAATCTGACGTCGTCGTGGGAGTGCATCACCCGCGTCCCACCGGCCTCTACCACGACCCGGAGCGCACGGACCTCCGGCTGGTCACGTAACACTGCATTGCTCACACCTACGTTGCCGGGACCGGTGAGCGGTCGGAGCGGAGTCGAGCGGTCGCCGGTGACGATGGTGGTTTGCGCTGCCAGTGCGACCAGGGATAGCGACACGAGTCCGATCACGAGAACGGTGAATCGTCGCATGGAGTCCTCCTTAAGGTAAGTTGTTGACCAGACTGCCCGGGCTTATTCGATTACTTTATCCTACAGAAAACCGGTTCGAGAGGCTTACTCCGCTCTCAGAGCGGTGACAGGATCGACCTGACTCGCTCGCCTGGCAGGCACGTATGCGGCCAGGATTGCCGCACCGGCCAACACTGCGGGTACGGTAACGAAGGTGAACGGATCCGCCGAAGCGACACCGAACAGGAGTCTGCCGAGCAGGCGGCTCACTGCAAGGGCCAGCGTTAGGCCGATCACCCCACCTACCGCCACCAACCTGAGGCCGCTTTGCATCAGCAGTCGGACTACCCCACCCGGCGTGGCTCCGAGCGACATTCGAATCCCAACCTCTCGAGTCCGTTGGGACACAGCATAGCTGACGACTCCATAGAGGCCCACACTCGCCAAAGCCAGCGCCAACCCGGCAAAGACAGAGAGAAGGAGCGCAGACAATCGTGCCGGGAGCAACACGACGCCCAGATGCCTGTCCATCGTCTTGGTTTCCCAAACCCAGAATTCGGGATCGAGCCCTCGACCCGTCGCCAGCATTTCCAGCGCCAGTCGTTCGGGATCGCGCGAGGTTCGGGCGACCACCGTCAGAAACGAAGAGTAGGACTGGCTGTAGGGAACGTAGATGAAGGAACGCGGTGCCTCGCCCAGCGAGCGGACTTTCGCGTCGCCGGCTACTCCGATTACAAGGAGATCGGGATCGTCATCTCGCCGGATCACGCGGCCCACCGCTTCGTCCGGTGACGACCAGAACCTGCGCGCCATGGCTTCGCTGACGATTGCGACCCGCGGCCTGTCGGGCAGGTCTGTATCGCTGAAATTCCGCCCTCTCAAGATCCGAATCCCAGCGGCGTCATAGAAGCCGGGATCCACGGTCGCTCGATCAGCCGTATGCCCCTCTCTATCCGGTGGGGGCTCCACTCCGTCCACGTTGAATCCGATCGACTGAGTGCTGAGGGTGTTCAGATGAAGGTTATCGATCATCCCTACGGCTTCCACACCGGGCAACTGTCCAAACCGGTCCAACATCCCCCGGGCAAACACCCTGCCTTCGTCCTCGGTGAAGCGCGTGCCTGGGACCATCACGGTGAGGATTGCCGCCGGGTCCCGCCCGAACCCGGGGTCCACAGATTGCACCTGCTGAAAACTACGCAGGAAGAGTCCCGCGCCAACCAGCAGAATGAGTGAAACAGTAACCTGTGCAACCACCAGGGCGTTCCTCAACGTCCACTTCCCGGATCGCCGGGCGCCCACAGTTTCGTCTTTCAGTGTCGACGCCAGGTTGGGTCTTGTGCTCTGAAGCGCAGGGACAAGCCCGAGAAATAGGCCGGCGATCAGGGAGATCAAAAGGCTGAATCCAAGAACAGTCCAATCGAGACCAAGATCCAGTGTGACGGGAAGCGGAAGGTCGGTCCCAAGCAGGAATCGTAGCGACCCGGCAGCGACCACCACGCCGGCCACGCCCCCTGAAAGTCCGAGCATGACGGTCTCGGTCAGAAGTTGACCGACCAACCCCCGGCGGTTGGCTCCCAATGCCAGCCGCAGCGCAATCTCCTTCCGTCGATCCAGGGCCTGGGCCAGAAGGAAACTTGCCAGGTTCATGCACGCCATGAGAAGCACGAGTCCGACGACGATCATCAGCAACCAAGCAGCGGCACGCACGAACCGATCGAAGGGTGGGAACAGCAACACTTCCTCTGTCGGGACAAGCAGAAACGTAGCCCGCGGGTCCCAGTCATCGGTCTGGGCCTCGGCGAGGCGAAGCGCCACTCCCTCAGTCGCCACCTGTGCCTCGGCCATCGAGACGCCGGCCTTCAGACGTGCCTTGACAAAAATGGAGTGATTGCCCCGCGCCTCCATCTCATCCCGGGTGGTCGCCATCAGCTCGTTCGTCATCATGATCGGCACAAAAAGGGGTGGCTCAAGACCCCGGAGATTCCCGGTGTAATCCACGGGGGCAACACCCACGACCGTGTAGGGGCGCCCGCTCAATCGAATCGCCTGCCCTACAACGTCCGGATCTCCACCAAAAGCACCCTGCCAGTAACCGTGGGAAAGGACGACCACCGGATGGGCTCCCGGGTCCAGGTCGTCTTCGGGGAGAAGAGTCCTCCCGATCTCGGCTTCCACTCCCAACAGGGTGAAATAGTTTCCGCTTACAGCCTCGCCGAGGAGCATCTCGATGGCGCCGTCCCGATCGACCTGCGCCAGGATTGCCCGGGTAGCCGACACACCGGTAAAGACCTCTCCGGTTTCATCCCTGAGGTCCCTGAAATCGGGATAAGAGAACGTGTTATACGGAAAGTCGGGTGTGGAGATGTAGAGGTTTACGAGTTCCTCAGGGGCTCTGAGGGGAGGTTCCCGAAGCAGTATGGCATTGATTAAACTAAAGATAGCGGTGTTTGCTCCGATGCCCACCGCTAGAGAAAGGACTGCGATCAGAGTGAAGCCCGGCTTGCGGCCCAACCGCCGAGCGCCATACCGGAGATTTCGCCAGAGAAGTCGGGAGTGAGAATCCCCACGTTCTGATGCTGGCCGGACCTGATCTGCTCGCAAACCGACCTCCTTAACTTTTCGAACCAGCGAATGTGCGAGTTCCACCAAATTGAGGTAGCGAAGACGAGGCGTATCCGGCTGTTTCTTGTTCGAAGACATCAAAACGTCCTTCGATTCGGTGAACCTTCGCTGTCATGACTTACAACGCTTACTAGTCGAAGTGGTTAACACCTCTGCGGAAAACTCTGTTCTGAAGTTCCTGGGCAGATTCTCTATTTCTTCGCAAAACGAGCAACTGCTCTTGGTGTTAGTTGATGTCGGAATGAGGGGGTTCACTCTTCAGAATTGGACAGTCGATGCCAGAGTTTAGTTGCCGCCGAAGGACTTCCCTCATAGAATTCCCGAAGTATTCGTATTCGCCGCTATCGGGAGCCCCTCTGACGCCCTCGGTAGCAGAGCGCAGCGTGCTGCACGGCAAGGCTGGCGTTGTATTCGACAATGGAGACGAAAATGAATAGAAGGATCATTCTATGCGCGGTGACGGCGCTGCTGTTTGGTGGGTTTTTCTCTGCCGGAATCGCCCACCATTCGGTCGGCGCTGCTTATGACATGACGGCGGAAGGGACGATTGCAGGAACGGTTGTCCGCTTTGAGTGGACCAACCCGCACAGCTGGCTCTGGATGGATGTCGAAAACCCTGACGAAACAGTGACCCGATGGGGATTTGAAGGCATGAGTCCAAACTTCATTGCCCGGCGCGGATGGGACAAGAACAGCGTGCAGCCCGGTGACCAAATCGAAGCCCTGTTCTTTCCACTCAAGAACGGCGAGTCGGGTGGCACGCTGCTACGGGTTACCTTCGATGACGGGACAGAAAAAATAATGTGGAACCGCCGCGCGGATCCATAGGAGGCCACAGTGGGAGGCGTTACCCGAGTAAAAGCGATTGCGACTTTCTTTTTTGTTCTGGTCGTGACCATGACTGTGCCCGCAGGGGCACAGGGGCCCGAACCGGTTCGGGACATCACGATGGAAGGCGGCGTCTCTGTCGGCATCGGCGCCCGAGCCACTGAAGGGAGTGTTCTTCACCCGCGACGATCCGGTAGAGAAGAATCCCCCAGCCTCGATGCGGGCGTGGTTCGGACTGGATCGAACGGCGCTGGAAGCTCGTGGTGTGGACGTGGGTTCTGCGGTCATCAGCCACAAGGAAGGGCTGCGCCTGGGACCTGCCCGGTTTGTGGCGCGAGGTCTGGACGACCGGGCGGGCACGACCGCTTTGTTGCTCGCGATCAATGCTCTCGATCCTGGCGATCTTTCCAGCCGCGTGATCTTCACTTTCTCGGTCCACGAAGAAGGAGGTCTGGTGGGCGCGGGAGCCATGGCGCGGCGGTTCGGTTCCTCCGCAGCACGGATTTATTCAGTCGATACGTTCGTATCTTCAGACACACCTTTGGAATCGCCCCACTTCGGGTATACGAAGCTGGGAAGTGGTCCGGTTCTTCGTGCTATAGAAAGCTCAAGCATTGCTCCGGACCGCGAGCGAGATCGCGTGTCGGAAATTGGACGTGCTGCAGACGTTCTTCTGCAGACAGGCATTGCTCAAGGGGGCACGGATGGGACCCAGTTCACTTTCTGGGGTGCACCTAATCTAGCGCTCTCCTGGTCGGGTCGCTACAGTCATACTCCCCGGTGAAGTGCTCGATCTCCGGGACCTGACCGATCTTGCCGATCTCGTTTTGGCCGTTGCTCTTGCCCCCGAGTAGCCCTCGGCCAAAACATCCAGCTGTAGGGGCGGTCTGTGACCGCCCACTAGGTGCGCTCACAGAGCGCACCTACAGATCTGGTCGACTTTCTCGAAAAACCCCTCGGTTCCTCCAACACGTACTAAAGTTATCTTGAACGTTTCGTGGGTTACTGTTTGGAATATCTACTTATTGCCATCGCCGCTCTGGTCGCCGGAACCATGAATGCCGTGGCGGGGGGCGGATCCTTCTTTACTTTCCCGGCGCTAGTATTCATCGGCGTACCCCCGATCATTGCCAATGCGTCCAGCACGGTAGCCCTGTTCCCAGCTTCTTTTGCCAGCGCCTGGGCGTATCGGAACGACCGCGAGAACTTTGGCGACGTGTCGTTCAAGGCCATGGTTCTGGTGAGTGTCTTGGGCGGCGCCACCGGAGCCATCGTATTGCTGTCGCTGCCCGAAGCGGCGTTCGACTTCATCATTCCGTGGCTCCTTCTGGTGGCGACCCTGGCCTTCGCGTTCGGTCCATACCTGATCCCCCTGCTGAGGAGAGCTGCCCGGCCCAACACCACGGTGTTTGTCGTCCTCCAGTTTTTCCTTGCGCTCTATGGCGGGTACTTCGGCGGAGCTGTTGGCCTGATCATGCTTTCTTCGTGGAGTTTGTTCGGGTTCAGAGAACTCCGGATGATGAACGCGAACAAGACGTTGCTCGGGGGGTTAATGAACGCCGCAGCCGTTGTCATCTTCGTCGCGGCCCGTCGCGTGTTCTGGACCGAGACCCTCATCATGCTCGCCGTGGCCATAGTCGGGGGGTATGGGGGCGCGCGTCTTGCCCGCCAGGCGAATCCCGTCGTCGTGCGCGTGATAATTACGATCATCAGCGTCGGTGTGACGATCGCCTTCTTTGTGCGAAACTATTCCTAGTATTTGAGGGGACCGAGCCATGAGTTGGGTCAAAGTCGCACCATTATCCAGACTCGCTGAGAAGCCCGCTGTTTTCAAGCACCCTCCGCGCCAGATCAGCGTCTTCAAGGTCGACGATCGTGTTTTTGCGATCGACAACCGCTGCCCGCACGAAGGGTACCCTCTGGCTGCCGGCACGGTGGACGCCGACTGCGTGGTGACCTGCAACTGGCACAACTGGAAATTTCGTCTTGAAGATGGCGAATGCCTGGTCGGCGGAGATCACGTGCGCAGCTATCCCACGCGTGTTGAAGATGGATACGCGTGGGTGGACGTGACCGAACCGCCCATTGAAGAGTTGCGGGCGGAGGTTCTCCGTGGCCTGCGGACAGCATTTGACGACCGCGACTCCGGCCGGATCTGCCGGGAGATTGCCCGGCTTCACTATCAGAAGATCGACCCGCTGGATGCAGTGCGCGAAGCCCTCCGATGGGCGCACGATCGTTTCGAATACGGCACGCGCCACTCGATGGCCGCCGCTGCCGACTGGCTGGTTCTGGCTGATGAATTTGGGTCGGACCTGGAACCCCGTCTGGTGTGTCTGGCCGAAGCCGTCGATCACCTGGCCTGGGATGCCCTGCGTCACGGGGAATATCCTTTTCCGGACCGGTCCGAACCGTTCGAGGCCTCCAGGTTCGTTGCCGCGATCGAAGCCGAGCAGGTTGTCGATGCCGAAGCCATGGTCGTTGGCGGACTGGAGGCGGGCCTTCATTGGGCGGACATGGAAGAAGCCTTTGCCACGGCTGCCCTGGCCCACTACAACAGTTTTGGACACTCCATCATCTACGTTTCGAAAACGCCGTCTCTGCTCGATGCTCTGGGCCGGGAGGTTGAACCTTACGTTCTCCTGCCGCTGGTCCGGCATCTGGCCAATGCCACGCGCGAGGATCTCATTCCGGAATTCAAGCAGTACCGACCGGTGCTTGAAGGCCTCACCAAAACCGGCGTTTCAGATAACGGTCCGGATCTGAGAGTCCCGTTCCCAATCTCGACTCGCGGCGCCTTGGCATGGGTAAACGAGAACATCTCGGGCCACGCTCCCCTCCGAATGTACGACGCCCTGCTCAGGGGACTGGCAGAGAGCATGCTTTGCTTTGATACCAGTTACGGTTTTGCCTCGGACCGGCCCGTCAGCCAGAACATCAGCTGGCTGGACTTCACCCACGGCATTACGTTTTCAAACGCCATACGCGCCATGTGCGGGAAGTACCCAGGGCTCTGGCCCGAGGGGCTGCTCCAGATGGCATGTTTTCTGGGAAGGAATTTCGATTTTCTGGATAAAGGAATAGAGGCCGAGGACTGGCGCGTTTCTGACAGCAAGACATTCTTTGATGGCGTATTTGACAAGCTGATGGATCACGGTCTGCGCGATTCGATCTTTTCTGCACACCTGCTCAAGACCAGCATTGCCGTTCGCACGGAATTGAACCAAGCCTCACCTGAAACAGGCGATCTCTTGCTGGCCAGCCTGAACCGGTTTCTGAATTCACCGCTCAAGACCAAGCATGTGCGCCGCCTGGCGCGTCAGGCCATTGCTCTGGTCGCCCGGGATTTCGAAGGGGATTAGGGGAGGAAAAAGTGGGGACAGGTCACTCTTTTGCCGCAAAAAGAGTGACCTGTCCCCGCTTTTTACAGTCTTGGGAAAATCAGGCCTGAAAAGACAATCCACACCACCAGCAGGGTGAGCAGAATATTGAAGGTCTGTCCTACCAGGTAGAGCACGAGAGGTTTTCCACGTCCCATCTGTTTCCCGAGTTGGGAAAAATTAGATTCCAGACCGATGGACAGGAACGCCAGGCAGAAGAACCAGCTCCGGTAGTCACTGGTAACGTCGATGGCTCGGTCCACGGTGTCTGCGCCCATGATTGGGACGAGGAAGAAGGAGACTATGAACGAAGACGCGATAAAACCCAGGACAAACTTCGGGAAGCGGTTCCAGATTTCTATGGCCTGAGGCCGGTCACCGGCCCCCGGTTCGACGCGCGTGGCCCAGTACAGCGCGATCCCGAAAGCCATCACGCCGATCAAAAGATTTTGGATCATCTTGACGACGGCGGCGGTTTGCATCGCGTCATCACCCAGGATTTGGCCCGAAGCCACGACCGCTCCCGTTGAGTCCACCGTGCCGCCAATCCATGCGCCGGCTATGATCGGATCCAGACCCATGGCCTGGGAAAGAAACGGCATGCCCACCATCATTAGAACTGTGAATATCAGGGTCATTCCGACGGCGAGGGTCAGTTCTTCTTTGCGTGCGCGACTTGCTCCAGCCGCAGCGATAGCTGCCGAGACACCACACACAGATGTCGCCGCCGCGACCACTATTGCAAACGACGGGGAGAGTCCCAGTCGTCGATGTCCGAGCCAGAACATCGAAAGCAGGACGATCGGCGTGACTCCCCAGGCCACGATCAATCCATACTGTCCCAGCTCGAGCATTCGTCCGAAGATAACTTCAGCGCCCAATATGACCAGGCCCGTCTTGATGAAAAGCTCCGTCCGAACCGCAGGTTTCAGCCATTCGGGAGTCCCGATCAGATTGCTTACGATCAGCCCGAGCAGGAGTGCCCACAGGGCGTAACCCAGACCGTATGCGGCGAGGACTTCGTTGGCCGCTATATAGAAGGCCGCTGTAGCCAGGATGAATACTGCGGGAAAAGCACGCAGGTAGGAGCCCGCGTCATCTCCAAGCGTTCGAACTGCGATCGTTGTCAGCGCACCCACTCCGAGCATCAACAGGAGGAGTGGCAAGACCAGCGATGCGGGAATCCCTGACAGCGGTGAAGACCAGCGGGGAATACCCGGAACGGAAGAAACCACGCCTGCAAAAACCGATGCCAGGAGCGCGAAACCGACCCACACCGACCACCAGTCTTCACGTTCTACGAATTCCCTGAACCAGCTCATTGTGTGTTCCCCGAAGGCCGTTCCCCGTCTCGTGTCTCCGCGTTAAGGAGTTCTTCCACGTCTACTTCCGTGTAGAAGAGAGCGCCAGCGTCGAACCCGTCTTCCAGATTCCGGGCCAGTACCGGTCCCAGCCATCCTTTCGTTGCCATCGGCTCGAGCACACTGATCAGTAGCCAGACCAGGCAAGGGAACAGGAGCGCGGCCAGCAGTTTTCGCGTTCCCGATGTCATGGGCGTTGGTGTTCGCATTTGAGCCCGACAATTAGACCGAAAATTAACAGGTATGGCAACTGATAGGATGCGATGAGGCTGCCATGATGTCGTTCCCGGAAAATTACATCCAGCGGTCTCGACCCTCGTAGTCTGTGTACGGTTTGTTCGGGTGTGCCTTCTTGAAGGCTAGAAACTTCCTGAGCATTCGCTGGTAACGTGCGTTTGATGTCTTGAGGGCGGTGTGCGGCATGTCGATCAGAAGTTTTTCGACCGCCCACACGTTGCGTCCGGAAAGCCTCCAATTGCTCCGTGTGAAATTGCCCAGATCGGCAACGCCGTATCCCGTTATCCGTCCTGAACCGTCGACGTACGGGTCCACGTAGCTGAGCGCCAGTTCACGGATCGTCCGAAACGCGGGCCTGCGCCCGGGCAGTCCAACGTCCCTGGATTTTGCTATCGTTCCCCAGCTCTCCCCGACCTTGAACAGGAAGAGGACATGATCCAGGTAGTCGACCGATTCCAGGTCCAGCAGCAGGGGCGGGTAGCCATGCTGTTCCATGATCGTCGCAGCGGCGAGTGCGGCCTCGATGCAGTTGGCACTGCCATGCCGGACCACTTCTCGAAACGTTCTCAGCGTATCGGCTTCCCAATTGTAGGGCAGGGAACGCAGATACCGCTGCAGTTGAAGGGGCGTCCGGTATTTCCCGATGATCGCACGTTCCTTGCTGGTGAACTCTTGAGGAACGGGTGTGGGGGACGATTCTCTCAGGTCTCGTTTCGATCGCAAGGCAGATCCTGGAGTGGAATCCTATTTCGACGCCTGGGTCGCCCGGGCCAAGCGTTCCTGGAACTGGCGGGTCAGGTGAGGCACGACGCCGACCATGCGTTCGAGCAGCATGAGCTGACCGCGGTGATGCATTCCGTGTTCTTTTACCGAAAGCAATATTTCGAATCGACTCTTAGTAGGTGGATCTGCTCCCTCGGGGAACGAGACGGATTCTGCGAGGAACTCTTCGGATGCTGCTTCAAGAAATTGAGTCCAGGTTTCTCCCTCCTTCTTGAGCAGAGCAATCACCTCGGCCTTGGTGCGCGATTGTGCTTCTTCGCTCCGGAGTTGCTCCAGCATGCCGCGGAAATCAAAGCCTTCGAGCGTGGACCTTTTTTCGACGGCGTGCACCTGGTAGGTGAATCTCGATGATAGCGCGATGTGTGTGAGGAGCTTCTCGATCGTCCGGCTCTCGGCGTCGGCCTGGAACGAATAATGTTCTTCGGGAATATCTTCCGCAATCTGAATCGTATTCTGACGGACCGTTGTCGCACTCGCCGCCAGCTCTTTCGCACCGTAGTAATTCATTCTTTCCTCCAATGATGATTCCTAATTCTACGGCATTTTTCCCGGGCGTCCCCGGACCGGGGGTTGGAAAAGCGTGTCCGGGACTACAGTTCGCCATCGAGAATTCGATAAGATGGAGGTTGGGAAGTTGGCTTCCCGCTATTGGACTTATGTGAAATGAACCGGACATTTAGATCACTACCCGTATTGGCCGTCTTCCTGCTGTGCCTGTCTCCTTCGGGCATGGGACAGTCCCGGGCGCCTCTTCCGGATGCCGGCGAGGTCCTTGCCGGGGTGCGGACCCGACTCGGGGGGCAATACAACGAAGAAGATGCGTTGAAAGGCTATGTGTACCGCGTTGACGTGGCTCGGCACGAGTTGGACGGGAACGATGCGATCGAGACGACCGAGACGACCGAGGCTGAGGTTTACTATTTCGATCATGGTCCGTTTCGAAAGCTGTTGGCCGAGAACGGCGCCGGCCTCTCCGAAGATGCCGCCGGGGAACAGGAAGAAGAGTTCCATAGACATGTCCGCGGTGCGGTCACGCAGGACTTCGATCGACGACCGTGGCTCTATTCCATGGGTGATGGAGCAGAGGATCGGGATAAAGCCATCGCCGATGTCGTCAACGGATTCGAATTTACGATCATTGGACGCGAGCTGGTCGAGGGCCGGCCGGCGATTGTCATCGAATTCATCCCCGAGAAGATGCGGAATACGAGAGCCGTGTCGGAGAAATGGTCCTTTCCAACGTCGTCGGCCACGCGTGGGTCGACGAGGCGGACCTCAGCCTGGTACGTATCGACGCCGAGATCGTCGACGCTATTACGGTGGGTCCCTTCGGGTCCCTCGCCCGAATCAGTGAGGGGACCGAGTATGTTCGCGAGTGGCGGAAGGTGAACGATGAGGTCTGGTTGCCGTCACGCCTGAGCATGACGATCGAAGCGCGTGCCCCCCTTCTCCGTAAGACTCACCGCAAGATCGAGGAGCAGTATTCCGATTACCGACGGTTTCATGTCGACACGGAATTCGAAATCCAGTTTGAGGACTGAGAGCCTACGCTTTCTGGAACGATTTTTTGTTGTAGGTGCGGTCTGTGACCGCACATCATATATTGATTGTGCGCTCGTAGAGCGCACCTACAGATTAGCAGTGGAGAAGAGGAAATGAAGGCGCTGGTTACCGGGGCGACCGGCTTCATTGGCGGCGAGTTGCTCAAACGGCTTGATAACCCCGTTGGCTTGACTCGGAACGCCGAAAGCATGGCTCGAAAGCGGCCTGGTGTCCCGACGTGGGCGTGGGAACCGACCGAAGGGCCACCCCCGGCTCAAGCGTTCGATGGTGTAACCGCAGTCTTTCATCTGGCAGGCGATCCCGTTGCAAAAGGACGATGGACTGGAACGAAGAAGGAGGAAATTCGCTCCAGTCGGATCGAAGGTACTCGACACTTGGTGGATACACTCGTCGCCATGGAAGAGCGCCCAGCTTGTCTGGTGAGCGCTTCAGCCGTCGGGTATTATGGCGATCGGGGGGACGAAATCCTGGACGAGAAATCCAGTCCCGACGGTTCTTTCCTGGCCGAGGTCTGTCAGGCGTGGGAGCAAGAAGCATTACGGGCCGAAGAACACGGGATTCGAGTCGTGACAGTGAGAACGGGTATCGTGTTGGGATCGGGAGGTGGGGCGTTACAGTCGATGTTGCTGCCTTTCAAGCTGGGTTTGGGCGGCCGGCTGGGAAGCGGGCGGCAGTGGATGCCCTGGATTCACATAGAAGACCTGGTTCGTCTGATGCTTTATGCTGCCGTCCAAACGGAAATACGAGGCCCCGTGAACGGGGTTTCGCCAAATCCTGTCGCCAACAGGGGATTTACCCGTGCGTTGGCCGGCGTTCTTCGCCGACCCGCCTTTTTCCCCATGCCCGCCGCTGTTTTGAGGATCGTCCTGGGCGAGTTTGCGACGGTCCTTCTCGCATCCCAGCGCGTGATTCCCAACGTGGCAATTCAATCCGGATTCACGTTCGAACATCCTGAATTGACGCGTGCGCTTGCCCAGATCCTGTCTACTTAGTTCTCCGGTTCAGGAAGTCTCGGAGCCCTAGCCCGCCACCAACCCGCCAGAACACTGCCGATCAAAGAGTGGAAAAGGCTGGAGATGGCACTGGGTACGGCGACGAGAGGATTGGCGAAGTTCTGTCCTGCCAATACGACGCCCAGCCCGGAATTCTGCATACCCACCTCGATCGAGACCGTACGGGCCGACATGACGTTCGCCGACATCAGTCGGGTTAATACGTAACCGAGACCGAAACCGCAGATGTGAAGTCCGAAGACGGCGCCGATCAGCAGGAATCCGGACTCGATGACGGCGGCCCGGCTTGCGCCGATGATCGAGGCGACAATCATCGTGATCAATATCACCGAAGTCAGTGGGGCGACGGGGAGCACTAGCCGGGTGAGCCGAGGGGCGTATCGCCTCAGCGCGAGACCCATCACGATCGGAACAATGACAACCTGAACTGTACTCAGCAGGAGGCCGGTTGCCGGAACATCCACGCGGCTGCTGGCGTACAACGCCGTGAGAGTCGGGGTCATCAGGACCGAAATGGATGTCGAAACTGCCGTCAGTGAAACTGACAGGGGTACGTCGGCGAGTGCCAGATACGAAATGACGTTCGATGCGACACCGCCCGGACAACACGATACGAGGATCAGTCCGACTGCGAAGGGCGTGGGTAATCCCATCACCCAGGCAATGCCCCAGCCGAGCAACGGCATCACGAGGTACTGGAGGGCCACTCCAACGCCGATCAACTGTGGTCGCGTGGCGACGCGGCGGAAGTCGTCGACCTCCAACGTCAGTCCCATACACAGCATGATCGCGCCGAGGGAGACCGTTATGAGAGCGCCACTGAACCAGGTAAAGACCGTCGGCTCGTAAAGTGCAACGATGCTGGCGACCAAAACCCAGACAGGGAACGCAAAGGTCCCGATCCTGACAAGTCGGAAAAATCCATTCATTGGATTCGGGATCTTATACCAAAACGTGGTTAAGCTCGTTCAATGCTGGCCTTTATCGCCGTCATTTTGATAACGTACGTGCTGATCGTTATAGGTCATCTGGTCATCTATATTATTTGGAGGACTCGTGACAATCCGAACCACAGGCATCGTAGGTCCGTGCCTGCTGATCGCTGTGCTGTGCGGATTTGTGTATCCCTCCCACGCCCAGATCCGGGATCCTCAACGTGAAATACAGGAGCGTGCCGAAGCGCTGTATTTCCAGCAGCGGATCGATCGGTTCATCGAGAATGCCTACGAATTCTATGAGATCAGCGGCGAACTGATCTCGTTTCGTGTCCACCCGAACATGACGCAGGCCGAATTGGACCGCATGGATGACAAAGCCGAAGAACTGGAAGACAAGGCCGGCGATCTGATTTCCTTTATTCGCTTCCTTTCTCCAATCGTCCGCGGAAACACTGGTGGGCTATGGGTCGTGCTCAAGCCACTGGAGGCCGACGCCCCGCTGGAGGACCGACTTACGCTCCTCCTCTCGATGGTCAACGGAGTCGAGCCTAAGCTCCAGCATTTTATAGAACTCCTCACCGAAGAGGTGGAGCCCTCTGTCGATGTCGGAGAACTCATGACAGAAGCCACCCTGCCCTTTCTGATCGCGGGGGGGTTGGAGGAAATCCAGGGCATGACACGGGACCTGCGAGCGGCCCTGTAGGCTAGACGCCGATGGCCGCAATTAACTGATAGACCCCCACATGAGTTCCCAAGGTTCGCCCCGCCAGATTCTCTTCGTTTGCATTGAAAACTCCAACCGCAGCCAGATCGCCGAGGCCTTCTCACGGATTCACGGTGGTGAAGACGTCGTGTCCTATAGCGCAGGCTCCCGACCGGGAGGCCAGGTGAATCCCCGAGCGGTCGCCGCGATGCAGGAAGTTGGGTACGATCTGGGGACTCACCGGTCCAAGTCGCTTTCCGAGATTCCGGACGTGGAATACGACTGGGTCGTAACAATGGGCTGCGGCGACGAGTGTCCGTTCGTCAGGGCCCGTCATCGGGCAGACTGGGAGATTCCCGACCCGAAGACCATGGAACAGGGCGAATTTCGCGAGGTCCGCGACTCCATCGAGCAAAAAGTTCGTCAACTTCTCGATATCCTCTGAATCTCGGCCAAACTCCTAGTCAACGCGCAAAATATGCGTCTATGTGCATGATTCGCGTGGGTAAAGCTCCCATCAGGCATCCAAGAAACCCGGAAAAACCCATAAAGAACCGCCCCAAAAAAAGGCGGAACACCCCAAAATTCTCTTGACATCGGGGTGACTCGGCGTTGAAATAGGCAACCCCCGGGAGATCTAGAGGTCAAATGGAACGATTAAAAGAGGTTATGACTCTGCGGGAAGCCTCCAGTATTTAGGGGTCTCACCAGATACGCTTTACAAGTATCTGGGCGAACACAAAATCCCTGCCTTCAAGCTCGGAAACCGATGGCGGTTCAAGAAGGACCTGCTGGATCGGTGGATGGAAAAGAAGAGCGAACGCGGCACGGGCTCCTCTACGCGAGAAGGTAGGAAGACTACGCGGCGCTGAGGGTCGATCAAGGGGCTATTACATATGTTTGGTAAGAAAAAGCCACTTGTAGGACTGGATATCGGGTCAAGCTCGATTAAAGCAATCGAACTGGCCCAATCCAAGAGTGGCTACGAAATTGTCGGCTTCGCGCGATATGCGCTTGGACCGGACACGGTCGTCGACGGTGCGATCACCGATACGGCTGCGGTGTCGGAGGCTATAAAGTCGGCGTTCACGATAGGCGGCTTCAAGGCCAAGAACGTTGTTAAACCAGCGTGTCGGGCCATTCGGTCATCGTGAAACGCGTCGTTCTTCCCGTCGATAGTCCCGAGGAAGTTGAGAGTTCTATCCAATTCGGTGCAGACGAATACATCCCCTTCGAAATCGCGGACGTGAACCTCGACTACGAGGTCATCGGCCCGGCCGAGGGTGAGGAGGATGGACTGGAGGTCCTTCTGGTGGCTGCCAAGAAGGACCAGATTGAAAACAACACCAGTGTCGTCACGATGGCGGGACATGAGGCCGACATCGTCGATATCGACGCCTTCGCCCTTCAGAACGCGTTCGAGGTCAATTACGACCCGGATCCCGCACAGACGATCGCCCTGGTCAATATCGGAGCTTCCCTGGCCAACATCAATATTACAAAGGCCGGAATGCCCTTGTTTATTCGAGACGTTTCTGTTGGCGGAAGTCAGGGCACCGACATCCTGCAGAAGGAACTTCAGCTCAGTTACGAAGAAGCCGAGGATCTGAAGTTCGGGAAACAGGTCGGAATGTACAATGCTGATATGGTCGCGCCCCTGCTCGATTCGGTTACCGACATGCTGATCATGGAGATTCAGAAGACGTTTGATTTCTTCAAGGAGACGTATCGAGTTATTGTCAAAAGTGGTGTTTTGTCGACTCAATGGGATTGGTCGTTCGGATGCTCTGCCAGTGCTTGGCCGGGAAGTTGAAGAAGGCCAGCAGTTCTTCTTTGTCTTTCTGGAGGCAGCGAGTGGCTTTCGGATACTTCGGCTCATAGGTTTCAATGAACAGATCGAATGCCTTCTCGGCGTCTGCCTGTGTCTGAGCCCGCCAGATCGCGTGCAAAGCCTGTTTCGCCTTCGCCTGGGCCGACTTCGGGAGCCCGTTCAGTACGTTCATGGTCTTGTGCATCCAGCAACGTTGGTGACGTGTCTCGGGATAGATTTCCTCCAGTGCGGCCCAGAATCCCATCGCACCGTCTCCGATGGCCAACTTCGGGATATTCATCCCACGCGACTTCAGCTTTAACAAGACCTCGCGCCAACTCTGTGTCGATTCCCGGACACCGTCTTCGATTGCCAGAAAACGTTTCTCTCCGCGTTGATTCGCGCCGATCACCACCAGTGCGCACAACTTGGTTTCTTCGGCCCGCAGTCCGCTGTAGATACCGTCGGCCCAGACATAGACCCAGCGATCGGCATCCAATCGCTCCTCGCATCCCCGGCGGTACTGCTCGGCCCAGACCTGTTTCAACCGCGATACCGTGCTCGCCGACAGGCCCTGCGCCTGGGGTCCGACAAGAACTTTTAGAGCGTCACCCATCTCGCCGCTGGAGACGCCTTTCAAATACAACCACGGCACCGCTGCTTCCAGCGATTTCGTTTTCCGAATGTAGGGAGGTACCAGGGCCGACCGGAACGTTACCGGGTCGCCAGTCTTCGCTCGGACTTTCGGGATCTGGACCGTTACCGGCCCCAAACCGGTCTGCAGTTCACGTTCAGGCAGATAACCGTTGCGCACCACCCCGGCGTTGCCCGTCTCGGTTCTCCGATCGCCGTGGTGGGATAGCAGTTCCGCCAATTCGGTTTCCACCGCGCGTTGGATCAGTTGCTGAGCTCCAACTCGTAGTAGCTCTGTTATCGGATCCTCAATCGTCTCTCGACCCTCCGGTCCATTCACGTTACTCTTGCTCATAGTGGCGTATCTCCCTTGGTTGCTTTGAAGTCTGGTAAACAACAAATCAACCAGAGACGCCGCTCTTCCTCAATCCCTTAAACACCAGATTCGGTTATAACTCAGACGTATCCCGAAGAGACCATAGCGTCGGTCTACCTGGCAGGAGGCACGTCCAACGCCAACCGGTTTGACCGAAAAGGTTGGAGCGGCCTTTGGCTACCCGACTGAGATTATGGATCCGCTTAAGTCCGTTACCGTGGGTTCGAAGGTGAGTTCGGGGATTCAGGAGATTGGGCCCGCGGTGGCCGTCGCCCTTGGTCTGGCTCTTCGGGGGTTTGACGCATGATTCGCGTAAACCTTTCTGGAGCACCCAAGAAAGAAGCGGGTGGGCGTAAAGGCCTGGGCATTCAATTGCCGACAAACGCTCTTCCCGTTCTTTGGGTTGCGATCATTTTGGGAACTGGGGTCTATGGGTACCTCTGGTATTCGGATCTGAACGGGCAGAGGGCGGACCTTGGGACACAGATAGCTCAGGCCGAGGCCCAGCTTGCGCAATTACAGGTCTGTGATCGATGAAAATGCGGCGTTCGAAGCCCGCAGGGAAGCGCTGGCACAACGGATCGAGACTATCGAGGGGCTGCAGCGAGACCAGGTCAGCCCGGTCCTGTTACTGGACCGCTTGAGTGAGGCCATTACGCCCATCGAATACGTGTGGTTGAACCAGCTCCAGCAGAACGACACGGTGGTTACGATGGCCGGCATCGGGACATCCGTAAACGCAATTGCGGACTTCGTGTCCAGCCTCGAAGACACCGGCTATTTTACGAACATCACTCTTGTGAATGCCCAGGACACGGCCGGAACGTTTACGTTCCAGATGAGCTGTGATTTCGTGCCGCCACCGCTGGCAGCCGAAGAGGTTGGTTTAGAGGAAATCCGAAGGCGCGGGTGAAGCCGAGCGGAATTTCCTAGTTTAAGGTCTTGGCGCAAAGCCTCCACCGTGCGATAATCGTTTTGTTAATAAGCGATTCCACACGATGAAAGGCAAAGCGTCATGAACATTGTACAGGTTTTCGAGCGGTTCCCCACCCAACAATCCTGCATCAACCATCTTGAGAAAGCCCGCTGGGGCGGAAAGCCCCGCTGCCCATACTGCGGTCCGGGAATACGGCCCGGTCGCAGCACCGCCACCGCTGCTACACCTGCAAGACTTCGTTCAGTGT
>CBDCLE010000015.1:0-70109 GCA_965218585.1 Terriglobia bacterium
TCGGAGTGGCTATTACGGGCGGGACCTGGTCACGCGGGTGGGCAAGCTGGAGCTGCGCGGCTTGTGCGGCGTGGAGTTCGTGGTGACCGACGATCATGCCGGGTTGAAGAAAGCCATCGCAGAAGTCCTGCCCGAAGCGATCTGGCAACGCTGCTACGTCCACTTTCTGAGAAACGCATTGGATTATCTGCCGCGCAAAGCCGATGACGATTGTCTCCAGGAACTGCGTTGGCTCTACGACCGGCGGGACCTCCAGGAAGTGCGGCAGGACCTGGCGACATGGTTGAGCAAGTGGGGGCAGAAATATTCCAAACTCTGCGACTGGGTCGAAGACAATATCGACGAGACACTAAGCTTCTACACGCTGCCGCTTCAGCATCACAAACACATGAAATCCACCAATATGCTGGAACGGCTCAACGAAGAGATCAAACGGCGAACGCGCGTGGTGCGGATATTCCCCAACGCAGCCAGCTGTCTGCGTTTGATTCGGGCGCTGACCACCGAAACGCACGAGAACTGGATCGAAGCGATCCGCTACTTGAACATGGACCTGTTGAAGGAACACAAAAGGGACTGGCACCGTCAGACGCCGGCTGCCTAAACGCGTCCCAACGGGCCGACCCAATGATCGACTCGGATGTCGATCGGCGATTACAGAGCATCCTGGAGCGAACAATCGCTGTGGAAAACTTTCGAGGGGACGAAAGAAAGAAAAAGAACCAAAAAAGAAAGAAACGCAGAGGCCTGATGGAAATGACGCCTCAGAGGAAATCCGCCAAAAGGCGCGGATTCCCTCTGAGGCTTGGAAAAGCTTCGCCAAAAACGCTCAGCATTCCCACATTCCCACAGGCCCGACGGCGATCGACACTCAAGAACTGAATTTTTTGGAAATACTTTTTGCAGAACTTGACGCACACAACTCCGACCACCCAATCCCGAGCACAGTCATATAGACTTTCGCACCAATCGACCGGCACGTTAAGGAATGTAAATTACACTTCGTACCGATCATCCCGCCAAGTTAGACGCGCCCTTTTAGCAATTGTTAGAGCTTGTCGCAGCCGAGAATCCGACCCATCTCAGAGGAATGTAACCGGTCAATGTGGCAGTTCTGGTCCGGCGTCTTTCTGCCGCAGACGCGTTTCTATGGAAGGGGCTGTCAAGAGAAACACGTCCCCGCCGAGCGGACCACCGTACCCAACACTGTCGTGGCAGCCAGCCCCTGTCTCCGTTGAGACGAACTGTTGATCCGGCATCGCAGAGAAGTCGATCACTCATCACAACGTGGTGTGGTTTCGAGAAACTGAAAAGCGCAAAGGGGTCGTGATTGCCGACCACGGTTCTATCTGAGCCTCGAGGGCTATCGCTTTTCCAGGTCGTGCGAGGGGGGATAGAGTATTACATGGGCCTTCAGCAAGCGCTGTGTGCCAACCGCGTATCGGATCCTCACCCTCGACCCTACCGTTCCGACGCCTCACCGACGACGAGCGGTCGAATGCCTCGCGCTGTCGGCAGAAGTCTGGAAACGGCTATGTCGCCAAGTTCAGTTTCTTTGCGTTAAACGTGTCTCCTTTCTTCCACATCTTCAGTGCGGTCGCTGCAATCTTCCTCGCCAGTGTCAGCCGAGCCATCTCCTTACGCTTGCCGTCTTTCTGGAGCCCCTCCAGGTAGCTTTTCCAAGGTTCGGCCCCCATGCCTCCGGTCGCCGCCCCGATGAACACATCTTTCAAACGTCGGTTGCCGTTGCGGTTCAGTCCCCGCGTGGCGATCGGCTTTCGACGACGTACCACACGACTCCCTTCCTGCTCATACTCCGCACTCATGTGCATTGCCACGGCCAGACCGCTGTAGTTCCAGAGCTGGCGTTTGGTTCGAAATCGATGCGGGGTGTCCCCCGTCGCTACAATCAAGGCGCAACGTATCGGTCCCAACTGGGGAATCGTCTGCAATATCCCCACCGCACGATGCTTGCGGCTCTCGGTTAACATCGCCAGCTTCGCTTTTTTTCTTAACCCTCTCAGATGATCCAGCTCCTCATACAACCATCCGGTACGCCGCCGTGCACCGGTATTGGCGAGCTGTTCGATCCAGTGTTCCCGCTGCGATGGGAGGTAGACGCCGTGGCCCGGCGTCCGGATCCCACGTCCTCGATACATTGCCTTGATCCGAACCATCGTCCGCTGCGTATCCAGGGTCAAGGTCTCATATCCGCGGACCAGTTCTTTCAACGTCCGCGTCGCATCGTGCCCGTGGTAGACCGACCGCAGCCATCCGGCCCGGAGCAGCTCGGCCAGTTTCAGGGCATCCACCCGGTCGGTCTTGGACCCGTCACTGAGCAGTTTGTTCCGTCTGGGATCACACACGATCACTTCGCTCACATATCCCCGGACCACGTTGTAGAGCCATTCGGCCTGCGTGGTTTCTTCAAACGTCACGTGCAGCTCACCACTCAGACTCTCCAGCAAATCAATGATTGGCCCGGCCTGGGTCTCTACGATCTTTTCCCAGACCAGTTTGCCGTCTGCGTTTAAGACCATCACCACCGTCGTTGCCTGGTGCACATCCATGCCGATATACTTGGCCTGTTTCATTTACGTGCTCCTTTGTCTTTGAATTCAACGCAGCTACGTTGAATGGGTTGTTGTCGGGAGATTTTCCTCCTGGCAACAGCCGACAAAGGGGCGTCCTTCCTTATAGCGTATACTGACAGATTATGCGTCGGCATCCGGATTGGCTGAAGGTACGTATTCCGAGCGGGGAAGAATTCTTCCAGGTGCGTGATATTCTTCGCGACCACCAGTTGAACACTGTGTGCGAGGATGCGCGCTGCCCCAACATTGCCGAATGCTGGGGACAGCACCGAACGGCCACCTTCATGATCCTCGGGGACATCTGCACGCGGGCCTGTGCCTACTGCGCGGTCGCTTCGGGCCAGCCAGGAGCGTTAGATGAATCGGAACCCGAGCGTGTCGCAGCCGCCGTCGGGGACCTCGGTCTCAAACATGCTGTCGTCACGTCAGTGGATCGTGACGACCTCGCCGATGGAGGCGCCCGAATCTTTGCAGAGACCGTCCGTGCGATTCGACGTGCCGATCGAGCAGTGAAGATAGAACTTCTGACGCCGGATTTCGAGGGTTCGGCCCAAGCTCTGGAAACAGTGTTGGAATCTGGTCCCGATATTTTTTCTCACAATATCGAAACGGTCGAACGACTTTATCCGGAGGTTCGTTTCAAATCGGATTATCGGCGGTCTCTGGATGTGCTCGCTACTGCTGAACGAATTGGCGGTGAAGTCTTCGTCAAAACCGGCATCATGGTCGGTCTCGGTGAGAGCAAGGACGAGATATACAGCCTGATGAGGGACGCTGTAGAAGCCGGCGTCCAGATTCTGACCATTGGCCAGTACCTGAGGCCAACGCCGAAACACGCCCAGATTCGGAACTACTACACGCCGTCCGAGTTCGACGAGTTTCGAAGGATGGGCCAGGAGCTCGGAATTCGATGGGTTTTTTCCGGCCCGCTGGTTAGAAGTTCCTATCACGCTGAAGACGTGTTTGATGACATGATGGCTTCGACCCTAACCTAATAGGTTTATATGGGACTCTTATCGAAGATATTTGGCGTGGATCCGGATGTTCTGGCAGGCCGGACTCCCGAAGCCCAATCCGCCGCGCAACGGACTATCCCCGGCGACGCCGACTTCAAGACCAAAGTCGAGATGGTGTTGGAGCAGGTGCGCCCCGGGTTACGTGCAGATGGGGGTGACGTCGAGCTCGTGGACGTCATCGATCATTCCATAAGAGTCAAGCTGGTGGGCGCCTGTGAAGGCTGCGCCAGTTCCTCGCTGACACTGCGCTACGGTATTGAAAAGAAGCTCCGCGAGATGATTCCTGAATTCGAAGATCTCATTCCTTTTTAAGAATTCAACACGAAGGCACGAAGGTCACGAAGTTAGATTGTCATGGCTTAAGAACCAAGAACACTTCGTGTGTTTCGTGTCCTCGTGTTGAAGATCTCGATATGCCGGTCCGAAAAATAGTCGGTGGCTGGTGGGTCTTTCTATAATTCTCTTCTGCCTTCCAGGGCCTTCGTCATCGTAACCGAGTCGGCGTAGTCGAGGTCGCCTCCAACAGGAAGGCCCATTGCCAGCCGCGTGACACGAATTCCAAGTGGTTTGATCAGTTTGGAAAGGTATAGCGCTGTCGTTTCTCCCTCCACATTCGGGTTGGTTGCGACGATGATCTCCTCAACGGTTCCCGACTGCAGGCGATCGATCAACGGCCGAATGGTCAGCTGGTCGGGTCCGACTCCCTTCAAGGGAGATATTGCGCCCATAAGGACGTGATAGCGTCCGTTGAACTCGTGGGTATTTTCGATTGGCAGAATGTTGTGTGATTCTTCCACGATACACAGAAGGTGATCGTTTCGTTTGGGGTGTGTGCAAAAGTGACAGGGATCGACATCGGTGAGGTTGCTGCAGATTGTGCAATGGCGGATCGAGCGCTTCATGTCGACTATGGCCTCGGCGAGTTGCTCGGCTTCACTGGTCTCCATCTTAAGGATATGGAAAGCCATTCGCTGAGCAGACTTAGTGCCCACGCCGGGGAGCTTTCTGAAGTTTTCGATGAGCCGGGTGACCGGTTCTGCAAGATCGCCCATTTACAGGCCCGGGATGTTCAGGCCGGAGGCCAGATTTCCTAACTGGCCGGCCATCGCCTCGTCCACTCGACGGGCCGCTTCGTTGACCGCAGCGACGATCAGGTCCTGGAGCATCTCCTGGTCTCCACCGCTGAGCACCTCGGCGTCGATTTCTACGGAGAGGAGTTGCTTGTTGCCGTTCATCTTGACCGACACCATCTCGCCACCCGCGCTGGCTTCGACAACGGTCTGCTCGAGTTGCTTCTGCAACTGTTCCTGCATCTTCTGGGCCTGCTTCATCATCTGTTGCATATTCTTCATCAGTACGACTCCTTATTGTTCATCCGGTTTCTTCGCACTTTTCACGTGTGAAATTTGACCGCGGAAGACATCAAGGAAGTTCTGGACGAGAGCTTCTTTCTCGACCGATTCTTTGAGTGGCCTGTTCTCTTCGGTTTCCGCCTGACCTTCGGACGAAGTGCTCATTATAAGTGATACCGAAGCAGGTCTGCCCAGCAGCTCACGGGCAGTTGCTTCCAGGATCTGAAAGTGTTCGGGGCTTTCCAGTGCGGACCGAACGGCCGGGCTGGGAACCTGGATCTGGATGAGATCCTGATCCTGTCGGATAGAGTCCACGCGCTCGAAATAAAGACCGGTCGTTTCCGACTTCTGTTCGATCTTCTGACGGTAAGCCTGGGCAAACGGCAATGCTTGATCAAAACCAGATGCCGAATCGCGTGTTTCTTTTTTCCCGACTGTGCTCTCTCGAGAAGAGGTGGTCGGCCCGGTTTGATGTGGCGAACTCTTCGATTCCGCCGCTCTGGGAGCCGGAGGGGCTTTCGTTGCCGGAGCTGTTTTCTTCCTGGTCTCTGGTGCCGGCTGTGGCTGGGGTGCGGGTGCCAACTTTCGAGGCTTTGGCTCGGAGCCAGATTGCGATGGCGAGTTTCCTGAACCCAGATCCCGAATGACCTCTTCGATATCGCGGAGCTGCCCTACCTTGGCAAGTTTGATGCAGCCGATCTCAAGATGGAACCTCGGTTCAGAAGTCCAGCGCAGATCGTTTTCAAGACGTATCAGCATGTCGAAGAAACGGATCAGGTCCTGTTCGGAAAACTGCTCGGCCTGGGAAGTGATTCGGCCTCGCTCTTCGCTGCCGGCCAGAATCCTTTCGCTGATCCCCAGCTTCGCAAGCAGCATGTCACGAATACGGGAGAGAAACTCCCGTACGAACTGTTGGAGATTCAGCCCCTGGCCAGCAATGACTTCGACGACGTCCAGCAGCGCCCTTGAGTTTCGTTCGATGAGTCCGTCGACCGCGTTGTCCAGAAGCTCGGACGGAATAAACCCCAGCACATCCCTCACGTCTTCGTCACTTATCTTCTGTCCACCGAACGCGATGATCTGGTCGAGCAACGACTGAGCATCCCGCATGCTGCCTTCGGCCGCCTTGACGACGTAATCAAGCGCCCCGTCACCTATCTTGATGCCTTCACTTTTGGCGATCTTTCGAAGGTGCTCCAGTGTCTCGGCCGGAGGAATAGTTCGAAAAACGAATTGCTGGCACCGGGAAAGAATGGTTGCCGGCAGCTTGTGTCTTTCGGTCGTCGCGAGAATAAACGCGATGTGTTCGGGCGGTTCTTCAAGAATCTTCAATAGTGCATTGAACGCCGATGTCGACAGCATGTGGACTTCATCCACGATGAAGATCTTGAAGCGATCCCTCGAAGGCGCGTAGCGGGCGTTTTCTCGTAGTTCGCGGATGTTGTCCACGCCCGTGTTCGAGGCCGCGTCGATCTCCAGCACGTCGATCGATCGCCCGACGGAGATTTCCTGGCAGGACGAACATTCGTTGCACGGAGTGGGTATGGGGCCCTGACTGCAGTTGAGGGCCTTGGCGAGCAGTCGGGCCGTGGTGGTTTTCCCGACTCCCCTGGGGCCGCAGAAGAGGTAGGCGTGCCCGATGCGATCCATCTCGATCGCGTTCTTCAGCGTCTGGACGATCGGGTTCTGCCCGACCACTTCTTCAAAAACCTGTGGTCTGAATTTCCGGGCGATGACTTGGTATTTCATCCGCTGGTTTGAGGTGTCGACTCGATCCCGCGGGCCAGGCCCGGGGGATACTGTGTCACATCGGGTAACCCACTACCGTTGCTTCCTTCCGGACCTGGCGGGATTCGCGGGCGCCAATTGCACAGCCCCCCTAAGCCTGATAACCCTTACTGATAATCAGTACGGAGAGAGTGGGATTCGAACCCACGGTGAGGTTACCCCCACACACGCTTTCCAAGCGTGCTCCTTCGGCCTCTCGGACATCTCTCCAAAATGTTTATTATCAATAATTTAACCTGGAAGCTCTGCCGCAATATTCGTTACTTGTGACGCGATTTGTGACGTAACTCCCACAACCTGTCGAGGTCTGGCGACCGCCTCCTGCTCTGTCGCCTCGTCTCTCCGGGCATCCAGTTCCTCAAGAGCCCTTCGCTTTGCCTCAAGTCGGATGTGACTGTAGTGTTCAAGCATCCGGCGCGACAAATGCCCCGTAATCGATTCCATCACGTGGTCAGGAACGCCCATTTCGGCGAGTTCCGTAATGATTGTATGGCGCAGGTCGTGGAACCGCAACCCTCCAAGACCAGCCTTTTTGGTGAGACTTCTCCACGCGTTGTCCCAGCTCTTGGCCGGTCGATTCGGATCGATCCGGTTCCACTGCGATGCTGGCCAGATATAGTGATCAGGGGCACTAAACCCCTGTGATTCAGCATGTTGATTTCTACGCACCATTGCTTGCCGGGCTGACTGATTCAGAGGAATCACTCTGTGGCTCGACATGTTCTTGCTCCGCCGTACCGTTACCGTGCCTTCAGCCAGATCAATGTCCTTCCACTGGAGGTGCTTCACTTCGACGGGCCTCAATGAAGTATTTGCCGCCAGAACAGCCGCGCAGTAGACATGTTCCCAATCGGGATTGATTGCAGCGGCTTCGAAGAGACGTTGCCGTTCTTCCCGGCTCAGAGCACGACCGATTGGCTTCTGGTTCTCTGGTAGATTTGCCACATGATCTTCGAGAGCCTTCCATCGCCCGGCGTGCTTTAGCACTCTTCTAAGGACCCCGACATCCATGTTGATGGTCCGATTGGCTATTCCGGCCTCGTGCCTCACTTCTTGGAAGTGTGCGATGGACGCGGGAGTGATCGACGTGAGCTTCAGGTCACCAAAATGTTTCTTGACGATTGCGAGCCTCTCCGTTTCCAGTTCCAGCGTGCGCGGTGAACACCGCATGGTTTTGTGGTGGAGGTAGGTACTGATAGCGTCATGGAGACGTTTGGGCCCTTCAGCTTGCCTTGCAAGCTGGCCTTTCCGGGCCTTTCCGATCATTAGACGCTCTTGCCTCAGTGCCTCCTTCCAGTTTGTAGTTTCAAGGGACTTCCGGTGCCGCTGTCCGTCAACTGTGAAGTCGGTCCAATAGATTCCCTTGCCGCGTTTGTAGATCGACATTACTTTCGCTTTCCTCCTTTCAAATGGAATGCTTTCACTAGCATCATCCGTGTCCTCCCTGTCGGCGTGTGGCCGTCTTCGCTTTCTGCTTAGCGCCTTTCTTTCCCTTCGGCGGTCTGCCACCCAGCTTGCCCCACTCGCGCATCTTGCGTTCAAACTCTTTCTTGCCCCACTTGCGCTTGCGCACGGCAGCACTGCGCTTGCCGAGTAGACTGGCCGCCTCGTTGACTTCCTTTTGCTTCTTGGTTGGCACGTCATCCAATATTATAACCTAGCGTTAGCTTATTTCCCAAAACAAATCGCGTAGAATGCGTGCTGAAAAAGCCAGCAGGAGAAAGCCATGCCAGAGCGAAGCGACCCGCCACAGGATGAGGAACCCAAAGAAAGAGAACTGATCCCGGCCGCAGAAGAGACACAACCTCCCGGAGATGAACTTCCACAGAAGGTCGAGAAAGCTCTAGCCGAACTCGTAGAGGCAACTCTTGAAAACGACCCGGATTCCGCTGAGACGGAGGACTCGTTGCGGGAGTTCATTCTCCGCAGGGCGGAAATGATCTATCAGACCCCAGCGAGACCTGTCCAGCAGCTAAAGGGCCAGCGTAGAGGCTCAACTCCCGGCTTCGGTGGACTGTTGCCCCGACAGATCAAATCTGGCGTAACGGGAATTGAGAAAGCCATCGCCGATATCCAACGTTTCAACGAAATTCCTGCGCTGAGCGAGACTCGCATAATTCTCCAACACAAGTACGGCGACGAGCGCCCCATTCGAGTTGAGGTCGTGCGCGAGGCGGAGTCCCATTTACGTTACGACTACCGAATCTTCGACTGGCTACCGGAACTCCTTGACAGCTATATCCACTACGTCACGCACCATCTCAAGAAGGCCGGTAAGCATCCTTTCGGCAGTCGCCTCCGCTCTCAGTTCAAAGCAGAACTCCTCGCCTTCGTTCGCGGTTCTGAGGAGGGACAGCCCCTCTACGCGCTCGTCTCTCGATTCATGCAGGCATACGTTACCTTCAAGAACCGGCATCTGAGCGACGACGAATGGGACGAGGACAAAGAATTGAACGAATTCGACCCGGAAGTGCTAGGTGACTTCGCTCATAAAAACATTGCCCGTGCTACGTCTTACGAATTAAGCGCATTCGCTCCAATGGAAGAACTGTTTCCCAAGGACCTCGACGAGGAATAATCCTTTTCGCCTACCTCGCAATTCTCTCATCCCATCACTTTCCGCGACGGGGCCCCGTGTGACAGAAACCTGTCACGTCCACCCCAGCCGGGTTTTTGCCATCTCGTCTACCCTCCTCCTTCGCCACTGATTCTCGACCGCGAAAGACTAAGCCTTCCCCTCTAAATGTGACAGAAAGCTGTCACGGCGCACCCGGACGAGTTTTCGGGAGCTTTGAGAAAATAGGCACGGTCGAAAATAACGAACTTTCAAGGAGATCAAAAATCATGTTGCTAAACGAAAAGCAGGTCGCCCAGCTTCTCTGCTGCACCACATCAGCGCTACGTCGCTGGCGGAGAGAAGGCCGGGGACCCCGGTTCGTCAAGATCGGACGGCTCGTTCGGTATCGACAGGAAGATGTAGAGGATTTCGTAAATCAAAACACCGTCCAGGCTCACTTGGCTGGTGTAGATCTGGAGAAAGAGAGAAATGAACTTAGATAATCATCAGACAACAGGGCAAGAGAAAGTGCGAGAAGCCATTGTCCAACAAGTGGGGGAAAACCTCGACCACGCAATACCGGAGAACGCTTCGGAAGCTGGTGTCATAGTGGCCACGACCGCGACGGCAGACGAAGGCGATCCGGTGGTGCAAACCGCCGAGGCCTTCCTCACACGCATGTTCGAGGAAAAGGAACCGCTGGTTGAGGGCTTGGTCCACAAACGCGACTTGGTGGCCTTGGGAGCGCGACGTAGACATGGCAAGACGACTTTCGTCTTGAATCTGGCCATTGCGGGTGCGGTGGCATCTGACAGCTTCATTGGCTACCCAATCCCGAATCCGTTTCGATCCATGCTGTTCATGCTGGAAGACGACTCGGGTGAGCTTCAAGAGAAGCTGCGTTCCCTCAGTGGTGACATGGACCTTGCAACGCGAGTAGGACTTGCGACCCGAGATGACTTCAGAGAACAAGATGTTCCGATTCACATTAGGGATCAGAAGTTCCAACGCTTTGTAAAATGGCAGGTTAAAGCCCACGCGCCAGATCTAACCGTATTCGACAATCTTTCGTACATCGTGGGAGGCGAGTACTCTGACCCCAAGCTCGCGCATCATTTGATGGATTTCATGTACCGCTTGGCCCACGATCACAACTCCGCGATCATCTTGCCTGCCCATCCGCGAAAGATGGACAAGGACAATCGCATCAAGCTTGAGGACGATCCCGAAATGTTCGTCGAGCAGATCATGGGCACCAGCCACTTCATCAACTCCACTGGTTCGACCTGGGCATTGGAACGCCGTGACCAGGATGGCCACTCCCTATTCATGGGAGGGCGACAACGTGGCAGCGGGTCGTCCGGCCAGTGCTACTTAACCGTGGACGACGAAAACCGACTCCATCTCGTCGACGACCCCCAGCTTCAGATGAGGGCAGCATTGAACACTGACGCTCGCCGTGGGGCTTGGAACCATCTGCCAGAGCGCTTCACCTACCGCGAGGGGGAGGCTGCCGTGAAGCCCGTCATGAAATCCAGTTCCACCTACTACGGGTTCATCAAGCAATGCGAGCGCCAGGGGCTCTTGGTTAAGGAAGCAGACCACTGGCGTAAGACCAATCATCAACGGGCCGGTCTGAGTGGCCCGCTGGGGGAAGAACTGGCGGTCGTATAGACCGAGGCAGGCGAGTTATGCAATTAATTCAACAACTTATGACCGAGGTGGGCAAGCGAGGTGCATGCGAGGTGATGCGCCTCGAACGCCTCGGGGATACCTCGGCAGGGGCCTCGATTCTAAATGATTGATTTATATATATAACTCGACCACCTCGCCTATTCCCGCGTTTCAGTTCGGGTCAGTTATTTATCGTTTTGGCATTCGACGTGACTGTTATTTTGGACTGGGCAAAGCTTCCAAGAAGAGGAACCGAACCGCTATCTGCAGCTTGCAACTACGTTCGGGAGTGCGCTGGGACAAGCTGTCTGAGCCGGACAAACAGACTCTCGAACGGCTGGGTGACGAATTCACGACCAAGGAAGCAAAACAGGGCCTCAGCTTGAGCGCACGTCCCACCAACGACCGGCTGTTGAAATGGGCCTCGCTTGGACTGACCGAGAAGGTCAAGCAGGGCCTGTGGCGGAAGACAGTAGCGGGGCGGAGTGGTGAACAACCTGAACAAGTGGCTTAACTATTTACGTATCAGCGGTTTATGCGTTCATTGCCTGCTGAATCAGGCTGAACAATTGGAATAATTCACCTTTATTCAAGTGCTAGTGAACATGTAAATGACTGAAACAAATGGAGTAAACATGATAATTCACTTTGTTCATCCTCTGGACGTGGGCTGTGCCTGCCCGGCCCGCGCGGACCCGCAGGCGAGCTGCGACTGCAGGGTCACTTGGCAGGGCCGTTTTCGTTTGGCCAGAATTACAGTAGAACTTACTATGAAATAAAATAGAAACCAATGACCTATCCGACACGCGGATGTTCCAATTTAACTATTTTATAATAACTAAGTTAATTATATAGAAGTTAGTATTGACACGGTAGTATGGTGGAAATATACTCGCAACAATGACTATCAAATACCGTATTCCTGATAACTGGATCAAATACGACTCCTCAGCAATTCTGAAACAGTTGACCGATGCGAAAGCCGCAGTCTATTCCTTGACTCAGATGCCGTATCAAAAAAGCTGGGTAGTGGCGCTGCAGCATGTTCAATTGAAGTCAGAAGTCGGAGGAACTTCCAAGATTGAGGGTGCCGATTTCACCGATGAAGAGTTGGAAGAAGCCATGCAGGAAGATGTAGAGGCGCTCGCTACACGGTCGCAACGCCAGGCTCATGCTGCCGTCAGTACGTACCGTTGGATTTCCGCGTTGCCAAATGATCGGTCCATAGATGCTGATCTAATTCGTGAGGTCCACCGAAGGATGGTTACCGGTGCGGATGATGATCATTGTGGGCCTGGAGAAATGCGACAGACGGATCAGAATGTACTTTTTGGAACCCCGCAGCATCGAGGGGCGAGTGGCGGGAATGAATGTCAGGATGCGTTTAGCGGATTGATGAACGCAGTCGCACACGAGTTCCGGTCACATGACCCTCTGGTTCAGGCGCTCGCGCTCCACTACCATTTTGCCTCCATTCATCCGTTTTTTGATGGGAATGGTAGAACCGCGCGGGCAGCCGAAGCGTTGTTTCTTCAGCGTGCTGGGCTCAGAGATGCTCTCTTCATCGCGATGTCGAACTATTACTATGACGAGAAGATATTGTATTTGAAGAAGCTGAGCGAAGTTCGAGCTGGCAACCATGATCTCACGCCGTTCTTGCTCTTTGGATTAGAGGGTGTAACCGTTCAATGCCACCGGTTGTTTGGAGCGATCAAGAAACAGGTGTCGAAGGCGCTCTACAGGAATGTTATGTATGACCTTTTCGGTCGGCTCAAGACAGGAAAGCGTCGGTTTCTCGCTAAGCGCCAAGTCGAGATATTAAAGATGCTTTTGGAGGCCGAGAAGATCGAATTAAAGGTGTTGTTCGAGCGCGCTGGCGGTTTTTATGCGTCGCTTAAGAATCCTTGGAAAGCGTTTGTCCGAGACATTGTAGATCTCTTCAGCCTGCAAGCGATCGCTGTCACTCGGAAGTCAGAAAAAGACGACTATGAAATTTTAATACGACTGGAATGGCCCACAGAAATCACGGAAACGGATTTCTTCGAAAGTGTAAAAAAGATGCCGAAAGCCAAGCCGCACTCCTTGGCATTCTAGGTTTTGGCGGACTGCCCTCAGGCACAATCTAGCAGACCACTACCCGGCTCGACGCGGTGACTCAGGATGTTGGACGCGTATCTTCCTTCGGCAGAACTACTAACTTAAATAGGATCAATTGTTTGCATTTTTGGAATCCCACGTGCTTTTATCCTAGTTTGACGTGCACTCTGTGGCACTCGGTCTCACTGCCTTTCAACACAACCCGGCCTAAAGAACGGCAACTAATACCACTCGGGGCTACTAGTACTACTATGTTACAAACGGTCTATTTTATGTTAGCATCCGGTCATGAGCGCCAAATCGAAGGCGCCAGGCACTCAGGAAAAACGTTTTGCGGCCTATTTGGAACGCCTGGCGTCGGCCGCAGGACACGCCGATCGTCATGAACCGTTGAAGTCGTACTGCACCGGGTTGTTGCTGCCGATCAAACGTAAGAGTGTGGAGCCGATGGCTGCACGATTGGCTCCGGATAATGTACGCCGAATGCACCAGTCGCTACATCATCTGGTCGCGGATGCGCCCTGGGACGATGCGGCTCTGTTGGCAGAAGTTCGACAGTACGCGCTGGGGGCGATGGAAGCCAACGGTCCGATTGAAGCCTGGATTGTCGACGACACCGGATTCGTGAAAAAGGGGACCCACTCGGTGGGTGTGGCCCGGCAATACTATGGACAGGTCGGCAAACCTGAGAACTGCCGGGTGGCGGTGAGCCTGTCGGTGGCGACAGCGAAATCCAGCTTGCCGGTGGCATGGCGACTCTACCTCCCCGAGACCTGGGCGAAGGATCCGGAACGTCGAAGCAAAGCCGCTATTCCCGAAGACGTTCGATTTCAAACTAAACCTCAAATTGCTTTGGAACAAATCCGGCAGGCCGTCGATGACGGCATTGCTCCGACACCGGTTCTGGGCGATACGGCCTACGGCAACAACTACAAGTTCCGGCACGGCATCACCGAACTCGGACTTAGCTACGTCCTAGGGGTGCAAGGCACCACGACCGTGTGGAAACCGGGCCAGGGTCCCTTGCCGCCGAAATCCTTGACCGGCCGCGGACGGACACCGACCCGCATGCAGCGCAACAAGAAACATCAACCGGTTTCGGTCAAGCAACTGGCCCTCTCGTTGTCTCCCCAGCGTTGGAAGAACGTCTCCTGGCGCGAAGGCACCTCCGAGACCCTGCGTTCCCGTTTCGCCGCAGTTCGCATTCGTCCCGCTCATCTGGATCACGAGCGCCACTCGCCGCATCCGAAAGAGTGGTTGTTGGTCGAGTGGCCCAAGACCGCATCCGAACCGATCCGGTACTGGCTCTCCACTCTTGGGGCCCATACCTCGCTTTCCGATCTGGCCGGTCAGGCCAAACAGCGCTGGATCATCGAACGCGACTATCAGGAACTCAAGCAGGAACTCGGTCTGGGACACTACGAAGGTCGCGGCTGGCGTGGATTTCACCATCATGGCACCTTATGTATTGCCTCTTATGGGTTCCTGGTCGCCGAGCGGAGCCGATTTTCCCCCTCTGCATTTGTCGAGCATGTTGGACTATCCGTCCCCAAACTCCCCAAACACTTCAAACCCCGCGGAACCCCGGATCCGGCCCGAACGACATAACCCCTGCTCGATTGCCACGCTTCGCATTCGCATCGCCCGCTTCCTGATTCAGCAGCTTCCTCGTTGTCCGTTCTGTGGACCGCTTCGTTTGTAACACAGTAGTACTAGGAGTCTGCGCGGCAGAAGAAACTCGGTACTCCATGTCGATGCTAAGTGCTGCGCACACACACTATGCTGTGGTCACAATGACCCAAAATCGTTCTGCCGCGCAGACTCCTAGCTGCTACCGAGGCGCGGCTGTCCTTGCCAAGGGCGATGTAAAACTTTAGTCGCGATGAAAAGTCTTTTACTTTTGGCGGCCTAGAGTGGGCCCGCGAGCATCTAGTAACTTTCGGTACTACTGGGTCCAACAAGCTCCCGAGACGGAGGATTGAGGCTGTTACTGAGACAAGAACACCGACTCCGATTATTGGCAAGAACGCTTCCAATACAGGCAGGAACTCAGATATCACTTTGCGCGATCCGAAACTGTCAATCAGAAGATCCAAGCCAATGCCGAGAAGAGAGACGATAATTCCGACACGTGCGCCACGCTGCATAATCCAGCATCATGCCGCAGCCTGCCCGGTTGTGTAAAATGGATAAACACGGTTGGTTCTGGGGCGCTTTGAAACGAGGAGGTCCACGTAAAGTCGCGGAGCGCGTTGCCGATGATAAAGACAAAGCCAAGCCAAAAAACGATCCGGCCCACCAAGCCGATCAGCGTTCTCACAGTGCTTCTCAATGCTCCTCGTACGCGTTTACCAGCGGGGTGGAAATCCCGTAGGCAATGACGAGTCCGGCGAGCATTCCCCAGCGGCCACCCAGATAAAAGCCAGTCAGCAATCCAACGGCATAGAGAAACCAACCAAGCCCGGACCAAGCCTTGCCCGCTAGAATGCTGTTGAGACTTCCAAGGACGAAGAGAACGATAATCGCTATTCGATAGGATTGGCTCGACGCCGCAAACCCCGCCAGAATACCGACAATTCCACCGAGGAGCCCGAGCAACCCGAAGCCAATATCAGGGACGGTATACGATCGGTTGTTGTTCATAGTTCAAGCAGGAAGACCAAAGCCTATCAGGAAGACCAAAGCCTATAGTGACTATAGTCGCTAACTGTTTCGGCAGGCAAGCAATACTCTCGTCCCCATGCGACCTCCGGTGGGTGTGGTCAGGGAGTTTGGGCGCGCAGTGCGCAAAGTGCGCTTGGAGCGTGGGCTGACGCAGCAGCAATTAGCCGACGCGTGCGGACTGGATATTGGCTACATCGGTGGGATCGAGCGCGGACAGCGAAACCCTACACTGGGGGTCATTCACAGCATCGCCTCAGTACTTGGCAGTAAAGCCTCTGACCTGATGAAAATAGCTAGAATCTAAGGTCAGTTGTGGGACGGGTTCTCCCAAAACTGCGTGGAAGCTTGACCACCCCCGTTCAGGCAATTCGAATAATTCACTTTTACGTCAGCCAAAGAGCTATTACGGTCGTTGCCGTGTCGCGTGAGTTTCACCGCTTCAGCGACTCTCCAATGCGGGCCAGCTGCTCTTCGATACGGGCCAACCGGTCGTCCGTGTCGGATTCGATGAAGTAAGCAGCGACGGATGCCCCCAGCGGAGCGAATAGGCTGATCCCAGGGAGCATCAGTGCCACACCTTGCGCGTCGAGCACGACGAGCGGAACAGTTGCGAGAGCGGCAGCGATCACGGCCCCGTCGATGCGCCGAAGCATGGAGTCGTTCATCCGGGCATTGTACCAATCCGCCAGGAAGTTCTGCGATTGCCCTTCGCTAGACGAGAGAGGATGGCTAGATGCTTAGTTCCTGCGCGGAATAATGACTAAAATACATTAAATCAACAGCTTATCGCTTTGGAATCGTTTTGAAATTCAGCGTGCTTGTCATTCTAGTCTGACGTGCACTCTGTACCACTCGGTCTCACTGCTATTGACGGCAACCCGGCGCAGCGAACGTCAAATAAATGCGACTCGGCGCTACCATCTGCTACCGAGACGCGGTTTGTTCCTGCCGACCCCGATGTAAACCTTTAGTCGTGATGTAAACCTTTAGTCGCGATGAAAAGTCTTTTGCTTTTTGGCGATCTACAGTGGCCCCCGAGCATTTAGTAACTGCCCTTACCGGGTATCGTATGGCGCACACCTCCGCGAGGATTCTCAACGTCCCCTCGCCTACGCGGTATGTGGTGGACGTGGCAGTGGGGAACCGTCTGCCCAGCAACTTCGCCGTCAATGGGCAGTGTCTCAGTTTGATTGGTGATTGTCCTGTTGGCTAATAGGAAATGTGTTGCTAGCATGGCCGAATTATGTCAATTCGCGACCTAGTCGCTAAGGCTTGGAAAGGAATATCGCATTTCGACACTCTCACAGGTCTATTCGGCTGGGTGGGTGGTCCGTGCCTGGGCTCTATCCTTGCCGGAAGGTCGGCTTCTATGATTCCTGGCGGCTGGCTGCAAAACCCATTCATTCCGATGGCTTGGTTCTTTGGGGTGATTTTTACGACGGTTCTGACCGCAAAGGTAATAGGTTTCGCATGGACCAAGTGGGATCAATATAGACGTTCTAAGGAGGCGGTACTGCAGGATGAACCTGATGTAGACACAGTCAATTCAGAAATACAGCAGTTACGTAAAGCACTACGCAAGTGCAAGAAGGATCATGCCGAGTCAGCGCTTCGAAAGTTCGCTGAGCGGGTCGCAGGGAACATTGAGAGAAGGCGAGCCCAAGATCAGTCAGTGAAAGATATTCGTGTAACAGTTCGGTTTGCGGAGTACAAGGATGTCGATCTCGTAAATCAAATAAAAACAATTATCGAGAATTGTACGCAATGGCCTGTTGTGATTGACGGAAGCAACAAGCCAACGATCATGCCAGACAAGGATTTCAAGGTCGTCTTTGATATTGGGCCGTGGCAGACGTTCGAGGAGGTAGCTTGGGCATTTAGTTATGGCGAACTGGTAAAAGGAAAGATCGCGAGCACAGCAACCCAGCGATTTGACGAAGATGAACATCTAATTGTGAATGTGCTCCCTATCATTATTGGCTAAGGGTTATGCCACCAATTCCTTGTACGTAAGATTGTCGGTGTTGATTATTCGACGAAGTGTATCCATGAAGATGTGTAGGTTGTCTCTGCTGTTGAAACGCCACTCCAATTCTTCGAGGTAGCGGTCCAGATGTTTGACGCTCATTCGGTGGAAGGTGCCAACGATCGACCGCTTGAGCAGGCTCCAGACGCCATCAATCCCGTTGGTGTGCATGTGGACCCTCCCGATGACGGAGCAATCTTATCGGCTTCGGTACTACTGGGTCCAACAAGCTCCCGAGACGGAGGATTGAGGCTGTTATATTCGGAATGCGATGTGCGGACGCTACACAGCCACTGCAGCACAGGAGGTCATTGAGGACTACTTCGGAGCGGAGTTCTCCGAGACGCACCTCCCTGTCTTCAACGCCAGTCCCGGACAGCACCTGCCCGTCGTTTTGAACATTGCGCCTGGCAAGATCCAGCGGGCCCTCGGGGGTATCAAGCCTGAATGGAAGGATCGACCGACGCGAACAAGGTGACCCAACCCATCCACGACCGGATGCCGGTCATCCTGGAACGAGGGGAACGGGTCCTATGGCTGGGCCAGAATCTGCCCGCCGAGGCCGTTTTGAAGCTCTTGGCCCCTTATCGCGATAACGCCATGACCGCCTATCGGGTGTCTAAGGCCGTCAATGACTCCAGCAATGAGCGCGAAGAGGTGATTGAGCCGGTTGGTTGAGCCAAATCCCCCTTCCGAGCAAGAATGACCAGGGCGTTTTCCCTCTCAAAGCGGCCAACACAAATGAACGAAACGTAGACGGGAGCCATCAGCCGCGCCTCAAATGAGTCACCACCGACTATGATCGCCTCTCATGGAGTACTGAGCCAATGATCTACCTTGAAATGTCGAGAGCCGATACACATGGAGGCGGTACATGGATGTTCCCCAATTGCGTTTGGGCGCCAGCTGAAAAACGTGGTGGTGGCGCATGGCCCTTTTGGAGCAAGGTCCTCCAAGTCAGTGACGGCGATGTCATCATTCACCTGCGAGGTATCCCACCTAGAGCCAACTTTGTTGGCTACTCCATTGCCTCTGGAAACGGATTTGCGACTAAACGTCGCCCGCCGAACCCTGGAGAGTGGGCCTTTGCGGAGCGCTATTATCGTGCCGACCTCACAAATTTCACACCCTTCCACCAACCAGTGAATCTGAATGAAGTCTTTGCGGCGCGCGAATCCGAACTAGAAGAATATTTCGAGCAGAACAAAACGCGTAGACCCTACAGAGCTAACATCTTCTATGTCAGACAGGCGGGACGCCTTCAATGCCTGAACGGAGCGTACTTATCGGATATTGATGAGGAATTGCTTGCCATACTATTTGACGACGAAGGCACGATAAACGCGCCTAGTGGCGGGGTGACAATTGTCTCTGTGGAAACAGGTTCTCAGATTGCTACTGTGCGGTCCCGCCTTGGACAAGATAAGTTCGCGGCGGCAATCAAGGGGTTGTATTCTAACTTCTGTTGTTTCCCTGGTTGCTCAGTAGCAGATCCGCGGTTCTTGGTAGCCTCCCACATTGCCAGATGGACCGACAATGAACAACTCCGTGGAGAATTGGGGAATGGGCTGTGCTTCTGCCTCATACATGATAAAGGATTTGAAGTGGGACTATTTACACTAGACGACCAATTCAAGGTATTTGTAAATCCCAAGGAACGGAGCGCAGAATCCCCATTCTTGCGAAAACTAATTTCGCACCATGGCGAACAAATCACACTAGCCAGAATTCGACCATTAAGGGAGGCTCTGCTTGAGCACTGGAATCGTGTTGATATTAAGCTGAATTATGACGTTCCCCCCGAAATCGACAGCCAGCTGAAACGGGAATAGAGTGGCGTTTCAGGTCCTCGGAAGGAAAGCACAGGACATGCAACGATCTGTCCACTTAACCCTCTTGGCTTACGAACAGGTTAATGGTTTCGATGGACCTCCGACCCTGGTTTCGATACCAAGACGCGGGCGTTCGGTGTTGTAGTGATGCAGCCAGGGATCGAGGTCGGCTTGGAGCGCAGCGACACTCTCGTAGAGGTTTCGCGCATCTTGATGCGGCAAAACTCGTCGAGGACGGTGCCGGTTCTCCGCTTCCAGCTCCCGCAGCCGCTTGGCCTCCGACACCGTCATCCCACCGTACTTGGACTTCCACCGGTAGAACGTCTGCTCGCTGATCCCATGCCTCCGGCAGATCTCCCTACCGGTTGCTCCCGCCTCGCCTTCGGCCAGGATCTTGATGATCTGTTCTTCTGAAAACTGCTTCCGTTTCATTGAGCTCTCCCGTGTTGTTCATTATGGGAAAACTCACTCTCCGGGTGGACCATTTTATTGGGGGGAGGTCAAATGCAGCTTGTTGCTTCAAGACCAATGTCTCAGGTAGTGAGGTCGTTCCAATAAGTGTGTAAAAAGAAAAAGGCGGTGTACGCTTTCGGTGAACTATTAACCGTAAGCAAATCCCGGGGCCAACCGGGAGAAAGGTACACCACCCATGGAGAAGAAGAACACACCGGAAGTAGCGGCGTCAACGAAGCAGTATGAGGTTCTGGAAGATTGGGCGCGATCACGAGTGCAGGATTGGCTCCAGGAACTTCTGGAAGACGAAGTGACGCAGTTCTTGGGTCGAAGGAAATCGGAGCGGAGTTCGGATCGGCGGGGCTACCGGAACGGTCACGGGAAACCGCGACGGTTTGCGATGATGAACGGTACGATGGAGGTTCGACGACCTCGGGTTCGAAACACCGCCGAGCGGTTCGAGAGTCAGATCCTGCCGTATTTTCGACGGAAATCGAAACAGCTGGGCGAGCTACTTCCCGATCTCTACCTCCACGGCCTGGCCACAGGGGACTTCGAGCAGGCCATGCGCGGACTGCTTGGCGCTGGCGCTCCGTTGTCGCGAGCATCGATCCAACGACTGAAATCGACCTGGCAGTTGGAGTATGACGAGTGGGTCCAGCAGGACCTGTCCGGCCTCGAGGTCGTGTACCAGTGGGCAGACGGCTTGTACGTGAAAGCGGGGATCGCGAAAGAACGGGCGGCACTACTGGTGATCATCGCAGGCCTGTCAGACGGGCGTAAAGTGCTGTTGGCCTGTGAGAGCGGTCAGAGGGAGAGCAAGGAATCCTGGAGTCGTATTCTGCGGAACCTCAGGGATCGGGGTCTGAAGCTGGGACGACTGACCGTTGCCGATGGTCACCTGGGAATTTGGTCCGCCCTGGCCGAGCAACACCCCGAGGGCCAGGAACAACGCTGCTGGCACCACAAGTCGATCAACGTGGTCGATCATCTGCCGAAGACCGAGCAGCCCGCGGCCAGACAGCTGCTTCATGGGATGGCCTTCGCGAACTCCCGCGCGGCCTGCGAACGAAAGCGGGATCAGTTCGTCCGCCGATATGAGAAGAACTATCCCAAAGCGGGTGAGACGCTGTTGCGGGACTGGGACCGGATGATTACTTTCTATGAGTTCCCGAAACAACACTGGGTGCATCTGAGAACGACCAACATCGTCGAGTCGCCCTTCGACATGGTTCGTCTCCGCACCAACGCCGCTCGCCGATTCAAGCGTGTCGAGAATGCAACGGCAATGATTTGGAAGCTACTACGTGTCGCTGAGAAGGCTTGGCGACACTTAAAAGGATCCGAACTCTTACAAGAGGTCTATGATGGTCAGCAATTCGCTGACGGCATCAGAGTCGTGATGAAATCGAAGGCCGCCGCCTGATGACTTTTACACACCTTTTGTAATGACCTCCAGGTAGTTGCCCCTTAGACTAGCGTCACGTAGTGACCTTTGTGCTTCCTTCGGTATCGAAAATGAATTTCTACACGGCTCTAGGTGAAACTTATCGAAGGGTTGAACTAAGCTGAGGGACAGTATGCCAAAAGGCAAGAAACTCGTAATTGGTCATCTGGAGAAGATTTCTGGGAAAGTCATGGAGGACTACCGCCCACTCATCCAGTCCCTCATTCGTGGCAAATCCGGTGTCTATGCCCTATACCACAACGACGCGCTTTACTACGTGGGACTGGCCAGCAATCTAATGAATCGCCTAAACAGTCACCTCAAGGACCGCCACAGCGGAAAATGGAATCGCTTCAGTGTCTTCCTGACGGTCCACGACAGCCACATGAAAGAGTTGGAGTCGTTAGTGCTCCGTATAGTGAGCCCACGAGGCAATCGGGTTGGCGGCAAATTCGTTGAGTCCGAAAATCTGAGTCGGGTCCTTAATCGAGAGATGAAAGATAATGACAAGGACAAGCGAGCGCGTTTGCTGGGTGGCGATGTCAAGAAACGACGTGTTAGATCGAAAACAGCAGAGGCCACAGGCAGTCATGGTTTGAAGGATGCGTTTGATCGTAGAGTGACACTTAAGGGCTGGCACAAGGGCTTCGAATACAATGCCTCCTTGCGTCGAGATGGTCGAATTTCCTTTTCCGGCGAGACCTATAAATCCCCGAGTGCTGCTGGGGTTGCCGCTCGTGGCCGCAGCACGAATGGCTGGACATTTTGGCACTATCGACTGAAGAACGAGTGGGTCAAGCTCAGCACGCTACGCAAGTAACGCAAGGCTACCGTAGCCGCGCCTGCCCGACCCGACCCAATTGTCCCAGTGATTCCTATCCCGGCTGGATTGGGCGCAGTCTTTCATATTGCTTTCGACCATACAGCTACTGGAAGGGCCAGTGTAGAATGAGCCGACCACGGCCCAGCAGCGTCAACTTGTGACTTAGCAAAGGCATTCGACCTGTTCCTTGAAACCTATGAGCCGAAGTACCCCAAGGCGACCGTCTGCCTGCAGAAAGACAGAGAAGAACTGCTGGCTTTTTACAGCTTCCCGGCCCCGCACTGGCAGAGCATCCGGACCACCATCCGATTGAGTCGACTTTTGCCACCATTCGCCACCGGACCAAGCGATCCAGAGGCTGCCTGACACGGGATGGCATGCTGCACATGATGTGCAAGCTGGGCCAGTGCGTCGAGAAGCGCTGGCGGCGACTACGAGGATTCCATGATCTGGCCAAGGTCATTACTGGGTGAAATTCAACGATGGAATCGAAGTGTCCAACGTTGACCAGACCGCCGCTTGAATCAATCGTCAAACACCACTTTGGACAATAACTCTTCTCGTTTACCAACTGAGTCGACACGTATCCACGCTCTCTTAGCGCACAGACCCTAAATGTCGTCGTTCTCTTGGGGCCAACGTCAGCGCGTTACAGTTTACGGTGCCGCTGCGAACCCTTCGATCAGCTCGACCATCGGCAAGAGAATCTGTGTCTCGTTCTCTCCCAGATATTCCGCGAGCAACCGTCTGTCGCCGCATGGTTCATTATTCGATATGCTTCCATCTGGGCGGTTCCGCCGTTCAAGATTTTCCCACCCTACTTGCGGTCTTCGCCTGTTAACAGTTTTGGGTCGGATATTTTGATCCCTAGCCGATCGCATACCCGCTGCCTAATACTACGGGAAACCGGAAATAGATAGAGATGATGAACAACCAGCGCGCGGAGGATCGATGATGTAAAGAGGTCCTTGTGAACGTTTTCATACATCAGAACAGCATCATCCAGAGGAAATTCCTCAAAGTGATCTAGCTTTATGGACAGGTTGACTAGCGAGATTGATATAGGCACTCTGTGATCGGATACTTCCTGGAAGGTTTCGGCGAGGTACTGTGAACCAACGGCGTGCGATATTCGCTTAATCATTCCAAACGCGACGGCGGAAGTAAGGCGATACAGAACGAAATCGACATCGTTATCAAGCTTCTTTTCGTCACTGAGACCATGTGTCCGCAGTACTTCCTTGAATGCCCCCTTGAGTTCCGACATGTTCGAGCGAATGAGTTCATAGAAGAAGCCGAGAACCCTCAATCCGAGAAGGTAGCTTTCTCTTGCAATCGCCACCTTGATGTCCCCGGCCAGAGATCCAGGGAAGTTGCGTAACACTTGTCCCATAATTTGTAATGTTTTGAACGCTTCGTTTAGCTTGATCACTCCTTCCAGTTGATCCCCTTCTTCCAATGTTAGATGTTCGTCGGTCTCGTCTCCAGATTTGTCTAGTGCACCACGGTACCGTTCCCTATGGCTTCTGATGTCACCATCAACAAGCACCATCTGCGGTTGTACGGTGATTAACTCCCGCGTGAAGGTCAGATCGCTCTCAAAGTTACAAGGCGGTGACTCAACATAAAGCGACTGTGCCCTCTTCAAGAGCGACCTGATTGATTCTTCATCCTTCGTTAGATATATAAAAAAGATAATGATGTTTGCGTGTTCTTCGACATGAAGCGCCCCTATGAGCCTTGAGACCAATGTGCGGATTTCAGCCGCGGCACTCTGTCGATACACGTTTTCAGATAAATACTTTGCGGCGAAATAGTAATAGATGTACTTGTAATAGAAACGCCCTACGCCAGTCTCGTTCCAAACAAAAATTCGTGCGTCCCGAAGCACCCGAAGCATCTCATCTCTGTTGGGTGCGACCTTGTGCTTCTTACGATAAGCTTCAAGGGTCGAATCAAAGTTAGCCGGGGATAAAGTCGCCAGTCTCTCCGTAAACATTTTGTATGCAATGGAACCCACAAATGTATAGATAGTGTCATGTGGTATAGCTCCCGATTTATTGTGGAGCGCCGCTGTTATTAGAGCTTCATAGTAATAGCCGTAAGATCCGGAAGCCGTGTGGAGGGCCTGCTGCGACTCGTATGTTTGTAGGATGATTAGGACAAAAATCGGATATGACGGCAGCAGGTTCTTGCCTAATAGCTCACGAATCTGCAGTTCAAGCATATCGACTTTCTGTGTAAGCGCACGTTCATCTGAGTTGTATTCTTGGCCTAAGCCGATCCACCTATCAATCAACGCCCCGCGTAGTCTGTGTCCCATTTGGCGGAGCTTGAAGGTTGAAAAGGCAATAAATCCGACGGCCTCTGGCCGTGTTTGCGTCAGTTCACTAAGAAAAAACGACTCATGGGCAAGCGCTATGATGTTCCCAAAGCGAGGACGTAGATTGTTTATGAGGGCCTCCTGCCCCGACTGGTTTATCTTTGCGTCCTGGAGGTCGTCTATGATTAACACTTTTTCACTTGAGGGGTGCTGCTGGTAGGCCTCGACAAAAGCCTCGCCGTATTGTTCTGACACTGCTTCGGCGATGACGGACTTCAGGGCTTCTTCGTCATGCCCCGTTTTCAGCGAACGGCCCTGTAACAAAAGCGGCGTGAGCCTCTTACCTTGTAATCCGAGGTACAGAGCCTTTGCTAGCGCTGTCTTTCCGGCCCGATCTGATCCAAGGATGAGAGTTTCAGGCAGGGGTTCATCAATCAAACTGCGGCTGCCAACGATGTCGTCGGTTTGCGCCAATTTGCCAGATTTCCACGCATTAGTTGAAAGCCTATCGAGGTCTGGATAAATGAACAGATCTTCAAGGAAGATCGTCTCCTTACGAGGATGTGTAAGGGCGGCACCTAAGTCGGTTAAATCGCTTGTAAATTGTCCCGTGTTGGTAAGGAGCGATGACCGATGAGCACGTCCAAACGGTATCCAGTGTGGCTGCGTGGACAGGCGGTAGCCATTCTTCGCCCAATGCCAAGCCACACTCTGTTGCCGTGAATCTTTGAGATCGATAACAATAGCTGAGAATCCACTATCCAATCCATCAACTTCCTGAAGAAGAAATCCCTCCATATATTCGCTTGTGTGCCCAGCAAACGAGTCCTTCCGATAGCGATCGTGGACATGCTCGTGGCCTGTCAGGATGATATCGGTGTTTGCTTCTACATGTTTCTTGAACGATCTGGCATTGTCTGATTCAAACCATCGGAACGGGTGGTGTAACAACGCGACAACGAGATCTGCCTGTGAATCTCCACCGTCATTAACCAAGTGGATCGGAAAGAAGAGGCGGCCCTGCTTTTCTTGAAGTTCCGACATCCATGCCGTGTTGAAACAGCGGAATACTACGGTCTTGCCAGCGACTGAAACAGAGCGTTCATTGTAGAGTTGACGCGTTTCAGTTAGTTCATTTCCACCAAAGATGGAGATGAATCGAAAATACTCCTTCTGTGGCTCCAAACATTTACTGACTATTTCTCGGCTAATATCGGAAAGGTCACCGCCGCTGCGGATTGTGTTTTGGATGATCGCTTGGCGGATGCTGTTTGGTTGGCTGAAGTCGCAATCATGGTTCCCCGGGACAAAGACGAAGCTATCTGGGCCAAAAGGAAAGTCAGTCATCGCTTCCTGCAGTGCCGAAACAAAATCCAACGCAACGGAATACTCCTCTGCGTTGCCGGAACAAGCAATATCGCCCGTGATTGCCACAAAGCAGGCATCGAATTGAAATTCCGATAGACTTCGAAAGGCCCCAGCTATCTGTTCCGTTCTTTCAAGAACCGGATTACTGTCAGGGGCCCTGCGGAAATGGATATCGCTAAGATGCAGAATCGCAAGTTTCATTTGGTTGGTCTACTGTACTGCCTAGCAGCCCGAGGCAAAAGGGGGATTTTCTGACACGGCAGCAACGTCGGGCTCAATCCTCGGCGGTCACTTGAAAACCGGCCAACGATAGAGGCGCGGGACATTGATCCTGGCGCAGTACTCTGTCGGCATGAGCAATATCTTGAGCGCCGAAAAACGAGCACAAGTTGTTGCACCGGGGGCGGCTTGGATGGCCGTTGCGACGGAGCGAAGAGACGATCGGTCGTGGGGTCTTTTGAAATCTCATTCGACCGAGATGTACCCAGCCTCAACAGCTTTCCAGATCAAGTCTCAAGTCTCGCGCTCGAATTCCTCCCGTGTTCTCTGCGCTTGGAGACGCTCAAGATCGGCGAGCCTCTGACACTCCAAATCGTGGAAGGCAGTGAGATCGTCGGCCATACAAGAAAAAACGTGCGAGCAAGATTTCAGAAGACCCATTATGCCCCTATCACAACTATCACAAGCTCAAATGTAAAAACTTTTACACGCCGGTTTTCGGCTAAAATTTTTGCGAACCCTGCACAGAGTCCGACCTAATCAACAACGCAATTCGCCCAGCCGGACAATAAAACGGGTTTGGCGCGGGGGCGCGTTTTCTTTCGGAACGTTTCGTGGCAGGCAAACGCGACGGAATTGTGACGCGGATTGTGACGTAACCCCTCTTGGATTACCGATTCTGACTGTCTGATAGGGATTGTTACTGGCTAGATACGAAAACGCTGAAACCCTTGTCTGATAAGGGCTCCAACGCATTCGGTGTTTCTCAGTGATTGTCCCGCCGGGCAATTTCCAAGCGTGCTCCTTCGGCCTCTCGGACATCTCTCCAAAGCACTCATAACAGACGGTATTTTGAGCTGTTTGCTCGGCCGGAAAAGCGCCTGTCGACAACTTGCGACGACGTGGAGATTTATCACCGGCGAGTGCCGTGATGATTGTAGGTCTCAGGTTATCGAACCGCAACCCTCGTCGCTCAAGCGTTCCGTTGACTTATTCCGGCAACGGGCGTGCCGCCGCCGGCCGATTGCCGGGACCCGAACATCTTGCCTACCATGTCTTTGAGGCGTATATAATACGGTCGTCAATTTTCTAACAGAACTAGGCGGGCGTACCCGACTTGGAGGCAAGAATGATCCGAAAAGTGATGATGGTCGCAATGGTCGCAGCATTGGTATCGATGGGCTGTGCGGCTACAGAAACCGAAGAAGGGGCCGACGCCCCGGAAGTAGAAGCCACACCTATTGATGCCGGAGCCGTAATCGCCGCTGCCTCGGAGGCAATGGGCGTGAACGACCTCGATTCGATTATGTACTCAGGAACCGCGTACAACATCGGATTCGGGCAGACGCAGAACATTAACGGACCGTACGACGGCATGGGTATCGACGTCGACGAATACGTCCGCACGATCGATCTCGATATGGCTGCGCCGAGATCCTTTGCTACAGGATCAACCTTTGCTCCTTTCCGCGGCGGTCCGCCCCAAGCTGGAAGGTACAACATGAACGTGACTTCTGAATCCGGATGGGCGCAGCAGATGGAAATCTGGCTCACCCCTTGGGGGTTCTTGAAGGGCGCCGCGGCCAACAATGCAACTGGAACCCGCGAGCCGCGCGGTGACAACATGTTCAACATCGTCCGGTGGTCACCGCCCTCTCCAACCTCTCAGTCGGGAGAGCAGTATGAGATCTGGGGCTTCATCAATGATGACAACATGATTGTTGGAATCGAAAGTTGGGTCGAAGACGCTGTTGCGGGAGACCTCGAGGTCCAGCAGCGGTTTGAGGATTACCAGGAATTCGATGGCGTGATGGTGCCGACGACCATGTTTCAGAACAGGATGGGCCGCGAGACGTTTCGTGCCAACATCACTGATGCGACGATACACCCGGCAGATCTCGAAGATCAGTTTGCTGCAGCTCCCGCGGGCCGGGGCCGCGGCGGAGGTGGTGGTGCGCCCCCGCCGGTGGAAGCCGAAGAACTCGGGCGTGGGGTTTACCGCATCACGCAGGGATACGAAGCGTTGGCCGTCGAGTTCGAGGACTACATCGCTATCTTCGAAGGCGGTGGGAACCCAGCCCGCGGTCAGGCTGTGATCGATGCAACCCGGAACGCGATCCCCGGTAAGGAAATCCGTTACGTGATCAATTCACATCCCCACTTTGATCATGCCGGTGGTTTGGCGCCCTTCGTCGCCGAAGGCATCACGATTCTGACGCACGAGAACAACGTGGAGTTTCTCGCCGAGGCACTGGGAAATCCCCGGACTCTGGTAGGCGACACGCTGGCTACGGCCATGACCGAGCCCACGGTCGAAGGCGTTGGTGATCTGCTGGTTCTGGAAGACGAAACAGGGCAGAGGCTGGAGATGCATTACGTCCGGGGCAACGATCATACCGACGGTATGCTCGTGGCTTACGTGCCTGAGGTGGATGGGGGGCTCTTGTTCCAAGCGGACTTCACGCTGCCCGCGCCGGGTGACGACCCCAATCCCTATGTGGTCGCTCTTGCCGACAACGTCGAGCGGCTGGGACTGGAATTTAACCGGTACTACGCCGTCCACGCTCAATTTCAGCCGGGGCCGGAATTCTACGACGACCTGATGGCGCATACGAGCCAGTAGTCCAGGTTAGTCTGAAACCGTTCGGAGGAGGCGGGTGCCCACCTGTCTCCTCCGCTCAGTTTGCGGCTACTTCTTCTCGGATATTCGAATCTGCAGGTTGGGTTTCTTCGTTGTTTTCCGGAGTATGCCCCGAATAGTGGACAGTGCCTTGTCCAGTTGGCGGTCTAGACCTTCGGCGTAATCCTGGGGTCGATTGTCGATTTCAATATCGGGATCCGTTCCATAGTTTTCGACACCGTACCCCACATCTTCAAACCAGAAAGCAAACTCCGGTTGTGTGGTCACCGTTCCGTCAACGAGCGAGTGACGCGGCCAGATGCCGACCACCCCTCCCCAGGTCCGCTTTCCAATCAGAGGGCCCAGGTCGAAAAGCTTGAACGAATGGGAAAAAATGTCCCCGTCCGAGCCTGCGTACTCGTTCGTCAACGCGACCATCGGTCCCATCGGCGATTCATACGGATACGGTATGGGTTCAGACCACCGGCTCACGTCATAGCCAATCCTTTTCCGAACCAGTTTCTCAAGAAGCAAGGGTGAGACATGCCCTCCGCGGTTGAAGCGAACATCGATGATCAATCCGTCCCGATCTGATTCCGGACCGAAGTATCGATGGAATTCCGAGTATCCGAACGGCCCCATGTCCGGAATGTGTATATAGCCGACGCGGTCGTGGGTTCTTTCATGGACAAGACGTCGATTCCCCTCGACCCAGTCCCGATAACGGAGCGAGCTTTCTTCATGCAGCGTTCTCACAGTAACGGTTTCGGTTGGGCGTCGTCTGCCCTTTCGGCGCCGCAGGGTAATCTGAACGTCCCGGTCTGCCATATTTACGAGGCGTTCATACGGAGACACGTCCCCGTTTACTGCTTCGCCACCGACTTCCAGGATTTCATCTCCGGGCTGGAGGTTCAGTCCCGGCGCCGCCAGGGGCGATGCGTATTCCGAATCCCAGGAGTCGCCCATCGGAATTCTTTGAACGGACCATTTTCCCGTGCGCCGGTTGAGGTCGAGATCTGCCCCCAGGAAGCCCTGCCTCCAGTTGGGTCTCGGCCTGTAGTCTCCACCCATCTCGTAGCAATGGGAGGTTCCGAGCTCTCCCTGCATTTCCCACATCAGGTCGGAGAATTCCACACGCGTGCCGACCCTGTCCAAGACAGGAAGGTACCGTTCGTAGACTTCCTCCCAGTCCACGCCCGACATGTCGGGCGTCCAGAAATGTTCCTTCTGAAGACGCCACGCCTCGGAGTACATCTGCCTCCATTCTTCCCTCGGCACGACCGAAACCGGAATCCGGTCCAAATCAACCCAGCCGGTTTCACGAGAGTGTTCGTCCTTGTTCTTTTCCGCGTCGTCTTTGAATTCTGCAGGTATAGCCCGGACACGATTACCGGAGAGAATGCCCAGGACACGGGCATCTAATGACAGGCTGAAGTCGCTGACTTTATCGGAAACCCGCCCCGACTTGTTATTGTCGAAAGACCAATACTCGAGGATGCCCCTCAAGTGAGGTTCCGTGTCCATGTCGTCACTGAGGCTCCCCACGATGGGGTATTTTGAGTAGAGTGCACGTCCCCGAGCTCCTAGAATGGTGCCGTAGCGACCCTCAGGCAGGGGGAAGGCCACAACACGGTCTTCGATGTTTTCCAGATCGATTCGAAACTCGTCTTTTTCGTCCTTCGATTCGTCTCCGCTTGCGCCGGGGGATCCGCCGGGTGCCCTCGGTTTTTCCGTACCGCGTGCGAAAGGCGAGGGTATTTCTCGTCCGAGCGTCACCAGATACGGCCGCGTTCCCAGCGGAAACCCGAGATCGAAATAAAGGTTGTCGTATACAGGGTTGTAGATCCGTCCTGAAACGAAATAGAGATACTTTCCATCGGGGTCAAAACTCGGATACCCGTCTGAGAAATCTTCGCGGGTGATCGTGACGATTTTGCCCGTATCGATTCTGCAAAGCCGGATGGCGCTTGTGTGTTCCGCCGTGGAGTGTCCGTAGGCGATCCAATTGGAGTCTGGGGACCAGGCGACGCCGCTGATCCGATGGTAGCGACTCCGGTCCAGCACCCGCGAACGCCCCGAGTCCAGATCGACAGATATGATTTCATGCCTGTGATTTGTCAGGACCAGTTTCTTGATATCGGGTTTGGGTTGCTGCTGTTTCTTCGACTTCTTGGATTCTTTTTTTGATGATTCGCTATCTGGTTTCTTGATGGCATTTCCGGGCGCGACATAAAGATCGATGGGCCGTCCCAGATCTCCCTTGATGAGCTTGACGAGTTTGGGCTTTCCCCCCCGTCCGCCCGAAACACGATGAGCGCTTCCTTTCCCCCTTCGTCAGTCACCGCGACAATGTGTTCGCCATCTGGCAACCAGGAGCCGAGTCTGTAACGCACTCCCGCGACAGTTCCCAATCGAAGGGGCGCACCCGTCCATAGCCCCATCGAGAATAGGCCCCCTCGGTGAACCGAAGCCAGCGTGTGCCCTTTGGGGTGAAGGTCGAATGATTCCAGGTACCGCTCGGGACTGACGAACTTGCGGTTGTGTTGGCTCTGTGTGCTGCGAATGCGAATGTCGATTTTGCCGGATACTTCTCTGGTGGGATCGAACACGTAAATATCCGTGCCGGCATGGTAGACAATTAGACGGCCATCGGTTTTCGGAAACCGGACGTAGAAATCCTCGTGGTCGGTATGCCGCGTGAGCCCCGTCCCGTTGGCGTGCAGGAGTAAAGGTTTCCGTGCCCTTCGTGATCGGACAGGAAGTAGATCCGGTTACCGATCCACATCGGGCTGGCCAGGTTTCCTTTGAGTTCAATCAGCGGCGAAAATTTGCCCTTGTTTCCTCGATCGACCCATAGGGTGCCGGCGGTTCCACCCCGGTATCTCTTCCACCGCGCGGGGTCACCCGAGTTTCTCCCGATAACCGTTCCTCCCCGATCGGAGCCGAACGAGATGGCTCTGGCGGGGCCGTAATTCTGGGCCAGCGGTGGGCCGCCCGATTCGGAAACAGTCACCAGATGCATCATTCCAGGAAAAGGTTGTCGCCAGTCGGTTGCGGCCAGGATGTTCTTGCCGTCCCGGTCCCACCCAACGACTTGAGTGTTCGCGCCCATCCAGGTCAGGCGCCGAGGTCGACCGCCTTCCGCGTCCATGACATAGACTTCGGCAGGGCCATCGTCCCTCCCTGAAAATGCGACCGATCCGCCGTCCGGGGAAAGGACCGGGAAGGTAGATACTCCCGGGTTGGCGGTCAAGCGTCGTGCGGTCCCGCCCTCCAACGGCGCGGACCAGAGATCGTCCTCGCTGACGAAGACGATCCGCTCTCCGGCTATCGTTGGGTGTCGGTAGTAACCTAGTTCAGATGACATTTAAGAGGTGCCTTTCGAGGACAAGGGTTTGGGTCCAAAAAGAGTTCGCTATCATACCGTTTCCATTTGTTGTTTAGCGAATCCCCCCTCAGCAAGGGAGAACGCTGATCCGGGTTGGGCCTTCCTTTTCCAGTAAGCGGCCGCAATCTCTGAGCAGGGAAGCGTTGTCAACACCCATATAGCATTCCGGGTACGTTTCCAGGTTTCCCATCCCCCGCCTTAGAACGCTGTTTCCCCCTCTGGTATTGCCGTGGGTCCGGTGATGAAGACCGACAGCCACTTGCACAAGACCCTGGCTGAACCGCCGGGCGTGGGGATCGGCCGTTCTCCAGAGATCTTCCCAGCTTTCGTGGGCCTCATAGTAGCGGCCTTCGTTAAAAAAAATTATCCCGGCCTGGAGCAGATCCTTCATGGGTTTCTCTTTCCAAACGACTCAGTTTGAAGGGCCTCGGACACGAATTGGGTTCCAAGGTAAACCCTTGATCGTAACCGTGTGGAGAGGGCCGAAGCAAGGCTTTTTAATGGGAATTATATAGCTGTTTACCCGGGGAGTGACTGAGGGGGCGGGCTTACTTCTTGACTTCGGCTGAGGGTTTCTCGCCTTTCTTCAGATACCGCCATCTGTTCTTAGGCTTAGGCTTACCGCCGAAAAGCGACTGGATCACGGCGAACGGGCTTGCTTCAATTTGGATCGGCTCTTCGTACTTCGATTTCTTCTCAGTTTTCATCTTCTTACCTCGGCTTGGTGTCCTGCCGCTAACGATACGTTACAACATCTCGCCGATACGTTACAAGCGTCTTGACAAGCCAACCCTGCCTTCTTATTCTAGCCGATGTAACGATCCACGGGAGACCCCGCTGAGCCGGGCTCCCTGCTGAATACAATAACCTATTCAGCCGAGCAGAGGGTAGCTCCCTGCGCTCCGGGTGAATAAGCAGGACATCTCACGTTTCCGTGGATTGTTACAGAGCCCGGCACCCAAGACTGCCGGGCTCTCCAACAAAACAATTTGGGGAAACACATCATGACTTCGCAGAAACTCATTGCCGTGTTGATTGTTGAACCGCCCCGGGAATCCCGGAGACCGTTTTAGTTGAGTCCGGCCTCGACGAGGCCGGACGGCGGATTCTGATAATACAGCTGCTCAAACTCGGCTGGAGGGATATCTCCGATCGGTTCCAGCAATCGTTTGTCGTTGTACCAGCAGACCCAATCCAGCGTCGCGAACTCCACATCATCGAGCCCCTTCCAGGGTCCCTCCCGTCGAATAACTTCGGTCTTGTACAGTCCGATAACGGATTCGGCGAGAGCGTTGTCGTAGGAATCTCCGATGCTGCCCACCGAAGACTCGATGCCGGCCTCAGCCAGGCGTTCGGTGTAGCGGATCGACAGATACTGCACCCCGCGATCGCTGTGATGGATCAGACCGTTGGTGTCGGAGCGCGACCAGAGCGCCTGTTCCAGAGCATCCAGTGCAATGTCAGTCTTCAGCGAGTTCATCGTTCTCCAGCCGACGATCTTCCGGGAGAACACGTCGATGACGAAGGCGACGTACACGAATCCACGCCACGTCGCCACGTAAGTCAGATCCGCGACCCATAGCTGATTCGGTCGGGTCGCTGTGAAGTCCCGATCGACAAGATCGGGCGGTCGCAGCGCAGAATCGTCCGCTATTGTCGTCTTGAACTTCCGGCCGCGAACGACACCCTGTAGGCCCATATCCCGCATCAAACGGGCCACGGTGCAGCGAACCACCTGCTGTCCCTCACGGTTGAGCTGCTTCCAGACTTTCCGGGCACCATAGACCTGGCGGTTCTCACGCCAGACCCGATCGATCTCTACACAAAGCGAAGCGTCCCGCTTTGTCCTCGCCGGCAATCGATCCGGATCGCGTCGTCGTGCCGCGTGCTCGTAATACGTCGACGGGGCGATGTGCAGCATGCTGCACATCGACTCGACCCCATATTGGCTCCGATTTCGATCGATGAGCTCGGTCACCACTTTCCTCGGCGGTCGAGTTCCGCCTGCGCGAAAAATGCCGATGCTTTCTTCAGGATCTCGTTCGCCCGCTTCAGCTCACGATTCTCTCGCTCCAGTTCCTTCAGACGCTGCTTCTCGTCTGTGGTCAGGCCCGCACGTCGGCCTGTGTCCCGTTCGGCCTGCCGCACCCACTTCCGCAACGTCTCGGCCGTACATCCGATCTTCGATGCGATCGATGCCATTGCTGCCCATTGCGATTCGTGCTCGGCCTGGTGCTCGAACACCATCCGGACTGCGCGCTCACGAACTTCCGGTGAATATCTGCTTGATCTTCCCATGATGACTCCCATCCTCTCAAGAAATGGAGTCTCCGGAAAACCCGGGGCGGTTCATGTTGCCGTTTGCCTGTCCGCGGGCTGGCTCGCCGGCACGTCCGAACTAACTGTCCAAGCTCAAACTCCACCACTGCCAACCCAACCGTCGGTAGTTCAAATCGAGGATTGCCACTTCGATGTGTTCGATCCCAGCGGAAACCCGGAATTCCTGCTGGATCAATGCACGGGGGACACATGGCGATACGATGATGGCTATGTGTACGGGCAAGGGCAGGTCCGCGCCCCATCGTGGGTCCGGCTAGGAAGGAACTGAGTTGGACGCGCTATTGTCGATCATCGGGTGGATCATTGGCATTGGCCTCATTGTGGGCTTTATCAGTATCCTGTTCAGCGTCTTGGCCAACGGCGTCTTCACGTTGGCCATGTTGTTCATGCCTATATGGGGGTGGTTTCAAGGGAAAAAGAAGAATCCGGATGACGTTGACCAGTAAAGGAGAAATAAGATGGAAGATAAACTAGCCGATGGAATCCTTGCAGAGATGCGGGCGATCAGGGAGGAACTTTCACGAATTGTGGCTGCGATCGCTCGAATTGACCAATCTATTATGTCATTCAAAGATGGTCCTCCCCTCCCTGAGAAGTCAAGCGTTGATCCTTCTCACGATTAACTTCTCGTTCTTCATCGAGTGTATGCAGCACTGATCCAGGCCACACGCTGGTGAGTTCTTTAGCAATTGAGAGGGCGGTATAACGTTGCGTTGAGTTTGCGCCGGCCTCGTCGAATACGTTCATGATCTTTTCGGCCAATAACTGACAGATGTGCATAAGAGCACCCTCCAGTGCTAGAATGTTTCTGGTACTGGAGAGTGCCGATTTCTCATTTTGGGGCCGATGCCAGTCGGCCCCAGCTCGATTTTAAATCAAACGCAACTCATATCGGGAGGACAAAATGACGGACCATCAATGCGCACTCTTGACCCAAGCGATCTCAGACCTCACCCACCAAGTCGCGCAACTTAATTCGGAGGTCCGAGCGATCGAAGCAACATTGGTCATCATTGCTCAGAAAATAAATCAGCCTGAAATCAGGTCATAGTACCGCAGTCGCTTCCCGTCAAGCCCCTTCGCCATCTTCCGCATCTGCTTGATCGTGTCCAACTCCCGGACGCCGTGCCGTCCAGCAAACTCGTTGACGTAGCGGTGAAGGTGCTTCGGGCTCATGTGGTGATGGGTTCCGTGGTATCCACGCTTGAGCAAGGCCCAAAACGATTCGATCCCGTTGGTGTGAACCTGATCTCGGACAAACTCCCCGACGCCATGCTTGACGGACGCATGAGAGACATGCGGTAGGTTCTGGTAGGAGTTGTGCTCGTCTGTGTAGACGGTAGCGCCTTTCCGCACATGGGCCGCTATGAATCCATGAAGAATCGGGCGCTCCGTGCCCGGGATCACCGATGCGCTCACTTTGTTCGTTTTCCGGTCTTTCGCTCCGATCACAATAACCTTACCGATCGTGCCGCAGCCAGATCGGAGTTTCTTGTCGGAGTGCTTGTTCCGTTCTCTCCCGCCGATGTAGGTTTCATCGACTTCGACCGGGCCGACAAACCTCTGCTTTGAATCGGCGAAGTTTTCCCGGATGCGGTGCGCCAGATGCCACGCCGACTTCTGCGTGATCTTCAGATCCCTGCTTAGCTTCGTGCTGGACACGCCCTTGATTCCAGTTGTGAGCAGGTAGATCGCTATGACCCACTTTTGACACCCAAGAGGCGAACTGTGCATGAGGCTGTCCGTCTTCACTGAAAAATCCTTACGGCAATCACGGCAACGGTACGGTTGCGGCTTCCGGCTTGGACGCTCCTGGATGTTCTTCGAATTGCACTTCGGACAACGAACGCCTCGAGGCCATCGGGCCTTGACGAACCAGAGCTCGGCAGCTTCGTCGTCTGGAAACATGCGAGTCAACTCAATCAACGACAATCCTTCTCGATAGTATTTGCCGGACGCGCGTCCTATGTTTTTCATGATGGAAGTAGTTTACCCAAACGGATGGTCAGGTCAGGGGGTTTGCGCGGGTAAACAGCTATATAATTCCCTTTTTAATGCTTTCAGGGGCACGCATTTCTTTCTCTTGCAAAACTGGTCGAAGGGTCGTCATCATAAACAATAAGGTCTTGCGCCACCCGATCTCTGATTCCGGGTGCGGGCGCTATGCCCAAGGAGGGCCAATGCGACCTATAGCATTTTGTTCCCGGTGTCGTGGGATGGAAGTCGGGTGGAACAGGAAGTACCTGACGCACCGGATAGTCTGTTCAGGAAGCCCGTTTTTAGCTCTTCGACTGCTGGCATATACGGTTACCATAACGTTTCTGATTTCGTTCTTTCCGACCACGACAGCGACCGTTATCTCCCCTGACCCGGAAACGCTTCCCGAAGCGGTGGTTCAGGTGGGCACGGAATCGGCTCCGCAGGTTTTGGATCCGGCCATTGATTCTATCGAGGACATTCTTGGCCGCCATTCGCGGGTGGATTCGGTGGAACGCTCCTGCATCGCAAACGCCGTGGTTGCCAGTGCCCGCAGGTATGACGTAGACCCGTTTCTCGTGGCCAGCATTCTGCTGGTTGAAAGCAGCGCCAACCCATTCGCCATCTCAGGTCGCGATGAGGTTGGGATGATGCAGATCCACGTCCCGACATGGGGTTCCCTGGCCGAGGCCGAGGAAATCAACCTGTTCCGAGTCGAAGACAACGTCGATCTGGGGGCGCGGATCCTGAAAGACTATACGCGCCAACACGGCCTCTGGGACGGTGTTCTGCGCTACCTGGGGACTAACGGTCCCACCGAGGAAGGTGCGGCATACCTCCGGCGCGTGCAGGGGATCTATTCCGATCGTTTGGCTGATTAATTCTTTTTCCTTTCCCTATTTCCTGGGCCAAGAGCCCTGCAAGACCCGCCCTTCCGTCACGAAAATCCTCACGTAACCGGTAATAGACCTGTAATCAGTGATATAGGCTGGCTACTGCCCATAAGTTTATATTGACACTATAAGACTAAATTGACAATGATACGCTCAAGTCCTATACTGTTTTAGTTCTCATAGAAAATTGGTGGTCCAAAAAGTTCTTTCCAGAGGTGAGGAGGAGTTCAGATGAGCAAGATTGTTGGAATTGACCTGGGGACGACGAATTCGGTCGTTGCCGTCATGGAGGGTGGAGAACCCGTCGTGATTTCCAACCAGGAGGGCGGCCGGACGACGCCGTCGGTTGTTGCCTTCAGCAAGGATGGCGAACGATTGGTGGGTCAGGTTGCCAAGCGGCAGGCCGTAACAAATCCCGACAACACCATCTATTCGATCAAGCGTTTCATGGGGCGCCGCCGGGACGAAGTAACCGAAGAAATGAAGATGGTTCCCTACGGCGTTATCGATGCGAAGAATGACGTCCGTATCGAAGCCCATGACAAGCAGTATTCCCCTCCGGAAATCTCCGCGATGATTCTTCAGAAGCTCAAGGGTGCCGCAGAGGACTACCTCGGGCAGGCGGTGGAACAGGCTGTCATCACCGTTCCCGCGTACTTCAACGATTCACAACGGCAGGCCACGAAGGATGCCGGAAAGATTGCGGGTCTGGAAGTCCTTCGCATTATCAACGAACCCACTGCAGCGGCTCTGGCGTACGGTCTCGACAAGAAAGGGGATGAAACCATCGCCGTCTATGACTTCGGTGGCGGAACGTTCGACATATCGATTCTTGAAGTAGGTGAAGGTGTTGTCGAGGTGAAGTCGACAAACGGTGATACGCATCTGGGTGGCGATAACGTCGATCAGGTCATCATCGAATGGCTGATTGCCGAGTATAAGAAAGACGAAGGGACCGACCCTCTCTCAGCCGACAAGATGGCGCTTCAGCGTCTGAAGGAAGCCGCGGAGAAAGCCAAGTGTGAACTGTCCTCAACGCAGGAAACCGAAATCACGCTTCCTTTCATTACAGCCGACGCGACGGGTCCCAAGCACCTCAACAAGAAGCTGACCCGCGCGAAGCTGGAATCCTTGATCGAAGACCTTCTGCAACGAACCGTCGGTCCGTGCAAGCAGGCCCTTAAGGACGCCGGTCTCAACCCTTCGGAAATCAATGAGGTCGTGCTCGTTGGCGGTTCTACTCGTATCCCACGCGTCCAGGCGATCGTAGCGGAGCTTTTCGGAAAAGATCCCCACAAGGGTGTGAATCCGGACGAAGTCGTCTCGGTCGGTGCAGCGATTCAGGCTGGTGTTCTGGGTGGCGAAGTCAAAGACGTGTTATTGCTGGATGTCACGCCGTTGTCGCTCGGTATCGAGACCCTGGGCGGAGTCTTTACGAAATTGATCGAGCGGAATACGACGATTCCGACACGCAAGAGCGAGATTTTCTCGACGGCTGCCGACAGCCAGACTTCCGTTGAGATCCACGTATTGCAGGGAGAGCGTCCCATGGCAAAGGACAACAGGACGCTCGGTCGTTTCCACTTGGTCGGAATTCCTCCCGCTCCCCGCGGAATCCCACAGATCGACGTCACCTTCGACATCGATGCGAACGGAATCGTCAACGTTTCGGCCAAAGACACCGGCACGGGGACAGAGCAGAAGATTACGATCACATCGTCCAGCGGCATCAGCAAAGACGATATCGAAAAGATGGTCAAAGACGCCGAAGCCCATGCCGAAGACGACAAGCAGAGGGCCGAAGAGGTCGAAACCAGAAACCGCGCGGATTCTCTCATCCACCAGACGGAAAAACTGATTTCCGAACAGAAGGACAAGCTGTCAGAAGAAGACGTGAAATCTGCTGAAGCCGCCATCGCCGATTGCAAGAAGGCTTTGGAGGAAGGCGACGCCGAACGCATCAACGCCGCGGTGGAAGCATTAACCCAAGCGTCCCACAAGATCGCCGAGTCCATGTATAGCCAGGGCGGATCCCCTCCAGGTGATGGTGCAGAGCCAGGACCTGAAAGCGACGGCGGCGAGAATCAGGATGACGACGTGATCGATGCTGAGTATGTGGACGTCGATGAGGGGGATAAGAAGGAATAGTAACGATGACAAATCTCTACGTCATTCTTGGCCTGAACCAGGGCGTTACGGTAAGTGAAATCAAGAAGGCTTATCGAAGGCTGGCTCGAAGATTTCATCCGGATATCAATCCGGGTGATCGGGCAGCAGAAGACCGGTTCAAAGGTATTTCAGAGGCGTACGAGGTCTTGATCGATCCCGACAAGCGTAGTTTCTATGACGAGCACGGGTATTACTCTGAGGGCGTGTTGGACGGCCAGAAGGAGTCGGGCTGGGATATTTCGTTTCGGGGTTTCGACTCGGGAGGTAGCTCGGACGCATCCAGGTTTTCCGACCTGTTCGACGACTTCTTTACGCGCGCCCGCATGGCCCGCCGTCCCGACGCGACGAACGATGTCGAGTGCCAGGCGTCTTTGTCGTTCGAAGAATCCATCCGGGGTGTTCGGACAACGGTCAACGTTTACAGGAAGCGTCCATGCGATGCATGTCGGGGGCTGGGCAGGGCGGCGGGTTCGATGGAGTACGATTGCGGACACTGTGGGGGTTCCGGAGAATGGATTCGTTCCAAAGGGCACCTGCGGTTTTCGATGACGTGTCCCCAATGTGAGGGTAGCGGCCGGGTTGCGGTCGCGTGTTCGGTCTGCGCGGGAGAAGGCCGGACCTCCCAAAGCGAACGGATTGAAGTCGAGATTCCGCCGGGAGTGAGTGCAGGGTCGCGGGTGCGGTTTCGAGGGCAGGGCAACATCGATTCCCGGACCAACGAACTGGGTGATCTCTACGTGGTGACGAACGTTTCACCGGATTCGTTTTTCAGGAGGGCTGGCGACAACATTCACTGCATCGTTCCGATAACCGTGAGTGAGGCCGCGTTGGGAGCCAAGATCGAAGTGCCCACGGTGGATGGCGCTGCGCTGCTGAAGATTCCCCAGGGCACTCAGAGTGGCCAGGTTCTGAAGCTTCGCGGCAAAGGGGCACCGTCCTTGAGGGGAGATGACGTCCGTGGCGACCAGTACGTCGAAGTTTCGGTGGTTGTTCCGAAAGTAACCGACGAACGATCGAGGGAAATACTTCGGGAACTGGCCGAGTTGGATCAGGACAACCCTCGAAAGGATCTTCAGGCTGATGGGCAGTAAGAAAAAGGGCCGCGGGGCCTACATGATCAGTGCCGTTGCCGAAACCTACGGGCTCCATCCCCAGACGTTGCGTATGTACGAACGGGAGGGATTGCTCAAGCCTTCACGGTCTGAAGGCAATACACGTCTTTACACGGCGGAGGATCTGGAGAGGCTTGAGCTGATACTGAGCCTGACACGGGATCTTGGCGTCAACCTGGCCGGAGTCGAAGTGATCCTGAACATGCGGCAGCGAATGGAAGAGATGCAGGGCGAGATGTCCGAGTTCATCCGGTACGTCGAAGAGCAGATTTCTAATAGGTCTCCCGAGATGGAACAGAAGATCCAGCACGCGTTGGTACGGGTTCGTCCAGCGCACGTTGTGCCTGTCAAGGGCAGGGCGCGTCAATGAAACGAGAGAATTATACAAGGTCGGTTCCTCGAGACAGTCTCGGCGTTTATCTGCGCGAAATTGCTGTCTTTCCTCAGCTGAGCCCTTCGGAGGAGAAAGTTGTCGCCATTGGAGCGCGGGAAGGGAACCAGCAGTCGTTCAGGAAGTTGATCGAGTCTAATCTGCGTTTCGTGGTTTCGATGGCCAAGAAATACGCACGTTCGGGCTACCCGATGCATGAATTGATTAATGAGGGCAACCTTGGCCTCATCGAAGCAGCCCGCAGGTTCGACCCCGATCGAGACGTCCGGTTCATCACTTACGCCAGCTGGTGGATACGGCAGGCTATTCTCGCAGCGATTGCGCACTATGGCCAGGTGTTCAGTGTTCCCCCGAAGTTGAAGCATGAGCTCTATCGCTTTCAGACCAAGGTCAGCCGCCTGACACAGGAAATGGGGCACCGTCCCAGTGTCGAAGAGATTTCCGAGCAGCTCGAGATGAAGGAAACCGACGTCCGCGGCATGATGGAAGCCGTTCCGGGCGAGGTGTCCCTAAGCGCCTCCCTTGGTGAGGACAGCGACTTTCAGATTCAGGATCTGATCGCCGATCCCAATATCGAGCCACTGGACAAGGCGCTGATGGCGCAGTCGTTCGAACGTCAGCTTGGAGAACTACTCGACCAGCTGGATGAAAAGGAACTCTTCATCATTGAGCGGCGATTCGGACTCAAAGACGACGAACCCCAGACCCTGGCCGAGTTGGGGGAGAAGCTGAATCTTTCCCGGGAGCGTATTCGCCAGATCCAGGCGCGGGCTTTGGAAAAACTGCGGAGATCGCAGAGGGCGAGGCAACTCCGCGGGTACCTCAATTAGCCGTTCGGCGGTTTGGAGTTTCCGAGAAAAGATTTCGCTCCCTCGTTCATTCGGACATCCTGTCCGAGTCTCCTACATGAAAGCAGGGCGACCCTCGCCGTCAGGATGACGGCGAGGCCTCAGGAGATATCGGAGAAATCCGCAGCCTTCATCTAGACATTTGTCAATCGCCAAAGGCGGCAATGACTATCCAGCTCAGACGCTGTAAACTCTGCGCGCAGAGCTTAATCCGAGGGGTGTTAGAATCGGACAATGGCGAGTAATACGGCCTGTCCGCTGTGCCAAGGCACAGGCTGGCAGCAAGTCGAAAAAGAAGGTATCCCCGGTGTTGTCCGCTGTGAATGTCTGAAGGAGTCCCGCGCGGACCGCATTCTGATAGAAGCCAGAATTCCGGAACGTTATGCCCACTGTGACCTCGAGGTCTTCGAACTCGGCCCGCAGCTGACAACGCGTTCCATCGAACAGGCCAAATTGGCCGCCGAGAGGTTCGTTGAAGAGTATCCCCTGTCGCCGCCTATCGGACTGCTGTTCATGGGCAGGCCCGGGGTCGGGAAAACACATCTGGCTGTTGGAATTATCAAGCGGCTGATGCGGGAGAAATCTGTCGAATGCCTGTTCCGGACGTTTCCCGAACTTCTCAAAGAAATACAGAACTCATATAATCCGATTTCCAAGACGTCGGAACTGTCCCTGCTTGCGCCTGTCCTCGACACCGAAGTGCTCGTTCTGGACGAACTGGGCGCGCAATCGCCTTCGTCGTGGGTTCGGGACACGGTGGGTTATATACTCAATTACCGTTACAACGAGAATAAGGTCACGATACTGACGACGAATTTCCCAGACGAGGTCGAAGGCCGGCATGCACGTAAGGGTGCTAGCGATTCCCTGATCGAACGGATCGGAGATCGAATGCGCTCGCGCCTCTACGAGATGTGCAAGACCGTTGAGATGGTCGGGAGCGATTTCCGGCAAAACGTCAAGCATGCGAATCACCACTTCTAAGGTCCGGTTCTCCGGTCGACAACGAATTCTTGGCCTCGCAGCGGGAATTGGTCTCATCGTTCTGGTTGGTTTCGTTGGGGCGCAGTCCCCTCTACCTGTTCCGACCTCCGGGCCCGAGTCCATCCGAATTGACGAGCTCCGCGAGAAGGTCACCCATCTGGCCTCGGATGAATTTCGGGGGCGCGGCGACGGGACGCCGGAACTGGACCTCGCGGCCGATTACATCGCAGAAGTTTTTGAAGAAAACGGCCTGACACCCGTGGGCGGAAATGGCTATTTCCAGGATTTTGAAGTCGAGCGGTTGAGCCTGGGAGACGGTAACGCCCTGACGATTTTCCGGGGCCGCGAGATCGACTTCAGCCTCCGATCGGACTTTCTGCCATTTCCGGGGTCCGTGGACGGGACTGTTTCTGGTTCGATGGTCTTCGTGGGTTACGGGATCCGGGCACCCGATCTGGACTACGACGATTTGGCTGATATCACCCTCGACGGTCAGATTGCTGTCGCGCTTGAAGGTGTCCCCCGGGGGGACGACCCGGATTCGCCGTTTAACGCGCTCTCCGACCGCGATTTCTCGAGCATCGCTGATAAAGCGCGGAATGCGGAGCAGGCGGGAGCTATCGGCATCCTTATTGTCCAGGGACCCGAACAGAGAGCCCTGACGCCGATCCGGTTTTGGGCGAGCACGCTTCGACCCAACCTGCCACCGCGCCGAAGCCTGATGCGTCTGGCTCCGGGACCCGCCGAGCCAAGGATTCCGATCGCCGTGGTTGCACGGCGTGCGGCCGATCGCATCGTCACCAATCTGGGTTCGCGTCAGTCGGAAATCAACAGCGACTTTGAGCCCCAGACCGTGCCGCTTTCCGGAACAGCGACGCTCAACGTCGATTTTGACCGTGACGGCTATACGGCGCGCAATGTCATTGCCAGAATCGAAGGGTCCAATCCGGGATTAAACGCCGAAACGATCGTAGTCGGCGCCCATTATGACCATGACGGTGAAGACAACGGGCGGATCTGGAACGGCGCGGACGATGATGCGTCGGGCACCAGTGCGTTGCTGGAACTGGCCGAGGCATTTTCCGATGGTGTGCGTCCCGGACGCAGCGTTCTCCTGTCAGCTTGGGCGGGAGAAGAAAAAGGGATGCTGGGCAGTCAGCGATATGTCACCGATCCTGTCGCTCCGCTCGAGGACACCGTAGCGATGTTCCAACTGGATATGATCGGCCGCAACGAAGAACACGGACCTAATGAAGCGGAAGGTTTCGAAAGGGAACGGGCTTCTGAAAACGGGAATATGGTGAACGTCCTCGGCTCTGTTTTCAGTCCGGATTTACGGGCAGCGCTCGAAGGGGCCAATAACGACGTCGACCTGGATCTACGTTTCCGGTACGACTACGGGGCCCAGAACCTGATACGCCGGAGTGACCACTGGTCATTCCTTTCGGCCAGAATACCCGCACTTTTCATATTTGGAGGCCTTCACCCCGACTATCACACACCGAACGACACTGCTGACAAGATCAATTACGAGAAACTTGAGAGGGTCGTGAGGTTGATCTACCAGGCTGTGCTCGACATGGGTGACGGCTCGGCCCGACCACAGTTCACGATTCCCCAGGGATAGCGAGGTTGAAAAGCTGATGGATATCAGAGACGAAATGCGACAGCTCGGCTACAGCAAAGAGGATGAGTACTTCTTCAAGAAGGATCAGGAACTGATCGAGAAGATGCGGGAGGCTGCCAACGTCCGCAAGAAGGAGCTCGAGGACAAGCATAAGGGCGAGGCGTACTGGATGACTTGTCCCAAGTGTGGCACAGCGCTCGAGGAGGAAGTTCTTGAAAACGTCGTACGCGTCGATAGCTGTGCCAATTGTGGCGGTACCTACTTCGACCACGGCGAACTCGAACTCCTGCTCAAGGCACGTATTGGTTCAGTCCTCCGGGGCACCTGATTGCGTTTTCGGTGAGGTGCGCAGAATCTGCGCCACTTCCCGTCACCCCCAAAAGACCAGAGAAGCTCCCGAACCGAGGTCATTACAAAAGGTGTGTAAAAGTCATCAGGCGGCGGCCTTCGATTTCATCACGACTCTGATGCCGTCAGCGAATTGCTGACCATCATAGACCTCTTGTAAGAGTTCGGATCCTTTTAAGTGTCGCCAAGCCTTCTCAGCGACACGTAGTAGCTTCCAGATCATTGCCGTTGCATTCTCGACACGCTTGAATCGGCGAGCGGCGTTGGTGCGGAGACGAACCATGTCGAAGGGCGATTCGACGATGTTGGTCGTTCTCAGATGCACCCAGTGTTGTTTCGGGAACTCATAGAAAGTAATCATCCGGTCCCAGTCCCGCAACAGCGTCTCACCCGCTTTGGGATAGTTCTTCTCATATCGGCGGACGAACTGATCCCGCTTTCGTTCGCAGGCCGCGCGGGAGTTCGCGAAGGCCATCCCATGAAGCAGCTGTCTGGCCGCGGGCTGCTCGGTCTTCGGCAGATGATCGACCACGTTGATCGACTTGTGGTTCCAGCAGCGTTGTTCCTGGCCCTGGGGCTGTTGCTCGGCCAGCGCGGACCAGATGCCCAGGTGACCGTCCGCGACAGTCAGCCGTCCCAGCTTCAGGCCCCGTCTCTGGAGATTGCGCAGAATGCGGCTCCAGGACTCCTTGTTTTTCCGCTGCCCGCTCTCACAGGCCAACACCACTTTGCGCCCGTCTGACAAGGCTCCGATGATCACCAGCAATGCCGCTCGCTCTTTCGCGATCCCCGCTTTCACGTACAAGCCGTCTGCCCACTGGTACACGACCTCGAGGCCGGACAGGTCCTGCTGGACCCACTCGTCATACTCCAACTGCCAGGTCGATTTCAGTCGTTGGATCGATGCTCGCGACAACGGAGCGCCAGCGCCAAGCAGTCCGCGCATGGCCTGCTCGAAGTCCCCTGTGGCCAGACCGTGGAGGTAGAGATCGGGAAGTAGCTCGCCCAGCTGTTTCGATTTCCGTCGAAAATACGGCAGGATCTGACTCTCGAACCGCTCGGCGGTGTTTCGAACCCGAGGTCGTCGAACCTCCATCGTACCGTTCATCATTGCGAAGCGTCGCGGCTTCCCGTGACCGTTCCGGTATCCTCGTCGATTCGGACTCCGCTCCGACTTTTCCCGACCCAGAAATTGAGTGACTTCGTCCTCGAGCAGCTCCTGTAGCCAGACTTGGACCCGGGATCGCGCCCAGTCCTCCAAACCTTCATACGCGTTCGTTGACGCCACTGATGCCGGTATGTTCTTCTTCTTCATGGGTGGTGTACCTTTCTCCCGGTTGCTGCCGGGATTGCTTAGGGTTTCGGATTCACCGAAAGCGTACACCGCCTTCTCTTTTTACACACCGATTGGAACGACCTCCCCGAACCGCTATTGACAGCAGTGAACGCCCTTATTTATTATTAGCACTCGCCCTTATTGAGTGCTAACGCTTCGGACGTAAGTTTCTTTAGAACTAGGAGAATAGATAGATGAACATGCGACCTTTACACGATCGCGTGCTGATAAAGCGCATCGAGGAACAGGAGACAATGCGGGGAGGTATCATCATCCCGGATTCGGCTAAAGAGAAACCCCAGGAAGGCGAAGTTGTTGCCGCCGGAAGTGGAAAACGGCTTGAAGATGGAACGGTGCTGCCCCTGGAACTCCAGGTGGGAGATCGGGTCCTTTTCGGAAAGTATTCGGGAACAGAAATCAAATTGGACGATGAGGACTACCTGATCCTCAAGGAAGATGAAGTTCTGGGTATCACTTCTCCGGCCAAGAAAGCCAAAAAGGCCAAGAAGTAGGAGGAAAGATTAGAGATGGCTAAACAGATCATACATGGTGAAGACTCCCGTCAGGCGATCCTGCGTGGCGTAAACGCCCTGGCGGAGGCCGTGAAGGTGACCCTGGGTCCCAAAGGCCGGAACGCCGTGCTGGACAAGAAGTTCGGTTCGCCGCTGATCACGAAAGACGGTGTCACGGTTGCAAAGGAAATCGAACTGGAAGATCCCGTCGAGAACATGGGTGCCCAGATGGTAAAGGAAGTCGCTTCGAAAACAAGCGACGTAGCGGGCGATGGAACAACGACGGCAACGGTACTGGCGCAGGCGATCTTCCGTGAAGGCGTGAAAACTGTTGCGGCAGGTGCCAATCCGATGGCCGTCAAACGCGGGATCGAGCGTGCGGTCGAGATCGCGGTGGAACAGATCCACGCTCTTTCGACCGAGGTCAAGAAGGGCGAGATGATTGCGCAGGTCGCCACGGTTTCGGCGAACAACGACGCGACGATCGGAAACATTATTGCGGACGCCATGGACCGCGTGGGTAAGGACGGTGTCATCACGGTCGAAGAAGCCAAGGCGATCGAGACATCGCTCGACGTAGTCGAGGGCATGCAGTTCGACCGCGGCTACCTCTCGGCGTATTTCGTGACCGACCCGGAACGGATGGAAGCGGTTCTGGAGAACTGTCTGATTCTGATTCACGAAAAGAAGATCAGCAGCATGAAGGACCTCCTGCCGGTTCTGGAACAGGTCGCGAAGTTGGGACGCCCCCTGCTTTTGATTGCTGAGGATATCGAGGGTGAAGCGCTGGCGACCCTGGTCGTCAACAAGCTGCGTGGAACGCTTAACGTATCCGCCGTCAAGGCTCCCGGTTTCGGCGATCGCCGCAAGGCCATGCTCGACGACATTGCGATCCTGACCGGTGGCCGTTCGATCACCGAAGACCTGGGTATCAAGCTCGAAAATGTCCAGCTCGACGATCTGGGAAGCGCAAAAAAGATTACGATCGACAAGGACAACACCACGATCATCGAAGGCGACGGTTCCGCCAGTGCCATCGATGGCCGCGTCAAGCAGATCCGAGCGCAGATCGAAGAGACTTCGTCGGACTACGACCGGGAGAAACTTCAGGAACGGTTGGCCAAGCTGGTTGGTGGCGTTGCCGTCATCAAGGTCGGTGCAGCGACGGAGACCGAGATGAAGGAAAAGAAAGCGCGCGTGGAAGACGCGATGCATGCCACACGGGCTGCCGTTGAAGAAGGCATTGTTCCGGGCGGCGGCGTGGCCTTTATCCGTTCCCTTAAGGCGCTGGAGAAGGCGGAGCTGGACGGCGACGAACAGATTGGTCTGAATATCGTCAAGCGCGCCCTGGAAGAGCCGTTGAGGATGATTGTGCAGAACGCCGGCCACGAAGGCGCCGTCGTTGTGGGCAAGGTCAAAGAGTCCAAGCAGGCGAATTACGGGTTTGATGCCGGTGCGGAAGACTACACCGACATGATCAAGGCCGGTATTCTGGATCCCGCCAAGGTGGCGCGGACGGCGCTCCAGAACGCGGCTTCGATTGCCTCCCTCATGCTGACGACCGAGGCCCTCGTTTCTGACATCCCCGAGGAAAATCCACCTGCTGCCCCGGCCATGCCTCCGGGCGGTGGCATGGGCGGAATGTACTAGGAAGCTATCAGCTGACAGCAAAAGCCCTCGACCCAATCGGGTCGAGGGCTTTTTATTGGCATGGAGCCCAGACATCCATTAGCATGGGGCCCACCGTCCCCTAGAACCCACACAGTGGTGAGAGCACGGACGTCATTGTGTGATTCAAATTTATCGGGAGCTTGGAGGCTGGTCCGGTCCCCCCATGCTCCGCGTCAGTCGTCGGTTTGGCTGAGCGCTGATAGTCGCCCTTACGCGGCCTTGAATACCTTTTCGAAGATTCGCTTGAACAGGCTGTCCTCGACATGGCTCGCTTTCTTCTCGAATTCGCTATAACTGGCGACTTTCGAGGCCTGCGAATAGGCAGCTTCTGCTGATTGAGGGGGCACGGGTCCAGGGCCGGGTGTATCAGAGCCTGGATCTGCTATTGAGTCGGACTGCGAGTTCGCTCGAAGATCCGGGTTAAATGTCTTGGCCCAGGCGGATTCTGTAACGATCGGCGAGAATTTCTCCTGCGGATCCGGAGTCGTCACGGCCGAAAGCCGTCGTGGCACAGAAGCCGCAGCTTGCTCGTAGCAGTGATGAACATCCCTGAAGGCTCCTTCCACACTTTCTTTCAGGGCTCGGTCTTCGGTCGAATACCAGCGATCCGGATGAAATTGCCGGACTCTCTTCCGGTAGGCCTTCTTGAGGTCTTCGGGTGACGCGCTTCGTGCGACGTTCAGTACCTGCCAGTAGTCTCCGCGTCCGGTGGCAGCCCGGATTTCTTGTATCTCTTCCTCGACGGACTTTGAAACGGGAGGCTCCAGGGTCAGGGCTCCCGACACTGCCAGCCGCAGCATGCGTCTGAGCCGGCCCGTGCCTTTTTCCATGTGTGTCCCAACCCCCGTTTCGTGAACGTCCGGATCTTCGGGAAGCAACACCGTCCAACTCTTGTAGGGCTTCCAAACTCTCTGAAGAGTGCGGTCTCCCAGCGATTCCATTGCTTCAATCAGAAGCGCGGCGCCACTTTGAAGCTCGTCCGGAGGGGGTATCTGAATCGGGTGAAACGAGACCTCCAGCGGTGCTTCTTCGAAGCAGGGAAAGACTTCCTCTCGCGTTGAAACAATCGTTCCCTCCGAAAAATCGACAGATCGGAGACAGTGTGAATAAGTCAGTTCTAATCGGCCAGTAGAATGGCTGACAATGTGATGTCGAATTTTCCGGGCCATTTCAAGGATGGTGGCCATACTCTTCTTATCGGCGGGGAAAAGGATTCCAACAGGGAAAAATGAGGCTCAAATGTAATGAATCCAGTACGATCCAGCCTATTCTATAGACCTCCGGTGGCCGCCGGTTGAGGCATAATTTCCACCTGTGAAAAAGCGTTCGCCACAAAGCCGCATTGAAGCCCTGCGCAAGGAGATTCGGGGGCACGAATATCGCTATTACGTCCAGAGCCACCCCACGATCTCCGACTACGAATTCGACCAGCTCATCAGGGAACTCGGCCAGCTCGAGCAGGAGTCTCCCGAACTCATCACGCCCGATTCCCCGACGCAACGGGTCGGGGAACAAGTTACAGGGAACTTTCCCACGCATACCTTTGCCAAACCCATGATGAGCCTCGATAACGCCTATTCGGTTGAGGAACTTGCCGACTGGGATCGTCGGGCCAGGGAAAGGGCCGGACAAGAGACGCTCGATTACGTAGTCGAGATGAAGATCGATGGCTTGAGTGTGAATCTCATCTACACGGACGGTGTTCTTCAGATGGGTGTGACGCGGGGTGACGGTCAAACCGGAGAAGTGGTGACCTCGAACGCGCGCACGATCCGATCGGTTCCCCTCCGGTTGCGGGAGCCCGTATCGGCCGAAGTGCGCGGCGAAGTGTTTCTACCCAGGGCCGCCTTTGATCGGCTCAATGACGAGCGTGACGAATCCGATCTTCCGCAGTTCGTCAATCCAAGAAACGCGGCGGCGGGATCGCTGAGGCAGATCGATCCAGCCCTGGTCGCCGAGCGCCCCCTCGATTTTTTTGCCTACACCCTCCTGCCTCAACGCGCTTCCCAAGGAGACAACCTTCGAGAGCTCTCCCGGCTCGGGTTTCGGGTGAATCCAAACTGGGTCCGGACTCAATCGCTTGATGAAATCGTCAGTTTTTACCAACGTTGGGAGGCAGAGCGCGAACAACTGGACTACGAAATCGACGGTCTCGTTGTGAAGGTGGATTCGGGGCCGCTTCAGAAGGAGCTCGGAGCTACAGCCAAAGCGCCCCGATGGGCGATCGCTGTCAAGTTCCCGGCCCGGCAGGCCACGACCCGCTTGCTGGACATAAGGGTTCAGGTTGGTCGGACCGGTGCGCTGACTCCAGTCGCCGAGCTCGAGGCTATCGAACTCGGCGGAGTGACGATTCGGAACGCAACGCTTCACAACGAAGACGAGATCTCCCGGCTCGGCGTCTCGATCGGTGATCGGGTCCTGATTGAGCGTGGTGGGGATGTGATTCCCAAAGTGATAAAGGTGGTCGAACCCGCTCGGAACCGCAGAGCGTTCCGAATGCCGGAGACGTGTCCTGTCTGCGGAAGTGAGGTTTTCAGAGCTGAAGGCGAGGCCGCGCGCCGCTGCCTGTCGCAGACGTGCCCAGCGAAGGTCAAAGAGGCTTTCCTGCATTGGTCATCCCGAAAAGCGATGAACATCGATGGATTGGGTGAGCGGCTGGTGGACCAGTTGGTTGATGGGGGTTTCCTCAAAGACATTTCAGACCTGTTCGAGCTGGGGCTCGACGAGCTGGCCTCACTCGAGAGAATGGGAGAGAAGTCCGCACAGAATCTGATTGATGAAATCGCGGCCAGCCGTGAACTTGCGTTCAGCAAAGTCATTTACGGGCTGGGAATTCGCCACGTCGGTGAGCGAACAGCTCAGATTTTAGCCGAGTACTTCCATTCGATGGACCGCTTGATGGAGAGCAGCCAAGCGGAACTGGAACAGGTGCCCGAAATCGGACCGGTCGTGGCTGAAACCATCTGCCGTTTCATGAGGGAGGCACACAATCAGAAACTGATCGCACGTCTCGAAGGTTTCGGGCTGCAGATGGAATCGAGCGGCCCACCTCCCGACCGTCCGGAACAGGTGTTCGCCGGTCAGACCATCGTCATCACCGGTACGCTTGAGGCTATGACACGTGAGGAAGCCAAACAGGTGATCGAAGAGCGCGGAGGGCGTGTCACGGCATCGGTAAGCAAAAAGACCGACTTCGTACTGGCCGGAGTGGACCCGGGATCCAAGATCGAGAAAGCGGCAAAGCTCGACGTAAGCGTCGTGGATGAGTCCGAGTTCCGCGAGATGCTATAATTTCCCATACGTTTCGTTTGAGGTTGATGATGAAGAAAGCCACGATTCTGGCCGTCCTTGCGATCTTGTGCCTCACCTATCCTGCGTTTTTCGGTGCAGAGGCGACCCAGCAGCAGCCCGATGCAGAAGAGCAGACGATTTCGGTCGACGTCGACCTGGTTAACGTCTTTTTTACCGTGACCGACGACGATGACCAGTTGTTTACGGGACTGACTCGTGATGACTTCCGGGTTTTCGAGGACGAGGTTCTCCAGACGATCACAAACTTCGATTCCGAAACAGACCTGCCCCTGACGATCGCCCTTTTGATCGACACCAGTGGAAGTATTCGCGACCGGCTCCGGTTTGAGCAGGAAGCGGCGATCGAGTTCTTCTATTCGACGATCGAGAGGAGAAGGGATCAGGGGATGCTTGTCGCCTTCGATTCGGGAGTGGATCTGTTACAGGATTTCACGGATAACCCCGAGGAGTTGTCCGAGGCCGTCCGAAAGATCCGCGCCGGTGGGGGCACTTCGCTCTACGACGCGATCTACCTTTCGATCAGCGAAAGAATGGTGGCGCGGCCGGAAGGACGGCGTGTGATGATTGTTATCAGCGATGGGGACGACAACGCGAGCCGTTACTCGATGACCGAGACGCTCGAAGTGGCCCAGAGGAACAATGTTGCGATCTATACGATCAGCACCAATTCCTCTGCCAATTTTGAGACACGGGCGCAGCGCCGCGGCGACGACACGCTGGAAACCTTTGCCGAGGAAACCGGCGGGCGGGCTTTCTTTCCTCTCCGGCTGGAGCAACTGGCCGTTAACTTTCAAGAGATCAGTGACGAACTCCGGGCCCAGTACACGCTTGCTTATATCCCTACCAACCTGGCACGCGACGGCACCTACCGTGAAATCGAAGTGGAACCGGTCGACGACGATTTCGAAGTGAAAGCCCGGCGAGGATACTACGCTCCGCGGGAGGCTCCCAGCGGCGACTAGTTCACGGATTGGTCACACGGATTGTCCGGCTCTTAACTTCTTCTTCTCAGTTCTCACCAACGTAAGTTGACCGTCAGTTGTCTTCTTCGCCTTCGATAGGAGCCACACCGGACGCCGGTGCGTTCGGGCCGGGGCCGTCACCCAGTGACGTCTGGGCGCCGGTACGGATCAGAGCTGTGGCACTGGGTCCCTGGAAGAAGCTGTAGCCCTCGCGTGTGTCCTTCCAGGCAGCGGGACCTCCCAGGTTTCGGCCGGCTTCCAATGTCGCGTCCTTGATCTGTGTGACCAGAGCTTCATATCCGGAGTCGCCCTGCCGCAGACCCGAAAAACTTCCGAGGTCCGAGCTGGCGGCAAACACAACATCGACGCCGGGAATGTTCGCGACCTGATCAGCGATCTCCACACCCGCGGGATTCTCGATCATTGCCACGATCATGATGTTATCGTTGGCCGCCTCGCGGTAGCCACTACCCCAAAGAGCGCGGTATTGTCCTCCGCCCTGGCTGCGCTTTCCGATGGGTGGATACTTGGCGAATGTGATCGCGTTCCGCACCTTCTCGACACTGTCGACCATCGGGATGATGATGCCCAGAGCCCCGATGTCGGTGGCTTTCTGTATGTCCCCTTCGGTAGCATCGGGTACCCGAATGAATGGGACAGCCGGCCCGGGACAAACCCGGATCATCCGGGCGACGTCCGCATAAGTCAGCGGACTGTGCTGCATTTCGATCCAGAGGAAGTCAAAACCAGCACTGGCCATCGCGCAGTAGATATCTGGATCAGGAGTGCTGATCGTGCCTCCGACTACCTGTTCGCCGTCCGCCAGTTTCTGTTTTACCGTGTTGAACATCACACCATCGGTTTGACCCGGCTGCGCTTGGGCTACTGTCACAGCCACAAGAATGATGACCGATACCCATACCGACGAACTCGTTCGCTTCATAGCTGAACCTCACTGGAAAAATTAGTCACACCTACTAGTGGCCTGTACCACCCATATTGGGACCAGCGCCGATGGGTCTTGCGGGCGAGATCGCGGCGCGAGACGGAAATTGATGTTTCGCATCATTGACGGCTCGTAACAAAGATATCGCCCGCAACCCCCATTGGCCCACAGGGTTACGGCGAAACGGCGTCGTCTTCGTTGTCGTCAGCTCCTCCAAATGACGGAGCATTTCCTCGTCGCTGACTCCTAGAATCCAATGCCGTTTGGCCGTAACGCTGGTCCCAATATGGGTGGTACAGGTCACTACTCCGAGATTTCTGGTAGCGCGTAGGCAATGAGCTGTTCCGGCGTTTGCCTGTTACAGAGCCTACTCTACCAGGAGTCTTCTTACCTTGACTCCGGCCTCGTTGAACAGATTGAACGCGCTGTCGTTGAGAGGGTAGTCCTTGTTGTAGACGACTTCGGAGATGCCGGAGTTGATGATCATCTTGGCGCAGAGCAGGCAGGGAGCAAACGTGCTGTAAATGGTCGAACCTGTGAGGCCTGCGCCGTGGTAGGCGGCCTGGACGATGGCGTTTTCTTCGCCGTGGGAGCAGAGGCATTCATCCAGACTTGTTCCCGACGATGCCAGGCTGTTGCATCGGGGACATCCGCCTTCGTTGCAGTTCCGTGTCCCGCGTGGAGTACCGTTGTACCCGGTCGAGATGATGCGTCTGTCGTGAACGATGATTGCGGCCACCTTGCGCTTGAGGCAGTTTGACCGTGAGGCCGCAACCTTGGCGATGTTCATGAAGTATTGATCCCACCCGGGTCGGGGAACCTCCCGAAGAAGTTCGAGAAGCAGCTTGTCGATTTCGCCGTTCAGCTCTTCGAGTGTTCCATTGTTCTGTATCGAATAGTCGGAGAGTTCCTGGACCTGGCGCAGGTTCTGTGTGTGCGGATCGCCTGCGGCCTCTCTTTCCTCCAGAGCCAGAAAGTCATCATAGCTTTCCGGATCGCTTTCGCGTTTCCGGCTCTGTATGCGCCCGAATCGAACGTCGGCCTCGGCGTCGACCAGAACCAGCCGGAAGTGACCTCCGGCCCTCAGAGTTTCGACCTCCGCAGGGTTTCGAATCGAATCGATCACCGTGTTGGTGCCGTCCTCGACCCTGGACAGAATCCGCTGGGCCAACACCGCCGAACCGTAACGTTCTCGCAGGTTGTTGCCCGTCTGAATGAGGTTTTCCCGCGTCAGTTCTTTGCCCGCCGACTGGATTTCATCCCGGATCACGTCCGACAAGGAGTAGTATTCAAAGCTTTTTCCCTTCAGGTAGCTCGCCACTTCCCCCTTGCCGCCGCCGTTCGGTCCGGTCAACCCGATCAACATCTGTCACGCTCCTCCTGCCCTGGCGTCCTAAGGATACTATGGCGGAGGGCGAGGACAGAACCGGGCTGACTGCCAAGGGCTGATCACGACACTAAGAGTGGGGACAGGGCACTCTTTCTGTGTTCTGCTCCGGACCATACGGAAACCGGGCTGGCAAAAAGAGTGACCTGTCCCCACTTTTATTCAGTACAATTTGGGTACATTCGACATGCGTTTTAAGTCACGTTGCTTCAACTTGATAGGTGCCTATCTATGAAACCGAGATTGTTCGCGGCCTGTTTCCTTGCACTCATCGCTCTCCCGTTGACCCTATCGGCGGCTCAGATTCCTGAAGATCGTGGCTTGTCCGGGCTCAAACAGGCGCTGGATCGTCTGGATGTCATATCCAGCGTCCTCCACACAGGTGCGCATCCTGACGATGAAAACAGTTCATTGCTTGCATGGCTTTCAAGAGGTCGGGGCGCCCGAACAGGGTATCTTTCGACGACGCGTGGCGAAGGTGGGCAGAATCTCATTGGAACCGAACTTTTCGACGCTCTGGGTGTGATCCGAACCGAAGAGCTGCTTGCGGCGCGCGAATTCGATCGCGCCGAACAGTTCTTTACCCCTAATTACGAGTTCGGTTTTTCGAAGACCGCGGACGAAACGCTCGAGAAATGGGGCGAGGACCGACTCGTGGGTGACTTCGTTCGCGTCATTCGGCAGTTCCGGCCCGAGGTGCTCATCTCGCGTTTCACGGGAACTCCAGCCGATGGCCACGGACACCATCAGGCCGCGGGTATTGCGACCATGGAAGCCTTTCATGCGGCAGCCAACCCGGAACTGTATCCGGAGTACGGACCGCCCTGGCAGGCCAAGAAACTCTACATCAATCGTGGTGGCCGCGGTGGAGGTACAGGGGGCGATGTTCGAATCAATGTCGGCGAGTACGGTGCTGCGCTGGGACGCTCCTATCACGAAATAGCGATGGAAGGCCGGAGTCTCCATCGGACGCAATCGATGGGGGCGGCCCGTGACCGTGGGCCTCGGTTCACGAGCCTCGATCTGGTCGAGCAGATGATCGATGGTGACGCCGGAGATTCCCTTTTTGAGGGCACGACCCAAACATTGCTCGACCTTGCGGATCTGGATCCGTCGTTGCGGTCCGGGCTGGAAGATCTTCAGACACGCATCAATACGATTCGAGGAAAGGTGACTCTCGATGACCCATCGGCGATTCTGTCCGACCTCGTTGCGGCGATCGGGGGCCTCCGGAACATCCGGCAGGAGTCGGGGGTCGAACACGTCCGTTTCCTTCTCGACATCAAGAAGCGGGATTTTCATGAAGCTGCGCAGTTAGCGGCCGGAGTTAGCGTGGAGTTGCGGGCGTCGGACGATGCCGTCATTCCCGGACAGGAACTGGAGCTGATCCTTGCTGTCGTCAACAACGGCCCCTTCGATTTTTCGGCCGTGCGGACAGCGATCGACTTTCCCCAGGGATGGGAGACGGACTTTACACCTGGCCCCGTCCGAGTCGGCTCGGGTGAACGTGTGGACCAGAACATCACGGTTACGGTCGGCGGCGAGACTGAATTTACCCAACCCTACTGGCTGAAGGAATCGCGCGAAGACGACCGCTTCGTATGGCCGGAAGGGGACCACTCCACCCGGCCCTTCGAAATGCCCCTGATGTTAGCCCGGACCCAGATCGACTTCGCCGGCGGGTCCTTCGTCATTCCAGGCCACGCGGAGTATCGCTACGTGGATGATGTGCTGGGTGAGCGGAGAAGTCTGGTCAACGTGGTCCCGGAGGTTTCCGTCCAGCTGACTCCTCGAGGCGCGGTGGTCCCTGTCTCCGGAGCCCGTGAAAAGGAGTTCATCGTGACGCTTCACAGCCAGGCACCCTCGGGAGGAACGGCCCTGGTCCGCCTGAACACTCCTGGAGGCTGGAGCGTAACGCCGTCTTCGGAGACGGTTCGATTCAACCGGCCCGGCGAGACCGTTGCCGTAGGGTTCATCGTAAACGTCCCGGCCGAGGCCGGTGAATTCGAAGTCACGGCCTCAGTTGAAATGGGGGGCCGTTCCTTCGATCGGGGTTACAGCGTAATCGCTTATCCGCATATCGAAACGCGGCGTATCTACGCAGATGCCCGGTCTTCCGTGAATGTTTTCCCGCTCGAAACCCTGGCCGAGAACGTGGGTTATGTTGAAGGAGCAGGTGACCGCGTGGGGGACTCTCTCCGTCAGTTGGGTATTCCCGTTACGTTTCTGACCCTCGACGATCTTTCGCGTGGCGATCTTTCCGTCTACGACACGATCGTTCTGGGCATCCGGGCCTACGCTGTGCGGGAGGACCTCCGGGCATACAACGAGCGCTTGCTCGATTACGTGGAGGCCGGCGGCACCGTCATCGTCCAGTACAACACCTACCAGACGCTCGAAGATGGCTATGCGCCGTATCCATTTTCTGTCTCGAGGCCCCATGACCGCGTGACGGTCGAAGACGCGCCCGTGACCTTTGTCGATCCGGACCACCCGTTGCTGAATTTTCCCAATGGGATCACCGAGGCGGATTTCGAAGGGTGGGTGCAGGAGCGGGGACTTTACTTTATGGGTGATTGGGACCCGCGTTACACGCCGATCCTTTCGTCCAACGATCCTGGTGAGGATCCCAAGAACGGTGGCATGGTGGTTGCCGAAATCGGTAGTGGCCGGTGGGTCTATACGGGCTACGCGTTTTTCCGACAGCTCCCGGCGGGTGTTCCCGGAGCGTTCAGGCTGTTTTCGAACATGATCAGCCTGGGGAATTAGCCTGTCCCTCATGTCGAGGTGGTAAAATTACGAGTATGAGACTCCGGATCGTTATGTTGACAGTCCTTGTGCTCGGTTCCATGAATTGGGCCGAGGCGCAGGTCTCCCGGATCAATCGCCTCGAGATCCTGGGAACCCTCATCGCCGACAATGCGGCGGCCCGCATCGCAATGCCGTTTGGCGGTGAAGGTGTGCTCCTGTCGGAAACCGGAGAGGTCGACGAGGACAGTCTCCTCGTCGAACTCCGGGAAGAGGGCCGTTCCATATCCGTGGGTCAGGTGGTGGCGATCACCGCGATCAATTTCGATGACGACAAGGTTGAAGTCGAACTCGATGGAAGTGGCGAGCGCCAAGGGGGCATCTTCGACTTAGACCGGCTTCAGATCGGGATCGGGGGCGTGGATCCCAGGGGCGCCCCACGAGAGGAAATCACCGGCTCCAAGATTGTGCTTCGTTTTGAGGACCAGGCCCCCGCCAGCCTGACTACCGACCAGTTGAAAGTACTTCTCGCGCCGGTTCTTGATTTTGAGAAACAGAACTTCATGGATGCCGGCATCGATTCCCTTCCGGAAGAATTTCGGGAAGCGGTTGTTGCCAACGAGGCCAAGATCGGCATGGACCGGTCCACCGTCCTGATGGCGAAGGGGCGACCTGACGACAAGGTGTGGGAAACAGTCAATAGTGTAGAGCGCGAGGACTGGATCTACTACAAGAGAGGTCTGGGCGCCGACTTCATCACGTTTGAAGGCGACGTAGTCATCCGGATCGTTCGTTATTGACCTGTCCCCAGGGCGGTTCTGCCCATTTGAATCCTTCCCTAATTGAATGAGCTTCGGTACATACGTCCATATTCCGTTTTGCGAACAGCTTTGCCACTACTGTGCCTTTCCGGTTGTCGTGATGCCCGATTCGGCCCATTCGCCGTACGTGGGATATCTTCAGACTGAGATTAGCGGTGTCCAGCTTCCAGAGGTGACCGACACCTTGTTTCTGGGGGGAGGCACGCCGTCGCTGCTTGCCCCACGTCTTGTGGAGAATCTCATGGCGATCCTGCCTCAGGGAGCGACGGAGATTTCGCTCGAAGCCAATCCGGGCACGATGAGTCCGGGCGCGATGAAAGCGTTTGGGGAACTCGGCATCAATCGGATCAGCCTGGGTGTCCAGTCCTTTGATTCGGACGATCTCAAGACAGCCGGACGTTTGCACCAACCTCTCGACTCGGTGCGCGACTTCGAGCAACTCCGCGAAGCGGGTTTCGAAAACATCAGCATCGATCTGATTGCCGGACTCCCCGGCCAGGAACGCCGCGCATGGGAACAAAACCTGGAATGGGTGGAACGTCTCGGTCCGGATCATGTGTCGGTATATTTGCTGGAACTGGAAGACAGCACTCTGTGGGGCAGACATACGCCCCAGATGCCCACAGACGAAGAGTACGTCTGGTTTTATTCGACCATTGCAGATCGGTTGGTCCAAGCCGGCTACCATCACTATGAGATTTCAAGCTGGGCGGCACCCGGGAAAGAGTGCCGGCACAATCTCGGCTATTGGACCGGTGTGGAGTATCGAGGCTTGGGGCTCGGGGCGCACTCGTTCATGGACGGGAAGCGTTTTTGGAACACTCGGTCGATGGCTGAGTATCGAACCAGACTCGATCGGGGAGAGCTTCCCATCGATCAGATCGAGGAACAAACAGCGCGCATCCGAATGGAGGAGGCGTTTATCCTCGGACTCCGTCGGCTGGAAGGTTTTGACGTGTCCGCCGTCGCCAAAGATATCGGAATCGATTATCCTCAGGAGTGGTTTGATCGAATGGACGGTCTGATCGATGAAGGACTCGTCGAATTCGACGGCAAGATTCTCAAATTGAAACCGGCCGGTTGGCTGCTCGCCAACGGTGTTATCGAGGAACTCCTATGCCCAACGCTGTTATCGATCTGCGAAGCGATACCGTAACCAAGCCTTCTGAGCGCATGCGTCGTGCGATGGCCGAAGCCGAGGTCGGAGACGACGTATTTGGTGAAGATCCGACCGTCAATCGGTTGCAAGACATGGCTGCGGAACTCTTCGGCCGGGAGGCCGGACTGTTTGTCCCGTCCGGAAGTATGGGGAATCTGGTCAGCATCCGATCGCAGACCGAACCCGGACAGGAAGTCATCTGCGAAGGCCAGGGCCATGTGTATAGCCATGAGATGGCGTCCATGTCGGCGGTGGCTGGTGTGCTCCCGAGGGTCATAATGGCCGAGGACGGGATACTCAGCTGGGCGCAGATCGAGCGAGAGATCAGTCCGGTCTCCTACTACAGCGCGGAAACAAGCATGGTTTCGCTCGAGAACTCGCACAACCTTGCGGGTGGTACCGTCTATCCGAAGGCCGTGTCGGATGAAATCTGCGATCGCGCCCACGAGCACGGGCTGAGGGTCCATCTCGATGGAGCCCGTATCTTCAACGCCGCGGTTGCACTCGAGGAGAATGTGGCCGACATCGCGCGACCCTTTGATTCTGTTCAGTTCTGTCTGAGCAAGGGGCTCGGCGCGCCGGTCGGTTCGCTTGTTGTTGGATCCAAAGAATTGATTCACAAGTGCCGGCTCATCCGCAAGATGTTGGGCGGAGGGATGCGGCAGGCTGGGATACTCGCAGCGGCAGGCATCGTGGCGCTCGAAGAAGGCCCTCTTCGGCTGCACGAAGACCACGAGAACGCCCGGGCTCTGGCCGAAGGACTTTCCGGTGTGCCAGGGATCGAAATCGATACGGGGAAGATCCAGACCAATATCGTTATATTCGGGCTCGGCGAAACTGGATTCGATGCCGCCTCGTTCTTATCCGAACTCGAAAGTCGTGGCGTTCAGGCTGTTACGATCGACCGCAGAAGGGTCCGGATGGTCACGCATCTGGATGTCACACGCGAGCAGGTGGAACAGGCCGTCGAGGTCATCGATCAGCTCGTGAAAGTGCGGGTCTGATGAAAAAGGTTCGGGTCGGCGTTGTTTTCGGTGGGCGATCCGGTGAGCACGAGGTTTCAATCCGGTCCGCCGAGGCCGTCTTGCGCGCCATCGATCGTTCAAGATACGACGTCATCCCGATCGGTATTACGAAAGAAGGGAAGTGGCTCCGCTCAGGGGAAGCCCTTTCCCTCATGCCGCCCGAAGAAGAGATTCAAAAGACCTTTCAATCCGGAACACCGGTCGTCATGGCTGCTGAACCCACGGCCGAACCCACCCTCGACGTCGTCTTTCCCATTTTGCACGGCCCCTTTGGAGAAGACGGGACTATACAGGGGCTCCTGGAGCTGGCCGACGTGCCCTATGTGGGTGCAGGCGTTCTCGGCTCCGCCGTCGGTATGGACAAAGATGTCATGAAACGACTCTTGCGGGACGCCGGCCTTCCCATAGCCGACTACTGGAAGTTGCTCGCAGTCGAAATCGACCAGTTCGTGAGCGAGCATGCCGCGAACCTTCCGTATCCCGTGTTCGTCAAACCGGCGAACTTGGGTTCTTCAGTCGGGATAACAATGGTGTCCTCCCAAGAAGGACTCCGCGAAGCGATCGTGGACGCTTCGGAATACGACAGGAAAATTCTCGTTGAGCGCGGCATAGTAGGCCGCGAGATCGAGTTGGGTGTCTTGGGAAACGACGAGCCGGATGTTTCTGTGCCGGGTGAAGTGGCCCCAGCCGGAGATTTTTACGACTATCGTGCAAAGTATATTGACGATGACGCCGAACTGATCGTTCCGGCTGTGCTGGACGAAGCAGAAACAAAAGAAGCACAACGGCTGGCTCTGGAGACGTTCAAGGTGCTGGAGTGTTCGGGCATGGCACGCGTCGATCTGTTCCTGGAGAATGAAACGAATCAGTTCTTCGTCAACGAGATCAATACGCTGCCCGGCTTTACGTCGATCAGTCAGTATCCCCGGGTCTGGGAAGCATCGGGAGTCTCATACCCTGAGTTGATCGATCGCCTGATCCAACTCGCCCTCGGGCGCCATTCCGACCGCTCCAAACTCCGCACGTCCTACAGAGATCTCCCTGCTTCTGAATAATCTTCAACGCAGAGACGCTGGGGAAAACTATAGTGTCTGAAAAGATTTCCTGCGCCGCCGTGTAGTCTGCAACTGCATGTCTTGAACGTGCGCTCATAGAGAGCACCTTCAGGGGATCCAGAATCGAAAGAATGGAACTCTGCGTTCTCCGCGCCTCAGCGTTATTCCGGGCAAAAATAATGGGCTGCATATTCTGCGCCCGTGTTCAATTTTCGGTCTTTTGCGCCTTGTTTTGTTGTTTTTTAGTCGGTCGTCTTATGCGACCTTTTTATTTGGAGCTTTCTATTGATCCTTATTGTTCTTAGTTTTCCCTCCTTAAGGGAGAATGGACTACCAACACTACCCATTGGGGTAGATTGATGCTCACAACCCTAGTATTGTGGTGAAATTTTTACGTGTCAAGTGAAAACTGGCGCAGATTGTGCGCCGGTCTTGAGCTATGGGGTCTGGTAGTAGCCGAGTCTGTGAACGATGTCGTAGGGCTGGTCCGTGAGAACTTCGATCCTGCGGAACACGATTCGTCCCTCTGGCGGGGGGTTGGAAGAGATGTAGGTCAGAACGTACTGGTTGCGGGCCTGCTCCGTTATCTGGGAGAACATCAGCTCGAGCGAATCGGTTCCGACGTTGTAAACGTCGCCTCCGGTAAGCCTGGAGTAATCGTCCAGCGTGTTGAAAAGGCGTCCGAAAAGTCCGGTTTCCAACCCGATGGAATAGACCTGAATATCAGCGTCCATGAGAAAGAGGGCCGTGTCGTCCAGATTGCCCTCGCTGCCCGTGTCATTGCCGTCTGAGACCAGGACGATGATCTTGCGGCGGAAATCCTCTTCTTCCGGGCGGTCCCGGAGCGCAAAGCCCGCCTGATAGACTGCGTCATGGAGGATGCGCGTGTCTCGCCTCAGGGGGGTTCGAGCGGTGTTGATCGTGGGCAGCCCGTTGATGACCGGACCGGGCTGCGCCGGTCGGCCGCCCACGAACTGAGGACCGGGTCGCATCAGTTTCAATTCGTCGAGAGCGTCTCTAAGGACATCGCGATCATCGGTGAAATCCAGCATCTGCTCTACCTCATTGTTGTAGTGGTAGACGGCGACTTCGTCGAGCGGCCCAAAACCGAAAACGATTGAGGGAATGGCTTCCTGGATTGCGGTGAGGGAGTCTTCCTCCACTCCCGTGTCGATGAGGACGACTGCCGATAGCGGAATCGGTTCGATGCTGAATTGTTCTATCGTCTGTTCGACGTTGTCTTCGAGTACGGTGAAATCCTCCGCATCCATCCCTGCGATCAACTCGTTGTTCTCGCCTTTCACGGTAAACGGAACAACCACGAGATCGACCTGAGCCCGAATCTGAAACTCCTGAGCAAGGACAGGAGCAACAGCCAGCACCAGCGCGAGTCCGTTAGCGATCGTTTTCAAGCGGCGCATAGTAGCCCCTGCGGGCACGGACCCTGAGATCCCTGTCCCGTGGACGGATTCTGATTTCTCTGTACTCGCCATCCATTTCACCGTTCGTGGAGACGTAGCCCAGACTGTATTGGGTTCGAAGTTCTTCCGCTATCTGCGCGAAGATGTCTTCGAACTCATCGCCTCTGTCCAGCACGAAGACCGCGCCTCCGGTTTCTTCCGACAATTTTTCCAGCGTACCGATGTCGCCCGTACTCGGACGACCGCCTCCAAAGAATCCTCCCCGTCGCGGCAGCGAGTTCGAGATCGAGTAGATGACGGCATCGGCCTGGTGGGCCGCGATCAACGCTTCGTTTCTCTCGATGCGGCTCGTCGTGTCTTCACCGTCACTGACAAGGATGATCGCTTTCCGGCCGGCCTCTTCGCGGAGTCGATCTTCGCTGGCCAGATAGACCGCGTCAAACACCGAGGTTCCGCTGCCGATGTCGAGAGAATAAATGGCGTCGGCCAGAAGATCAGTACTTTCGGTGAAATCCTGTATCAACGTGACGGTCCTGTCGAACCCGATAATGAGAGAGAGATCCTGTTGACGGAGAATCGATTCGAGAAAGGAAACGGCTGTTCTCTGCTCCTCTTCAAAAACGGGACGGACGCTGGGGCTGGTGTCGATGAGCAGAGCCATCGTCAGGGGGAGTTCGTTCTCGCGTGCGAAATGAAGAATTTCCTGTCTTTCGCCGTCTTCTTCGACAATGAAGTCGTCCGGCCCCAGACCTGACACAAAGCGACCCTTGTCGTCGGTAACGGTGAAGAGCACGTTGACCAGGTCAACTCCGACCGAAATCGTGAACTGTTCCGCCCCCGACGGCCGGAAAGCCAATAGTGTCAGAATGATAACCGCTATGAATCGGATCATTACCGTCATGGTACCATGCGGTGTTGGCTTGTTTTCCATGTTACCGACCGTGTACGAGCACAGTGATTGGACGGATGGTGGGAACAATCTGTTACTAAGTTCTGGCCTGATTTTTAGACAACGACGATGCTGAAGCTTACCAACACTCTTACGGGGAAACTCGAAGAGTTTTCTCCCTCCGAGGGTCAGACTGTCCGCATGTATATCTGCGGCCCGACCGTCCATGATTTTGTCCACATCGGTAATTTTCGAACATTCGTTTTCGAAGATATCCTGCGCCGGCACCTGAAGAGCAAGGGTTGGGCGATCAAGGAAGTGATGAACATCACGGATGTGGACGACAAGATCATCCGAAAGGCTCTGGAAGACGGTGTGGATATCCGGACCTATACGGAGAAATATACCGAATCGTTTCTCGAAGACAGTGATCAGTTGCGCCTCGAGCGTCCGGAATTGATCGTCCGGGCAACCGACCACATTCCGGAAATGGTCGCTTTAGTCCAGCAATTGTTGGAAAAGGGGCATGCCTATCGGGAAGGCGATTCCATCTACTTCCGAATCACAGAATTCAGCGAATACGGTCGGCTCGCGCGATTGGACAAGAGAAAACTGCGCGCCGGCGCGCGTGTTGAAGTGGATGAATACGACAAGGAAGCCCCGCAGGACTTCGTTCTCTGGAAGGGACCCAAGGAAGAGAACGAGCCCCGCTGGGAAACCGAGATCGGCACCGGCCGGCCTGGATGGCATCTGGAATGCTCCGCAATGGCCATGAAACATCTGGGCGCCAACATAGATCTCCACTGCGGTGGCGTGGACCTGGTGTTTCCACACCATGAGAACGAGATTGCGCAGAGCGAGGCGGCAACGGGAACTCCTTTTGTTCGGTTCTGGGTCCACAGCGAGCATTTAAGAGTGGAAGGTCAAAAGATGGCCAAGTCCGCCGACAATTTTTACCGCTTGCGGGATCTTCTGGAGAAAGGCTTCGAGCCTCTGGCGATTCGCTACCTTCTCCTGTCGGTTCCATACCGGAAACAGATGAACTTCACGTTCGACGGATTGCATCAGGCCAGCCAGTCCCTGGATCGGATCAAGGAATTCCGTTTCCGTCTGGGTTCGAGCCAGCTCGCGCCCGAAGGGGTGGCTGCAATGTGCACGACGCTTGAAGATTGCCGTGCCCGTTTCGAAGCCGGCATGGATGACGATCTCAACACCGCCGTTGCCCTGGCGGCCGTCTTTGACTTGATCAAAGCGGCTAATACCGCTCTGGACAGGAACGAATTGGGCGTGGAAAATCGCACGGAGATTGAAGAGTGGTTCAAAGTGATCGACCAGCGCCTGGGCATCGCCCCGCCGCCTGAATCTTCCGGCTCGGACGACGCGGAGATCGAGGAACTGATTGCAGCCCGAAACCAGGCGCGCGGGGAACGCGATTTTGCCCGTGCCGATGAAGTCCGGACCCAGCTTCTCGACATGGGTGTTGTCATAGAAGACACGCGTGAAGGTACGCGTTGGCGCCGTAAATAGACCTTATGAAGGACAAGTTTCCCAACATCGTTACCGAACTTCCCGGTTCCAAGGCGAAGGAGGTCGTAGAAAGAGACACCCGATGGGTCTCGCCGGCCACACGTTCGTATCCTCTCGTGGCTGAAAGCGGACGGGGCGCGGTCGTGGAAGATGTCGACGGCAATCGCTTTCTGGACTTTAATGCGGGCATTGCGGTCTGTTCCACCGGGCACTGCCATCCCGAAGTCGTCAGAGCGATTCAGGACCAGGCGGCGAAGCTGATCCACATGTCCGGTACCGACTACTACTACGAGTTGCTGCCGGAAGTTGGGGCCCTGGTCGAGTCGTTGATTCCGTATGGGAAAAGCTGGAAGACATATTTCGGGAACTCCGGAGCCGAAGCTGTCGAAGCTGCGATGAAGCTGGCACGCTTTCACTCGGGACGTCAGAACTTCATCGCGTTTCACAACGGGTTTCACGGCCGCACATACGGGGCGCTTTCGCTGACCGGCTCCAAACCTGTCCAGCACAGAAGATTTGGGCCACTGCTGCCTGGCGTGACGCACGTTCATTTTCCAAATCCGTATCACGATGGGAAAGGCGCAGGACCCAGAGCCGTGGATTACATACGGAATACCGTTTTCAAGACGATCCTTGCTCCGGATGAAGTGGCCGCCATCGTTGTCGAAACGGTGCAGGGAGAAGGTGGCTATATTGTTCCGCCTGACGACTTCTTTCCAATGCTTTCTGCGCTGGCGAAAGAGCATGGCATCCTGCTCATAGCCGATGAGGTGCAATCGGGTGCAGGGCGTACAGGAAAGATGTTCGCGTTCGAACACTTCGACTACCAGCCCGATATCATTGCGCTGGCCAAGGGAATCGCTTCGGGCATGCCGTTGGGCCTGACCCTGGCCCGGGATGAGGTGATGAACTGGGGGCCTGGGTCCCACGCCTCAACGTTCGGCGGCAATCCGCTCAGCCTGGCCGCGGCCAGGACGACTCTCCGCTTGATCGGTGACGAGTACCTTCAAAACTGCCGGACCGTTGGCGAGGTGCTGATGGCAGGCGCCGAGGGACTGATGGATCGTCACTACACGATCGGCGACGTGCGGGGTCTTGGCCTGATGATTGGCCTGGAGTTTGTGAAGGATCGTGAGACGCGGGAGCCTGCCGCTGATGTTCGTAACGCTGTCGTCGAGGAATGTTTCAGACGAGGTCTGATTGTTCTGGGCGCCGGTCCTTCTACGATCCGCTTGTCTCCACCGCTTCTTGTAGATGCCGATCAATGTCGATTCGCCATCGAGACTATGGATGCCGCCATCGCCGCCGTCTCGAAGAGTTGATCGGTGCCCCTGCCGCTCATCTGGACGAGACTCGTCGGTTTCGGTCGCCGTTCCGAGATTCGAGGCGGCGAATACCTTCGCTCGTTGGGTTATCGACTGCTTGCTTCCTCGTTTCGCACGCCTGGTGGTGAGATCGATATCGTAGCCCGTGACGGGGACTGTCTCGTGTTTGTCGAGGTGAAGGCCCGGCGAAGGGATACGAATCCGGAGGACGCCGTGACTTCGTCTAAGAGACGGCGTATCGCGCGGGCGGCACGAGCGTATCGAACACGGCATCGGCTGGGGAACCAGCCGTACCGCTTCGACATCCTCGCAATTGTGGATCCTCGAGGAGGCGAGACTCGTTACCGTCTGATCAAAGACGCGTTTCGCGTTCCGGAGGGATAGAGGCGACCACCTGCAGCCTGCTCATAGGAGCCTTTGAAATGACTTCGCGCGGATCCGTGTTTGTAGTTAGATACCATTCCCCTGGTTTTTTGGCGAAGGCTCACTACGGAGGAGGGAGGAGCATTCCATTCTGTTCCACAGGCTAGATTGATTCCGCAGAATAACTTTTTTATACTCTGCTAGATCGCGGGAATAACTCAGTGGTAGAGTGCGACCTTGCCAAGGTCGAAGTCGCGGGTTCGAATCCCGTTTCCCGCTCTTTATTTTGAACGGCATAGCCAGGAGGAGACTCCTGGCTTTTCTATTGGGTGATGGGAAGACGATTTCTGCAGATTCTCAGCTTCCGACAAGATCGTTTGCGGGGACTTGAGAATTTGATAGTACCTAACACCCACCTCTAGCCCGCATGTTTCACCAGTCCGGCGATCAGGGGGATTTGGGCAGTAAGAATCGGATTCGGGAGGATCTGGGTTCGAATTGGGCATGTGTGGCGTGACTCGGCGGTGTCGACAAGCGGGAGTTGCTGCGTTTTCGGGTTCAGAAGAGGGTGACGAAACGCACTGAGACAAACCTCGGCGGAGCCGAAAAGAGCGAGTCGATTTTGGCGCAGGGGATCGGGTCGGTTCTCAGCAGCGCAGAGGAAGTGCCTGCAGGTTTCGATGGACGAGGGCAAAGACCTCGGCGTAGGGATAGGCTTCCGACATGGAGATCCAGATGTTGCGAACCGTCAGACGGACTTGAGCTCCGATCTTGAGGAGCTTCAAGCGGATCGTCTGGCACTGAGCGCGGGCCAGATCGGTATTCTTCAGTCCCAGACGGCGTAACGCGTGCAGGAGCATGTAGGCGGCCGAGGACAGATAGAGCCGGAGTTGATTGGCGCGCATGGTTGCCGCGCTGGTCCGGTCGGCGAATAGATCCAACTGCTGTTCCTTGATGCGATTTTCCATGTCGCCCCGCGCACAGTAAAAGTCTTCATAGAGGGCGCGGGCGTCCAGGCGTTCCGGCGACAGTGAGGTCACAACGAATCGAGGATTGGCGCCTTTCTCCAGGAACTCGGCCTTGCCGATGACGCGTCGGGTGCAGGTCCAGCTCTTCCGAGTGCGATACCGGAAATCGTTAAACACCCGCGCCGGTTTCCCGGTGTCGTTAAACTCGGCTTCGGCCTGACTCATCGATTCAGCGATCTCGCGCTTGAGCCGATCGTTCTTGGCCAGACCCACCACGTAATCGACCTGGTGGGCCTCGCACCAACTCAGCAATTCATCCCGGCAAAAACCCGAGTCGGCCCGGATGATAATCGACACCTCCGGCCAGCTCTGCCGGATCTGGCCGATGATGCGGTTCAATTCCTCGACGGCGCCGTCCGCACCGTCGACATTGGAGCACCGCAACCGGGCGCATAGCAGATGCTCTCCCGAAAAGATGTAGAGCGGCAGATAACAGTAGTTGCCGTAGTAGCCGTGAAAGAACCGTCCTTCCTGATGGCCATGGATCGGATCATCGGTCGCATCCAGGTCCAGAACAATCTCCTCGGGCGCCGATCCGTGAGCCGCCACAAATGCATCCACCATCCAGCGGTCGATCTTGTCCGGGTCCATGGCAATCTTCTTGTACCGCTCCTTCCCATCGACTTGCTCCCCGGTCAGTTCCAACCGGTTCAGCGTACACTTGCCCGCCAACGCTTTTCCCCGGTCTCGGGCCTGCCGCCGCTTCTCCCCCAGTGGATCGGCCTTATCCACCGCCACGGCCAGCATCGGATCGGTCCGCAGTTGGTCATGATCGTTCAGATCCTCGTAGCCCAGACAGAGTCCGTAGACGCGCTGCCCCAATAACTCGCTCACCGTGTGTTCGATCAACCTCGCGTCCCGGTAATCCCTGAAACACTCGGCCAGTCCGGCGATCAGACCCGTTCGCTTTTCCACTTCCCTCAACAGCAGAACCCCAGCGTCGGAGGTGATCTTTCCGCCGTCAAAACGCGCCTTCACTTTTCGTTGAAGAAGTCCGTGAAATTCGAACGTCGTTTGGTTACACTCTGTTCTCATAAGGGCCGTCTCCGTTTGGCTTGTTAAACGTTTATTTCAAAACGCTTTATGCCAGACAGGGCGGCCTTTTCTGGTCCTATCGGTGAAATATGCGGGCTAGTATCGTTTGCCGAGTTTTTCACGGTCATTTTGGCTGCACACTTTAAACATGGAATCCAAGAGGTGTAAGGCCGGGAGATCCTGTCGGATAATCCCCTTTGAAGAACTGAAGGAAAGACTGCCGGTGCCCTGAGGATCGCAAGAGGACGTGAATTTTCATGAGGAATATCAAGCACTCTGATCAGTTATTAGTCGGCAGTGTGCCACTTGGTTCAGCCAGAGAAGTGTTTTCCACCTGCTGTGACTATATTGGTGACAATCTTTCCTTCCTTCCAGATGGAGAGTTCGGCGACCGCATCCTCTGGCACAACTACCTGGCCCGTTACGTCTACAACGGCCACCCGGACATTGAAACCCACGAATCGGCCTGCGCCTACCAAGGGCTATCCGGAATGGAAGCCCAGGAACCACACCGATGACATGTGGCATTTCGAGGTCAGGCCGGGCGTTACTGAAATCAGATTTAATGAGCTCGGGTACGCCAAACACGCCATCACGTCTTATGAAATTCTAAAGCTGATGAAGGAAACCGGTAAGGTAGGGTCTCATCTCAAACTG
>CBDCLE010000016.1:0-30221 GCA_965218585.1 Terriglobia bacterium
TTAGCAAACCGGGCCGAGACAGAAAGAAGAGTCGCCAACTTGAGACGGGGTTCCCCGATCTGCAGGGTCGTAATCGCGTCAGGCCGCACGAGGTCATTACAAAAGGTGTGTAAAAGTCATCAGGCGGCGGCCTTCGATTTCATCACGACTCTGATGCCGTCAGCGAATTGCTGACCATCATAGACCTCTTGTAAGAGTTCGGATCCTTTTTAAGTGTCGCCAAGCCTTCTCAGCGACACGTAGTAGCTTCCAGATCATTGCCGTTGCATTCTCGACACGCTTGAATCGGCGAGCGGCGTTGGTGCGGAGGCGAACCATGTCGAAGGGCGACTCGACGATGTTGGTCGTTCTCAGATGCACCCAGTGTTGTTTCGGGAACTCATAGAAAGTAATCATCCGGTCCCAGTCCCGCAACAGCGTCTCACCCGCTTTGGGATAGTTCTTCTCATATCGGCGGACGAACTGATCCCGCTTTCGTTCGCAGGCCGCGCGGGAGTTCGCGAAGGCCATCCCATGAAGCAGCTGTCTGGCCGCGGGCTGCTCGGTCTTCGGCAGATGATCGACCACGTTGATCGACTTGTGGTTCCAGCAGCGTTGTTCCTGGCCCTGGGGCTGTTGCTCGGCCAGCGCGGACCAGATGCCCAGATGACCGTCCGCGACAGTCAGCCGTCCCAGCTTCAGGCCCCGTCTCTGGAGATTGCGCAGAATGCGGCTCCAGGACTCCTTGCTTTCCCGCTGCCCGCTCTCACAGGCCAACACCACTTTGCGCCCGTCTGACAAGGCTCCGATGATCACCCGCAATGCCGCTCGCTCTTTCGCGATCCCCGCTTTCACGTACAAGCCGTCTGCCCACTGGTACACGACCTCGAGGCCGGACAGGTCCTGCTGGACCCACTCGTCATACTCCAACTGCCAGGTCGATTTCAGTCGTTGGATCGATGCTCGCGACAACGGAGCGCCAGCGCCAAGCAGTCCGCGCATGGCCTGCTCGAAGTCCCCTGTGGCCAGACCGTGGAGGTAGAGATCGGGAAGTAGCTCGCCCAGCTGTTTCGATTTCCGTCGAAAATACGGCAGGATCTGACTCTCGAACCGCTCGGCGGTGTTTCGAACCCGAGGTCGTCGAACCTCCATCGTACCGTTCATCATTGCGAAGCGTCGCGGCTTCCCGTGACCGTTCCGGTATCCTCGTCGATTCGGACTCCGCTCCGACTTTTCCCGACCCAGAAATTGAGTGACTTCGTCCTCAAGCAGCTCCTGTAGCCAGACTTGGACCCGGGATCGCGCCCAGTCCTCCAAACCTTCATACGCGTTCGTTGACGCCACTGATGCCGGTATGTTCTTCTTCTTCATGGGTGGTGTACCTTTCTCCCGATTGCTGCCGGGATTGCTTACGGTTTCGAATTCACTGAAAGCGTACACCGCCTTCTCTTTTTACACACCGATTGGAACGACCTCGGCCGCACTAGAAGATGATTTAACGGGCGTTGAGAATGGCAGGTCGGCAATTCTCAGTAGATCAGAAAGCACACCTCGACAGTCGTCGCGGAGAAAAGGCACCCCATTAAGAGGTGCCCTTGCCGTTGGACAGAACTACCTGCGCCCTCTTACTGATGAAAACGGAAAGGGTGGCGAAGTTCGGACACCCAAGCAGCCTGTGCGAAAGAGAGAACTCGGTCTGTTAGTCCTCCTGCTACGGAGGCAACGTTTGTGACTACTTAGGGAGCGGTACAAGTCCCAGCAATGTGCTGGATTGCGGTGGCCTTCAAAGACTTCGTTGCCGTCATCCTCTGTCATCATCATCCCGGTCACGGTCACCTCATGATTCGACGAATGCGGCTCTAGAGCATCGAGGCCGGTCACGATAATCTCCTCACCAGAACTTTTATCGGTCAGGACGTAATACCCTTCTCTGTCAGCCTTGTTGAAGCAGCCCGTTGCGCTTTTCTCCTCTTCTTGCGCGGAAATCGCCAACGGCAGCAGAACCAGCGAGATTACCAAAACACAGAAAACAATTATTCTTCTCTCCATCGCGGACCTCCTATCAGTTTTAGATGGGACGACATAATCCTACTACGAGCATCCGCTTAATGGCCACACCTTTCCGCCTCGACTCTAAGTTGTTGGTTTTAAGGGATGACTTAACAGACTCGGTTGTTTCTGTCCTAGGGTAGGAAAGTTCAACGTCCGACAAGATGATTTAACAGGCGTTGAGAATGGATTTCACGTCGTGGTCAAACACGTCAACGCGCAGCAGGTTCGCGTCGGCAGACGAACCGGATCCAGTGGGGGTTCGTTTAAATGAAAATGACTTTCATTTGCATATTGACACTTCCGAATGCCGAACGAAATAATAATGGGTCCCGGATTCATTCCACCTATCAGTCAGGGAGCCAAATTCCATGCGTTTTTTAACTTTGTTCACAGTGTGCCTGGGCCTTATGGTCGGCACCGCCAGCGCCCAGGTCGGCGAGAACCAGGGGCTCGTCAATCCCAACCTGGCAACCGCGTCGGAACTCCGTGCGCTGCCCCATGTCACCGACGCTGTGGCGGCGGCCATCGAAAGCAACCGGCCCTTTCTTTCCGCAATCCAGCTCGACGGGATACTTGCGCGCTCCCTCGGCGAGTCCCAGCGCAGCGAGTTGTACTCCCGCCTGTTCCGCCCCATGAGTCTCAATACCGCAAGTGGAGACGAAATCAAGCTGATTCCCGGCATGAGCGACCGGATGGTGCATGAATTCGAGGAGTACCGGCCCTACACCAGCATGGAACAGTTCCGTCGTGAAATCGGCAAGTACGTCGACGACGACGAAGTGGCGCGCTTCCAGCAGTACGTGTTCGCGCCCATGAACCTCAACGACGCCTCCTCGGAGGACTTCATGACCATTCCGGGCATGACAGCGCGCATGGTGCGCGAATTCGAGGAATACCGGCCCTACACCAGCATGGAACAGTTCCGCACGCGAAATCGGCCAAGTACTGTCGATGAGGACGAAGTGGCGCGCCTGGAAAGCTACGTCACGCTGGACTGAACAGTTGGCGAGTGAGCACGACGTGCGGCCGTTGTCTCGATGGACGCGTCTGCTGAACGCATACTGGCCTCTGTGGACACTCCTAGGTTCTGCCGGGCGCCTACTGGACCTATATCTACTGGCAGGGCACGAGTTTTTACGGGGAGTACCTGCATGCCACAGGGGAACTGGCCGCACGGTTGCTGATCGCCGCCATGGCGGTGACGCCACTGCGGCTGATGTTCCCGAATACGGCCCTGGCGGACTGGCTGCTGCCCCGGCGCCGCCAACCTGGGCGTGGCCACGTTCGGCTATGCCCTGCTGCATACCGGGGCCTATATCATTCGCCAGCCGTTCGCGAGGATCGTCGAGGAAGCCATGGAAAATCGCCCATGTGGACCGGCTGGCTGGCGTTTCTCCTCATGCTGGCGCTGGCCGTTACCAGCAACGACGCCTCCGAGCGCCTCATGAAGCACGGCTGGAAAGCCTTGCACCGAGCGGTCTATGCCGTCGCCTTACTGACCTATGCGCATTGGGTTCTGTCCGCATTCAATCCCGTGCCCGGCTACATCCACCTGGGTGTACTGGCAGCGCTGGAATCTGTGCGGGTATGGCGAAGCTGGACGAATCGGCGGGAAGCGCAGGAGATCGGGGCTTCCTCCACGATGTGACGATCTTCGGATATAGAAAAATTGCGATGGCTGCCGTTTCTGCCGCGGCTCAAGAATCCGGTGGCCGACTCAGCGAGATTGGGTGAGAATACGAGGACTGTACCCACTTGCTCTTGCAACTAGCGACCCTCCGCTCATCTACCCGGTAACGCTGAATTATTCCGGATTGAAATGTCCCTGTACCACACTTCGGACGCGGCCACCTTCATGCAGCTGCAGACATACGAGACCACTTTCTGGAACTTGCCCTTCTCGACTGTCGTTACACCATTGAGCCGAATCTCGATTCGTGTCCCGACGGCCGTGATGGCGACATCGTTCCAGTCGTCCCTAAGCAGGACTCCTTCAACGACAGCGCGGTCAGCCACTGCTAAGAGCCACCGATTGAATCGGAATATCGGGATGCGTCCTTGGCGAAACTCGTCCAACAGACTACCCCAAAGAGGGTATGGTCGAACCGTGTCGGTAGGCACCGCGTTTGATAATCTTGAGATCAACTCCCCTGCGATGAATCCCATGTCAGCTTGGTAACCCGCCACTTCGCTCGAATCGGGAATTCTCTGACTTCGGAAATGTACGCCAGCGTTCTCTCTTCCCCTGATGAGGGCCCTCAGACGCAGTTCGAAGTTATCAAACTCCTCGGTCGTGCAGAGGTATTCGTTTTGAGGAATTGGCGCTTCCAGCGTGCCTCCAACGATAGCTCCGTCAACAACCCGAAAGGCGGCGCTAGCTCCGTCCCACCCGTTAAGCGACCGGCCATCAAAAAGCGCAACAAAGTCGCTTGCCTGTCCACTGGCATGAGAGGCCCCTGCGAACAGCACCATCAGCACCAAGAATCCCGACCTGATCACTGCCATTAACCTCGATCATTTGAAGTCGATAACAGCAGCACGCTGCAAAAAAACCAAATCTCAACGTCCAACAAGATGATTTATCAGGCGTTGAGAATCATTTTCATGGTCGTTCATGGCACGGACACCCGCTCCTCCAGTTCTTCAAAAACGCGGGCATGGTTGGTGATGGGCCGGGTGCAGGTTATGGCCGATCCACCGACGGTTCTGGCTCCGCGTTTCGGGCAACCCGGAAGCCGTAGTCGGTATAACGGTACTCGGGCGGAAGACTGCTGCGATGGGCGGTCCTGGACGCCTTGACCGCGTGCCTCCAGGAGCCACCACGCGAAACGCGCCGGGTGCCTGAGCGTGGACCCTGGGGATTGTGTCCGGGTGAGACCCTATAATAGTCTGCCGCATACCAGTCCAGACACCATTCGTGAACGTTGTCACCCATGTTGTAAAGTCTGTAACCGTTGGGACCGTGTTCAGCGACGCGGCGGGGCGCAATCCACTCGTCCTGATAATACGGAAGAGTGTCGGGCGCCTCATTACCCCATGCGTAATCTGCGGCATCGTCACCTCCCCTGCAGGCTTTCTCCCATTCCGCCTCGGTCGGCAATCGATACTCCCGTCCACTGGAACGAGACAACCAATCGCAGTAAGCAACCGCATCAAACCAGTTCACACCGACCACTGGCTGTTCAGGATGTGAGAACGCAGGGTCAGCCCAATTGCGGGGTTCTTCGTGATCCGTCTCTTCTAGGAACCGGACATACTCACACCGCCTCACCGTTGTCGACGCGATCTCGTATCCGTCGGTGTGCACCCGGTGCCGCGGTCGCTCCTGTTTGAAGTGACTATCCGATCCCATCCAGAACGGGCCTGAGGGCACGCGGATCATCGAACCCGGAGTCATCCTCAGACCATAGTCGGACAAACCAAAAGGGTAAAGCTTTTCGTAGAAGACAGGTTGGGTGTTGAAATTCAGCAACCTTATAAGAAACCGCTGTATTTCGGCCAATTCTCAACGTCCGACAAGATGATTTGTCAGGACTTGACCTCATTAAGTCCGAATCACATAAGGGTCCAACAGGAAACGCAGCAACCTCTGAATTAGAGGAAGCTGTTCCTGTCGATCGATCGACACGCCGAAAGCGCCCTGCCAGCTTACATACCGGCCACCACATACTTCGTGAACGCAGAGCCCGCATCGCTGAGCGAGGCCGGTCCCTCGGCCACGAAGACGTTACCGTCCTCGTCCACTCCCACGCCCTCTCCCGTCACGCCATGGTTCGGCCGGCTGTCGGACTCCCACGGCGGAATGAAGCCCACGAGCACGTCCCGATCGACAGGTCCGATGCGGACGCCGTTCCTCCAGTTGATGTGCCGGAGCCGATTGGACTCGGAGTCGATGGCGTACACCATCTCGTCCTCGGTGATGAAGAGGTCGCTGATGCGCCCGTACTGATAGCGCGATTCCAGGTAGTTACCCTCTTGGTCGAAGATCTCGAGGCGGTGGTTGCCACGGTCCGCGACCCAGAGCCGGCCCTCAGCGTCGAACTCCAGGGCGTGCGGCGTGCGGAACTGACCGTGATCCGTGCCGATCTCTCCCCACTCCATGATGTACTCGCCGTCGGCGGAGTATTTGACGATGCGGCCGGTCAGCCCCGCCGCGCGGGCCTCGGCCATCTGTTCGTCTGTCGTCAAGTTCTGCCCGGTGTGGCCGTCTGCGACGAAGATGCTCCCGTCGGGCGCGACGATCACGTCAATGGGCTGGTTGAGGTGATCGGGGCCGTTCCTGGGCTGGCCGGCGATACCGAGGCTGAGGAGCAGTTCTCCGGTCGGGCTGAACTTGTGGACTTGGTGACCTTTGGTGCCGTCGTCGTTGCCGGCGAAGTCCGTCACCCAGACGTTTCCCTCGCCGTCCGCGTAAATGCCGTGGGGCGTCACGAAGGTTAGCCGGGATCGGGGAGTTCCGCCTCAATCGGGGCTCGGTCTGCATCTGCGTCGCAGTTCGGGGACACAAGGGCGGCGCGCACGATGTCGTCCGTTAGCGTGGGAGAGGCCAGTTCCTTCGCATGTCTCCAGAATGCATCCTGGAGTTTCTCAAGCTGTCGTAGGAGATCGACCGGATCCGAACGTTCATAAATCGCAGCAAGGCGAACGCGAACCTCCGGGTCGAGCGCATCCGAATTCGAGAGCCGTTGATAGGGTGTTTGCGCGATATCGTAGCGTTTCGTCACCCGGGATCCATCGCGAGTCTTCGTCGTGAGCTTCATGGACGGCTGGAAGAAGTTCACGTAGAGCCGGACCACTCGGTAGAGCTCGGCAAGCTGCCTGTATGCCAGTGAGCCTTCGTAGCGGTCGTAGCCGACCAATTGGCGGACGATCGAGCCGTTCTTCTGTTCGACGAAGCACTGGTCGTTCTTCCGGCGCGCCCGGCCTCGGGTGAATTGAATCGTTTCACGCTCGCAGTAGGCGAGGAGTCCGTAGTTCATGAACTCGGAACCGTTATCCGTGTCCAGGCCGACAAGCTGAAACGGAAGGATCTGCCGTGCCGTCGTGAGCGCCTGCAGAATGTCCGCCTCCGTACGCCGTAGCAACGCCAGACATTCGGTCCAGCCGGTCGCCACGTCGGTCAGTACCAGGGTGTGGAGGAAAGGGCCTTCCGAGTTCCCGCCGCAGTGTGCAACCAAGTCCGCTTCCATGAATCCCGGCCGCGTGTCCGCCCAGTCGGCGAATGTGCGAATCGGAACGCGGTGTTTGAGTAACTGTCCGGACTTGGTGGTGGTCTTGCCGTGCGGTCGATGATCGAATCGGAATTGACGGAAGATCCGATCAGCCGTGGCGGCGCTCAGCTCAAGCAGATCCGCCCGCGTTTTATCAGACAATGACAGATGCCCGTGACGCTCCATGGTCGGGATCAGCTCCGGCAGAAACGGAACGAGCCGTTTGCCACAGACATCATTGACTGTGCGCCAGGCCGCGATCAGGGCGGCCTGCACCGCGGGGCCGTATCGACGGACCCGGCCGCGCGGTTGCCGTCGGGGCCGTTCGCCCCTCAGAATGTCGTTCAGAAGCCGTGTCGCGTGCTTCCGATGGAACCCGGTCGATTCAAGGAACTCATCCAGGATTCGCTTCTTCTCCGGTCGCGCCGCATTCTTGTAGCGAACCGCCGTTCGTAGAGCTAATTCTCGCCTTGCCGCAACAGTCATGTGTGTCCTCACTTCCCACCTCCGTTCTCATAGAGTTGGGTAACATTTCTAATGAGGCAACAACCCTCAGTTCGGTAACATTTTCAATGAGTCAATGCGGCCGGGAGTTTTGATTGTCGCTGATCACAGAGGTGACCTCCCGATTCCAGTCCTCGCCGAGGCTGTTGAGATAGAATGGCCGAATGAAGCGGTGGATTCTAGCGCTCGCCATAGCGATTGCCATCCAGTCGTGGCAGCCCATGCTCATCATTCGATCGCGGGCATGTACGACAACGCTCAGCAGGTGACCATAGAGGGGATCGTCAAGCAGTTTCAGTTCGTCAATCCACATCCATTCGTGACGATCGAGGTCACTGGTGAGAGTGGTGGCGCAGAGCATTGGCTGCTTGAGATGGACAACCGTTCGGAGCTTGTCCGGGCTGGTATCAACAGCGAAACACTGAAAGAGGGCGATCGGATCACGATCATGGGCAGTCCCGCCCGCCGCGAATCACAGCGTCTCTACATCCAGAGGCTTCATCGTTCCAGAGATGGTTTCGGGTACGAGCAGGTTCGTAATAGCCCACGACTTCTTACGCCATCGCGGTGAGTTTTCGATTATCGCCCCCGCGCTCGATGGCGGCCCTTCCTACCTGTAACAGCATCCAATAGCCAGCACAGCGGTAGATCGGCGAGATGTCCGAACTGCAAGCACGAGATCAGCGAGAAGACGTTGGTGGAGAGAGGATAAACGCCTGCAAATCACGCCGCCGAGGACGTGGGAACCTTACAGTCGATTTATTCTGTATTGGAGGTAAAACAGTTGCAAGAAGAAGGTCGCAATGCCAGACATCGACGCCCCCGCCTTCCATTCCAATGAGAAGTGATCACTCAATATATTCTTTACGGCAAAGCATTGGATGATAAGGATTATTGCAGCGATGCTATTCAGGAGGTCGTTAATCAGATCAAGAGTTTCCATCAATTCTACAGCTTCAACAAATTCAGCCCCTCCTGCAGCGAATTCAAACAAGAGACTTGCACTAAATAGGACGATCGCAACAATGAATACCCCTGAACCAAGTTTTCGCTTGGAGTTCAGCTTGTTTAAGGCCTTCCTTCTGGTGAGGAACCACGCAGGATAGTAAATTCCAGCAGTGATGATCACGAATAAGATGACAAGCAGAACACTGGTCCGCTTTATCTCATGAGGGGGCGCGCTATCTCCTTGGTTGCCATGCAGATATGAGACTGCCATCTCTTTCGTCGTGAAATCATAGCCGCAGTCACAACGCGCTGCTGTGTCAGGGTTGACCAAGTTGCAGTTCGGGCAATTTACGGACATTGAGGTTTCTCAGACCTCAGTGGTCACTTCAAAACCGGCCAACGGGCATGGCCCGGGACGGTGTAGTTCTACCCCTTTCGTGGGGGAGTCGGCAAGCCCGTTTTGGTGCGCCAACTCCGAGGCCCGCACTTGAGGATGTGGCCGTGATGGAGCAACCGATCCAGCATCGCAGTCACAGCCGCGCTGTCGCCGAGTAGTTTGCCCCAGTCTTCGACGGGCCGATTCGATGTCAGTAACGTGCTGGTTCGTTCATACCGTCGCATAACGATCTCGAGAAGTTCCTCTGCTGCAGTCGGGGGGAGCTTCCGTATCCCCAGGTCGTCGATGATCAGCAACGGGACCGTGGCCAGAGCCTCCATAAACTCCTTACGGGTCCCGTCGATGGTGGCTTCGGCGATGTCGTCGAGAAGGGCATGGGTTTCACGGTAGACGACCCGATAGCCTTGCTCGATGGCGGCCAGACCGATGGCCTGAGCCAGATGACTCTTGCCGGTGCCGGGTGGACCGAGAAACAAGGCGTCTTCGTGTCTGGAGATGAATGCGGCCGTGGCCAGATCGAAGACCAGACTGCGATTCATCTTCTTGTTGAAAGTGAAGTCGAAGCTGTCCAGCGTCTTGTGGGGATCGCGGAACCGGGCTTGCTTCCGCCGGCGTTCCAGCAGTCGGATGCTGCGACGGTCCAGTTCGTCGGAGACTAGGCGGGAGACCAGATCGATCGGCGCCATGGGTTCGGTCTGGGCCTGGTGGAGTCGTGTTTCCAGGACCTCGGCGATGCCGCCGAGACGGAGTTGTCGGAGAGCCCGCTGGAGTTCAATGAGATTCATGATTGTTCCTGCTCCTGGATCTTGAGGTTGATGAGATCGCGATACTGGGTCAGTTCACGAATGAGAGGATCGACCTGACGGAGTGCGAGTGGAGGTCGCCGCTCCAGATAGCGGCGGAGGAAACGATACTCGTAGACGTGGAGTTCCAGTGCCACAGCCGAAGCATCCTCGACGGCGGACACACCGTACCTCTTGGCCAGGGAGAGTACACCCAGGATGCGGCGGACCGCAGCCTTCCCCTGTCGGCGATGAATCCCCTCACATAGCGTGCCGATATGGGTTCCGGCGCGGCGGGCGCGGGCGAGCAGTTGCACGGTAGTTAGGGGCGTCTTTTTGGGATTGTCTTCGGGGCGGACACGATATCCACCGCGTTTTTGACGGACATGCTCCCGCAGGAGTTGATAGGTGTTCGGGTCGAGGATCCGGACGTGGAGAGTGTCCCACTGCACTTTGACCGTTCGTCCGATCCAACCGGGCGGTAAACCGTAATAGGCCGCTTCGACTTCCACACAACCGTCGAGATGGACGACACGCTGCCCGTACTTGTAGTAGCGGAAGGGTTCGATCGGCAGCCGCTTTAGCGACGGCTTCTCTTCAGCGAACATGGCCCCCACCTGCCGCTTGGTCGTGCCGTGGATGCGGGTGTCGGCCCACCGGTCCAGATACGCCTGAGCCTCCTCGAGGCTCTCGAAGCGCTGTCCCTTCAGTGGGGTCTTCTGGGCGTGTCCCACCCCGGACTCCACTTTCCCTTTGCGGTCTGGGTCGCGCACCCGGCATGGCAGGGCCACCACGCCGTAGTGAGCCAGCACATCCCGGAACAGCGGATTCAGCGTGGGGTCGTAATACTCCGGGTCGATCACACCCTCGCGCAGGTTGTCCAGGATCATGAGACGGGGACTGCCACCCAGGCGCCGGAACGCGGTCTCGTGCAGCTGGGCCCAGATAAGGGAACTGGATTTGAAGCTCAGCAACCGCACGGATTTGCGGCTGTAGCCCAGCGTCATCACGAACAGCCGGGTCCGCCGGTACTTGCCGGTCTTCGGATCCCGAACCATGGGTCCGGTTCCGTAGTCGACCTGGGCTTCTTCTCCAGGGTCGGTTTGGATGATGCCGACCGCTACGGGAGACCGCACGCCCCGGAGTTTGCGAACGAACCGCTTGACCGCTTCGTAGCTGCTGGCAAAGCCATGATCCGTAACCAGGTCCTGCCAGATCGCCATCGCGTTGCGGCCACGCTCCAGCGCCTGTTCGATCGTCTCCCGGTACGGCTCGCAGGAACTGCTCGACGGTGGGCTCGACGACTCTGCCGGGACCGGATTCTCGGCCTCCGAGTCGGTGGTCACTTCGTTGGCCGGTTTTGAAATATCGGAATCGCCAACCCTTTCAACGACACCACTTACGCCGTCCGGGTCGGTGGTCACCTCGTTGGCCGGTTTTGGGTGACCGCCGAGGCCAGTCCCAGTCCATCCAGCATCTTTCCATGGCGAGGATGTACTGAACTTCCGGGAGCGCATCGTTCGCCTTAATGGCCCGCTCGATAGCCTCTCTTGCCCGGGGTCCCGCCTCAGAGGGGGCGCTGAAATTCATCTGCTGGCGAGCGGCCCATACGGCTGCAATGCCTGCGTAACCCAGCGCCGGCTCCTTCCTCCGCGCGCGCTCGAAATATTCGAGCGCAAGGTCCAGTTCAGCTGGCGTCAGTTTGTTCCAATGGAAATACCCTTTCTGGTAGGCATCGTAAGCTTCTGGATCGACCTGGCGGGTGTTGGCGAACTGATCCTGTTCTTCGGGCGTCAACTCAACGCTGATCTGCTCCGCAATCGCCAGCGTCACTTCGCTTTGGACAATGAGTACTTCCGCCAAGTCCCGGATATAGGAGTCTCCCCAGAGGATTTCTTCTGTTCGCGCATCGATCAGCTGTACCGTGATGCGCAGTTGATCGCCAAAACGGCTGGCCGAACCTTCGACGAGCGCCCCCACCCCGAGTTCCCGTGCGATCTGGGAAATCGACTTATCGCTGTTCCTGTAACGGGAGGCCGATGTACGTGAGATCACTTTCAGCGCCCGGATCTTCGCAAGCTCCGTGATGAGGCTCTCGGTCAACCCCTCGGAGAAATACTCCTGGTCAGGATTTCCTGAGCCGTTGGTCAGCGGCAACACCGCGATTGATGGACGCGTTCTGGCCGAGGAGGATGCAATACGGACGGACGGCTGACCGGCCTCGACCCGCTCGAATTCATGGACGGCGTCGGTGACGCTCGGCAGCCTGCGCTCCGAATCCTTCTCGAGGCACTGCCGCAGAAGCTCGTGCATCCGATCCGGAGTCGATCGTGGCAAGGCGTCCCAATCTGGCGCCCGCTCCAGAATCGCAGCAATCGTATCCGCAAAGGTCTTGCGGGAAAACGGCTGTTTACCCGAAAGCAACTCGTATACGAGGCAGCCGAATGCCCACACATCCGCACGGGAATCCGTTGGCTCACCGCGGGCTTGCTCAGGGCTCATGTAGGCGGGTGTGCCCAAAATCTGGCCGGCCTCTGTAGCCACACTGAGCGTCTCCTGTTGCGAAAATTCGAGGTTCGCCCCAGCCAATACGTTCTTCGCCAGACCGAAATCCAGCACCTTGATGCGACCCTCGGGGGTGAGCTTGATGTTGGCGGGCTTGATGTCCCTGTGCGCAATCCCCCTTGCGTGAGCCGACTCTAATGCCTCGGCAATCTGCAGGCCGACCCTCAGCACCTCGTCCACTGGAAACGGCCCGCTGCGATCGAGCCTCTCGGCCAGTGTTTCCCCTTCCACCAGTTCCAATACGATGTAACTACCGTCCTCCGATTCCTCGAGACCATAGATTGACGCGATGTTGGGATGGTTGAGTGCTGCCAGCATTTTCGCTTCTCGCTCGAATCGAGCCCGGCGATCGGAGGACGCAGCAAACTCTTCAGGAAGGGTCTTAATGGCCACTTCACGACCTAATTTCGTGTCACGCGCACGCCACACTTCCCCCATCCCACCCTTGCCTAAGAGCGTTGAGATCTCGTAGTGGCCAAGTTTGGTGCCAGATTCCATGATTTTGAAGTGTCGTGCGGTCATAGACCCCACCTACAGAAAATATGGCTAAATATAACTATAGGTGGGAGTTATTCGCAAGAAAAGCCTCAAGTCCTCGCAAACGACCTTGTCAGACTCTGAGATCCTGATTTCAGGAACTCAAAGCTTAAACCTTGCCTTATGTCATTAATTTGAGCTATTTAGACACCATGGATTGACCTGCCCTGGCCTCGTACGCGTGGGTTATGTTGCGGGGCGAGGAACCTTCGACACAGAGCCACAACGAGGAGGGCAGGTCATGAACAAGTGTAGTGCATACGTTGGACTGGACGTTCACAAGGACACGATCGCGGTGGCGGTAGCGCTGCCCGGACGTGAGGCGCCGGTGTACCGGGGCGAGATCAAGAATCAACGCAAATCGCTGCTGCGACTCATTCGCAGCCTGAGTCCGCACGCAGAGGTGTTGAGCTTCTGCTACGAGGCGGGACCGTGCGGGTATGGGGTGTATCGAGAGATCATCGACACCGGCCACTATTGCGAGGTGGTCGCGCCGAGCCTGATCCCGCGGCGCGCGGGGGAGCGAGTGAAGACGGATCGGCGCGACGCGGTGAAGCTGGCGCGGCTGCATCGGTCGGGGGAGCTGACGGCGGTGTGGGTGCCCGACGAGGAGCAGGAGGCGATGCGCGACCTGACGCGGGCGCGCGAGGACATGAAGGCGATCGAGGCCAAGGCTCGGCAGCGACTGGGGGCGTTTCTGCTGCGTCATGATCGAGTGTATCGGGAAGGCAAGAGCCGGTGGACGCAACGGCACTTTCGGTGGCTGGAGGAGCAGCGGTTCGAGCATCCGGTACAGCAGGTGGTGTTTCAGGAATACGTCGATACGGTGATGGAGGCGCGCCGCCGCGTGGCGGGCCTGGAAGGGCAGATGCGCGAGGTGTTGGAGCAGTGGTCGCTGCGTCCGATGGTCGAGGCGCTGATCGCGTTGCGCGGGGTGGATGTGGTCACGGCCATGACGGTGCTGGCCGAACTCGGGGACCTGACGCGTTTTGATTCGCCGCGCGAGCTGATGAGCTTTCTGGGGCTGGTGCCGAGCGAGCACTCCTCGGGGCCGCGGCGGCGCCAAGGAGCCATCACGAAAACAGGCAATGGACACGTGCGCCGCGTGCTGGTTGAATCGGCCTGGAGCTACCGGCTCCCTGCGCGCAAAACCAGGCACTTGAGATGCAAGGCGAGTGCGGCGCCGCCAGCAGTGCAGGCCATCGCCTGGGCAGCCCAGAAGCGGCTGTGTGCGCGGTACCGGCATCTGTATAGCGCGGGCAAGGCGAAGTGCGTGGTCACCACCGCGGTGGCCCGCGAGCTGGTGGGGTTCATCTGGGCGATTGCTTGCGAGGTGATGGGCCGAGCCCATGCAACGCGGGCGCGGAGCTGAGAGATGGGCCGGAGTTCTCCACACCTTGCCACTGCTCCGCCGTGTATTCGAAGCACGCGGTGCCATGGACAAGGTGTGGAAAACTCCTCCGACGCCTCCCCGGGCGCAATGCCATCATGCGCTTCCGGAGCAAGGCTGGACCCAAAAAACGTAATGTGTTGGATTCAGGGCGTGGCAGGCCGGTGAGGAGAATCCTCGTGCACGCTATGAGAGGCTTGGCTCAGCCAGACCGACCCACGTCCTTAGACCGAGGCAGCTCCGCGACGAAGTGATGTCAGGTGGTAGCCAACCCACGAATATCAGAGTGATCCACCGTCGCGAATCATGCCGGCCGCGCCCTGAATCCAGCACATTGAAGGAGGCGCATTCGAGAAACGTAACGGAAGCTTGACAGGGTCAATCCATATCAGCGTGCAAACGCCTAAACGAACGCCGGTGAGACGTCAGCGCCTTCCTTCTGAAGCTTTGAATCGAAGAGCGTGTAGGGGTTGACGTTTGCCAGGGCCGCGGTGACCGATTCGCGCACATCGCCGTAATTCTGACTCATCCGCTCAAGGAATTCGCGGATATCCTTGCGCGGTCCGTCTTTCTCCGCACACACACAGCCTATCCCCACCAGGTCGTCCTGCTCGACGTATTCGCGGGTGAGTTCTTCGGAAACAAACACGAGGGGCCGGATGACACGGATCGATCCTTTGCGCGACTCTGCAACGGGAGGTAGTGCTGCAATACGTCCGTTGAACAGAACATTTCTCAGCAACGCTTCCGCACAGTCGTCGGCCGTGTGGCCCAGAGCCAGGACATCGCATCCTAATTCCGATGCGATCTCATAGAGAGCGCCCCTCCTGTTCCGACTGCAGACATCGCATCCGTGTTCAACGCCATCCTCCACCAGACCGAGCGTTCTGGGTTCGTTCCTCACAACCCAGTCGATACCCATCTCGCCCAAAGGCTTCCGGAGCTTTTCAATGGGTTCAGTGAATTTCCCCTGTTCAATTGTTACCGCCACGATTTCAAAATCAAAAGGCGCACGCCGACGGTACGCACTGAGCGCATGCAGGAGACACAGACTGTCCTTTCCTCCGGACACGCCGACCCCAACCCGGTCTCCGCTCCGAAGCATCTGGAAAGTACCCATGGCACGGCCGATACGATCGAGGACTTTTCGTTTGACGTCGGTCTCGCTCATCATAATCTCCCGTTTACTTGCGGTTTCGATCTTTCTTCAGTCCGGTAACCCGGGCCGCTATTTCACCCTCACTCACTATGACATCGATGTCCGCACCTTCCACCACATCGTCAACCGATCGGACCACTACCCCCTCCGGCGTACGGCACACGGCGTATCCGCGTTCCAGAACAGCCAACGGACTCAATGCATCCAGCGTCTCCGTGAGCCCCCGGAACCTTTCCTTCGACCTCTCGAGTTTCAATAGCGCCAGGTTCTCGACAGAAACGCGGGCGCGGTCCAAACTGTCAATACGAGATGAAAAGAAGCGGCCCGACGTCGCAAACTGTTCCAGGCGGAACGCATAGTCATCTACGCTTTGGGACAGCTGGCGAATCCGCTGTTCGGCCACGAGAAACCCACGCCCACCGGCCCGTGTTGCAAGAAAACGACGCAGTTCCGATAGGCGGTAACGCACTGCGGCCCCCAGGCGGCCCCGAGCCCCTTCCAGTCTCTCAAGCACTTCCCTCTTGGATTGGACGACCATCTCGGCCGCGGCACTCGGCGTGGGAGCCCGTTGATCGGCCACCAGGTCGCTGATCGTAAAGTCGACCTCGTGGCCGACAGCAGAAATGACCGGCTTCTCGCACGAAAAAATAGATCGGGCCACAGCTTCGTCGTTGAATGGCCACAGGTCTTCGATCGACCCGCCACCCCGTGTCACGATGACGACGTCCACGTCCGAGCCACACAGGTAATCGATACCTTCGGTGATCTGCCCCGCAGCCTTATCTCCCTGAACATCGGTCGGGTATATGAGGATGTCGATCGAGTCGTGCCGTCTCTCCAAGACGGACAGAATATCGCGAAGTGCCGCGCTTGCCGGAGACGTGACGATTCCCACTCGCGACGGAAACTCGGGCAATGACTGCTTGTGGATCGCTTCGAACAGTCCCTCTTCGTGTAACTTTTCCTTAAGCCGTTCGAAAGCATCCTGGAGCGCACCCCGGCCCGCAGGCTCGAGAACATCGACGATGATCTGATACTCGCCACGCGCTTCATAGGTGCTCAAACGGCCCCGGGCCCGGAACGATTCGCCGTCTCGCGGTTTGAACCGGAGGTACATCGCCGCACTCCGGAAACACACAGCCGGAAGCTGAGCGTTCTGGTCTTTTAGCGTGAAATAGATATGGCCGGCACCGGAACGGCGAAGATTGGAAACCTCGCCTTCGATCCAGACGTCACGAAACTCACCTTCAACCAGGTCTTTGATACGACGGCTGACTTCCCCAACCGTGTATATCTTCCGCTGGCCTGGACCCGTCTCCATGCGCCTATCCCGCGTCGTCAGGCAACGGTAATTTCATCGGACAGATAGACATCCTGGATCGCGTTCAACAGTCCAACACCTTCGGCCATTGGGCGCTGGAACGCTTTCCGTCCCGAGATCAATCCCATTCCGCCGGCCCTCTTGTTGATCACAGCTGTCCGAACAGCTTCTTTGAGATCGCTCTTACCGCCCGATGCGCCACCGGAGTTGATCAATCCCGCGCGTCCCATGAAGCAATTGGCCACCTGGTAACGCGTGAGATCGATGGGATGATCCGACGTCAGATCGGAATAGACCTTCTCGTGCGTCTTACCGAACTTGAGTGCGGGAAAGCCCCCGTTGCTCTCAGGAAGTTTCTGCTTGATGATGTCGGCCTCGATCGTCACCCCGAGGTGGTTTGCCTGGCCGGTCAGATCGGCAGAAGCGTGGTGATCGGTGTCTTTCATCTTGAAGTCGGAATTCCTAAGATAGCACCAGAGAACCGTGCCCATTCCCAGTTCATGCGCATACTGGAACATCTCGGTGACTTCCTGAATCTGGCGCGCGGACTCGTCGGATCCAAAATATATCGTCGCGCCCACTGCTACTGCGCCCATATCGAAGGCCTGGTCGATGCTGGCGAACTGAATCTGGTCGAAGGTGTTCGGATAGGTCAGAAGTTCGTTGTGGTTGAACTTCATGATGAACGGAATTCGATGAGCGTATTTCCGTGACACGGCCCCAAGAACTCCCAGAGTCGAAGCTACAGCGTTACATCCCCCCTCGATGGCAAGCTCGACAATATTTGAGGGATCGAAATACAGGAGATTGGGAGCGAACGACGCACCTGCTGAATGCTCAATACCCTGATCGACAGGCAATATCGAGACATACCCTGTCTGGGCCAGGCGTCCCGATCCGACGAGCGTCTGGAGGCTTCTCAAAACGCGGGCCGGCCGGTCCGAAAGTCCATGGACACGGTCTACAAAATCGGGGCCGGGCAGATGCAGAGAGTCCCTGGGAATGGTCTTACATTCATGTTCGAGTAGTGCCTTCGCGTCGTCAGCGAGTATTTCCTGAATCTTTCCCATCATATAGTCCTCTTGGCCGAAGAAAGCATGCGGTGGAGCACTGGGCGCTCCGTAGTATAACGAAGTTCAACTTCAACGCCGATTGATCGCCATGAAGATCAGGCTGAGAATGATACTCAGCAGAATCGACGTGCCCAACGGAAAGTAGAACGAAAAGTTATCTCTCTGATAACGAAGGTCCAGCGGCAGGCGGCCGAAGCGGAACGGCAGACGCTCGTTGAACGTGAGTATCAGGCCCAACAAGACCATGATCACGCCGAAGACGATAAGGGCTCGACCCAGTTGCGGCATAAGCGCGCATCCTTCGAATCGCCTGCGGGCAGACTAGACGATTTCTAGACGCCCGAAGAAGTATGAGATTTCAAAGGCGGCCGTCTCCGGCGCGTCGGAACCGTGGATCGCGTTCCGTTCGATGTTGGTCGCGAAGTTCTTTCGGATCGTCCCGTCTTCTGCTTTCCGAGGGTCAGTTGCACCCATCAAACTGCGTAACCGCACGATCGCGTCGTCGGCTTCGAGCACCATGACGATCACCGGACTCTCCGTCATAAACGCCACGAGGCTTCCAAAAAAAGGACGTTCCCGATGGACGGCATAGAAACCTTCGGCGTCTCGGGTGGAAAGGTGCAGCATCTTGGCAGCGCGAATCCTGAATCCCGCATCTTCGATCATCGCGATTACACCACCCGAGTTACCCGCGCTTACCGTGTCCGGCTTGAGAATCGTCAGTGTTTCTTCCATAGCAGATATCTTGTCTAGGCAATAGCCTCTTCGATCGCTGGGCCCATCTCTGCCGGGCTCTTCACGACATGAATCCCCGCAGCCTGCATCGCCTTCATCTTTTCTTCGGCTGTGCCTTTTCCACCGGCGATAATCGCCCCGGCATGGCCCATCCTACGGCCCGGCGGTGCCGTCTGACCGGCTATGAACCCTACGACGGGCTTGCTGACATTCGCCTTGACGAAATCGGCCGCATCCTCTTCAGCATTGCCACCGATTTCACCAATCATGATGATGGCCTCGGTGTCGGGATCTTCGTTGAAGAGTCCAATTGCATCGATAAAGTTTGTGCCGATGAGCGGGTCCCCGCCAATACCGATGCAGGTGGACTGGCCTATATCCCGGGCCGTGAGTTGGCCCACTGCTTCGTAGGTCAGCGTCCCGCTGCGCGAGACCACACCCACACGCCCTTCGCGGTGAATATGTCCCGGCATGATGCCGATCTTACACTTCTCGGGAGAAATGATGCCCGGACAATTGGGTCCGATCAGGCGCGTGGAGGACTTGTCTTCCAGAAAAGCCATCGTCCGAATCATGTCGAATGTCGGAATGCCTTCAGTGATACAGACGACCAGTTCGATGCCGGCATCGGCAGACTCCATAATGGCGTCGGCCGCGAATGGCGGCGGCACGAAGACTACAGACGCGTTTGCACCCGTCTCTCGCCGTGCCTCATCGACGCTGTTGAAAACGTCGATGCCCTCATGCTTCGTGCCGCCTTTTCCCGGAGTCACGCCGCCAACGACATTGGTTCCATACTGAACCGCCTGGGCGGCATGAAAACTTCCTTCACGTCCGGTCAGGCCCTGAACGATCAGCCGCGTGGATTTGTCGACCAGAATACTCACAGATTCATAACCTCGCTAATTTGCGGCCGCGACAACTTTCCGAGCCGCATCCTTCATACCGTCAGCCACAATAAAACTCAGGCCGGAGCTGCGCAGGATCTCCTGCCCCTTTTCAACGTTAGTCCCTTCGAGACGCACAACGACGGGCACCTTTACGCCAAGCTTCTTGGCGGCTTCGACTACGCCGGCCGCGACGATGTCGCAGCGCATGATGCCTCCAAAAATGTTGATCAGCACGGCCTTGACGTTTTCATCAGACAGGAGGATGTTGAACGCGTTTTCGACCTGCTCGGCCGAGGCACCCCCACCCACATCCAGGAAGTTGGCAGGGCTACCGCCGGCCAGCTTGATGATGTCCATCGTCGCCATGGCCAGTCCGGCACCGTTGACCATGCAGGCCACGTTCCCGTCCAGCTTGATGTAGTTGAGGCCGTATTTACTGGCCTCGATCTCCAGTGGCTCTTCTTCGTTGAGGTCCCGAAGTTCGGCAATGTCCGCATGGCGGTGCAGCGCGTTGTCGTCGAAATTCATCTTCGCATCCAGCGCGTAGACCTTGTTGTCACCGGTCACAAGGAAAGGGTTGATTTCGGCCAGGGAGGCGTCCGTCTCCTCGAATGCCTTGTACAGAGCCACCATGAACTTGGACGCGTCTCGGACAAGCGCCGGGTCCAACCCCAGTCCGAAAGCCAATTTGCGGGCCTGGAAGGGCTGGAGCCCGAGACCGGGCTGAATCCATTCCTTCAATATCCGCTCGGGAGTCTTGGCGGCCACCTCTTCGATATCCATTCCCCCCTCGGTCGAAGCCATCAATACGGGCAAGCCCACCTGGCGATCAATGACGATCCCAAGATAGAGCTCCCTCTGGATATCGAGGCCTTCCTCAATGAGGACTTTGCCAACCTTCTGGCCTTCCGGCCCGGTCTGATGCGTAACCAGCTGCATGCCAATGATTTCCCGGGCCAGATTTTCCGCCTCTTCCGGGCTCTTGGCGAGTTTGACTCCACCCCCCTTGCCCCGGCCGCCGGCATGGATCTGCGCCTTTACGACTACTGTGCCTCCAAGTCGCTCTGCGATTTCGGGCACTTTGGACGGATCATCGGTCACTTCGCCTCGCGGTATCCGGACCTTGTAGCGATCCAGGATGGCTTTGGCCTGATATTCGTGGATTTTCATCGATCGCCTACCTCAGAGAGTAATTAATACTTGGGGCCAAACTCGTAACTTTACGGAACCGATGGGGGGGGGGTCAACGCAGTGGAGTTGCCTGTGACCGGCCCTACCGTCCGTGCGCTCATAGAGCGCACCTACAGGCGCCTTTCTGGGCTTGGTCGGACTGCTACCAGCCGCGTAATGTCCCTCTGTGCCCAAAACGGGCTTGCGATCAGGATGATCGCGAGCTCGCCGGTTGTTCAGACAGGATGTCTGTAGAACAACCGAGCGAGATCTTCAGAGTTTGCTCACTGTCCCCGAATTCATTCAACCCACCCGCTCCACCCTGATAAAGTTCGTCGTTCCTGGAATATGGAGTGGCGTCCCGCTGGTGATCACGACCAGGTCTCCCGATTTAACCCATCCGGACCGGGTTGCGGCTTCCAGAGCGAAAGCCAACTGTTCTTCGGTGGTGTCGGCCGAGGCAATGGAGCGAGGAACAATCCCCCAGCAGAACGAAAGGAAGTATCCGGCCGATCTGTTTGGCGTTGCCGCAATGATCGGCTGAGAGGGCCGGAACCGCGCCACCAGTCGCGCGGTCGAACCCGACCACGTAGGCGTGATGATCGCCCCCGCGCCCGTCCCGCGTGCGATGTTGTACGCCGAACGGCTGATCGCGTCGTTAACGATCGTCTGGCCTTCAATGTCCCAACGAAACTTTCCTTCGTCCACCGACGATTCGACCTCGGTGGCGATACGGTCCATCATCTGGACAGCTTCGAGAGGGTAGCTGCCCGCCGCCGTCTCCTCCGAGAGCATCACAGCATCGGTTCCGTCGAGGATGGCATTGGCCACATCGGCCGTCTCCGCTCGCGTGGGTCTTGGGTTGTCCACCATGCGGACCAGCATCTGCGTCGCGGTGATCACCGGCTTGGCGACGGCATTCGCTTTTCGAATGATCATCTTCTGAACGAGCGGCACGCGCGCCAGGTCGATCTCCAACCCGAGGTCACCCCGCGCGATCATGACTCCGTCCGATGCCTCGAGAATGCGGTCGATGTTGTCCACCGCCTGTGGTTTTTCGATCTTCGCAATGATGGGAACCTCCGAACCCATCTTTCCAACTGCCTGGCGCAAGGCCTCGATGTCCTGCTCGCTCCGGACGAAGCTGAGCGCCATCGCATCCACGCCTTCGTCGAGGGCTACTTCGATGTCATGCAAATCCTTTTCGGTGAGCGATTCCATTTCTACCCGTGTCGTGGGCAGGTTCACACCCTGATTCGAACTCAGAACGCCTTCGACAACGACCCGGCAATAAACGTCGGGTGGTTCGATACGTTCCACCAAAAGTTCGATCGTCCCGTCAGCGAGCAGGACGCGATGTCCCGACTGCACTTCTTCGTGAAAGTTCTCCAGGGAAACACCGACTCTGCCAGCGTCACCGGTAGCAGATTCAGAAGTCAGAACGAGGGTCGTACCTCTCCCCAGCCAGACGGTTCCGCTTTCAATCTTTCCAATCCGGATCTTGGGCCCCTGAAGATCCTGAAGAATCGCAACGGGCACATCTAGTTTTTCGCGGACGGATTTGATCCTGCGAATCAGAAGACGGTGGTAGTCGGAATCGCCATGCGAGAAGTTGATTCGGGCCACGTTGAGGCCCGCCTCGATCAGGGAGGTCAACATCTCTTCGGAGTCACATGCCGGTCCGATCGTGCAGACTAGTTTTGTTCGTCTCAGTGTGTTTTGGCCGTCCATGAATATCTATTATGGCTTATCAGGTGGACGGACACTGCCGTAACAGCCTTGGGGACCAAAAGTGGGAATAGACTTCCTTAAATTGTCCGCTTGTCTTATTCACCTGCCGCTTCGGCTTCGCCTCGTTGGCCCCCCACACGGAGGAACCGTTCGGGGCCTTCTGCACTGACCCGCGAAGTTCCGCTGCGTCCCCAAAAAGGGCTTGCGATCAGGATGATCGCGAGCTCGCCCCGCTTTGACATAGAAGACTCGGCCAGGATGGCCGTTTGAACGACCGAGTGCAATCTTCGTCCTCAGGCCGGCCAAATCGTTCGCACCTCCTTAAGAGTGGAGACACGTCACCCTTCTTGCTCCCCCAATCCCAATCCCCTCCCTATGCTACAATTTCAGCCGCTCTCTTCTGGGCGAACCAGAAAGGGCCTGAGGGGTGGAAGTGCTTGAAAAAAGTATCACTATCGAACCTGCCGAAGGCAAACTGGGAGTCCTGATACCGGGTCTGGGCGCGGTCAGCACAACCTTCATTGCCGGCGTCGAAGCGATAAAGAAGAAGATTGCTCAGCCCATCGGATCGTTGACTCAGCTCGGCACTATTCGCCTGGGAAAACGGACCGATCACAGGGTGCCGCGCATTCAAGATTTCGTCCCGCTGGCCGGACTCGACGACCTGGTGTTCGGTGGCTGGGACATCTATGAAGACAACTGCTTCGACGCAGCGTCAAAAGCAGGAGTTCTCGACAAGACACTTCTGGATGACGTGCGGGGGGGAATCGAGGGCATCGTTCCATGGAAAGCCGTCTTCAACCAGGAATACGTCAAGAAACTCGACGGCACCAACGTCAAGACCGGCAAGAACAAAATGGAGCTCGCCGAGCAGGTCACCGCAGACATCGACGCGTTCAGGCAGACACACAACCTCAGCCGGATGGTTATGGTCTGGTGCGGCAGCACTGAAGTGTTCATGAAACCCGGGGTCGTACATCAGACGCTGGACTCATTCGAAGCCGGACTCAGGGACAATGACCCAGCCATCGCGCCCAGCATGATCTATGCCTACGCGGCGTTGTCTCGCGGCATACCGTTTGCAAACGGGGCTCCGAACCTGACCGTCGACGTGCCCGCTCTAACCCAGCTCGCACAGGATAAGAGTGTTCCGATCTGCGGCAAGGACTTCAAAACCGGTCAAACACTGATGAAAACCATCATCGCCCCGGGATTGAAGTCGCGGCTGATCGGGCTGAACGGATGGTTTTCGACCAACATTCTCGGCAACCGGGATGGTGAGGTTCTCGACGATCCGGATTCCTTCAAGACGAAAGAAGAAAGCAAGCTGAGCGTGCTGGATCAGATACTGCAACCGGACCTATACCCGCAGCTCTACGGAGACTTCACCCACAAGGTCCGCATCAACTATTACCCGCCGCGCGGAGACAACAAGGAAGGTTGGGATAACATCGACATCTTCGGCTGGCTCGGACGGCCCATGCAGATCAAGATCGACTTTCTCTGCCGCGACAGCATTCTTGCGGCACCGATCGTCCTGGACCTTGTACTTTTTCTCGACCTGGCCAAACGTTGCGGCATGCACGGGATACAGGAGTGGCTGAGTTTTTACTTCAAGAGTCCCATGTGCGCGCCCGGCCTGTACCCAGAGCACGATCTCTTCATTCAGCTGATGAAGTTGAAAAACACCTTACGCTACCTGCGCGGCGAAGAGTTGATCACTCATCTCGGTATGGAATACTACGACTGACTGGAACCGACGCACAATTATTTGCTCGCGAATTTCGAGTACAAACGTCCATAATTGAGTGATATACGCTGATCGAAGACGAGGCCTCCAGATGAAACCGACGACACTTCTGGTTACAACACTCGTTCTGTTGCTGGTGTCCACCAACCCTGCAGCCGCTCAAGAGTTCCAAACCAAAGCCGAGTTCGACGCCTACATGGCGCTCTACAACGAGACCGACACCAACACCAAAGTCGACCTGGGAGAGGTCTTCGTAGCCGAATACCCGGATTCGGAAGCCGCTCCCATCGCCTATCAGATCCTGGTAGCGGCTCATTTCAGCGGGAGGAATTGGCGAGGAGTGGTCGACGTGACCCAGCGATTCGAGCAGGCCTTTCCCGACGCCAGCCCGGAAACCCAGTCGTTTATCTACCGGCGCGCGATGGCAGCCGCCCAGCAGACGAACAGCCCTGACGGCATCATTCAGTACGGCGAACATATCCTGGAACTTGAACGCAACGACCTTGGCGCTTTACTGACTCTGCCCCCTGTCATTCTGGACAACTTGCCGGCTTTCGGCAGCGGCCGGGAGAAAGGCCTGGCACGTTCGTTCGAGCTTGCCAATCGGGCACGCCTACAGGCACAGACAACCTATCCAGCCCTCAGAGCGAGTCAGGACCCACAGGCAAACGCCCAGCGAATACAGGTCTTTTCTACGATCCACATGTCTCTGGGTACGGTGCACTACGTCAGAGAAGACTATGACCGTGCGATACAGGAATACGAAACAGTGCTTACCTTTGACCGTCAGCACCCGCTGGCGTATCTGCAGATTGGGTTGGCACGGCAGTTCCAGGCAGCCCGTAGCTCCGTCCTCCTGCAAGAAGCGGCGGGAGACGAACTGACAGAAGACGACGACCTGCCTCCGGAAGTTGCAGCCCTGGAACAGGAAGTCATAAACAGCACTGAACTCGCCATGGACTCGCTTGCAAAGGCCGTTTCCCTTGGAGGCCAGGCCGCGGGCCAGGCCCGGATCGAGCTGGAGAGACTGTACCGAAACAGAAACGAGGACTCGGTAGAAGGTCTCGATGAGTTCATCGGAGACAAGCGGGCCGAATTGCTGGAACCGGAAGAGACCGAAGAACCGGAATAACAGCAACCCTCCGCAGCCCTCGGCCGTCAGCTCTCAGGCAGGAACTCTAAAACAATTCTCTTTGCCTCGCTGCCTCTGTGGTCAGAAGACCTAGGGGGCAGGGTTCGTCTCGTGGCAGGTGAGACAGGTCACGGTTCCTGTCAGCTTCGCACTCGCGCCGAACTCGTCACTGTTCAGGCGCCCCACCCACCGCCGCATAAGGTCGGCCATAAAATCGAGATCCTCTTCGTATTCGGTAACCAGAGGGACTCGCTGTTTAGGGATATTGGCAAAGTTGACCTGGCCCGACACATGACAATCAGTACACCAGACCCGATCGTCAACGGGATCGATCAGAGGCGAATTCCAGTCAGGATTCGGATTCCGGTTCGTTGGAGTGCTGTACAGCGCCTCGACCCAGGTGTGCATGAAGTAGGCCTTGACGAAAGGTGGCGCATCGTCCTCTTCACCTTCAACGGAGAGCTCTGGCATTCCTAACGGAGAAGCCCGAGGAACCTCGGGCCGGGAGGAATCCTCCAGACGCGGGCCATCGCTGATGCGTTCGATGTTCTGGTTGCAGGCCGCAACGAAAAGGATCAGGATGCTGGACAGAACCCACCGTTTCATAATTACGGTATTCTACCAGAGGCTCAGTCATTGACGCTGCGGCGTCGATCCCAGGCCCTGGAAATATCATGGTTAATAGAAGGGACTTCTTCCGAGGCTTCGTCAAAAAGAAGCCTAGAATCGGTCGAACACGCGCCGACCGCAACACGCGCTACCACGCCCTCGAAACCCTCGTTCGAATCGAACTCCTGCCTGACGACTTCGCTCTGACCAAAAAGGAGGACGCTTACCTGCGGTCCCGCACCCGCTCCTTTCTGGAGGAAGCCAACGACGACGAGCTCTTTTCGACTGAGATCGTCACCCGTTTGAAACAGCTCGTCGAGGACATCCTCGAGCCTTGGCGCATGGCCAGTGCCGAGGTCACCCCCGAGAGGAGTCCCGAGCAGTTGCGCGAGGCGGCGGTAGCCAAGGTCGCAGTGTTTCTCGATCATATGTCGGAAAGGCAGATCGAGCGCCTGAGGACCTGCCTGTCATTGTCCGACGGAACCGATCTGGGGAGCTACCTGAGAGAGGAGATTTCGACCTGGGTTGGACAGATGGAAGATTCCGAAATACTCAGGCACGACACGTTCACTATCCAGGAACCCGTCTTCGCCCACCTGCGTAACATCTGCCCATAGCAGCCCGTGGCATCTGGAGCTTTGACTACTCCTGTGAGAGGATTGGGGACCGAAAAGGAGCGTCCAATGCGAAGGATAGCGTGTACAGCAATAGTGTGTCTTATCCTGACCGGATCGGGGATGGGCCAGGATGTGGCAACCGAAGGCGATGCCCTGCTTGTGCCTCTCCCGAACCTTGAACGTATCGTCGACACATACGTGCCCATCGTGTCATCAGACCCCGATGAGTATTACGAGCAATTGCGTGCCGACGTAATCCCTTACATTCGTGCCCTCAAGAAAGACGGCGTTATCCGGTGGTATGCCTTTCTCCTGCACGGTGCGGATCAGATCGGCCCCCGGGTGCCTGCCGATAGTGGCGAAAGTTATATTCACCTGTTTCTTGAACCGGGAATCGGTCTGGAATTCGAGGAATTCGCACCCCAACTGCCGGACCACTTCTCGAATCCCGAATCCCGGCCGCTAGGAAGTTTTGCAGGGATCGACGGGGAAGCAATTCAGGACAATGACTGGGCATACGGCTGGAAAGGCATCGGTGAGGCGTCGGAATTCGTCCTTCGGCTCATCGAAAATCACGGAGACAATGCCATACCTCAATCGAATATCCTCCAGTTCCTGCACTTCATCGCGAACCCCTTACATCTGGGTACGAAGTTCATGTTTCTTCCCGAAGACCCGATCCGCTTCTAAAAAGTGGGGTTCAGGTCACTCTTTTGTGGTCACGATCTACCTCGCGACGAAGGAACGCAAAAGAGTGACCTGTCCCCACTTTTATCCCGTCCTTCCGCAGCAACCTGGGGCGCCCACGCCCCAGGTACACTTGCAGCGTCGTTGACCCCCTGCTAGAATTCTTTGTTTACGCCGCCGATAGGAAAGTGAACCTAGGAGTCCGTGGCGGAAGGAAAGTCAACAACCGAATGCGCGCCTCAATCCTGAAAAAGTACAAACAAATCCTCCTCAGCAAACGAGCGGAGATCATCGACTCCCCAGAACGGTCTACAGTTGTCGACGAAGTTATGCGAACGGGTGACTGGGTCGATCACTCAAGCCAGGAGAACGACCTTCACGTCAACCTGGCGCTGAAGCAAACCGACACCAAGCTGCTTCGGGCTATCGACGACGCCCTCGGGCGCGTAGAACAGGGCACGTTCGGTATCTGCATGGATTGTGAGGAACCGATCGCAGAAGTGCGTCTCGATGCAGTGCCGTGGACTCGGGTTTGTATCGATTGCAAAGAAAGGCAGGACTAGCAGCAGAAAGCCGACCACTTCCCCTGTCTGACGCCGACCGGCGTCAACTCTTCGAACTTCAACCAGGACGTGTTTCAGGAATGCCGTCGCCGTCATAGAACACGGCAGGTGGGTCGCAACCCAGCGATTCGGCCAACTCCTTCGCTAGTCTCTGGAGCGCTGGCTTGCTGAAGCCGAAATCGGCCATTCGAATCCGCCGCTCCTGGTCGATCAGAAAAAGCGTGGGAACGAACCGAAGTTCGTAAGCTGACGACACCGGATAGGGGTGTTCATCGATCGCAACCGGAAACCCCAGCCCGTGTTCGTCAATGAACTCACGTGTTTCCTTCGTGTCGTCCTGAGAAATTCCCCAGATTCTGGGCTCTCGGCTCCCGGTCAAGCCATTGAAAATATTCTGGATGAACGGAAACGCAAACTGGCAGGTCGGGCAGGAACTCTTGTAGAAAGCCAGCGCAACAGGACCCGAGGCGATCCCTTCAGACAGCTTAAGCGACGCACCTTCCAGTGTGCGCAATTCAAAGTCGGGTGCGACGGTTCCTTCTTCGAGGTGTTCCACTGGCTTGTTTTTCTACTCCAAACGGTTTAAATACTTGGGACGAGTGCCCTACTCGACATAATAGCGCACGCGAAACAGTTATTCGAGAGTGGGCCCTTGGAAGGGCCTGGTGGCCTGTAATTCAACAGTTCAACGTCTTCGGCTGATTCGGCATATTACCTAGGAGTTCGGCAGGCTCCAGCCGTCGACGGGTGAAGGACGGAAAGAAGGACCCATGGCGAAAATCGATGCTTTCTTTAACTTGATGGACGAAACGGGCGCGTCGGATCTTCATCTGGTTGCAGGATCCCAACCCATTCTGAGAGTCAGCGGTGAGCTGGAACGTGTCAAGTACGATCCCCTGGACAGCGATGAGCTCAAGGCGATGCTCTATGAGATCGCGCCGGAGTTCAAGGTCAAGATTTTTGAAGAAACGGGGGACGTCGATTTCGGATACGAAATACCCGGGGTGGCCCGCTATCGCGCAAACTTCTTCAACCAAAAGAACGGGGTTGCGGCCGTTTTCAGCAGATTCCATCCACCGTCCTGACAGCCGAACAGTTGGGGCTCCCCCCGATTCTTACGAAGTTCGCGATGCTCCACAAGGGGCTGATACTGGTCACCGGACCCACGGGTAGCGGCAAATCGACCACACTGGCGGCCATCGTAGACCATGCCAACAAGAATCGAAAGGATCACATACTGACCGTTGAGGATCCGATCGAGTTTGTTCACCAGAGCCACAGCTCGATCGTCAATCATCGGGAGGTTGGCCTTCATACCAAGTCGTTCGCGGCAGCGCTCCGCGGAGCCTTGCGCGAAGATCCCGACGTCATTCTGGTTGGTGAGATGCGTGACCTGGAAACGATTTCCTTGGCGATTGAAGCCGCGGCCACGGGTCACCTCGTCTTTGGAACCCTACATACCCCCAGTGCTCCGAAAACAGTCGATCGTGTTATCGATGTTTTTCCAGCCGGCCAACAGAACCAGATTCGAAACACGCTGTCAGAAGCTCTCAAAGGTGTTGTCGCCCAGAACCTTTTCAAGCGTATCGATAAGAAGGGTCGGGTGGCCGCTCTGGAAATCCTTGTTGTCACACCGGCAATCGCCAACCTGATCCGCGAGGCAAAGACCTTCCAGATCCCGGGCATGTTGCAAGTCGGGAAGAAATACGGCATGCAGACGCTCGACGACGCGATCATGGCGATGTTGAACAAAAAGATCATCAGCCCGGAAGACGCCTACGATAAGGCAAATGACAAGAATAAGTTCCGGCCGTTACTCAAGAATCCACCTGAAGAATGGCAGTGATGCCCGGCACCTGCCGTGAGGGTAGAAGGAATCTCTTGTTTTATTGGAGCTGACCGATCATGAGAAGAGCCGAAGTTGATTATATTCTCGGCACAATGCTGGACTCCAAGGACGGAGTCTCGGATCTGAACATCACTGCAGACAAACCATTTCAAGTAGAGTCATCCGGTGAACTCGTCAAGGTGGATATCGACCCGCCGGTCGATACCCTCACGCCCTTCCAGACCGAGACGCTGGCACTCAACCTGATCAACAGCAGCCGCCGCCTGACCAGCGATCTTCTGAAGACGGGTTCCTGCGACCAATCGTATTCTCTGGGCCAGAAGGCCCGCTTCCGCGTCAACATCTTCACCCAACGCGGCCACTACACGATCATCCTCAGGAGATTGTCGACCGAAATACCGTCGCTGTCGCAGTTGAACCTTCCTCCGGTGTTTGGAGAGATGGCAAGAAAAGACGGGGCTCGTTCTGGTTACCGGCGCCACCGGCAGTGGTAAATCGACGACGCTGGCGGCATTGTTGAACGAATTCAACGAGACCAAGTCGATTCATATTGTGACGCTCGAAGACCCTG
>CBDCLE010000017.1:0-269345 GCA_965218585.1 Terriglobia bacterium
CCCGCTTCCGCGTCAACATCTTCACCCAACGCGGCCACTACACGATCATCCTCAGGAGATTGTCGACCGAAATACCGTCGCTGTCGCAGTTGAACCTTCCTCCGGTGTTTGGAGAGATGGCAAGAGAAAAGACGGGGCTCGTTCTGGTTACCGGCGCCACCGGCAGTGGTAAATCGACGACGCTGGCGGCATTGTTGAACGAATTCAACGAGACCAAGTCGATTCATATTGTGACGCTCGAAGACCCTGTCGAGTTCGTCCACCCTCAGAAGACAGCGACCTTCAACCAACGTGAAATGGGAGGCGACTACGACACCTTCGCCTCTGGACTCCGTGCGGCCCTCCGCCAGGCCCCTAAAGTGATTCTCGTTGGTGAAATGCGCGACCGGGAAACAGTCGAGATCGGCCTTTCGGCCGCAGAAACGGGCCACCTTGTTTTGAGTACCCTGCACACCATCAACGCCGGACAGACGATCAACCGTATCGTGGGTATGTTCGAACAGGAGGAGGAAAAACAGATCCGCATCCGGCTCGCTGAAACGCTCCGGTGGATCGTCGCTCAGAGACTTCTGCCCAGAGTTGGCGGAGGGCGTGTGGCCGCTCTGGAGGTCATGGGCAGCAACCTGCGTACGCGGGACTCGATTGAGAACGGAGAGTCGGAAGGCAAAACGTTCTACGAGATCCTCGAGGCTTCCGCCTCCTTTGGCTGGAAAAACTTCGATATGACAATGATCGAGTTATTCACGGAAGGCCTCATTACCGAAGAGAGTGCCATGCTCTACTGTACGAGCAAGGGCGTCACCTCCGCGGCATCGACAGAATCAAGAAGGAACGGGGCGAGAGTACAAGCGATCTCAGTGGCCTGTCTTTGGACGCAGAATACGGAAAGAAATGAAATGAGTACTGAACAAAACGAAATATTAGAGGTTGGAGATAAAGCCGGACTCATTTGCGATGATGGGCCTTCCGCCGAGCAACTGACGAGCACACTGCGGGAACTGGGTTTCAAATGTCACACTGCGGAGACCTCGGACCGGGCGATCGAACGCATGAAGTACACGCCCTACGATGTCATCATCATTGCGGAAACATTCACGGGATCGAATCTGGAAACGAACGGTGTTCTCAATTATCTCTCACCCCTGCCGATGGCTCAACGTCGGAACTCCTATGTCGTCGTCGTGGGGGATTCATTCAGAACTCTAGACGCCATGCAGGCGTACGCACAAAGCGTCCACCTCGTCGTCAACCCGACAGACATTTCCAACCTCGGAGCTATCCTCAAGAAGGGTCTCGCCGACTTCGAACTCTTCTATAGGGTCTACAGGGATGTTCTGGCGGAGACAGGAGAGATTGCCTGAAAAAGTGGGGACAGGTCACTCTTTTTCAGCGATTCTCAAAAGCGGCGGCGTGCTGGAATTCTTTTCGATACGCTATGTCGGTAAGTAGCGGGATGTCGATCTCAACCGCGTAAGCCACCGTCAGCCCGAGCGTGTCGACTTCGTCCTGAAGGTCAAAGCTGATCGTCTCTGTCGGTATCTCAAGCTCACGCGCCTTCGCACTGACCAGCTGCACCAATTCGTCCCCGCTACGGCCCTGCGAGCCCGCCAACTGCACCGCAAACTCGATGTAGTCGCCGAATTCGTTGTCTCGCATGACTGCACTGATGTAACCCGAGGCCAGGTAGGTGTAGAGAATCGCAACGAACAGCCAGAGCAAGAGAACGATTCGCCCACGGCCCGACTTCTCTCTTTCCACTGGTTGCGTTCCCCGAAAAGCTTGCCCAGAGTTATTCGTCGGTATCGGATTCCAAGGACTGGCTGAAATCGAGTTGGTCGGAATTCTTACTCAAATGTCGAACATAATCGAGCACTTCCTCTTTCTGCATGCTCGAAAGCTCCCCCAGCCGGTCCAGGATCTCGAGAACGGTCCGGTCTCTGGATGCACCATTGCGGGAACGTCCGTTTCGACGGCCGTTTCCATTCAGCTTCGTCAGCCGTTCGAAATGCTCGTCGATCCCGTCTAAGAAGTCATTGTCCATTTCGCGGTGCTCCACTACACATTATCGAACGGGGACTTCGGACCTTTCAAGAACTGAGCAAACGATCAGAACGCATCACCCTAGGTCTTTACGTAAAAATCGTCCTTCGGACAGACCCAGTACATTCCACCCGGCATACGTGCCGACTTGATCACCTTGGTGGCAACCATGGGAGTTTCACACTGGGGACAAGGCTTTGCAAATGCGCCTCCCTGTCCTTTCCCAAGCTGGCACGCGCCGTCTTGCTGAGCTTTCCACCTGCCATATCGCTTCGAACTCCTCCGATTCTCTAGAAGTCGCTAACTGGTAATGATAACTGAACTTCCAGTATCCACCAACATTAGCGAGGGCCGAACTCATTCAGCGTTCCCGAATTAACCTCCGGTAATCCTCCGGAGTGTCCACATCGACCAGAACCCCTGGGTCATCGACCCTCACCTCGACGATTCGCTCGGGATGAGCCCGCACAACAAGATTGGCCCCGGCCCCGTGTGGGAGACGGAGAACCTCGTCAAGTGCAGCCCTCCCGAAAAGAACGGGGTGCCCGCGACGCCCATTGCAGACAGGGAGGACAATGGACCGGGCGGAGGCTCGTGCAACTAGTTTCTCAATCGTATCCAGAGTGAAGATCGGGTGGTCGACCAGAAGAAGCATCGCCGCTATGACGTCATCGGACAGCTCTCGGATACCCGCCTGAAACGACGTGGCCATTCCCTCTTCGTAGTTGGGATTGTAAACCCATGCGGAAATATCGACTCTCCTTAGGATCTCCTCCTGATCGCGGCCCAGGACAACGACGGTCTCTCTTCTAATCGACGATTCAGCAATGGTGGCAAGGATACGCTCGAGAAAAGTCTGTCCCTCGTACTCCAGAAGAGCCTTGGGTCGGCCCATCCTTTCGGACTTTCCTGCAGCAAGAACGATAGATGCGATCAATGCGTAAGCGCGTAAACGACGAAGTTAATCGCCAGCCGGTAGGCGAACCCTGAAAAGTAGTGTGGGTACAGGGGGTGGTCCGCGTGCTCGTAGGCGTCACCCAAATCCGTATTGTGGTTGATAACGACCATGAGTCGCCCGTTCTCGTCCCAGATCCCCTTGCAGTAAGCTTCGAACCCGTCCTGTTCGATGACCACGCCCCCGAAGATGTAGTTCAGGCTGGGGACCTGGATGAGTTCGTCGATATCGTAAACGGTGTGGAAGATGGGGTGATCTCTCGGGATATCCCTGATCTCTGATCCGGGAAGAATCTTCTCCATCTGGGACTGGAAATTTCCCCACTCGAAACTTCCCCAGAAGTCATCCAGAACCCAAAATCCTCCACGATTCAAATACTCACGCATGATCAGGGCGTCGGAATCGCTCAGCACCATCTGGCCCGGTTCGCTCGTGTAGAGGAAGGGATACTGGAACAGATTCGGATCGTTCAACGGAACCACACGTTCGTTGTCGGCTATGTTGACGTTAGACAGTCTCTGGAGACCCATGATCAGCTGCCGGTCTGACTTCGGCCAGTCCGTGTACCAGTTCTTGATGTGGTGGGGGATCAGGCCGTTGTAGACCAGCCGGGTAAAAACGAACTGGTTCGTCGGCCCCGAATCCTGGACGATGCGCTTGATGTCTTTGTAGTTGCCTTCGTAGAACAACTGGGGCTGGTCGGGGTTGAAGCTATATTGACCGAGCAGGGCAGCCGCAAAAATCAGGCAACCGACGAAGGCTATCCCCACGCGTGGGCGAATCACCCGCCCTCCTGCAATTCGGCCTGGTATGCCAGATAGAGCGTCTTCGCCGTGTAATAGACAGGGATCAGGAACATCAACAGCAGTGCAAGAGCGACGGCACGCATGATCAGTTTCTTGAACGGATGTTCCTCAACTACAAGCTCATCGTCCACAACATGCATGTCGGCATGGTCTTCACAGAAATCGTCCCCAGGGAACGCTTCCCTTTCGCACTGCTGGCCGGAAAGATAAAGATGGATGCAACGCTTCATTTTTTCAGACACGCTTAGGGCTATCATAAATAGAACCGACTGCCATCTTCAACGATGAAACCACTTATCCGTACAGCCACACCAGATGATTTCCCGACGCTTGTCGCAATCGACCAGAGCTGTTTCGAAGAAAACATTGCCTATGACGCTTACGAGCTGAGGTACTTCATGTCCGGTCGCGGTGCGACGACACTCATCGCCCAAGTCGATGGGGATATCGCCGGATTTCTCTTAATGGACGTTAAACCCAGGCGCAGCCGGGCCGTCCTGGTGACCCTCGACATTCTCGAAATCTATCGCAGGCAAGGAACCGGATCGGAACTCCTCCGACGTTCGGAACAGATGCTGGCCGCCTCCGATATTGCGACCTACCAGCTACAGGTAGACGTATCTAACAGCGTCGCTATCAGGTTCTACGGGGCACACGGATTCCTCACGATCCGGACCCTCCGGCACTACTACGCCAATGGTGCGGATGCATACCTAATGGAAAAAGGCCTTCTGTAGGTCCGGTCTATGAGGGCACGTTCGATTATTGTGCCGAGAGACCGTACCTATAGCCTGATGAGAGGTATAATCATGCCCTTGGGGGGCCCATGATTCTGAGTCTGGTTCTTGTATTAGGCCTGCAAAGTCCCGTACCCGCCGAGCACGAATATTCAGACCTCCTGCAGATTCGTGCCTCAGACGTCTTTCGGGAGTACCTGGACGAAAATCCCGTAGCCGGCGAGGACGAACTCGAAGAGCTGAGGCAACTATTCAGGTTCCGGGATTTCGTCGGGACGTCTTTGGATGGAAGGACCGTCAACTTTCACCTGCCCTCTGAGCCCGACTATACGCCTGCCCGGATCCTGTTCCTGTCCTATACAGCCGAATGGTGTGAGAACTGTAATTACGAAGCGCCCTATCTGGGAGAAATCTACGACAAGTATCACTCAAGAGGTCTGGAGATCGTCACGCGGACCGAATACAGTGAAGTGGACAAGGTCTCCGAGTTCATTGCGCGTCATGACATGCAGTATCCCGTCATGATCGGAAGCGTCGTGGCCTACGATGACCGGGAGACGATCCGGATGGAAACGTTCCAGTATCTGCTGCGAACCGCGCTGGCTGACGCCCGGAAGTGGGGCACGCCTTTCAACATCATCATCGTGGACGGCGACATAGAGAATCCCTACATCGTTACCGGTGAGATGAAATCGGATCAGGTCAATGACCTGATCGAACGCGCCCTTTCGCCGACTCGCTAGAAGAAGCCCTGGCTTTCGATACCTTCTTATCCACCCAGGCTCTTGACCGCCTCCAACGTATCCAGTGGTTCGGGACGATGCGTGTAGTCGGGATCAAACTGCGCGTATCGTATCGACCCGGTGCGATCGACAATGAAACGCGCGGGCATGGGGAGCGTCCAACTGTCGTCCCCGTTGGCCTCGGCAAGGTCGATGTTGAAACCGCCATACAGCGTTTTCAGATCATCTGGAAGCGCCCACCTCAGCCCATATCCATGGGCGACTTCGTTGCCGGGATCATGCAGGATTTCGAAATCCAGATTCTTCTTCTCAATGAGAGCCCTGTTGTGCTCGGTTTTGCTCGGGGCGACGGCAACCAGCGTCGCATCCAGGCCGTTGAGGTCGTTGACGATTTCGTTCAGAGCTTCCAGCTCTGCGTTGCAGTAGGGTCACCAGTGTCCCCTGAAAAACGTCACGACGGCCGGACCCTTTTCCAAAAGCCCGCTGAGGCTGACCTGCTGGCCACGGCTGTCGGCAAGATCGAACGACGGCGCCCTCTGCCCGATCCCCGGCACACGATCGGTAATCCCCGAATCCCGTAGATCGTCCGTGACCCGATGGATCAGGGCGACCGCTTCAGGCGGCATTCGCTTTGCAGAACCCTCCCGAATCGTCTTCAGTTTTTCTTCTAAACTCATGTCTGAATTTCCCCTCGACTCGAATGTGCGCTCTTACAGCGCACCTACAGTTTTCCTTCGTCACTCAAATCATCGAACAGCGTACGCAGCTTCCTGTAGGAATCCTTTAAGTCCTCAGGCAGTACCCGCGTCTCTCCGGTCACAGTCACAAAATTCGTATCTCCCGACCAACGCGGAACGATGTGGAAATGCAGGTGGTGGCGTATACCCGCGCCTGCAGCCTCCCCGATGTTCATTCCGAGGTTGAAACCATCCGGATGATACGCCTCTTCGAGAATGCGAACCGCCTCCCGGGTCAAGGCCATCATCTCATTCATCTGTTCCGAATCAGTGTTACCGATCTTACCGACGTGAGTATAGGGGGCCACCATGAGGTGCCCTGAGGCATAGGGGAGCAGGTTCATGATGACGAAATTGAGTCGAGCGCGGTGAAGCACGAGCCGATCGGCATCACCCTCCGGTGACTCACCGATGCAGAAGACGCACTGGCCCGAGTCCGGGGCGGACGACACATACGTGTACCGCCACGGACTCCAAAGAAAATCCACGCTAGAGGGCGGGTGGGGCGGACTCACCTACAACCGGATCCGGATCGGTCTTCGGGTTGATGAGGTCCTTCAGCTCTTTGCTGGGCTTGAAATAGGGCACCCGCTTGGCCGGAACTTCGACTTTCTCTCCGGTCTTGGGGTTCCGCCCAACCCGGGCGTTTCTCTGCCGAACCCTAAAGCTTCCGAAGCCCCGGACTTCAAGTTTATCTCCGGCTTTGAGAGCCTTTATGACGCTCTCGAAGAGGGTATCCACGATGACTTCCGAGTCCTTGCGCGTCAAGTCCGTTACCCGGGCCACCTCTTCAACCAGGTCTGCCTTGGTCATTAACCTTTAACTCCTTACCGTTTTTTCACTTCCACAAGTACTGAAATCGTATCTGCGACCCCGCAACTCCTCCACTGAAAGGAAAAATACGCGATATGTCGCCTGTGAAAAGATCCAGCAGCGTAACGCGTTCTTGTTGGAGCTCAATCAAACGTGGCTCCCCGACAATTCCGGCAAGCCGTGCGGTCAGATCGATCGCATCTTGCAGGTTCCCAGTTTCGTCGATCATGTTCAAGTTTTTTGCCTCTCGGCCTGTAAATACTCTCCCATCGGCAAACTGGCGAACCTCGTCCACATCCAGACCACGCCCTGAAGCTACGGCCTCAACAAATTGGACATACATGTCGTCGATCAATCCCTGGAAATACTCTTGTTCTGCGGGAGTCAAATCCCTGGTCGGTGTGCCCGTGTCTTTGAATTCTCCGGTCTTGAGGACGACACTCGAGAGGCGCGCCCACTCTAATAGCTCACCATAGTTCAACCATTGGGCGATGACCCCGATGCTGCCGACGACTGTGCCTGGACTGGCAACAATCTGGTCCGCCCCACAGGCAATGTAGTATGCGCCCGACGCCCCGACCGAAGAGAGATAGGCGACAACGACCTTCCCCTTTTCCTCCCGAAGACGCCGAACTTCAGCATACAGTTCCTGGGAAGTGGCAACCCCGCCGCCCGGCGAATTGATGTTGAGCAGGATCGCGCGAACCGACTCCGTGTCTTCATAGCGCTTCAACTGGTCAATGAGATAACGGGAGTCCGTCAGTTCCCCGTCTATGTTCACGACCTGAATTCGATCGCCAAATGCGAACTCTCCACCACCGTCTCCCGAACCGACGGTAACGACCAGCGCGGCAGCGGTCACCAGAAAAAGCACAAAGGCTCCCCCGCCCAGGAGGAGCCAGATAAGCGTACGGTTGCGCATAGAAGCCTCGCCTCTATCTGCCGGTCATTCTGCTGATGTCCCTACTGATCCGCATCCTTTGCCTGGAACAAGTCGGCGAGCGTTGCACTGCCATCGTCATCCCCGCGATACGGCTCTTCCTCTTCCTGATGACGTTCAGCCTCTTCCGGCGTCGCCTTCCAACTTAACCCAATCTTTCGCTCATCGGGATTCAGCTTGATGATCCGAAGTTCAATCTCGTCACCGACTTTGAATCGGGATTCCGGGTCGTCGCGATCTACCTCATCCAGTTCCGAAACGTGGCACAGACCTTCGATGCCTTCCTCGAGTTCTACAAAAATACCGAACGGCGCGTGGCGGATCACCTCACCCTTAACACTTTCGCCCACCTTATGCGTTTCGAAGAATTGATCCCAGCTGTCAGGCTCCAACTGCCGGATGCCTAAAGACAACCGATGGTTGTCCACATCGATGTTGAGGATGACCGCGTTCACAAGGTCGCCCTTCTTCAACACCTCGGATGGGTGTTTGATTCGGCGTTGCGAGATGTCCGACACGTGGACCAGGCCATCGATTCCCTCTTCAACTTCGATAAACGCACCAAAGTCCGTCAGATTGCGAACGCGTCCCGATATCACCGAATCCACGCTATACCTCTCGCCAAGAGTACTCCAGGGGTCTGGCTCGATCTGCTTGAGACCCAGTGAAATCCGGCGACTCTCACCGTCCAAGTCGAGAACTACGGCCTCGACCTCCTGCCCTGCCTCAAGAACCTTCGACGGGTGTTTGACGCGCTTGCTCCACGACATTTCTGAAACGTGAATAAGGCCTTCGACGCCCGTTTCCAATTCCACGAAAGCTCCGTAATCGGTGATGTTCACCACTCGGCCCTGAACCCTGGATCCGACCGGATAACGCTCCTGGACGACAGTCCAGGGGTCGGGAGACAGCTGCTTGAATCCCAGCGACACCCTTTCTTTTTCACGGTCGAACTTCAGTATCTTCACGCTCGTTTCATCACCCACCTTGAACACCTCTGAGGGGTGGCTCACACGTCCCCACGAAAGATCGGTGACATGGAGCAACCCGTCGAGACCACCGAGGTCGACGAATACGCCGTAATCGGTGATGTTCTTGACCACACCTTCGATGATGGCTCCTTCTTCGAGATTTTCCAGGGTTTCAGATTTCCTCATGTCCAGCTGCTCTTCGAGAACGAGCTTGCGGGACAGGACTATATTGCCGCGCTTGCGATTGAGTTTGATCACCCGACACTGGATCTCCTGACCTCTGAGCGAATCCAGATTCTTGATCGGCCGCACGTCGATCTGTGAACCTGGCAAAAACGCTCGCACGCCGATGTCCACACTCAGCCCACCCTTGATCCGTTCGACAACGCGGCCTGTCATGACCGCGCCTTCGTTGTAGGCCTTTTCGACGTCCTCCCAGACACGGACTTTTTCCGCCTTTTCCTTGGAAAGAACGATATGTCCGTCGCGGTCTTCAGTCTTTTCTATGAAGACATCGACCGTATCTCCTGCAGCGACCTCGACTTCGCCGGACTCATTCTGAAACTGGGCGATCGGAATAAGTCCCTCGGACTTGTATCCGATATCCACAATGGCGTCGGTGGCTGTGATTTTCAGGACTGTGCCTTTGAGAACTTCACCTTCTTCAAATTTTCGAAATCCGCCGTACTGATCTAAAAGATCCTCGTAACTCTGTTCCGCTTCGTCTCCTTGGGAAGTGTCGAATTGACCGCTTCCTTCGTCTTGCTCGGAAGGGGCGTCGGCCAATTCTTCGGGTTTGTTAACCATTGGACTTGTCTTCCTCCTGCATTAATTGCGAATCCGTTACGGTACCGGATTTCACCTACTATTGCAACCTCAGCCAAGCGTCCAAGTCTCTCTCAGCTATCTGATATTCGGGGATTTATCGCGTTGGAGACTCCCCCGGCCGGCCGGGTTTAGCGACGGAAAACGGAGGTGGAAATTCCCTCCCTCGACTCCGATCTTGTTCAGATTATGCGGGCCACTTATAATGGGTGGTTATGAAAGACGGTATCCATCCAGAATACGTCGAAGCGGTCGTCACCTGTGCCTGCGGTGAAACGTTCCGCACCCGATCGACGAAGCCCGAGATCCATCTGGAGATCTGCTCTAAGTGCCATCCCTTCTTCACCGGCAAACAGAAGTTGGTCGACACGGCTGGCCGGGTTGAACGATTCCAGCGAAAGTACGCTAAAAACAAGAAGTAGGTGGCCCGCGGAAATTCTTCCCTACGTGAAGTGTATCTGTTTGAGACCACAGACCAGGATTGAGCGATGAATGACGAACTTCTTGTCGAAAAACTGGCAACGTTGGAACAGCGCTACGAGGAACTGACCACCGAACTCGGCGATCCGGAAGTCGTGGCCGATAATCGCCGCTACCAGAAGACCGCCAAGGCCCACAGCGAGCTCAGCGAGATCGTCTCCAGGTTCGACGAATACAGAACCCTCCGGACTAGGCTTGCTGAAACGCGGACCATGGTCGCCGACGCCGACTCGGATCCGGAGATGCGTGCCATGGTGACCGAGGAACTGGAGGCTCTTGAAACCAGCCTGGAAACCTGCCGTCAGGACCTGAGACTCCTCCTGCTGCCAAAGGACCCCAACGACGAGCGAAATGTGATTCTCGAAATCCGAGCGGGTACAGGTGGAGACGAAGCTACCCTCTTCACGGCCGACCTGTTCCGGATGTACTCCCGCTATGCCGAGCGCCAGGGCTGGCGAATCGAGATCATGTCCTCCAACCCTACAGGGGTCGGAGGCTTTAAGGAAGTCATCCTTCTGATCGAGGGCAAGAAGGTCTACAGCCGCCTGAAATATGAAAGCGGCGTTCACAGGGTCCAGCGAGTGCCTGCGACCGAAACCAGTGGCAGGACGCACACCTCTGCCGTAACTGTTGCAGTTCTTCCCGAAGCCGATGAAGTGGAGGTCGCTATCAAAGAAAAGGACATCCGGATCGATACGTTCTGTTCCTCGGGACCCGGAGGTCAAAGCGTCAACACAACCTACTCGGCCGTTCGCATCACCCACCTTCCCACCGGACTGGTCGTTTCATGTCAGGACGAAAAATCTCAGATCAAGAACAGAGCCAAGGCACTTCGTGTGCTGCGCTCGCGCCTCTTCGACCTTGAGCTGGAGAAACAACAGCAGGCCGTGGCGGATGAGCGACGCTCTATGGTCGGCACGGGAGACCGGAGTGAAAAAATCCGGACCTATAATTACCCCCAGAACCGGGTGACCGACCACAGAATAGGCCTGACTCTGCACCGGCTGGAAACTGTAACCTCCGGGGAACTCGACGATATCCTGGAAGCACTTACCACGCACTATCAGGCGGAACGACTGAAGAAAGAAGTGGCGTGACGCTGGGCGAAACTCTCGCGGCCGCAACCGGGTCCCTCGAAGAGAACCGGATTCCTTCCCCGCGCTTGACCGCCGAAGTCTTACTCGCACATTGCATGCAAGTCGAGAAGGCGCGGCTTCACTCTCACAGCGAGGATCCCCTTAGCAATGAGAAAGAGATGGCTTTCAACTCGATGCTCGCCCGCCGGATCAAAGGCGAACCGCTTCAATACATCACCGGCGTTCAGGAATTCTATGGAAGAACCTTTCATGTAGATCCTTCCGTGCTCATTCCCCGTCCAGAAACCGAGTTCGTCATCGAGACGGTTCTTGAACAAATCACGCGGTCCAGTTCGACGATCGTCGATATCGGAACCGGTTCGGGTTGCATCGCCTGTACGCTGGCCCTGGAATTGCCCGACGCTTCGGTATCGGCATCGGACGTGTCACCCGAAGCAGTACAGACGGCAAGAAGAAACGCTCACGCACTGGGTGCATCTGTAAATTTCGTGTGTCTGGAGTCGCTCGACGCCTGGTCGGGTCCGTTCGACGCGGTTGTTTCCAACCCACCCTACGTGAGAAGTGACGAACACGGCGGGCTCCAACGTGAGGTCCGTGACTTCGAACCCGGCATAGCTCTGGTCGGGGACCCAAACCCCTTCAGCCTCTACCGCCATCTCTGCTCCCAGGCCCTGGAACGACTCGTCGAGGGCGGCATTCTCGTTTTTGAAATCGGGTTTTCGATGGAAGAGGCTATACGAGGATTATTCGGTAGTGGCTGGGAACTGTTGCCGACGCGCTGTGACCTTCAGGGAATCCCCCGTGTCATAGCTGCCCACAAGCGATGACCGAACCCGTCAGGAAACTGCAGAACACGTTATGCTAAGAGAAGTACCCGCCCTCTGAAGATCTTACGGGGTTTTTGTCTAGACGAAGTTTTGACAACTGAGCTAAGATTCGACCCGCGCCTCCGAAGCCATACCGATTGCTGCAGTCTTTGACTTCGGAGCGAGGATTTTTATGAAACGGCTCCTCCTCATCGTCCTCCTGGGAAGTCTCGCAGATCCACTGTTTGCTCAAGACGATCAGGAACAGGCGAACCGCATGAGCCGCATTTCCAAGATCGGTGCAACCACATCGGGAGATCGCGGCACGTTCACGGTTCCAGCCGTTGAAACCCTGAACCGAAACCAGCTTTCCTTTGGCTTCGGCTGGAACAATTTCGACCGCACCCCCCGGGACCTGGACATTAACTCCGTGCCGGCGTTCATCTCCTACGGTCTCACCGGCCGTATTACAGTCACCGGAACCTTTGAAACCCAAAAGCAGATCGCCGCACGCAACCTGTCTCAGCCCGGCTTCTTCACTCGGCTGCCTTTCATCGACAGCCGATACTCGGAAGGTTTTGGCGATACGATCCTCAGCGCGAAATACCGCATTCAGAGAAGGCCCGACAACGTTGGTGGCATCAGCCTTTCCGGCTTTGTAAAACTTCCGACGGCCGACGAAACACAAGGGTTGGGAACGGGTAAAGTGGACGGGGGTATCGACCTTTTGTTCACTTCTGTTCTGCCACTGGGTTTCCTGCTGCATTCAAGCATGGGACTGGTGGCGACCTCGGACCCTGAAGTGCCTGTACCTGTCGGATTGAAGGACGAAATGCGGAGCGGTATCGGAGTGGCCTGGCCTTCGGCCGGTATCCAGCTACCGGGGAACGAACGCTTCATTCAGGCGATCTTCGAATATACGACTGTCACGTTCATCGGCGCCGGATCGGTCAACGACGTCATTCAGAGTCCGTCCGACCTCACAATCGGCTTCCGGTATTCGAGCCTCGGACAGGGCTTAGCCATCAATACAGGCTATCGACGTAACTCAAATTTTGACTTAGACTTTCCTAGCAATACTGAAAGTGATGGCTTTATTTTTGGAGTGACCTATACCCAGCCGGTCGAGCCTATCCTGACGAACAACTTTCCCCTCGTCGTCCTCGAAGCCCCCTCCGATGAGGTGGCATCGGGCGACTCCCTGGAGATCACCGCAACAGCTTTCGATGCTGATGGTGACGATCTCACCTATACCTGGAATACGACCGGAGGGCAGGTGGTCGGTACCGGGGACACGGTGACGTTTGACCCGTCAGGCCTTGGGCCCGGGCCCTATACCGTTCGGGTTGTCGTCTCCGATGGGCAGGGTGGAACCAGTCAGGCCGAGGTGGTTGTGACCGTCACGCAGTAAGCCAGTTATTTCTCACTCGACACTTCTTTCCTGTACCAGTCGATTGTTTGTTCAAGCCCGGCCTTGAAGAGGACCGAAGGATTCCAGCCCAGGGTTTCGCGCGCATTGGAAATGTCAGCCAGGGAGTGGCGAATGTCGCCGATTCGTGGATCTTCATGAACGGGTTCAACCTGACTCCCGGTCAGAGAAAGCGTCTTATCCAAAACCTCCTGGACTGTTGTCTCTTTTCCGGAAGCCACGTTGAACGCTCTCCCCGGGGCACCCTCTGCCTCTGCGGCACGAAGGTTGGCGCGAACCACATCATCAACGAAGACGAAATCCCGTGTCTGAAGGCCGTCTCCGTAGATCGTGGGGGGACGTGCATCGAGAACAGCGGGGATAAACCTCGCAAAGACACCGCTGTACTCTGAAGAAGCGTCCTGGCGTGGACCGAACACGTTGAAATACCTCAGGGAAACGGTTCCGAGACCGAAGCTCTGCCCGAAAACGTGCGCGTAGACTTCCCCGAAATACTTCTGGGCGCCGTATGGAGACGTAGGCTCGGCCACCATGTCTTCACGTTTCGGAAGCGTCGGGTCGTCGCCATAGACGGCTGAAGACGAAGCGTAGACAACCCGGCCGACACCCGCGTCCCGGCAGGCCACCAGGAGCCTCAGCGTTGCTGTGATGTTGGCCTGATGGGATGCCAGCGGCTCACTGATCGATCTTGGGACTGAAGGAATCGCCGCCTGGTGAAAGACGGTATCGACTCGGGCCAGGTGCCGCTCGAGATTCGTCTCGGTGGCAAGATCCACCTGTCGGAGGTCAACGGAAGGTCCAGCGCCGGAAAGGTTCTCTGCCTTTCCCGTGGAGAGATTGTCGAGAACGATGACATTGTCTCCGCGGGCAATGAGAGCGTCAGTGATGTGCGAGCCGATAAACCCGGCTCCACCGGTGACGACATGAACAGCCAACGCACCTCCGTGACGGTCTTCTTCTGAAAATCTGCTGCGGGTGGACTGTAAGCCGAATTCTGTTCCCCAGCCTAAGCCGGGGCGGCAATCATTCATCTGGGTTCCGGATTTCGCCGGAACTCGAGCAGCCTACCCGGAAGCTCGGACGGGCCGTCCTCCGACGCGCCAAAGCGCGCCTCACTTCCCTATTTGGCCTTGCTCCGTGTGGGGTTTGCCAAGCCGGCCCGTTACCGGACCGCTGGTGCGCTCTTACCGCACCTTTTCACCCTTACCGCTTGGGAAATAGGGCTCTGACCCCAATTTCGAACAGCGGCGGTATATTTTCTGTGACACTTTCCGTCCCTCTCGGGCCCCCGAGTTACGGGGCACACTGCCCTGTGGAGTTCGGACTTTCCTCTCCCTTAACGGAAGCGATTGCCCGCCCACCCGCACTGCAGACAGTTCCAATATAGCAAACAGCCCTCGGCTATCGGCCTCGAGCTCTCAGTCATCACTAATTCTTGATCCGTTCCCAGAGCTGGGCGAGTTCACCGGGCATCCCGGAATGAAAAGCCATCGTGTTCCCGGTCGCCGGATGAGGAAACTCGAGGTCGGAAGCGTGCAGGTAATAACGATCGAATTCACCCCATTTACGTACAAATGCCCCATGACGTTTCTCGCCATATGTCGTGTCGCCGATCACGGGATGCCCGATCGCGCTTAAATGAACTCGAATCTGATGGGTCCGCCCTGTACGTATCCTGACCTCGAGCAGCGAAAATGAGGCGGATCGTTCCAATACGCGATAGTCCGAATGTGCAGCCCGTCCACCACGGGGCCGAACAGCCATTCGCGTTCGCTTGCCCGGATGCCTCCCAATGCTGAAATCTATTGTTCCCGTTTCATCCCGCAGGCGACCGTGAACAAGCGCGATATACGACTTTCGAACCTGCCGTTTTTCGAAACTCTGTGAAAGCCTGTAATGTGCATCGTTGTTCTTCGCAACCAGAATTAAGCCCGATGTCCACCTGTCCAACCGGTGCACGATGCCCGGACGGGAAGATCCTCCCGCATCCGACAGATCCGGGAACCGGGCCTTGAGCGCGTTCACGAGCGTACCCTGTCGATTGCCCGCACCCGGATGCACAACCATGCCTGCAGGTTTTTCTATGACTGCCAGCGATCGATCTTCATAGTGAACCTCCAGGGGAATCGATTCGGCCTCCACCGTCAGGGGTTCGGGAGCCGGGGGTTCAACCTGGATCAGGTCTCCGGCCTGAAGGCGATACCCTGCCTTTTCAGTTTCGCCGTTCACCAGAATGGCACCGCGACGATTCATAGTCTGGAGCCGGGACCGGGTCAGGTCTTCAAAAAAACGAGTCAGGAAGATATCGAGCCGCGTACCGCGGTCCTCAGGCCCGGCTTCGAATCTCATCTCGGATGACTTCTATGGCGAGTACCCCCACACCGATCGATATGGCTGTGTCCGCTATGTTGAATGTGGGCCAGGAGTACGACCCCAGGTAAAATTCGAGGAAATCGACAACGTACCCGTATACCAGACGGTCATAGAGATTGCCCAGCGCACCTCCCAGTATGAGTGCAAGGGCGGTCTGGAGGAGACGTTGACTGACCGGACTCTGAACGCTGTAGATGACGACGATCACGGCGGCGGCAACGGCGAAACCCGAGAGGAGGACAACCCTGAAGGGAGACCCGGATGAGGCAAACAGCCCGAACGCCACGCCCGTGTTCTGAACGTAGTTCAGATCAAAGAAACCGGGAACGACCGTCAGGCCCTCTCCCAACCCGAAACGCTGATCGATGAAGAACTTTGTCAGCCGGTCGATGATGACCACACCGGCACTCAAAGCGAGATAAGGCAATCTTTCGCTGACAATGGAACTGGTCGGTGTAGACGTCATATGATAATCGGTAACTATGGTATTCTTGAAAACGTAAACCATAGTATAGACAAGTCAATTCGAGGTTATTGGCGCGATCGCATGAAGGCTCCCGAAAAGAAAGACTCGACTCCGAGTTTTGGATCGGTTCCGTCCGATTCCTGGATCGTCTCCCTCGGCAGAAACCTCAGCCAACTCGCCGAGGAACGCAAGAACCCACCGGCCAAACCCGAGCTGTCTGCCGAGAGTGATCCTTCAGCCCTCGACAACCTCGTTGACATGCCCAGTCCGTTCATCTCTTTGATCGAACAGGTACGCACGGGCATCGACGACATCCTCCATCCAAAGGAAAAATTTGAAGCTTCGGCTGAACCGGTCGAAGTGGAGGAAGTCTGGTCCGCACACAGCCTGACCACACCCGGGGCTATCTCCATGGCAGCCCATGTCCTGGTGGTTGTACTGATGCTGGTTCCCCTCTTCGGGTCGGGGCGTGACGGATTCCAGGTCACAGAAACATTTATTCCCCTGGTAACACCACCGTTGATCCTGAACCTGCCCGAAGAAGACGATCAGGCCGGGGGTGGCGGAGGTGGTGGACAGCTGGAAGAAACCCCACCGTCCTTGGGAGAGTTGCCCGAACCGGATGATCAACAGCTGGTCCCCCCGACTCCTGAGATACTCAACTTCGACCCGATTCTCGTGGCGGCGCCCACAGTGGTCGCCCCGCAGTTGGTCGATCCCGATGAAACATTCGACCTGGCAATGCTCGGAGATTTTCAGGGTATTCCAGGACCTCCCTCAGCCGGTCCCGGAGTGGGCGGGGGCATCGGAACCGGACAGGGACGTGGCGTCGGCGAAGGTGGTGGTCCCGGAGTGGGCGAAGGCGAAGGTGGCGGTTTCGGCGGTGGAGTCTTCAGCGTCGGGGGCGGTGTGACAATACCCACCCTTCTTTCACAGATCCTGCCCGAGTACTCGGAAGAGGCCCGCAAGGCAAAATACCAGGGAACGGTCATCCTGGAGACCATAGTACGCAGAGACGGAACGGTCGAAGTTGTCAGAGTGAGCCGGAGCCTCGGATTTGGTCTCGACGACAAGGCTATTGAAGCCGTGACCAAGTGGCGGTTCCGGCCCGGAATGCGCAACGGCGAAGCCGTCGATGTTGCACTAAAGATCGAGGTCAACTTCAACCTCAGATAGCTTTTCCCCTGGGGACTGACACCTCTGTCCCCAAGCCTTACCTTCCAGTCCAGGACAAACATAGCAGTGTGGACTGAAGGTGTCTGTCCCCCCATCTCCACTTCCCCCAAGCACCACTTTCAGATCAAGCCAAACGTGGCAGTGTGGACTGAGGTGTCTGTCCCGTTTTTTGTGGTAACTTCACCCCCATGACAGACCCCGTCATCATCAGTGCTCTGCGAACCGCGGTCGGCAAGTTCGGTGGCACGATCAGTCCCCTCACTGCGACCGAACTGGGAAAGGTGGTCGTCCGTGCGGTCGTGGAAGATGCGGGATTGGCTCCCGACCAGGTCGACGAAGTCATTATGGGGAACGTCGTCTCTGCGGGACTCGGCCAGAACCCAGCGCGTCAAACCGCACTGGGCGGTGGACTTTCACCCCAGGTCGGGGCGATGACCATCAACAAGGTGTGCGGTTCGGGCCTCAAGGCTGTCGGCCTGGCCGCACAGGCTATCCAGACTGCAAATGCAGAGATCGTCGTTGCCGGTGGAATGGAGAGTATGAGCAACTGCCCCTATCTTCTCCCGAATGCCCGGCAGGGTCAGCGCCTGGGAGACGCCAAACTCGTAGATTCGGTGATCCATGACGGCCTGTGGGACGTCTATGAGGACTTCCATATGGGATGCGCCGGTGAGATCGTCAGCGAAAAATACGGCGTCTCTCGCCAGGCCCAGGACACCTACGCGCTGGAAAGCCACAGGAAGGCAATCGCAGCTATTGAGGGCGGAGGGTTCGAGGGCCAGATTGTGCCCCTGGAGATACCGCAGCGAAGGAAGGATCCCCTCGTGTTCGACACGGATGAATCCCCGCGCGCGGACACTTCGATTGAAGCGCTCGCGAAACTCAAACCTGCTTTTAAAAACAACGGGACCGTGACGGCCGGGAACGCACCCGGCCTCAATGACGGTGCGGCGGCCCTTGTCGTCACCTCGTCTGACGGTGCAGACCGTCTGGGACGCACTCCCCTGGCCCGAATCGTCGGCCAGGCGGTGACGGGAATCGAACCCGCACTCCTGCTGATGGCGCCCGTGGGCGCCGTGGGAAAACTCCTCGGAAAGATCGGATGGAGCCTGGATGAGGTCGATCTGGTCGAACTCAACGAGGCCTTTGCCGTCCAGGCCGTGGCGGTCATCGACCAATTGGGTCTGGATCCCGACCGTGTCAATGTCAACGGCGGTGCCGTTGCGATCGGGCATCCGATCGGCGCCAGCGGGGCCCGGATTCTGGTCACACTCTTGCACGAGATGATCCGGAGGGATGTCCACCGCGGGATCGCCACTCTCTGCCTCGGTGGCGGCAATGCCGTGGCGCTTGCGATCGAACGTTAGGCAGAAGAATCAATGCCAACAATAAAATCAGTCGGTGTCATCGGTGCCGGAACGATGGGAAACGGCATTGCGCATGTCGCTGCGCGCCGAGGCCTGTCAGTCGTTCTTTGTGACGTGGATACGGAGTTTTTAGATCGCGCTTTGTCCACGATTTCACGAAATATGGATCGAGAAATCGGCAAGGGCAAACTCACCGAGGCCGGCAAGAAGGCAGCCCTGGACCGAATTGCTCTCACAACGGACTGGGAACCTCTGAAGGAAGTCGACTTTCTGATTGAGGCCGTCAGCGAAGACCTTGAGGTGAAATCGGAGATTTTCAGGAAAGCCGATCACATCACAAAACCCGACGTCGTTCTGGCATCCAATACGTCATCGATTTCGATCACGGAGATCGCTAGTGTTACCCGGCGTCCGGAAAAAGTCATCGGCATGCATTTCATGAACCCGGTACCGATGATGCAGCTGGTCGAAGTCGTTCGGGGCCAGAAGACCTCGGAGGACACGATCGCCCAGACTCATGGTCTGGCCGAGGATCTGGGGAAGAAACCTGTCGAGGTCAATGACCGTCCCGGATTCGTGTCGAACCGAATACTGATCCCCATGATCAACGAAGCGGCATTCTGCCTGATGGAAGGCGTGGGAACGGCCGAAGCGATCGACACGGTGATGGAGCTGGGAATGCGGCACCCTATGGGTCCACTTGCCCTGGCCGATCTGATCGGTCTTGACGTCTGCCTGAACATCATGGAGGTCCTCCACGAAGGCCTGGTGGACTCCAAATACAGGCCCTGTCCCCTGCTCCGGGAGATGGTCGATGCCGGTCATCTTGGGCGAAAAACAGGTCACGGCTTCTACAGTTATTAAGAGTTCGGGCAAAGGGACCTCAACTGGCCCACCCCTTAAGGATTCTTAGGCATGATCCACTGCCAGAATTGCACCACGCGAAATGAAATGTCGCGCCAGTTCTGCTGGAAATGCGGAACGAAACTCCTTGTGGCATCAGGGACAGCGCCGTCTGAAACACCGATGACTTTCATGGATGAACACGTCCTGGAAAGAATCAGCGCAATGGAATACGCCCTGTCGGTCATGAACAAGCGGGTGGAGTCTTTGGCCGAAACGGTTGAGCGGGTGGCGGCGAACAATTTCATCGACCACACGATGATCGAAACGCTGACCGATTCCCTGGAATCGGCCGGGATAAACCTCACGAACCTCGAAGCAGAGTGGCGAGACCGCATCAGCTCCCGACTGACTGAGAATGAAGAGGTCGACCGGCTGGGGTCCCGGATGGAGCGGATCATTGAACTCTACAAGGGCTCCCAACGTAAGCAGTTCATGCTCTGGATTGAACGGGCCTATGAGCACATCGCGTCGGACCGACCTACAGAAAGCCTGGGCTCACTGCAATCCGCATTCGAACACGATCCCTCCAACTGTGAGCTCGGGATGCTTCTGTCTGAAGTTTTTTTCCAGATACAGGACTTCACCGCCTCTCATGCTTGCCTGTCCAAGGTCCTGGGAACAAAACCGGATCATTTCGAAGCAACTCTGCTGATGGGACTGATCGAAAAGCGACGCGGGAATTGCAGCGAGGCACAGCGGTTGCTCGAGGTCGCGGTACATCTCAGGGACAACTCTCCATCGGCACACGCCACCCTCGGTTCCCTGCTCATCGACAACGGCAACCGCGAACGGGCGATGGATCACCTGAATCGAGCACTCGAGCTGAAGCCCAGTGCACCCGCCCATTTCATGGCGGGAGCGATCTGCTACCAGGACGGACGCCAGAGGCGAGCCATCAGCCACCTGAAGCAGGCCACACAGCTGGACCCCGAATTCGGTGAAGCCTTCTATCAGCTGGGGCTGTTGTGCCTTGAAATGAAATGGAGACGTAAGGCTCAAGAGTGTTTCAATCATGCTCAGCGCCTCAATCCCCGGGAAGACCGGTACCGTCAGAAGGCACGGAGCTATTTCGAGGGGAACGTAACCCCGGACCAATTGAGCGGCCTCGTCCGCGACGAACTACACCTGACGACTTGCTGGGGCGAGGAGCGCTCCAAATAAAAGGAAGTACAGGGCACATAACAGCCCGCAGCCCTTATGATCATGAACCCTGGGGGTTCGTGACCGACCGGCCCAACTAACGAAAAAGAGGAACCATGGCAGAAGAAACAAACAAAGAAAAAGCCCGGGCACTGGACCTGGCTGTTTCGCAGATTGAAAAACAGTTCGGAAAAGGCTCAATCATGCGCCTCGGTGGAGAGCATGACATTCCCGCGATGGAATGCATTCCTTCGGGCTCCATCGCATTGGATTCCGCGCTCGGCATCGGCGGCTTCCCGCGAGGCCGAGTCATCGAGATATTCGGGCCCGAGTCCAGCGGCAAAACCACGTTGACACTTCACGTGATCGCAGAAGCCCAGAAAGCGGGCGGAACGGCTGCCTTCGTAGATGCTGAGCACGCACTCGACGCAGCCTATGCACGCAATCTGGGTGTTGATATCGACAACCTGCTTGTGTCTCAGCCCGACAGCGGCGAGCAGGCCCTTGAAATTACGGAAGTACTAGTCCGCAGCGGTGCGGTCGACGTCGTTGTCGTGGATTCAGTGGCCGCCCTGGTCCCACGCGCTGAGCTCGAAGGCGAGATGGGAGAAGCGCAGATGGGCCTTCAGGCCCGACTGATGTCCCAAGCGCTCCGAAAACTGACCGGTGTTGTTTCCAAGTCGAAAACCAGCCTGATCTTCATCAATCAGATTCGGGAAAAGATCGGGGTCATGTTTGGCAGTCCGGAAACCACGACAGGAGGCCGGGCCCTGAAATTTTATTCTTCCGTACGGGCAGACATTCGAAGGATCGGCGCCATCAAGGATGCCGACAAGATCGTCGGGAACCGAACCCGGGTCAAAGTGGTTAAAAACAAGGTCGCACCTCCCTTCCGGGATGCAGAATTCGACATCATGTACGGGGAAGGTATTTCCCATGAAGGGGAGCTGCTCGATCTGGCTGTCAGAGAGAAGATCGTTGACAAGAGCGGCTCCTGGTTCTCCTTCGATGGCGAACGGTTGGGGCAGGGCCGTGAAAATTCCAAGCAGTTCCTCAAGGAAAACACCGAATACTATGCACGCATTGAGGAGGCCGTCCGGGACGCCCTCGGCCTTGGCGTCGCGGGGGCTGCAACAGCCGCTGCAGCTGGGGTTGCTACGCCAAGTAATGGAAAAGACAGATGATGTGGAAGTTGTAGGTCATGGGTGGTGAATGACGGGTGAAAGATGCTACCGGGAAAAAGGGCTAATGTAAAAACCCAATCCTACCGATAATGTGAGTATCTCACTCAGTTCTCACAACTCGTTGCGCAAGGCTCCACTTCGGTGGGGCCTTATTTTTTTATTCTTAATGAAGGGACAGTGAGCAAATTCAGAATTTGCTCACTGTCCCTTCATTAAAGAGGTCGTTCCAATCGGTGTGTAAAAAGAGAAGGCGGTGTACGCTTTCGGTGAATTCGAAACCGTAAGCAATCCCGGCAGCAATCGGGAGAAAGGTACACCACCCATGAAGAAGAAGAACATACCGGCATCAGTGGCGTCAACGAACGCGTATGAAGGTTTGGAGGACTGGGCGCGATCCCGGGTCCAAGTCTGGCTACAGGAGCTGCTCGAGGACGAAGTCACTCAATTTCTGGGTCGGGAAAAGTCGGAGCGGAGTCCGAATCGACGAGGATACCGGAACGGTCACGGGAAGCCGCGACGCTTCGCAATGATGAACGGTACGATGGAGGTTCGACGACCTCGGGTTCGAAACACCGCCGAGCGGTTCGAGAGTCAGATCCTGCCGTATTTTCGACGGAAATCGAAACAGCTGGGCGAGCTACTTCCCGATCTCTACCTCCACGGTCTGGCCACAGGGGACTTCGAGCAGGCCATGCGCGGACTGCTTGGCGCTGGCGCTCCGTTGTCGCGAGCATCGATCCAACGACTGAAATCGACCTGGCAGTTGGAGTATGACGAGTGGGTCCAGCAGGACCTGTCCGGCATCGAGGTCGTGTACCAGTGGGCAGACGGCTTGTACGTGAAAGCGGGGATCGCGAAAGAGCGAGCGGCATTGCTGGTGATCATCGGAGCCTTGTCAGACGGGCGCAAAGTGGTGTTGGCCTGTGAGAGCGGGCAGCGGGAAAGCAAGGAGTCCTGGAGCCGCATTCTGCGCAATCTCCAGAGACGGGGCCTGAAGCTGGGACGGCTGACTGTCGCGGACGGTCACCTGGGCATCTGGTCCGCGCTGGCCGAGCAACAGCCCCAGGGCCAGGAACAACGCTGCTGGAACCACAAGTCGATCAACGTGGTCGATCATCTGCCGAAGACCGAGCAGCCCGCGGCCAGACAGCTGCTCCATGGGATGGCCTTCGCGAACTCCCGCGCGGCCTGCGAACGAAAGCGGGATCAGTTCGTCCGCCGATATGAGAAGAACTATCCCAAAGCGGCTGAGACGCTGTTGCGGGACTGGGACCGGATGATCACTTTCTATGAGTTCCCGAAACAACACTGGGTGCATCTGAGAACGACCAACATCGTCGAATCGCCTTTCGACATGGTTCGCCTCCGTACCAACGCCGCTCGCCGATTCAAGCGTGTCGAGAATGCAACGGCAATGATCTGGAAGCTACTACGTGTCGCTGAGAAGGCTTGGCGACACTTAAAAGGATCCGAACTCTTACAAGAGGTCTATGATGGTCAGCAATTCGCTGACGGCATCAGAGTCGTGATGAAATCGAAGGCCGCCGCCTGATGACTTTTACACACCTTTTGTAATGACCTCTCATTAAATCCACTGTCCCCTAATTAAGAGATCTCTCCGGCCAATTCACCGACGCGAAGCTATAGCGGATAAAGCACTGATAGCGCATAATGGCCCAATCCCCAGGAGGAACCATGAAAGCTCTTATCAGCGCCATATTGGCAACAGGTCTCGTTTCCATCCCCGCGTTCGGGGAAACCCTCTTGCAATGCGGCAGACTTGTCGACGTTCGTGCGGGGCAGATCCTGACGGAAATGACGGTTGCCGTAGACGGTTCCACGATACGGGGGGTGGAACAAGGGTTCACCACGGGAAATACAACCGACACCGTCATCGACCTCCGAACCCACACGTGTATGCCCGGACTGATTGACACGCACGTGCACCTTACAAGTGAATACAGCGCGCAGTCCGACATCGAGCGCTTCCGGCTGAATCCGTCCGACTACGCCTACCGCAGCGTTGCCTTTGCCCAGGACACGTTACTGGCAGGGTTCACGGCGGTACGTGATCTGGGTGGAAGTGCGAATGTGAATATATCGCTGCGCAACGCGATCAACAGCGGACTCATCAATGGACCACGCGTTTACACGTCTGGCCGAAGCCTCGCGACTACCGGTGGTCATGCGGACCCGACAAACGGCATACGCATGGACCTGTCGGAGAACCCGACTCCTGAGGACGGCGTAATAAACGGCCCAGAAGATGCTTTGCGGGCCGTTAGGCAACGCTACAAGGACGGCGTCGATGTCATCAAGATCACGGCAACTGGCGGAGTTCTCAGCGTCGCATCGAGCGGACAGAATCCTCAGTTCACCGAAAACGAGATTCGAGCTATCGTCGAGATTGCTGAAGACTACGGGTTTCGGGTAGCAGCTCACGCACATGGCGCGGAGGGATTGAAACGAGCGGTGCGTGCGGGTGTCGCTTCGATCGAGCATGGAACCTATTTGGACGACGAAGGCATCGAACTGATGAAGGAGCACGGAACATATTACGTCCCGACGATCATGGCGGGCCGGTGGGTCGTAGAACAGTCCCGGATCGACGGTTTCTTTCCGGAAGTGGTCCGCGACAAGGCCGCCGCGATCGGCCCCCTCATTCAGGACACGTTTCAAAGAGCATATTCCGCCGGCGTCAAGATAGCGTTCGGAACCGACACCGGTGTCTCCGCTCATGGCGACAACGCGCGGGAGTTCGAATACATGGTCGAAGGCGGCATGTCTGCGCTTGAGGCCATCCGCGCCGCCACACTTGAAGCTGCGACGTTGCTGGGTGTCGAAAATCAGCTTGGGACCATCGAAGCAGGAGCTTTCTCAGACGTCGTCGCCGTGCCGCAAGATCCGACGAGGGACATCACGACGATGGAGCGCGTCAGCTTCGTCATGAAAAACGGCGTGATCTATAAACAACCCGATTAACGGCTCTGGGAATTCGCAGAGAACCTGTCGTGACATTGAAGCTGGGACATCTACGTCAAGTCAACTTAGGTGTGAGTGATCTCGGCAAGTCCGTCGAGTTTTACCGTGACACGCTCGGCATCGATCTGATCGCCCAGTACGATCCCCCGGGCATTGCCTTCTTCCAACTTGTAGAAACACGGCTACTGTTGGAAGGGTCCTCCTCGGTAAAGGGAAGCATCCTGTACTTTGAGGTTGAAGATATCGAAGCCGCACATTCTGCCCTCAAAGCCAAGGGAGTGGAATTCGATTCTGATCCACACTCGATTTTCCAGGACAGTGAGGGGACGTTCGGACCCGCTGGTGGAGAGGAATGGATTGCTTTCTTTCGAGATCCCGACGGTAACGTGTTAGCACTGGCATCCAGAGCCGACCCTTCCGTTCCCTAGAGCAGCCCGTGGCAGAATTCTGCAGGGTCGCGTTACGAGCGCCGTAGAGCCAGATGCAAGGCGGCACGACGACGGCGATGCTTCCCTATCGGTGAGGAGTGGCAACGCGGCAGATGGCCCGACGCCGCCGTAACCCTGTGGGCGCAGGGGGGTTCGGGCCGCAGGCTTTGTCCTTCGGCGATCACGATGAACAAACGTCGTTCCGCTCCTCACTCCGCGCCTGCAACCCAAAGACCCCTGCGCGCGACCCTGCAGAGTTCTGCCACGGGCTGCTAGACCCGACTACGCCATGCTAAATTAAAGGGGATGTTCAAGCGACTACCCGACAAACTCGAGTTCCCCGCACTGGAAGAAGAAGTCCTCAGTTACTGGAAGGATCACCGGATCTTCGAACAGAGCCTCGAGCGCGAAAACGCACCCGACTTTACCTTCTACGAAGGTCCCCCGACAGCGAACGGCAAGCCCGGAATTCACCACGTTTTCCCCCGTACTGTCAAAGATCTCGTATGTCGTTACAAGACCATGCGCGGATACCAGGTGCACCGAAAGGCGGGCTGGGACACCCACGGTCTCCCTGTCGAGATCGAAGTCGAGCGTCAGCTCGGAATCAAGCATAAAGAACAGATCGAGGAATATGGTATCGACCGCTTCAACGCGGAATGCCGAAAGAGTGTCTTCGAATACAAAGACGTATGGGAAGATCTCACCCACCGGATGGGCTACTGGGTCGACATGGAACGGCCCTACATCACGTGTGAAAACGACTATATTGAATCGGTCTGGTGGGCGCTCGACTCCTTCTTCAGGAAAGACCTGATCTACCAGGGCTTCAAGGTCCAGCTCTACTGCCCACGTTGCGGCACGCCGCTTTCCTCGCATGAGGTGGCCCTCGGCTACCGGGACGTCGATGATCCTTCAGTCTACGTCAAGGCACGGCTCAAAGATGAGACAGACACGTTCTTCCTGGTCTGGACAACTACGCCCTGGACACTGGTTTCGAACGTTGCGCTGGCAGTAGGCACCGATATCGACTACGTCAAGGTTCGTCTGAAAGATGAATTCCTGATATTGGCTAAAGAAAGGATGGGGGTTCTTGGCGAAGACGCGGACATTTTAGAGTCGTTCAAGGGGAGCACTCTCCGCGGTAAGGAGTACGAGCGCTGGTTCGACTTTTTCCCCGTGGAAGAAAAAGCCTGGTACGTGATCGAAGGCGATTTCGTGACCACCACCGATGGTTCGGGCATCGTCCATATGGCGCCGGCATATGGCGAGGACGACTACCAGGCAGCCAGAGAGCATGGTCTGCCGATAGTCCAGGCTGTCGGTCAGGAAGGCGAGTTTGGTCCCCATGCCGGACCGTTCGCCGGGATGTTCTTCAAAGAGGCCGATCCGGTGATCACGCGCGACCTGAAGGACCGCGGACTCCTGCACTCCAGGGAGACTTATCACCACAGTTATCCCCACTGCTGGCGTTGCGACACGCCCCTCATCTTCTACGCGCGCAAGTCCTGGTACATCCGAACCACGGATTTCGCCCCGCAGATGATCGAACAGAACCGCAGGATCAACTGGCATCCGCCAGAGGTGGGGGAGGGCCGGTTTGGAAACTGGCTGGAGGAGAACAAGGACTGGGCAATATCGCGCAACCGCTATTGGGGCACACCGATACCGATCTGGGTTTGCGAATCCTGCGAAGTGCAGCGTTCGGTAGGGAGCGTTGCCGAGCTACGCGAGCACGGGCACAACCTGCCTGAGCCGCTGGATCTGCACAAACCGTTCATGGACGAGGTGACGTTGGATTGTGACTGTGGCGGTGTGATGAAACGAATCCCTGAGGTGGTGGATGCCTGGTTCGACTCCGGATCGATGCCCTTCGCCCAGTGGCACTATCCGTTCGAGAACGAAGACGTCTTTAAGCACGCCTTTCCGGCGGACTTCATCGCGGAAGGGGTCGATCAGACACGGGGATGGTTCTACACGCTGCACGCCATCAGCTGCCATCTCTTCGGCCAACCGAGTTTTCAGAACGTCATCGTCAACGACATGATTCTGGATCGCAACGGACAGAAGATGTCCAAGTCGAAGGGGAATACGGTCGATCCGTTCGAAGTCATCCGCCAGTATGGTGCCGATACCGTCCGGTGGTTCCTGATCTCTGCCAGCCCACCTTGGAAGCCGAAGAGCTTCGATCCGGAAGCGATCGCCGAAATCCAGCGGAAGTTGTTCAGCACACTTCTGAACACCTATTCGTTCTTTGCCCTCTACGCCAACATCGACGGTTTCGAAAACAAGGAAGAGAATGTTCCGCCCGAAGACCGCCCGGACATCGACCGCTGGATCCTCTCCGTGCTTCACTCAACGGCTGGGGAGTACACGAGCGCCATGGACGGATACGATCCGACCCGGGCCACACGACTCGTGGCTCACTTCGTCACCGAGGAACTCTCCAACTGGTACGTGCGCCGCAACCGGCGGCGTTTCTGGAAAGGCGAACTGAGCAGGAACAAGGTCGCAGCTTATCAGACGCTCGTTGAGTGCCTCGTTGGCGTCATCAAAATGATGGCTCCGATTGCACCCTTTGTTTCCGATGAACTGTATCGGCGTTTGATCGAAGGAACCCACATCGAAGACAGTGCGTCTGTTCACCTGGCACCGATGATTACGCCCCGGGAAGAATGTATCGACATCGAACTTGAACGCCGAATGGAAGTAGCCCAGCAGGTTGTTTTTCTAGTCCGTTCGATGCGATCCCGCAGCAGACTCAAAGTGCGCCAACCCCTGGCCCGAATATCCATTCCGGCCTCGGAGGAACTCAAGAATCTCGTCCTCGAGAGTCAGGATGTCGTATTGGACGAAATCAACGTCAAACAGATCGAGTTCGTGGAAGAAGACTCTCCATTGATCGAAAAAACTGCAACGCCGAACTTCCGGCAGCTTGGACCCAAGTTCGGTAAGAGCGTCAACAAGGTTGCAGCCCGTATCCGGGAAATGACCGGCCCTGAAATCGCCAGCTTCGAACGCAACGGACGGTTCGAAACCGATCTCGACGGATCCATTGTTGTCCTGGAAAGAGAAGATCTCTCCACGGCCACTAAAGACATCGAGGGGTGGATCGTAGAATCCACGAATGACATCACGGTCGCGTTGGACACGACACTGACCCAGGCGCTGGTCGATGAAGGTTTCGCCCGCGAGTTTGTCAATCGCGTCCAAAACATGAGGAAGGACGCAGGGTTTGAAGTCACCGACCGTATCCGGATTGGATTCAAAGCTGACGAAAGACTGAGTGAGGCCATTCAAAACCTGTCCGGCTACGTCAGAAGCGAAACCCTCGCGCTTGCCCTGGAGTCGATGGAGTCGACACCACTGGAAACCGAGCACCTGTCCGAACACGAAATAGACGGCCGGGCCTGCGAAATTGGTATCGTCAGGGTGTCGGGTAGTGGGTCCGTTTGAAAATCTGCGTAGTCGCTGACCGTAGTGAAAGTCGAATCCAATGTAGGGGCGGTCTGTGACCGCCCGTTGTTGTGCGCTCATAGAGCGCACCTACAGATCTTGTCGACTTTCACGAACTGACTGGTACTCGATCAGATTTCAAACTGACCCACTACAGGGTGTCGACGTAGTCGGAACTTTACGGTATCTTAAGTGTTTGTCAGGAGCGCGGAAGGTCCAACCGACAGCGCTTCAGTGAGCCTAGGTAGCTCAGTCGGTAGAGCGCGGCCCTGAAAAGGCCGGCGTCGGCGGTTCAATTCCGTCCCTAGGCACTTCCCCTCTCTGGAAAGGAAACACGTGTCCAGTCATACTCCCAATTCCGACTGGTGGAAGCTCTTCTTTGCCGACACCTGGGCTGACATAATCCCGTATTTCAAGCCCGAAGAGGTCACCTCCGAAGAGGTCAGTTTCATCACGACTGTTTTGGATCTGGAAAAAGGGAGTCACATCCTGGATGTCCCCTGCGGGAACGGCCGCCTTGGCATTCCATTGGCCATGGCCGGTTATGAAGTCACCGGCATCGATTTTCAGCAACCGCTCCTCGAACAAGCCACGCTTGACGCCGAAAAGCGCGGGGCCCACTTCAAGACGCGACAGGCGGACATGCGCGATCTTCCATGGTGGGACGAATTCGACGGTGCACTCTGCTACTGGTCGAGCATTGGATACCTGACCGAGGAGGGAGATCGGGAATTTATCGAGGCCCTCTGGCGCTCGCTGAAGCCGGGCGCTCCCCTTCTCCTGGAAACCCTGACACTGGAAACCGTACTTCCGACATTTATCGAAAAAGACTGGTTCCGGCACGATGAATGGCTCGTGCTGGAAGAGCGTTCCTTCGATCCGGAAACCAGCCGCCTCAACGTCGAATGGACCTTTGTCAGAGACGATGTCGGAAAAGTGAGACAGTCGTCGGTCCGGCTCTACGCCTACCGCGAGTTGCTGGGACTCCTACGGTCCTGTGGTTTCAATGATTTCGTGGGTTTGGATGCGGCAACCGGAAATCCGTTTTCAGCCGACGCTTCCCGCCTGTGCCTCCTTTCGAGGAAACATTCGTGAAAAAGCGTTGTGAATGGGCGGGGGAAGATCCGCTGATGATCGCCTATCACGACAAGGAATGGGGCGTGCCCCTCCACGACGACCGGGACCTCTTCGAATTCCTCAACCTGGAAGGGGCCCAAGCCGGCTTAAGCTGGTCGACCATTCTTAAGAAGCGCGAACACTACAGGAAGGCCTTCGACGCCAGGAAAATGGCCCGATATACGGAAGCGAGAGCCGAGAGGCTTCTCAAGAATCCGGGAATCGTGCGGAACCGGCTCAAGGTGGCAGCCGCCAGCGGGAATGCAAGAGCTTTCCTGGAAATTCAGACCGAGTTCGGTTCCTTTGACGCCTATATCTGGCAGTTCACCAAAGGTAAGACCGTGCAGAACAGACGGAAGAACCTGTCGGCAATTCCAGCAACGACTTCCGCCTCCGATTCAATGTCCAGGGATCTCAAAAAGAGAGGATTTAAGTTTGTGGAATCCACGATCTGCTACGCCTTCATGCAGGCAGTCGGAATGGTGAACGACCACTCAATCGACTGTTTCCGCCACAACCAGATTTCGGGTCTCTAGCTATCCCGTGGTCCGGAATAAACACAGAGGCGCAAAGCTCGCAGAGGACGCAGATAGAAAGAGTCTGAGAACAGGATTCCCGTTCCGCGTCTCTGCGTCTCTGCGTTAAATCTTCTTCCGACCAACGTCCAGATCACTGGATCAGTTGTGTTTCTGGGAACTGAGCGTACCAGCCAAACCAGAATGCGCGGTTTGCGGGAAAGCGGGGTAGCTCGAGGCCTGAACCGTCTCGAGCGATAAGGGCATCTTCTTCTAGTGTCCAGGTTCGTCCCGCGAGGTCGACGATACTGTCTGCCTGAGCCTGCTGGTCGAAGCGGACATCTCCTGTGTCATAGACTCGGTTCGCGCCGCCCGGCGAGGTGATCGCTACGAACGAACGCCCCGCTGCTTCAAAGGGATAGATCGGACTGCTCTCGAGGAAATCCATGGCGATAGCTATAGGGACTCGACCTTCTCCTCCGGAATCGACCCGCATCACGAGGACTTCGTCTTTGTTCAGGAGCCTTGTGTCCACGCTCGGTACTTGGAACATGAGCTGGTCGGTCGCGAAATAGTTTCGATAGGCTGCACCTTCCGAATAGTCGCGTTCGAACCCTGTCTCGAGCGACAGAACCTGTGTGTCGGGATGCTCTCGTCTCCATTCTCCCCAGGTCGTCGTGACGGACGAACGCAATCGAAGTGTGAGGCCACTGCCGGCAAGCCTGCCTATCACAGGTCTGCCCTCGAGAGTGGACCAGAGGCTCATCGTAGTTTCGTCGAAGAAGAGTTTGTTCGAGCGATACAAGAGACCGCTGGTTCCGAATTTCCGTAGCTCACCGCCAATTTCGCTCTCGTACGGGAGAACCGTTCCGCACAAGGTGCAGTAAATGACCGTCATCTGGACGCCGCCGATTTCATCGAGAGCCATCTCATGCCAGGCAAGAATCCGTTTGGGATAAGCCCGAGCATCCCCGTTGACGACAACGCCGAATACGATATGGTCGTCCTCGAGGTAGCCAGCTTCCGACGCCGGAATGTGGACTGGATGGTCCAGCGGAGGAATACCGTTAACAGAGACGCCACCCCAATCCACTTCGTCCAAACGGATGTCTGCTCGAGTCCCCGGGGGGAAAAACTCTCCCATCCGCGGATCGATCTGCCAGTAGAGAAGACCCTTGAACAGACCATAGTCGGGATGCAGCTGGTCGGGAAGCATCCACATCCAGAGCTGCCACGCGACCAGGTCCTGTCCGAACTCTTCGCCCGTCTGCTGTTCCAAAAAACCGATCAGTCGCTGCCGAATGGCAGAATCAGGCGAGATCAGCCGTGCCAGGTCGATGAAAAACGGAGTGTAGCCATCACTCCAGCCGGCAGCGATTTCAGCCAGCGCCGGGTCCGCTATGGCGGGATCCGAGCTGGCCGCTTCAAAGAAACGACGAACATCCGGGGCTTCGGTCTGGGCTGCACTGGTGCCACACGCCGCGATTAAGGTCGTGAGCACGAGCAAAGGTATGAATCGTGTTCTCATTCTCTTCCCCATTCAACATCAGGAGGAGGTCGGACGTCTGTATTCTACAACCCGCTCGGCGAGACACCTATTTCCTTCGGTTCACCGTGGAATGGGAACAAAACCGCCTCTTTCGGCAGCCGAGGTTGACTTGATCGCGCCATCCGGTTCAAAATTGGCGGTTCTTATTGCTGATTTCGACTCCAAACAGACTCGTGGCGTAATAAAAAGCGTAATCTGTCGAAGTACCAATGCCCCCAGAACCCGCCCACAGCAAGTTCAGCAAGTTGCGCGAATCCCTGACCTTACGTCTTCGGGAGGCCCGCGCCTCGACGGACGCACTCTTTTCGATGCTGGACCCGGAGGCAATCTATGAAAGGCCGATCGCGGAACGGCACCGGATCATTTTTTATCTTGGACACTTCGAAGCATTTGACTGGAACCTTCTGGCGCGTACCACACTGGGCCTGGACTCGTTTAACGAGTATTTTGATGACCTCTTCGCGTTTGGAATCGATCCAATTGATGGAAGACTGCCCAGCGACACGCCTTCGGACTGGCCAGCTGTCTCCGAGATCCATGCATATAACCTGCGCATCCGAGGGACGGTCGACGATTTCCTCGGAAAAGCTGACTTTGAAGCTTCCGAAGACCTCAAGAACGGATTGGTTTTTGAAGTCGCGGTCGAACATCGTTTGATGCACGCCGAAACCCTCACGTACATGCTCCATTGGCTTTCTCTTGACAGTAAACACGCCCCATCCTCCGAACACGACATCTTTGGTCTTCAACAAAAGAAGCACCAGGTTGAAATTCCAGAAGGACTCGCCACCCTGGGACGAGAGAAGAATGGCGTTTTCGGCTGGGACAACGAGTTCGGCGAAGTAGGGATCGAGGTTCCACGGTTCCGGATCGACGTTCGGAACGTTACAAACGGACAGTTCCTGGAATTCATTCGCAGCGGCGGATACGATGACCGGGGCCTGTGGAGCAAAGATGACTGGGACTGGAAATCGAAATCCGGTGTGACCCACCCGAGTTTCTGGGAACGTCGTGGAGAAGTGTGGATGCAAAGGAACATGTTCGACGTACGTCCGATGCCGTTATCGTGGCCGGTTTATGTCAGTCACGCCGAAGCTGCTGCCTATGCTAATTGGGCGGGAGGATCGTTACCGACAGAGGCCCAACTGCATCGGGCTGCATACGGAACACCGGACGGCGAGGAACGGGACTATGCGTGGGGCTCGAAAGCCCCCGGCTCCGAACACGGAAACTTCGACTCTCGCAGATGGAATTCCACTCCTGTCGGCTCGTTCCCCTCGGGCAACAGCGCTTTCGGCGTCTCTGATCTCATCGGCAACGGATGGGAGTGGACTTCGACTGTCTTCGAACCGTTTGAGGGATTCCAACGATTTCACTTCTACCCCGAGTACTCATCGAACTTTTTTGACGGCAAGCATTATGTGATGAAGGGGGGATCGGCGAGAACCTCCGCGTGCATGCTCAGGCGGTCGTTTCGGAACTGGTTCCAGCCGCACTACCCTCACATATACTCCTCTTTCCGCTGCGTGGAAGCATGAGGCAGACCATACCGGCAGACCAGGGACCCGACTCGGAGACAGGCCAGTTCATCGCTGCCGTTCGCAGTGGGCTCAAGGATCAAACACAAAAGACACTCGACGTCAGATATCTTTACGACGCCGTAGGCTCGGCGCTGTTCGAAGTCATCACACTGCTTCCCGAATACGGAGTCACGCGTGCGGACGAGCGCCTGATCGATCGCCATGCCGCTGAACTTGCAAACCATCTGGGGCCCGACGTCGTCATAGCCGAACTCGGGAGTGGCACGGGTGCCAAGACACAGCGCATCATTTCGGCACTCAGAGGCACGAAACCTCTCATCTACAGACCCATCGACGTGTCCGCCTCGGCGCTGGAGCGTTGCCAGCGGGAACTTCGGACTTTTGATCACGTCGAATTGGAACCCCTGCAGCTTTCGTTCTTCGAAGGTCTGGAGGCGGCGATGGCGCGAACGCCCGAGGACAAACGCCTTCTTCTTCTATTCCTGGGTGGGACGATCGGAAATTTCGACAGGCCTGCAGTTCCGGAATTTCTGAAGGACATCCGTGGAATCCTTCGACCCGGTGATGCCTTCCTGCTTGGAACTGATCTAGAAAAGGCGACGTCCCGTCTCCTCGCGGCCTACGATGATGCTCTCGGCGTGACGGCGGCATTCAACCTGAACGTTCTGGCAAGAATCAACCGGGAACTTGGCGGCAACTTCGATGTCTCCCAATTCGAACACGTGGCTCGTTACGATGAGGACGAACGCCGTATCGAAATGCACCTTCGAGCCCTCCGAGACCAGCAGGTCGGGATCACGGCTGCAGATATCGAGATCAGCTTCGAGGAAGGAGAAACGATCTGGACTGAGAGCAGCCACAAGTTCAACGCTGCAGAGATCGCAGAGTTAAGTGAGATGAGCGGGTTTCGGTGTGCCGCTCAGTGGGTAGACGAAGAATGGCCCTTCGCAGAAAACCTATTGGTCGCCGAATAAACAGGTCCCTTCAATAGGCCGTCTCGTACATCCGGCGCCGCAGGTCCATCTGCCGCGATTCCAACTCTCGGATCTGACGCCGGTACCGTCCACGCCCGATGTAATCGTAGACACCCATCAAAGCCATCATCGCCCCGATCAGGGCAAAAAAACGGACGAAGGAGACGTAGAAGAACGTAATCGAAGACGGGGCTAATGTCCTCGACATCAGGATCACTGCAATTATCGAGAGTACGCTGACGACACTCCCGATCATGATCTTAATTCTGCAGTTGGAATATTTCCCGCTCAGATTCATGATCTCGACTGAAATGCGCGCATGTTCGCGCTGCAGCGCGTATTCCTGACGCGGCGTGCGCCGGGGCCGAGAATGCACACCCCGCCTGTACTTGTCGATGAGCTTGTCGTATTCGGCACGTGTCTTTGAATCCAGCAGCGTCTCGACGATGAAGTTCAACCGACTCATCTGCTCATGAGCCCAGTCCTTCTTGTCGGGAGGATTCATGTCCGGGTGATAGACCTTGGCCACGTCCTTGAACGCACGTTTGATCTCCGGCGCACCTGCGTTCGGGCCCACGCCCAACTCGTCGTAGAAAGTACGTATCTCGGCCATGGATATGCCTGATTATAAAACCGCAATCCCCCGAAATCCAGCGGCCGGATCTCTATTCCCCAGGAGTGGTGGAGGCGCCGCTTAGGCTAGGAACCGAAGCATGGGCACCGCAGGCGTACGCCGTTAATACGTTGAGGATGAACATGCGCAGCGTGACAACGCCTACGCGGATGCATACACTACTCTAGCTACTTAAGGCGGGGGTCCGCTGCGTCTCTTAACCCCTCACCCACGAGGTTGTATGAAGTCACCGTGATGAATATTGCCAGACCTGGAAACAGCGTCAGCCACCAGCCACTGGGAAGGAAGGCGCGCGAGGTGGCAAGAATGGCCCCCCAGCTCGCTGTAGACGGAGGCACACCGAAGCCCAGAAAACTCAGCGTCGATTCGATTAGAATCGCCGAAGCCACGCCGAAGGTCGCGGCCACGAAGATAGGTGCAAGAGTGTTGGGCAGCACGTGGCGAAACATCGTCCTGAAATCGCTGGCGCCGAGGGCCTGAGCAGCCAGAACATAGTCGAGAGACTTTATCTTTAAGAACTCACCGCGGGTCAGACGGGCGACCGTCGGCCAGCTGGTCAAACCAATAACCACCATGATGTTGAAGATGCTCTGCGGCAGGAACGCGACAACCGTAATGATCAGGAAGAAGGTCGGAATCGTGAGCATCATTTCGATCAGACGCGATGCGATGATATCGGTAACTCCTCCGTAATATCCCGCAAGGGCACCTATGAACACTCCGATCAGGACGTAGATTGACACGGCAACAAAACCGACTGAGAGAGAAACGCGCGACCCGTGAACCATCCGGCTGGCTATATCACGGCCGATGTCGTCGGTGCCTAGCCAGTGAGTACCCGATGGCGGCAGGATCACCGAAAACAGGTCGGTCTCGGTTGGAGAGTATCGAATCGGTGGAAACAACGCCCAATCGTCATCTCCGAAATTCCTTTCGGAAAACTCCTTGTAGCGAACGTTCAGGAACTCCGGTTCCCATCGGGTCAAACCCAGCCAGACCCCGTAGCTGTTCATCACCGGAAAGTAAGTATTCCCTTCGTAGTTCATTACCAACGGCATGTCGTTCGCTATAAAATCAGCGCCCAACGCAATCGCAAAGAGGAATAAGACCAGAACAAGGCCGACGACAGCGACATGGTTACGTCTGAACTGTCGGCCTACTATCGACCAGTAATCCTGACGTCGATTGGAAGTGGCACCTACATCTTCCGGTTCATTCCCGAGCTCTGTGTTATGCGGATTGCTGTTCATACCTGATTCTGGGATCGACAATCGTATAGAGAATGTCCGCAATCAAAATTCCCAACAGAGTCAGAAACGCACTGATCGTAAAGACAGCCATGATGACGGGATAGTCGCGCAACAGGACCGCTTCCCATCCCAGCTGACCCATTCCAGGAACCGAGAAGATTGTCTCGATCACGATGCTGCCGCCGATGAGCGTGGGCAATAGATTCGCCATGAGTGTCACAATGGGTATCAACGAATTCCTGAGGGCATGACGATAAATAACGAGTCGTTCGCTCAGACCCTTCGCCCGCGCCGTTCGAATAAAGTCCTGACGGACGACCTCCAGCATGCTGGAACGCATGTAACGAGACAAAGCCGCTAGCGTGTAATAAGTCATGCACGTAACGGGCAGGACGAGGTGCCACAAACGATCGGCAAACCGCTCCCAGAACGTCCAGTTGTCCGACCCGATGGTCTCAAGCCCGAAAACGGGAAACACATCGAGGAAATCGCCGCCCCCCAGATAGACGATCGCCAGCGTTGCGATCCAAAAATTCGGCAGTGAGTACAACATGAAAAGAAACACAGTTAACACTTTATCGGTCCGACTATATTGATGCGTAGCAGAATAGACACCGAGCGGAATGGATATCAGGTACGCAAGGATCAGTGAGATACCACCCAACTGAATAGACACCGGCACCCGTTCCTTCAGCTTGTCCAGAACCGGTCTCTGATCGCGAATGGAATTGCCGAAATCGAACGTGACAATCCGTCCCAGCCAGCTAAGATATTGCTCGTGGAGCGGTCGGTCTAAGCCGTAAAGAGCCCGCGTTTCCCGGATGATCTGCTCTGCCAGAGCCTGATCGCGTACACCTTGTGTAGCATTGCCGAGTCGCATCGTTGCGGGATCTCCGGGAGCCAACTGTATTATCAGGAAGGAAATCACGGAGATCCCGATCAAAGTGGGTATCAGTAGCAGGACTCGCTTGATAAGGTATCCGCGCATGATGGGAGGGCGTTCCGCGGGTGTAAAATCCGTCGTGGGCCCTATCGGCTGTCTATTGCGGGCCCATCCCGTAACGCTGGGCGAGAGTTGGTACGAACCATGTCGTCAGATCGTAACCCGGCCTTACCGGGAGAAATTCCGCGTTCTGAAAGCGGCGATGATAGGCCCCTGATTCGTGAGGATACATCACGAAAGTGTAGGGCTGTTCCTCGTGAAGGATCTCCTGGAACTGCCAATACATGTCCTTGCGCGTCTCCGGATCGAACTCCAGACGGGCTTCATCGATGAGGCGATCGGCTTCCGGATTACTGAAACTGACGAAGTTCGAACCGCGATTTTCGGCCGAACTCGAATGCCATATCTGTCTGGGATCCTGTTGCAGATCCGCGACCCAGTTAAAACTAAGCGCATCGAACTGCTTGTCGGTCGCACTCTCGGTCACGATCGTGAACTCAACGCGGCGTTCTGTCATCTCGATGCCGACCTTGTCGAGTTCGTCTCTCAGTATGGGAAGCAGCTGTTCAATGTATTGACTGCCGGTGTATCCCAGAAATTCAAAACTGAACTTTACACCGTCCTTGTCACGAATCCCGTCTCCGTCATGATCCGTCCAGCCGGCCTCATCTAGTAGTTCGACCGCGCGTTCAGGGTCGTAGGGATAGGGCTCGATGCTCGAATTGAAATCGGGCGAACTGGGACTGAAAGGACCTATCGCGATGTCGGCCAAACCAAACCGCAAGTTATCGATGATCTGTTGGCGCGGCACCAACATCGTCATTGCCTGACGGACACGTTTGTCGGCAAAAAAGGGTCGCATGGGATTCCAGGCGATAAAATTCATCTGTGGAATTGTGTAACTGCCTTTAGCGAATTGAGCGTCAAAGTCCGCGCCACTGGTCTGTTGTTCCCACTGCAACGGGGTCATGCGAGGGTAAAAATCCGTATCGCCGCTCTTGAGCGAGGTCAGCGCGGCCGTATTGTCCGTAATGAAACGGAAAATCACACGATCCAACTGCGCAGGCTCGCCCCAGTAATCGTCGTTTCGAAGAAGTGTGATCTGAGACCCGCTCTCCCAGCTCTCGAAACGGTAGGGTCCCGTACCGAGGGGTTGACGGTTCGCCGGATGACGGTTAAAGGCCTCACCGAACTCACGCAACGTATCGTCGTCTCTGGCACTCTCGCCAAGTATGTCCGAGAACGAGTAGGAATCTAGGATGCCTTCGGGATCGTAAACGTGCTTCGGAAGAATGGGCACGCCGGCAATGACAGAATCGTTCATCCAGAAAGGTTGACTGACGACGAACTTGACCTCGCGACCGTCAACCTCCACGTCCGAAAGATCACCAAAATAACCACGCAGGGGAGCCGAATCCACGAAAGGCACCATCATCGCCTTTGCCGAAAAGACGACGTCGGCGGCGGTGAACGGCATCCCATCGTGCCAACGCACTCCCTCTCTCAAGGTAAACGTATAAGTCAGATTGTCATCGGAAATCTCCGGATAAGACTCCGCCAGAAGGGGCCTCTCAACCCGAAAGGTCTCGGGATCGTAGCCAAGCAACCCCTCACCTACGAACGAACCCAGCGAGCCGTAGTATATGGTTGTGGAGGTCTGGCTCGACGATGTGATCCTATTCATCGTATCAGCTTCACTCTGGAGCGACAGGATCATCCAGTCACCTTGAATCGGGTCCTGGTCGCCCGCACCTGCTATACCCTCAACGGCTCGATCGCCTCCCCCGCAACCGGCCAAACCGAGCGGCAGAAGAACCGTGAGCATGACTAAGTTTCTGAAGCGACACCCCATATCGTCCCCCTCTGTCCTTACTGGTCGAAACCTATCGAAGCAACTGCCAAATTATGCCACGAAGCCTGACCATTAGGCCCAGAATAGCTTATGCAATTCCAATCTTCCGTGCGACAAGATACAGTCCATTCAGAGTCAGATTTTCATCGGTCGTCTCGATCCACCTGGACTCTTCCTGAACCAGACTGGCCATGCCGCCGGTGGCGATTACCCGGGCTTCGGCTCCAAGCTCACCCTTCATCCGCTCGATAATGCCGTCAACGAGGGACACATATCCCCAAAAGAAACCACTCTGCAGGCTTGCTACGGTCGACCGACCGATGAGTTCTTCAGGTTTCTTGATGTCAGTTCGAGGCAGACGCGCGGCCTGGTCGATAAGTGCGGCTGCGGAGATCTCGATTCCCGGACTGATCAGTCCACCCAGGTATTCGCCCTTCGCCGTGATGGCATCAAACGTCGTCGCCGTACCCAGATCTACGACGATCGCTGGTGCACTGTAATGCTCCAAAACGGCTACCGCGTTTACGATCCGATCGGCACCGACGTCCGCCGGTTCGTTATACAGAATCGGAATGCCGACATTCTCAGCAGTTGCAAACGTGGCGTCCAGGTTAAAACAGCGTCTGGAGACTTCTTCAAGGACGGCGTCCAGCGGAGGCACGACCGAAGCGATTATCACCGAAGTGATATCCATGCCTTCGATGGAAAGCAGATTTCTCAGCAGGATGATGTATTCGTCTACCGTCCGCTCCCGATGCGTCGAGAGGCGCCAGCTGTGGGAGAGCGACTCGCTGTCGTAGACACCGAACACCGTATTCGTGTTTCCCAAGTCAATTGCCAGCAACATGGCCCCTCCTATTCCCAATAGACGACATCACCGCTGTAGACTTCTTCCACTCCGCCCTCATCCTGCCTGATCCTGAGCGCTCCCAGAGCATTCAATCCGTCCGTTGTCCCCTCTATCTGCCGGACTCCGTCATGGACCTTCAGTCTCCGTCCATGTGCAAAGCTGGAAAGTCTGGTCCATGGTTCGGTGATCGATACAGGGCCTTTTGCCACAAACCGGTCGTAGATCTTTTCGAAGGCGGCGAGAAAATCTACAAGGATCTCGATCCGCGAATGAAAACGCCCGGACTCGAGCCTCAATGAACTCCCGATGTCCTTGATTTCCTTCGGCATTTCACTATGGTTGACGTTGATTCCGACACCGACGATCATCGATCTGACCTGATCCAACTCACCATGCATTTCCGAAAGAATGCCGCACACCTTCCTTCTCCCAACAAGAAGATCGTTTGGCCATTTGATATCGATCTGAAGTTCTGTTGTTCGTTCGATCGAATCATGAGCAGCCAGGGCTGCTCCGAGCGTCAGGAGCGGAGCGAGGTTAGACGATATGTCCGGTTTTAGAACGATGCTTATATACAGCCCGACGCCTGAACCCGAAATCCAATGTCTTCCCCGGCGGCCTCGGCCTGCTGTCTGCCTCTCCGCAACAACGGTCGTTCCGTGCGAAACGGAACCATCCGAGCTCACCAGGCTCGCTGCAAACGCGTTCGTTGAATCGACCTCGTAGAGATGATAGAGGTTCTGCCCCATCGACTTCGTATGAAGCCGCTCGAGAACCAATTCGGGGATCAGGACGTCGGGAAGACGGGTCAGACGAAATCCGGAAAACGGCTCACCAAGAATCTCCACGCCTTCGTTGCGCAGTTTGTCGACCAGCCGGAGAACCCGCGAATGAGAGATCCCGAGATCGGTGGCAAGCTTCTCCCCGGAAACGGGAACGGTCATGTTTCCGATCAGCGAATAGAGAATCGCATCCAGGTTCTGATCTGTTTCGCTGGTGCGTGACCTCGTCAACCCCGTTTTACCTGAAGGTGAATGTCCGCCCCAACAACGGAATGGGTCAGAGCACCAACGGAAATATAGTCCACGCCCGCCTCGGCAAAACCCCGGATGTTACTGAGCGTTATTCCGCCCGAGGATTCCAGGGGCACACGTCCATCAACTACCTGGACGGCACTTCTTGTTTTCTGGGCAGTGAAGTTGTCCAGGAGGATCATGTCCGCTCCTCCGGCGATCGCTTCTTCGAGTTGGGCCGGGTCGGACACTTCGACCTCGATCTTCATCGAGCCGTTCGTCTGGGCACGCGCTGTCTGGACGGCTTCCTTGACGCTGGGTTGAAAAACAAGGTGGTTGCTCTTGATCAGGACGGCATCGAACAGGCCGACCCGATGATTCACTCCTCCCCCACAGGCAACCGCGTACTTGTCCAGCGATCGAAGACCGGGAACAGTTTTCCGCGTATCCAATATCCGGGCCCGCGTCCCGGAGACAGCAGCGACGTATTCCTCGGTCTTTGTCGCGACACCCGAAAGTCGCTGCAAGAAATTCAGCGATGTTCTCTCCCCAGCAAGGATGGAACGTGCATTTCCGGTAATCCTGGCTAATTGATCTCCGGGTCCAACCCCGGCACCATCACGGGAAATATGGTGGAATTCGATATCGCCGTCGAAGAGCCTTACCACTTCTTCAGCTACAGGGAGCCCACAGACGACTATAGATTCCTTTGCAACGTAGGTTCCGACGGCGGTTGCTTCCTGCGGAACGACGAACTGAGAGGTCACGTCTCCGCTCCCCAGGTCCTCTTCGATAGCGGCCAGAAACCGGTCCTTCAACAGACTGAGGTCTGGAGATTTCATCTTGAAAATGCCACGGTGTTTAGAGCCGAAAGCGGGAGCAATGATGTCATTGCAAACGTTCGAGTCCTTCGACCAGTCGAGCTTCCTTCGTCTGATAGTCGGAAAGACGCTGCCGATTCTCTTCGACAACCTCTTTGGGAGCTCGCTCCACAAACTTCCTGTTGGACAACTTCCCTTCCAGCGAGTTGATCTCGCGCCGAACCTTTTCCATTTCGCGGTTCAGCCGAACCTGCTCGGCTTCAAGATCAATAAGTCCGGCAAGAGGGACTTCCAGGGCAACACCACCGGCCACGGCCTGCGCCGCTGCCCCCTCCAAATCCAACTTCGGAACGATCTCTAAACGTTCCACCCTAGCCAGACGCTGCATGTAATCCTCGTGGCGGATCAGTACATCCCGAATACCGGAATCCCCGGTTCCAACACGGAGGGGTACAAATTGCTTGGCATCAACGTTTACCTCGGAACGAATATTGCGGACCTTGACGATGATTTCCTGAATCAGAGCTGTGTCGCGTTCGACTTTCTCGTCAACGAAATCGGCTTCTAATTCCGGGTACGGTGCAACGACGATCGATTCTCCCCTGTGGGGAATCCGTTGCCAGAGTTCCTCGGTGATAAAGGGCATAAACGGATGCAACGTCCGGAGCGCCTTTTCGAAGACATGAATCAGAACCGGTCTGGATTTCTCGGGATGGAGCTTGGCCATTTCCAGATACCAGTCGCAGAACTCATGCCAGAAGAACTGATAGATACTGCGAGCGGCTTCATGGAGGAAATAACGGTCCAGCGCCTTGTTCACATCGTCCACCGAACGCATCTGACGGGAAAGAATCCAGCGATCGGCAAGAGAGAGATCCGCATTGCGAATCTCATCCTCGGCAAGCAGCGTTCCAGAATTGTTCCCGGATCCTAGAATGAATCGGCCCGCGTTCCAGATCTTCGTCGAAAACGCCCGGTAACCTTCCAACTGGTCTTCGGTGAGGATAAAGTCCGAACCGGGAGCTCCGAGCCGCGCCAGAGTAAAACGTACGGCATCGGTGCCGTATTCATCGCAGACCAGCATCGGATCTCCTGCATTGCCTTTTGATTTGGAGAGTTTCTGTCTCTCGGCGTCACGGACAAGCCCGTGTATATAGACCTCGCTGAACGGGACATCTCCGGCAAACTTGAGGCCGGCCATGATCATGCGGGCCACCCAGAAGAAAATGATGTCGAAACCCGTGACGAGGAGACTCGTGGGATAAAAAGCCTTCAGGTCGCTGGTTTCCTCGGGCCATCCCATCGTCGAAAACGGCCACAGCTGCGAGCTGAACCAGGTGTCGAGGACATCCTCGTCCTGGGTGATCTCATCTGAGCCGCACTTGGAACATGCCGTCGGATCGACCCGGGAGACAACGACTTCGCCACATTTGCAGTACCAGGCGGGTATTCTGTGTCCCCACCAGAGCTGGCGGGAAATGCACCAGTCCCGTATGTTGTACATCCACTCGAAATAGGTCTTAGCCCAGTTCGCCGGTACAAACTTGATGTCGCCTTCTTCGACGGCTCGAATGGCTTCGGCGGCCATTGGCCCGACATCGACGAACCACTGGGTCGACAACAACGGTTCCACGATGGTCTTGCAACGCGAACAATGCCCGACATTGTGGGCGTGCGACTCAACACGGGTCAGGAATGTCTGCGCTACGAGATCCGACAGCAATCGTTCTCGCGCTTCAAACCGGTCCAGACCCGCGTACACCCCGCCCGCCTCGGTGATGTTGCCTTCTTCATCAATGACACTGATCCGTTCCAGTCCGTGGCGCTCGCCCATATCAAAGTCGGCGGGATCATGCGCCGGCGTCACCTTGACGACGCCTGTACCAAACTCACGATCCACGACGTCGTCGGAAATGAACGGCAGTCTTCTACCAACCAGAGGCAGCTGGGCACTTCTGTCTTTGAGGTGGGCATACCGCTCATCCTCCGGATGCACAGCAATGGCTGTATCTCCCAGCATCGTCTCGGGACGCGTGGTCGCAACCTCGACGAACTCCTCGTCCGCGCCTTCAACCCTGTAACGGATGTGGTAGAGCTTTCCTTCAAGAGATTTGTATTCGACCTCCAGGTCCGACAACGCCGTCCGGCATCTCGGGCACCAGTTGATCAACCGCTCAGCCCGGTAAATCAAACCCTCCTCGTAGAGACGCACAAATACTTCCCGTACGGCGTCGGAAAGGCCTTCATCGAGGGTGAAGCGGTGCCGCGACCAGTCGCAGGAATCTCCGATCCGCCGAATCTGTTTCGTAATGAGATCTCCGTATTCGCTCTTCCATTCCCAGACCTTTTCAACAAATTTGTCCCGGCCAAGATCGTGACGGGTCAACCCCTCCTCACGCAGCTGCTTTTCTACAACGTTCTGCGTCGCGATACCGGCATGGTCAGTCCCGGGCAACCAGAGAGTATTGAAACCTTGCATCCGCTTCCGGCGGATGATGACGTCGTGAACCGTATGATCGAGCATGTGCCCCATGTGGAGAGAACCGGTCACGTTGGGTGGAGGCATTACGATAACGAACGGCGGGGCAGAAGAATCGGCATTGGCACGGAAATATCCCCGGGTTTCCCAAAAGTCATACCAACGGGACTCCACTCGGTTGGCGTCGTATGTCTTCGGAATATCAGTCTTCATCGTGCTTCTTCAACTCTTCGTTGACCACCTTGTCTGCGATCTCCGGAACGATTTCCCATGCGATACCCTCGATGACTTCCCTCGACATTCTCTGGATCACCCGGTCCGCAATCGCATCGATCTCCTGTCCTGACAGCTCTCCAGGCCCACCGCCTTGGTCAACCTTCGGAAACAACTCCTCCAGACCGAGAATGTCATCATCGGAGTCTTGTGCTGGCGCCGGGCCCACAAGGGGGTCATCGATCATTCCGGACACCATCTCCAGAAGCTCCTGAGGCTCAAAAGGCTTCTTGATTCGACCATTGGCCTCGACGCGTTCGGCCTCTTCCTCATCAAAGGCTTCGAACGCTCCAACCAGTAAAACGACAGGCGTGGCAGCCAACACCGGATGTTGCTTGACGAACGAACACACTTCATAGCCGTTCTTGCCCGGCATGTAGATGTCGGCAAGCACAATAGACGGTCGAACTTCATCGAACTTGCTGAGGGCCGCCTCTCCGTTACTGACAGCGACAACGGTGTAGTTAGCGCCCTCGAAGGTCTGTGCCACGAGTCGCTGAATCGTTGGACTGTCGTCAGCAAGCAGAATTGTTTGTGTCATGTATTCTTCCGTGGGCTCCGGGCCCTCAGGAAAGCGTTCGGTGAGGAGTGATCGGCCGGATTCCCAGCATCGTCATTTCTGGCTGACCACTTCCCCGCTGGCATAAATATAGGCGGCCGAACGGCCGCCCTTTTTCGTCCAATTCTCTTTGGCCCGCAGGTTCTGTCCCACGGTTTATCCCTACTGTTCCCCTAACGACTCATCCGAACCAACCACAGCGCCCTCTACCTCAAACACGCCTTCCTCGTCACCGCCGGTCCCATCTTCACCAGGAATGATCGAAGCCGCTGTCGTATCCGTGGAAATATCAGGACGGCGGCTCCAGAGACCGAACATGCGAGCCAGCAATCCTTTTCCGTCGGGTTCAGGTGCGGCTTCAGCTCTTGCGAGTGCGACAGGGTTTGCACTTGGGATCGGCTGGTCCAACTCTGCCAGACGCTCCGTCGCATCCTCGACGACCTCTGCCAGTGGGTGGTCCCGGATGACCCGCGTGTAATAGAGAATCGATTCACCTTCGTCGTCGTTGGCACGCATGGTTTCGGCAAGCCGGAAGAGAGTTTCCGGCATCTGGGAAAAGTCTGGATACTTTTCAAGAATCTCCAAGTACCGATCGGTTGCGGCTATGTAAGAACCCACCGTCTCGTAGTAATTCGCTATCCTCAGAACGCCTTCAGCCAGCACTTCCTGGACGGCTCGAAGTTTTTCCTTGGCTTCGTCCAAAAGTGGGCTGTCCGGATAGGTGGACACGAAATTCCTCAACTCCAACTCCGCCATCAGGGCCTGAGTCGAGTCCCTGTCAGGCTTTTCCATCTGACGCACGTGGGTCATGGCAACCATTAGTTGCGCATCATCAGACAAGTCATCTGTCGGGAAAAAGGTAATGTAATCCTTGAATTCAGCCTCGGCCTGGATCATGTCCGAACTGGTACCAGCCCGATAGAAAGATTCGGCGACCGCGTATTTCGATTGCGGGAGAAATTCGCTGTCCGGATACGTATTGATGAGCGTGTTCAGTTCAAGCCGAGCCCTGACATAGCGACCCTGGTCGAGGTCGAACAACGCCCGGTTAAACAAAGTCCGATCCGGCTCATCGATACCCTCACCGATATCGATGTCTTCCGGATATCCGCCACATCCTGTGAGGAACAGAACGGCGAGTACAACCCAAACCTTCCGCTTCATTCACCGACCTCTCAGATTCGGGGAAAACCCTTAAATCATACGTACTTAGAATCATAACCGAGCAGGGTAGCCTTTTCCAACATTTCCTGAACCACCGCTGCCGGATCTGGGGCTTTAAAAATAGCAGAGCCGGCTACGATGACCTCGGCGCCGGCTCCGAGCACATCGCCCAGATTGTCCAGGTCGATTCCACCGTCAACCTCGATGGCGCACCCGACCCCAGCCTGGTCGATCATCTCGCGAAGCCGACGGATTTTCCGAATCGTATAGGGAATAAACTCCTGACCACCGAAACCCGGATTCACAGTCATCACCAGGATCAGATCCACAAGATCAAGGACGTGCTCGACCTCCGTAAGCGACGTTGCCGGATTGAGCGCAACACCTACCCTGGCGCCGAAGGAGCGGACCAGGGCAACGGTTCGGTCCAGGTGCTTCAAGGCTTCGACATGAACCGTAATGGTGCTGGCTCCAGCCTCTGCAAATGCGGGAACGAAGCGGTCCGCTTCGGCGATCATCAGGTGGACGTCGAGCGGAAGTTCGGTTGCATCACGAATCGATTTCACAACAGGGGGGCCGATCGTTATGTTGGGTACGAAGTGCCCGTCCATGACGTCGACGTGAATCATATGAGCCCCGGCCTCCTCTACCGTTCGAATCTCCTCACCCAGTCGTGTGAAATCCGCGGAGAGTATGGACGGAGCGATTTGTACGTTCACTGGCTCACTTCCAGGTTGATGACCTCGTTTTTCGACACTTTGTAGCCGGCTGCGGGTTGCTGGCCCACGACCAGGCCCGGTTCGAGTTCCGACCCCTCGGTGTAGGCGATCTCCCCCAGTCGAAACCCCTCCCCTCGCATACGGGCAACCACATCGTCGGCCAATTGCTCGGTCAAGTCCGGCATAACGTAGTACTGCTCGATCGGGCCGAGGGAAACCAGCACATTAACAGCAGGATCGTCGTCGCCGATGTCCCCAGCTTCGGGTTTCTGATGCATCACGATGGACACATCGCCATCCCCGGTATGTGAATAGACGGTGTTTCCAACCGAAAGGCCACGCTGATTCAGCATGATCTGCGCGCTTCTGAAGCTTGATCCGGCCAACTCGGGAACAGGAAATTGACGCTCTCCCAAACTCAACAGAACACGCACGCTTCGATCCCTCTTCACCCGTGTCCCCGCAGAAGGATTCTGATCCAGTATCTGGCCCTCCGGGATCGTGTCACTGAAACGGCGGCTGTCCAACTCCAGACCAAGTCCCAATTCCGCCAGTATCCGGCTCGCTTCGACCTCAGCCATACCGCCCAGTTCAGGAACCTCGACCTCCTGCCCCCGAATGGCAAACCGCATCGCTGTCATAGCACTGAGCATTCCCGCAGCCAGTAGGACGAGAATCATGAGTGTCACAACCGAGAAACGAGCCCAGAAGCTATCCCCCTCCGAGGTTTCTTTTTCCGGTCGATTTCTAGGCGTGTGGTTGATCGTTTTAAGCACTATCTTCTCACGTGTTCAGCTTATAGTATCCCGTCCCATGGCAGCCGGTGTTTAAAGTCCGACGTGCGCTCACCAGTCGTCGATTTGATCTTATTCTTACACTGACGCCTCGGCTCCGCCTCGTTGTCCACCCGCACCGTCGAACCGGTGTGGGTCCTTTTGGGACATGTTTCAACATTCCGCAAATCCCTAGAGGCCTCGCCATCAGGAGAATGGCGAGGGTCGCCGGGCGTTCGGTCAGGATGGCCGCTTGAACGCCCGAGCGAAATCTTATGTTGCATATCGCTAACTGAGGACCCTAAGCACCCACTTACAGGACAGGGTACTTGTGTCCTGGCCCGATCAGGACCTTTCCAGAGCCGTGAACCGGTCCCCGGGAACGAGACGAACTCCGTTGGCGAAATCCGCACCAGACACAGCGTTCTTGTTCTCCAACTGAAGTCGCTCGATCTCCAGCCAACGACCATCTCCGCAGCTCACCGTCAGTCGATTGGAATCAAACTCAACCGTTCCGGGCTCGCAGTCTTCGGCCGTATCACCCGTGGGACGGGAGCCGAGAATCCTGCATGCCTTACCCCGGAACCCAACAACGACCGAAGGCCATGGGAGAAAAGCACGCACCTTATTATGTATCGCCTCCGCGGATTCGTGCCAGCCGATATAGGCGTCTTCTTTCCGTAGGCGTCGGGCCATGCTCGCCAACTTCTCCTCCTGCGGCGTCGGCTGAACTTCACCAGTCTCGATCGCTTCAAGTGTGCGGACCAAAAGCCGAGCACCCAACACTGCCAGGCGCCCTCCCAGCTCGGGCGCAGTCTCCTGCAGTCCAATCTGCGTGTCTTCGCAGTAGTAAACGGGCCCCGTATCCATCCCTTCATCGATCTGCATCGTACAGACACCGGTTCGCTCGTCTCCGCTCGCGATCGCCCAATTGATCGGAGCTGCGCCCCGGTACTTTGGTAACAGGGAGCCATGGACGTTCACGATTCCGAACCGTGGGAGGTCGATGAGCCAGGGAGGCAGAATCTTTCCGTACGCAACGACGACGATCAATTCCGGGGAGAGACCCTCGATCAAGGCTCGAACGCTGCCTGGTTTGAAGGACTTGGGCTGATGGATCTCCAGGCCCAGGGACAACGCGGTTTCTTTTACCGGGGAAAAATGAACCCGTCGCCCGCGTCCGCTTGGCCGATCGGGCTGAATGAAAACGGCGCTGACGCTATGTCCGGCAGAAACAAGCTCTTCCAACGACGGAACTGCGAAGGCCGCAGTGCCCATGAAGGCCAGGCGCATGACCTACCATTCATCCTGCTTGACGAGTTTCCGGATCTTCCGCCGAATGAGATCCCTCTTGATGAAACTCAAGTGTTCGAGGAAAAGGACGCCGTTGAGGTGGTCCATTTCGTGGCAGAACGCGCGCGCTAACAGATCGGAGCCTTCAAGGATCAGATCCCGGCCCTCCATATCGACCCCCTTTATGACGACTTTCTTTGGACGCCGGACCGGTTCGGTGAAGCCGGGGATGCTCAAACAACCTTCTTCCTCATACTGCTCGCCATCGGTAGACACGATCTCGGGATTGAGAATCACCAGGAGGTGATCTTCTTTTTCACCTGCGCTGGTGTCGGTCACCATGATCCGCTGGGAAAACCCCACCTGCGGCGCAGCCAGGCCAACACCAGGCGCTTTGTACATGGTTTCCACCATGTCGGCAACGAGCTTTACTTCCATGTCCGTGATGTTCTCCACGGGTGTTGCAATTTTCTGAAGAACCTCGGCACCAAACTTGACGATAGGTCTATTCATGGTCAATCTGATGTGCCGAAGTTCCTCAACTGCTCGAGATACCCGGCATAGTTCCTCAGGGCCTCCCCCATCGAATCACCGCCGAATTTTTCTGTCACGGCTTCGGCCAGGACCAGCGCAACCATAGATTCAGCGATTACTCCGGCAGCTGGCACCGTGCAGGTGTCGGATCTCTCGTGGGCTGCCTCGAATGGCTCCTTCGAAATCATGTCGACGGAACGGAGAGCCTTCTTGAGCGTAGGAATGGGCTTCAGATACCCGATCACACGGACATCCTCGCCGTTGGTAATTCCGCCTTCTGTTCCTCCAGCGCGGTTTGACAGCCGGTCGAAACGTCCCGTTTCAGAATCGAATGAAATCTCATCGTGAGAAACTGAACCTCGTCGTCCGGCCGTACGGACGCCATCTCCAATCTCCACGGCCTTGATCGCGTGTATCGACATGACAGCCTGCGCAAGCCGTCCATCGAGTTTCCGATCCCAACCCGTGTGCGATCCTAAACCCACAGGCGTGTTGCACGCTACGACTTCAAAAGTGCCCCCGATCGTGTCTCCGTCTTTCTGCGCCTTCCCGATCTCCTCGACCATACTCTTCGAGTAGTCTTCCAGTACGCATCTCACGACGTCGTCATTGCGAATTGATTCGAGCTGATCCCAGGAAACAGCGAAATCATCGGGAACCTTGACGGAACCTATAGACGTGGTGTGGCTCAGAATCTCCACATCAAAAGCTCGCAGGAATTCCTTTGCCACAGCTCCGGCCGCCACGCGCGACGCCGTTTCGCGAGCGCTCGAGCGCTCGAGAATGTTTCGTGCGTCGGACTGATCGAATTTCTGGGAGCCCACAAGGTCCGCATGGCCCGGCCTTGGGCGAGTGACTCGTCTCTTTTCTGCAACTTCGGCTGAGACAGGCTCAACCGACATCACTCCATCCCAGTTCGGCCAGTCCCGATTCTCGATCATCAGCGCGATCGGGCTCCCCAGCGTCCGACCGTGCCTCACACCTGAAAGGACACGAACCTGGTCGGACTCGATCTTCATTCTCCCGCCCCGGCCGAATCCTCCCTGGCGTCGTTTCAGTTCTCCATTGATGAAGGCAATATCCAGATCCAGATTGGCCGGAACACCGTCCACAATGATGACCAACGCCTGTCCATGGGACTCGCCGGCAGTCTTAAACCTAAACATTCGCCCAGTATAGCAGCCCGGGAACCATGTGGCAGGGCCCTGGGGCCAGCCTTTGAACGAGGCGTCCAACTTGAAATTTACGAGTTACTTCGGCCGATCACTACCGTCGTTGACGCTAAAAGGGTCTTCCGATACGATGACCCTTATGTTGTTCAGCCCCAAGACCGTGGTCATCGAGGTACAGGAACTCTCGCTCCTCATCGTCCGTGCGACCAGGGGCGCGTTTCGACGCCCCTTCTACTTTCGTGACATTCTGATTCAAATGGACCACGTCGGAGTCCAGTCGATGACCATCATCATGCTGACCGGATTTTTTACCGGAGCGGTCCTTGCCCTCCAGACGTCATCAACACTGTCCACTTTCGGCGCCGTCGGTCTGACCGGGTCGTTGGTATCCATTTCCCTGGTTCGGGAATTAGGGCCCGTTCTGGCAGCCCTGATGGTGGCTGGTCGAGTGGGTTCGGGCATGGCATCGGAACTGGGCTCGATGAAGGTCACCGAACAGATCAACGCAATGCGAGCCCTGGGAACCGATCCGATCAAGAAGCTGGTTGTTCCCCGAATCTTTGCCACCGTGACGATGCAGCCGCTTCTGACAATAGTCGCAAACGCGCTTGGTGTCGTCGGTGGGCTGTTTATGGCGGTGCTCGTACTGCAGATATCTGCGAACCTCTATCTCAATTCAGCCTGGGACGCCCTCGACTTCAACGACATCCTTGGTGGCCTCCTCAAGCCAATCGTCTTTGGCGCGATTATCGCTACCGTCAGTTGTCATTGCGGCATGCGCACTGAAGGGGGCACACAGGGCGTCGGCCGTTCCACCACACAAGCGGTGGTTGCAACCTCGGTTCTCATTCTTGCATCGGATCTGCTTCTTACTCGCTTGATCCTGAGCTATTTATGAAAACGCTGGATCAGAGTCATGAGAGTGGAAACAATCAACTCTCCAACGTTGTTCTCGAACTTCGAAATATCACCAAGTACTACGGCGATCTGCGAGTCCTCGATGACATATCGTTTCGTCTCAAGCGCGGAGAAACGAAGATCATTCTCGGCGGTAGCGGTTCGGGAAAGTCAACGATGCTCAAATTGATGATGGGTCTGGAATCGCCCGACGAAGGAACGGTGATGATAGACGGCGAAGACATCACGAACATGGACGAACGGACGCTTGGGGGGATACGACCAAAGGCAGGAATAGTGTTTCAGGAATCGGGCCTTTTCGATTCACTTCCGGTCTTTGAAAACGTCGCATACCGCCTCTATGAATTGCACATCGAGGAGGACGAAATCGAGGAGCACGTACGGAGAGTTCTCGGTTTTGTCGGCCTGGAAGACGCGATCGAACTCATGCCTTCTCAATTGTCGGGTGGAATGAAACGGCGTGTTTCCCTCGCGCGGGCTCTGGTCTCCGAACCCAAGATAATGCTTTACGACGAGCCTACGGCCGGCCTGGATCCGGTCACGTCACGACGCATCAACGAGCTCATCATACGACTGAGAGACACGCAGGGAGTATCGGGTGTGTTCGTTACCCATCGACTGAGAGATGCTTTCACGTTGGCAACCGAGTACGCCGCAGAATCTAATGGCGACCTTCAGTTCAGGAGGGAAGACGGCACCTTCTGCCTGGCACATACTCGTTTTGTCATGCTCAACATGGGTAAGATTATTTTTGAAGGACCCGACGAACTGCTCCGGGCTTCGACGGATTCTTACATACGGAAGTTTCTCGCATGAAGGCCACGCATTCATGCTGCCTTTATTTTAGAAGTAGCGCGTAGACAAATTGGGATAAATTGGTCGTCAAACTGGACGGTTAGCAGCGGAACAGATCTTCCTGTCACACGCTGCCCGTGAAGGGGAAAACATGGCAACGCGTCAGTCAGTAGCCTGGATCGAACTACGTGTCGGTATCCTTGTCCTCGCCAGCTTCGTACTCCTGGCAGGGGCTATCTTTTATGTGACCGGCGAGACGGGATTCTTCACTCCAACCTACACGATTACGGCCTACTTCGAATCGGCGGTCGGAATGAACACGGGCGCCGAAGTCTGGTTGGACGGTGTCACGGTAGGCAATGTCAGGAGTACTCAGCTTACGAACCTGCCCGACCCGGCACGCTCCGTGGCTGTCGAGATGAGCATCGACCAGAGGTTTCAGAACCTGATCCTCTCGGACTCACTCGTCACCGTACAATCCATCGGCTTGCTTGGCGACAGTTACGTGGACATCGCGCGCGGCCTGGGAACCGGTGATCCGCTACCTGACGGGGGCACACTGCAGGGAGAAGGCACAGGTGACATTCGCGAGCTGATCACCGGGACCAACGATGTCATCGCCAATCTGGGCGTTCTCAGCGACCAGGTGCAACAAATCACGACACAGATACAGGAAGGAGAGGGCACGCTGGGACGCTTTCTTACAGACACTGCCGTCTTCGACAACGCGAACAGCGTCGTCCTGGAAGCCAACCAGCTCGTCCGGGATGCCCGGACCGGTAACGGGACGATCGGCCGGCTGATGTCCGACGACATCCTCTTTACGCGCATGACCGATACGGTGGACAGCGTGGAAGCCATAATCGCAGAGGTAGAGAACGGCACGGGCACACTCGGGAAGTTCATCCACGATCCGACGATCTATGACCAGGCCAGTGAGCTTGTTCAAAAAGCAGACAACGTCGTGGATCGCCTGGAGCGAGGGGAAGGCACGCTGGGTCGTCTCAGCCAGGACGACACGCTCTTCGTCGAAGCCCGGACGGCCATGGAAGAAATCTCAACCATGGTCTCAAACGTTGCCAACAGTGAAGGTACCGCGGGACGCCTGATCAACGATCCGTCTCTTTACAACAACGTCAATCAGGCAATCTCGGAGGTGTTGAAACTCGTCTACGATTTCAGACAGGATCCCGGAAGATTCCTCACTATCAATTTCAGGCTCTTCTGAAACGGATGATCCAGGCTTACCAGGGAGATCCGCGATGTTGGAAGCAAAGAAAAAGATAGAAGAAGAAATCAAGGTACTTCAGAAGGAGTTGACCACCGAGCTCCCGCGCGCGCTCAAGACGGCCATAGCGATGGGCGATCTGAGAGAAAATGCGGAGTACCACGCAGCTAAAGAACGGCAAGATTTCGTCCGAGCACGGTTGGGCCAGCTCAAACAGCGGCTTTCAGACCTGGCAATGATCAACCTCGACAAGATCCCCAGAGACAGGATTTCTCTGGGCTCAACGGTCAAGCTCTTTGATATCGATAAGGAAGAAGAAATCATCTACAAACTCGTAACTACAGAGGATTCGAACGTGTCCGACGGGGCGATTTCCACGACGTCCCCGATAGGCCAGAGTCTTCTCGGAAAGCAGGAGGGCGATACCGTCGATGTGAGGATCCCTTCCGGGGCCCGGTCCTTCGAAATCGTTAGCTTTAAGACGATTCACGATAAATAGGGCGCATTACGATTGGGAAAGGACGATTTGTCCAGAACCGGAAATTAGCGTAAAATCTCTTAGTTGGAAGGAGTATCCGCGGATACTCCTAAACTAAAGACCTGATGACATTTCACACGATCAGCGGGAAGATCGGCAAGGGCGGTAAGAAGGCACAGGACTTTCTCGTTAGACGCCTTTCAAAACACCGCGTCAATCCCAATTACCTCACATTCATTGGTCTCGGCGTGAACATCTTCGCGACCGTTCTCTTCGCCAAGGGCATGTTCTTCTGGGCAGGACTCGTCGTGCTGTTCGCCGGGGTCTTCGACATGCTCGATGGCGCCGTTGCCAGGGTCACACAAAAGGTCACAACATTTGGTGCATTCCTCGATTCGGTCATCGACCGCTACTCCGACATGCTGATGCTGTTCGGCCTGCTCATCTGGTACGCCAAGATGGACCGGATGTTCTACGTCGGACTCACCGCCATGGTGATAATCGGATCGGTCATGACCAGCTATACACGAGCCCGCGCCGAATCGCTGATCCCGGCATGTAAGGTCGGTTTCCTCGAACGCGCCGAACGGGTCGTCCTTCTGATAATCGGCGCCCTGACCGACCGCATGGCCGTCGTCCTCTGGATCATGGCAATCCTCACCAACTGGACGGTTTTCCAGCGCATCTGGTACACCTGGAAGGAAGCGAGCCGACTCGAACGGCAGGAAATTTCTCTGGAGGTCGAAGAAGCAGAGGAAGTCGGGGAACAAGCCAAAGTCGGGGCCAAAGCCAGCCTGCAGACCTAAGCAATCGTGATCTTCAACTGTAGGTACGGCTTGTGACCGCACCTACAGGTTACCGATTGATGACGAAGGGGTCCGTGATCAAATTCGCCCCAACCGATACGGCCAGGGATCGATGTGAGGTGTTTCACCTGTGACGCACTCCGCGATCAACTTACCCGTCGCCGTCGCCATACTCAGTCCAAGCATGTTGTGACCTGCGGCAATTAAGACGTTGGTGAAGCGCGGACTGCTGCCGATAAACGGAACGCCATCATAGGTCATCGGTCGCCACCCGTACCACTCCTCTTCCACGCGTTTGGAATACGGTTCGCGGAGGTAATCGCCGGCAGACTCCTTAATCATCTCGAGTCGCCTTCGGTCGAGCGTCGTATCGTAACCCGCGAACTCCATCGTGGAACCCAACCGATATCCGGATTGCATCGGCGTGACAACTACTCTGTTCTCGGGAAACATCAGCGGCGTCCTGGGACATTTCGCCGGGCGAGGCATCGTGATCGAGTAGCCTTTTCCGGGTTGAATCGGAATCCGGCAGCCAACTTCATGATTCAGGTGCGGCGTCCAGGCACCGGTTGCGACAATGAAGAAATCTGCCATCAGTTCTTCCGCTGAGGTTGAAATCGCAGCGGCATAGTCACCTTCCTGAATGAAACGTGTGAACTTACACTGTTCGATGACGCGTACCCCGCGCGACTCAATCAATCTTCGCCAGGACGACAACAGACGGTCCGGACGCAGATGAGCATCGCCTTCGTAGTACCAGGCACCCGCTATTCCATCTACCACGGCCGGCTCGCGCCTTACCACTTCGCTCGCATCGATACGGGTCCCGACAATCCCAAAGCGGTCGTGAATCAACCGGGCGGTTGCCACATATTTCTCGAAGATTTTAGCCGTCTTGAACACCACGTACAGGCCGCGTTCTTCCCATTCGCAGGACAGATCTTCTGTCCGAAACAATTCGGTGTACAGCTCTCGTGAAGAAGCCAGCAATGCATAGCGGGCCTCGGCAGCTCCCAGCATGTCGCGCGTGTTGCACCGCCGGGCGAACTTGATCAGCCAACTCCACAAGTGCGGGTCCAGGCGGGGTTTGATGCGCAACGGAGCATTCTTCTTGAAAAGCGACCTGAGTGCATCACCGACTGCACCCGGCTCTGTCAGTGGAAGGAGATGGCTCGGGCTGACGAGCCCGCAATTCGCATGGGAACAGCCGCCCCCGAGGCTGCCTTTGTCAATAATCGTAACGTCAAGGCCCGCACTCCTGAGGTAGTAGGCGCAGGCGGTCCCGATCACTCCACCACCGATAATAACAACGTGTTTGGCGCTCATTGGTGAGAGGTGCCCGCTCCGGTTCGCCTCACCCAGCACAATCGCATACTGCCCCGAGCAAGGACAAGTAGTGCAGGAACGTCCAGGATACTGAACGATCGGAAGCTAACGGTTCACGTCGCTCGGGAGATTCAATTCAAAGGTGCCGCCGGGGAGGCGGCCATTGATAACGATATTGGAATAGTTGACGATCTGATAGTCGCCGGAAGCTTCGTAAATATAGAGTTGCACCGGAATCCACCGACTCTGATCGACCCACATTCGAATGGTCGGAAACATGCCGCGAACTCGCTCTGATTTCGATTCCAGTTCGAGGACCGAGGTTTCGATACCGTCGACGACTTCCTCACCCGTCAATACGACATCGTAATCATCCGGCAGTGTGTGGTTCGCGGGTCCAAAGCCGAGGACGAAGAATTCGGCAATATCCCGTCGCTCACCAAAATCGAATTCGTCGAGATGGTTGATTCGGGGACGGTAGATCTGTGCTCTGCCTTCGGCCATGAGCAGGTGTTGTGGAGCCGGATCCTCAATCGTCAGTCGAACGCGGCTGTCGTCGCCGCCTCCCTGGAAATAGATCTTTCCGGTTTCTGTCGAGCGAAACTCGACGAAGACGACAACCTGAGTGCGCTCGACATCGGCTACCAGGTTACGAAACTCGCTCCCGGTCGCCGCCATCTCGGCCAGGACGGAGTCCAACGAAGTTCGCGTCTGAGCGCGGGCCGTTCCTGCGACCAGGAACAGAATGGTCAGCAGCGGAGCGAAACGTTTCACTCCGGAACAACCCAGAACGAATACGCAGCCAGCGTGCCTCGGGTATTGTCGATCGGTTCGGTGCGATAGATCTCGATCGGCTCGTCCGATCGAAGGAAAGCCTGCAGCTTGTCTCGAGCTTCCAGCTCCAGTTCTTCAGATGGATTCGAAAAGATCGATGCGTCCACCTGAACCCGGTAGACGACGTTTCCATCGTCGTCGAGAACTCTCTGGACCTCATCCTCGGAAGACAGTCTTCTGAAATCTGGACGGTCGTTAAAAACTGTGGCAGGGATCAGAAAAATCGCGATCAGAATCAATCCACATAGGACGTTGTACTGAAAGGAGCCGCGACCAAACTTCCAGATGATCCAGTTCTTCATCGTGCCCCCCCCTCGCTGCCTACGGACAGAAGTTCGTCATCCACATTTTCTCCTTTGGTGCCGTTACCAGACCCGTCGCTGTGGACCTTGCCGTCCCGCATCTCAATCACACGGTCCGTATAGGACGCGAGTTCGGGGTTGTGCGTCACGATAACAATCGTCTGTCCCATTCGCGTATTCAGTTCGCGAAACATTTTCAGGACAATCGCGGAATTCTTGGAATCCAGGTTACCTGTCGGCTCATCGGCCAGGATGATGGCAGGTTCCTTCACTACGGCCCGGGCAATAGCCACTCGCTGCTGTTCCCCGCCGGACAGTTCTGAGGGACGGCGGCCCATCTTATCTTCCAATTCGAGAAGAGCGAGGGTCTGGGCCAGGCGTTGATCGACCTCGGGATCTCCGTGATCCCCATGAATTGTCCTGGCGATTTCAATGTTCGCTCGTGCGGTCAGCGTCGGCAAAAGGTTGAACTTCTGGAAAACGAACCCGACCTTGTCCCGTCGGAAGGCAGTCCGCTCGAAATCGTCCATGTGCGCAACATCCTGCCCGCCGATCATCACGCGTCCGCCCGTGGGCTGGGTCATCGCACCCAGGATGTGCATCAGAGACGATTTGCCGCAACCCGACGGACCCATGATGGCGACCATCTCTCCAGCGTCGACACGAATACTCACTCCGCGCAGGGCTTCGACTTCGATCCTGCCCGTCTGATACACCTTCGTTAAGTCAATGGTTTCCAATAACATACGTATCTCTTCAGTCTACGCGCCAGTGGGTTTCGGTTCCACTAAAAACTATTCGTACGCAAGGGCTTCGACCGGATCCTGACTCGCGGCGCGAAACGACGGGTACATCGCACCGAGAATCCCACTGACCAGGGCCAGGCCGATGGCCCTCAATACCCACTCAAACAGGATCACGATCGTAAGTCTGGGAATCTGCCACTGAACGGCGCCGGCAATTACGAAACTCAATCCGATTCCCATAAGAATGCCAATCACGCACAGCCAGAGAGTCTCCGTCAGGATCATGCGGACAACGAAACCCTTCGAAGCTCCAAGCGACCGCAGGATACCGATTTCACGGGTCCGCTCATTGATGGTCGTATACATGGAAAGAAAGATAACCAGTACCCCTATCGTAACGGCAACCGACATGACGACTGTGAGGAACGGATCCAGCCAGGGAATGTTGGCGTTTGTCATCAACGAGACCATGTCCTTCAGGACCACAACGGGATAGGTCGGCAACAACGTTTCCAAGCGTTCAGCAATCGCATAAGCTTCCTCAGGGTTGTCGATCCTGATGTAGAACAGCGACGCTCTATCAGGAGCGCCCATCATCTCCTGGGCCGCGTCGATGTCCATGTACAACCGGGCGCCCTTACCGTTCTCCACGACGCCGAACACCTCGAAACGATGATTCAACAACGAAAGCTCGTCTCCCACACCGATGCCCCTGCCATCCGCATAGAGATCGTCGATAACGATCTCATCATTCGACTGGAAGATTCGCCCGTCGATAAATGTCAGTTCACCGCCGACATCACTGAAGCTTTCGTACTCAATCCCATAAACGAGGTCAAAACCTCCCTGAGAATTGAATTGTGTTACGACCGGAGAAATAGACTGTAGACCTTCAACTTCATCCAGTAATCGCTCACCGATTGCAACCGGCATCGTGGCACTGTTCAAGCCGAGAAAAACCGAGCTGCCCGGCGCCTGCAACATGATGTCGGCACCAACGCCTTGAGTGCGCTCCCCGGCTTCGATGTTGACCCCTGTGACGAGGCCCACGATAAGAAGGATGAGCGCAACCTCGATGGAAACGGCCAGAATAGTAACTGCGGTCCGGACTGGCCGCTTGGCGAGGTTGGCGAATATAATCTCTTTGTTCAAGAAAACCTCAAGTAGAAGGATGGGTGACTCAGTCCAATTGGTCCGATTCGGGTTCGTCCAAATCGACCAGTTCCGAACCTGCTGGAGCCGACCTCATGAAAACGCTTTCGTCTAAAGCGACGTTCAGTTCCGTGCTTTCAAAGTTAATTTCCAGGGAATAGTCTTCGATCGGCCGTTCGATCATGATCCTCCGAGGGAAGGCTGCTCCTTCCAGTTCCTGATAGAGCCCGTAGGAAACGTCCGTCTCACGGATTCCTTCCGCGCCAAAGACCTGTTTCCTCGACACGCGCAGATCGCGGCGATCGATCCATATTCTCTCGAGTATCCCGGGATCGTCGCGCGCACCGTCGATAAACTCAAAGACATAGAAACTGCGGCGCCCATCCACTTCCTCATAGAACACCGGGAGCACGTTGGAACTGTCCACGTACGGGTCGATATCCACGAAGAGGGAATCCATAATGTGCTGGGGTCTGAGATTCAGAATCGCATTCTCCGCCTGGGTTGTGCCGGAAGTATCCCCGACAAAAACCCGATTCTGAATCGGTACATTCACTTGAAAAGTCTCGCCATCGGACCACATATCAAACACGGTCACCAGCGCCAGGGGTGCGACGCCCCTCATCCGGATGCGCGACGGTCTCTCAACAACGATGAACCCCTGTGTTTCACGGTAGGTCGTTTCCTCTCCCGTGGTGAGGGCACCGACAGAGGCCGTAAAATTAACCGTCGCTCTCAGCGTCCTGATCGAACGGCTGATGTCTTCCAGGCCCTCGATCAGCTCCGATCTGGAAGCGTCCAGTGCAGGAAAGGGGAGCTCTTCAACGGGGATGACGCGCGTTTGTGAAACCCCACAACCTGCCAACAGAAGGATCATTCCCAACCCGAATGAACATGGTAACCGCCTAACCGAACGGGTGTGTCTGGAACCTGAATATGAGTCGTTCAATGCCCTGCTCTTCAGATTTCGGCGCCACCCTCACGGCGCCGGGATAATACAAACACCAACGTAGAAACGATGATGACAAGCGAGAGGACCACTCCGATCATGGGGTAGTTCTCTTCTACAAACGCAATTGCGGCCGCTCCGTAAATGACCGCCAGAATCCCCTGAGAAAAATACCTGATACCGCGTCCAATCAGGACCGCGACCATGAAACGCGGCCAGGAAATCCCGAAAGTCCCTGCCGACAGAACAAAGACCTTGAAGGGTGTCGGAGGGGGCAACAGCGACGGGACAATTACGGCGAGTAAGCCGTACCGGCCATACCATCCCCGAACCCGGTTCAACTGATGTTCGGAAAAACGCTTTCGAACCAGTGCCTCGCCGCCCTTGCGGCCCACCGCATAAAGCATGGCACAACCGATTATCGAGCCGAGAGTCGTCAGCCCGGCATAAACGATCATCTGGTCCGGCTGCCGAATCGAGAACGTCATCACAAGGATGTCGTTCACTTCAGGCAACGACAGGAACGATGAATCACACATCGCCAGCAACATCAAACCGACGCCGCCGTACGGAAGCAACACTTGCTCCAGCCACTCGGAGATCGTACTGAATATTTCCATGCCTTCCGGCAGCTGCTCCTCGACGGAATTACCCTGGCAGCCCATCCCTGTCGAACAGGCCGCTATCTTGCACAAAATCTTTATCTTAACACGCGTGCTGCCATTGCCGGCGGGCGTATTTGGAGCATCTCTCTTGGGAGGTCTCGGCCGTGTCCCTGCCGGCCCGTACCCGCTCAATAAACGTGTCGGATCGCCCGTGCCTGCCCATCCCTTCCTCACCGGGTTCATCTCATGTAAACTTCCCCGAACACAAATTTTCAGCCAACTAATCTCAGTCATTGGGGGCTAGCATGAAAAAGACTCTGTGTTTCGCGTTTGCTGCGGTTCTTCTCACGAGCGCCCTCACCCCTGCGGCTTCTTCTCAGATCAGGGGGGGAAGACGATCGGACGCTCAAGCCAGAGTCCGGGCCGAAATCCAAAGGGAAAGACGCGTCGAAATTCAGGAAGAGCTGGAAGCTGCCACGTCCGAACTGGAAGGACTTACAAAAGTTCTGGTGGAAGAAGTTGCCGAAATTGACGGGTACACGATCTCCCTGCAGGTCCTCGAAGCGAGCGACCGAATCGAAGTCCTCGCCAAACAGATCGAAGAACTCGCAAAGACGATTAACCGCAGAGCTCAAGGTCGATAGGAGTTCGGAGTTTGGCCGAACACCGCCGCTTCAAAAAAGCGGTACAGCCCCCCCGGCCAGAGAACCCCGAAAAACACCCCGGCCTGCCCAAAAGTCTGCCCGTTGGCGGAGATTCTTTTGCGCCCCCGCCAATACGTATTGTAGACTTACTCGCTCGCGGAGCGCTGTTCTCGCGAGAATGCCGGCCTAAATTCAAGATAATTGGTTTGTTAACGGAGGTTCAGTCACGATGAAACCTAAAGAGGTAGTTGAATTCGCCCGGGAGAAGGGTGTGAAAGTAGTCGACTTACGCTTTGTCGATCTACCCGGCGTCTGGCAGCATTTTTCGATCTCTGTCTCAGAGCTAGCGGAAGATATTTTCAAGGATGGCCTTGGATTTGATGGATCCAGCATCCGCGGTTTCCAGCAGATTCAAGAGAGCGACATGCTGCTGATCCCGGACCCGGAGACGGTTTTCATGGATCCCTTCACTGAAGTACCCACCCTGAACATGATCTGCAACGTGAAGGATCCGGTGACGGGTGAATCCTACTCACGCGACCCACGCTACATTGCCCAGAAGGCCGAAAAGCACCTTGAAGCGACCGGCGTAGCCGACACCGTTTACATCGGTCCGGAACCGGAGTTTTTCATCCTCGACGACGTCCGTTACGACCAGGGACCGGGATTTGGGTACTACTTCGTCGATTCCGATGAAGCGTCATGGAATACAGGCCGTCAGGAAAACCCAAACCTGGGACATAAACCGCGTTACAAGGAAGGCTATTTTCCTGTTTCACCGGTTGATTCTCTTCAGGACGTCCGTACAGAAATGATGCTGACGATGGAAAGCATAGGCATTCGAGTCGAAGTGCATCACCACGAAGTGGCCACGGCCGGACAGGCCGAAATCGATATGCGATTCGATACGCTCACGCGGATGGGCGACAAACTTCAGATGTACAAGTACGTCGCCAAGAACGTCGCAAAACGCCGCGGCAAGACTGTGACGTTCATGCCCAAGCCTATCTTCAGCGACAACGGATCCGGCATGCACGTCCACCAGAGCCTCTGGAAGAAGGGCAAGAACGTATTCTACGAACCCGGGAACTACGCCGACCTCAGCAAGGAGTGCCAGTACTACATTGGGGGTCTGCTCAAACATGCCCCTGCCCTGCTGGCATTTGTCGCTCCGACGGTAAACTCATTCCGTCGACTGGTTCCTGGATTCGAGGCTCCGGTCACGCTGATTTACTCTCAGAGAAACCGAAGCGCCATGGTGCGGATCCCTGCGTACTCCAAGAGTGAGGGCGCCAAAAGACTCGAACTCCGCGTCCCCGATCCGTCGTGCAACGGGTATCTGGCCTTTGCCGCGATGCTCATGGCAGGTCTGGACGGAATCGAAAACAAGATCATGCCTCCGGATCCGGTCGACAAGGATCTCTACGACCTCGCACCGGAAGAAAAGGCTGACCTCAATCAGGTCCCGGGTAGCCTGGACGAAGTGTTAGACGCATTAGAAGCCGATCACGACTGGCTCCTGAAGGGCGACGTCTTCACCCAGGACGTCATTGACACATGGCTCGCATACAAGCGCGAGAATGAGTTGGATCCGTTGCGGCTGCGGCCCCATCCCTACGAATTCACTCTGTACTACGACATCTAGAGATTCCAAGCCCGACCTCAACAGCGGTCTGCGTCCCAGGACGCAGACCGTGTTTCTTTAGAGAAGGAACCATGAAGCTCGTCAAGACCATCATCCGTCCAAACAAAGTCGAGGACGTCAAGGATGCCCTGGAGAAGCTCCACATATCGGGGATGACGGTTACAGAAATTCGCGGCCATGGACGCCAGAAAGGACACACCTCGATTTACAGGGGCGCCGAATACAGCGTAACCCTCCTGCCCAAGATCATGATCGACATCGTCATACCCGATGAACTGGTGGACGACGCGATCAAGACAATCATTGAAGCCGCAAGAACCGGAGAGATCGGAGACGGACGGGTTTTTGTGTCGCCCATCGATGAAGGCTACAACATCCGTACAGGCGAGCGGGACATCAACTAGCAGTCAGCGCACAAGAGGCAAGCAAAACGGCCAAGTTTCTAGACACGAGGTTTTCGTGACCCAGAAAACCGGTCTTCGTGAAACTCGTGCCCTTCGTGCCTTCGTGTTGAAACACAATTTCGCTGCTCAGTTCGGTTCTTCTTTGGAACCTTACCCGGAATAACCATCAAATGCTGCGCGGACACGGGACGTAACTTCGGCGTAGGTCGCCTTGAAGTCGGAAAGTTCCAGCATTGCTTCGAGCGCTGGAATGTCCTTCTCTTCGATCCGGCTACTCGACAGGCTCGTCCATAGCCGGAGCATGGATTCGACATCACGGAGAAAGAAGTAGTCCTCGACCAATTCCTTGGAGACACTTGCCTGGGCCAGCACGCGGGCCGTGTTTGGAATCCGAATACCTTCTCGAATCTGAATAAATTCCGCGAGAAACTCCAGGTCAACAAGGCCACCGCGACCCAGCTTGAGATTGAGCACACCCGGAGCCTCCCTGGACAGCTCACGTTCCATACGGCCGCGGATGTGCCTCATCTCCTCGATCCCTGCTTTGCCGAATTCAGTTCCGTAGACAAACTCTTCGATCAGCGGAGTGAGCCCTTCAGCGACTCCCAGATTCCCCGCTACGAATCTGGCTTTCGTCCAGGCCATCCGCTCCCACACCTCGGCTCGGGAATGGAGATATTCTTCGGTTCTCTTGAGATCCCAGACGAGCGAGCCTTTCCGACCCTCGGGCCTCAATCGTAAATCGATACTGAATTCGCCACTCACACCCTCGACCAGTTCTTCAACCAACTGGCACGACTCCTCATAGTCACCGTCGAAAAACGCCATCACGTCGAGGTCGGATCTGTAATTCAACTCTTCTTCGCCGAATTTGCCGAGAGCGATCAGAGCGACCGGGCCGTCGGGGGGAAGCCATCGTGTAATCTGGGTCTCGGCAAAGCTGCTCATCAACAGGCTCGCTCTCTGTCGCTCCAGAACGCCGAACAGATACTGAATGCCCACGTAGAACTCGAACATGCGGCGGCTTTCCGTTTCAAACGGCGGACCCAGTGACCGGGACAAGCGCTCCTTGTCGATCACGAACTCGGCCGTTCCGGGACGTTGGATAAGTGTGTCGGAAAGCCAGTCACTCAACGCAAACAGCCGGGTAAGACGCGGTATCGATTCAGGCGCCTCCAGGAGGGATCTGAAAAATACTTCGCGGGCACTCATCGAGGAGGTCAACCGTTCGAACCCGGTCAGAACCTTGCCGGGACGTACCAGTCGCGGAGCAGTTTCAAGTAACGCACTGATGACGTTCGCCAACATGTTCTTCATCCGGCTTGGCGAATGCCCAAAGGCCGGAGCATCGCGCAATGATTCAAGGATGCTGGCCGCCTGGGGCGCATCCTCGAAACCGAGCGAGGCAAGCCACGCCTCCGCAGATTCCGAATCCATCGCCTCGTTGACGAATCTGTGGACCGCAGAACCCGTCTTACCGTCACCTTCGTCCGGAGTTCGGAAGAGGTCGTTAAACACAGCGTGAACTTCCTGGCGATGTGAATCCAGGTCGGCACCGAACGCTTCGGGAGACATTCGCATCCTTAATGCCAGAATGCCAGGCGGTTCAATTCGATTCTGTCGTCGGGAAGAGTGTGGGTCTGACGCTGATCGACGATCTGCAACCTGTGTTCGACGTTTCGCAGGAACGCGTATGCGTCACCGAGCTTTCGAGAAACCTCCGATTCGATGAGTCCGGCCTGGTGGAGTTCCTCGAGGGCAGAGAGGGTCCCGGCTCCGCGAATGTCCGTCATCTCCCCGCCGTAGAGAACCTGCAACGCCTGGATAAAAAACTCGATCTCGCGAATTCCTCCCCAGCCCAGTTTTACATTCGAATCCAGCTCACCGGATGAGTCCACCTGCTGATCGATTCTGCGCTTGATATCACGGACCTCGTCGATCGCCGCGTAGTCCAGATACTTCCGATATACGAAAGGCTGGACCAACTCCATGAACGCCTTGCCCAGCTCCGGATCACCTGCGACGGGGCGGGCTTTTACAAGAACCAACCGTTCAAACGTCTCTCCCCAGGATGCATAGTAGGTCTTGAGCGATTGCATCGACGACGCCAGGGGACCGCGGCTACCGTCGGGCCGAAGGCGCAGATCAACACGATAAAAGGCACCCAGCGCCGTCCTGTCTCCCAGGTAGTGGTTGACCCTTCTCGCCAGCTTTGTCGCGTCGTTGAAGTGCGCTTCGTCGGAATAGATGTAAATGATGTCGATATCCGAACTGAAGTTGAGCTCCTCCCCACCGAGCTTCCCTACCCCGACGACCGCAAAGGAAAGATCGGGTTCCTTGAGTTGATCGGTCAGGTCACTGCGCGCTTCATCGATCGCCGTCTGAACGATCGCATCGGCCAACCACGAGAGCTCATGCGTTATTTCGGTCACGTTCCCGTGTCCGGCCAGATCCCTGTACCCGATTCTGAGCAGTTCCCTGCGCTGAAATTCATGGAGCGCAGTGGTGCGGTCGGCTCCAACGGTGGACAAGGAAACCACACGCCGTGCCTCCTCGAAATAAGCCTGCCGGGTCCTGACTTCTTTCACCGCGCTGTCCCTTAGCGTTGACAGGTACTCCGGGTGCCGCACCAACACGCCTGCCAGGTAGGATGAACTGCCCAATACCCAGGACAGAAGTTCCATCAAATCGGAATCGTCAACCATCCCGGACCAGAAGCGCGCCGGTTCTTCTACTGCACGAACGTATCTATCCAGGTTCGACAGTGCCATGTCGGGATCGACAGCCGCGCCGAATACAGGAAGCAGGCGTTCGGTAACGGTTTCAACTATCGCCGGATCAATTCCTGACTCCGCCATGTCCTTGAGGTTCTGCCGGGCCTGCTGCGGTTGTTGGAATCCCAGTGCGGAAAAAAAGCGTTCTAGTTCGGAGGGTTCCAGGGAGTTCGAGCCGAGCAGGTCACGAGGTGCGAAGGTCATCAAGCAATCTGGACTAAGCGTTCAAGGGTTCAAGGGCATCCCCGATCTTTCCTCTCAGCTGTTCCTGCAGATTGTCTGTAAGAGGGCGGCCATTCCGTGTCAGATAAAAGACGTCCAACGCCCGGCGGCCTTCGGTCGAAACCAGGGCAATCTCTATGTCGCATTCCAGCTCGGCAATCGCACGGGATACATGGAACAGGAGTCCCACGTCGTCGTTCGCTACGATTTCCATGATCGTCCGCTTCTCTGAAGTCGGATCAAAGTGGACGGCGACGGGCACCTGGCCCAGGTTATGACGATGAACAACGCTCGAAGAACGTCTTTCAATCAATTCATCCAGTCTTGCCGTCCCTGTGAGCGCATCGACGATCAGGTCTTCAAGCCTTTCTTTTTCAGAGGGATTTTTCTCCAACATCGCGTTCGGATCTTCAAATGCAATGAGGTCGAAGACGACACCACGGCTATTGGAAAACGCCTGCGCACGCACGGTGTTCATACCGAACGCTGCCAAGGCACCTGTGATCCGTGAAAACAAAAACGGAGTATCGGCCGTCATTACGAGAATCTCCCACAGGCCGTCCTTTTGAAACCAGTCGATGACGATGGGAGTCTTTTCCGAGTACCTCAGATATCCTTCGTAGTAGGCTGCGATTCGCTCCGGGGAAGTGCTCCGGAGAAACTGCTTGGGCAACCCTTCCAGGAACTCATCCAGTAACGTCGGAGCTACTTCAGGAGACAGAAAATGCATGACCTCGGCGGGGCCTTCAGCCACGCCTGCTTCCTGTCGGTATCGATCTTCTGCAAAATCGTGTCGTAACCGGTTGAAAGTCTCCAGATAAAGTTGGAACAGCAGGTCCCCTTTCCATGCTGTCCAGACTTCGGGGCTCACGGCCTTCATGTCTGCATACGTCAGGAGGCACAACATACGCAGATCCTCTTGAGTCCGGACAGTTTCGGCAAATTGAGAAATGACATCCGGATCGCTGATATCCCTGCGCATGATGAGGCTCGACATCTCCAGATGGTTTTGAATCGCCCAGCGGACACGATCCTGCTGTTGGGACGGCAAATCCAATCGTGTCAGAACCTCTTCAAGCACCTCGACACTGGAACATGCATGGTCCCCCTCGGGGTGTCTGGACGCCTTCCCAGTATCATGCAGAAGCAGGGACAACAGAAGGAGTTCGGGATCCTCCAACTCGCTCAGAATCGAACCCAGGCCCCGCGGCACATCCTGGACGTCGGTACCCTCACTCAATTGTTCGATGTTCCGAACGGCAATCAATGAGTGCTGGTCGACTGTGTATTTGTGAAAAAAATCCCGTATGACTCGTGAACGAATTTCTTCGAACTCGGGGAAGATCCTGCCCAACAGGCCCACCCGATGCATGAGCTTGAGAACGCGATAGATACCGTCACGGTCTTCCATCATTCGGAGAACGGCCCGGCCGTTCTCCCCGGTCGCCAGATCTTCGGACTTACCCTTTGAAAGGGCCCGTCGCACTCGTTCCATAGAGGACGAATCAAGGCCGAGCTTCTCCCGGTGTATCCGCTCAAACAACGCAACGATGGAACGGGGGTCCTTCAAGGGCCCGATTTCAGCAAGGTTGTCACGGCGGCCGGAAATTGCATCTTCAAGCGTCTGCGCCTCAGCCGCAAGAGACTCTGCCCTTAGAAAGTATTCGCGCATGAGGTTTTCGGCAGCTTCTCCCCGCTCCGAATCCTCATACCCCAGTTCGGCAGCGATCTTTTCCTGAAATTCATAGGTGAGAGCGTTCTGATCCCTGCCGGACATGAAATGCAGATAGTTTCGAATTCGGTGCGGGAACCCGGCCGCATCTTCAAGGCCCGGGCTGGGTTCGATTCCGATGACACGGGCCATCCACAGGGACCAGTGATAGTCGCGGAGACCTCCCGGCGAAGTCTTCAGATCCGGTTCCAGCTGGAAGAGGGTTCCACCATATCCCGCCCAGCGTTCAGTCTTCATGTCGACCAGATACATGTTGTTGGAACGAATGTTGTCGTCCCATCGAGAAAAGCCGAGGTATTCACCGTACGTCAGACGAAAGCTGTCCGGCCCGGCACCGAGAAGTGGATGGTCCCGGGCAATTGAAGTGCAGCGCTCCAAAGCTGGGGACGAGAAACAGAAGCATCCAGGGTGGGTCGGAATTTCGGCCCTCTTCTGTACCAGCGACTGACATCCCCCTCGCTAAAGCGTTCGGGAATGGTAGCATCCAGTTCAACTTCCACGACGCCGGGATAAACACCCGCAATACTGAATTCCCCGTATCCCCTTTGGCGCAGATCGAGGTCAAGCAGGTGAAGACCCCTCGACGCGGGTGTCCGAATCCTCGCAGTAACCTCCACCGTTTCACCCGCCTCGATATCGTACGGCAACAGACTCTCTTGAGATTCCAACTCTACAATTTCTTTCATCCGAACGTCATACCAGTAATGGGAGAGCGTTATGCGCCGTCGCCCACTGGATCTCCAACGTTCCCGACCCGTGTTGGTGATCCGAACGGGCAGTTCGTACCGAGAATCCGGGTGTAGTGTCAAGACGTTGAAGCGAGGCTCATACACGGCGCCCACAGCACGTTCACCCTCGATCGCCCGGAATCGATCTATCAGAAGAGGTTGAAAGAGACTCACAAGAAGGTAGGCCGACACGCCCAGTATTCCCAGCAGAAAGGGCGAATCGTATTGAACTCCTTTCTTGTAGGTGGGCTCTCGTCGGGATCGCACCCGCTCAATGACCCACCTGGTCGCCAACACAATGAAAAGCGCCCCAATTGCTCCTCGCGAAAACGTGAGTATCAGCGCGGACCACACCAGAAGAGATCCCAGGATGCGCCAGGCTCTCGGGAGCCGAACTGACCAAATCAGCGGGATCGACATGGCAAAATACGCCGCAGCCGTAGTCGGGTATTCAAACGAACCACTCAGGCGGGTTACTGTCCCGAGAAAGTATTCTCCGGTCCTGAAAAGCTCTGGGAAACCAAACCCAAGGGAGTCGACGAGACCGTAAGTGGCGGCTACGACGGCGGAGACGCTCCAGACTGCGACCACCTTTTTTCGCGCAGACGATGTCAGCGCGATGGATAGCAAGACAAGACCTGCCCCGAATCGCGCTACGACCTTCAAAGAGTTATCGAGCTCATCGGCCAGCAGCGCCGAGGCAACGCAAACCATAAGAAACGCAGCCCCGGCAATCACCACCTTTCTCTCGAAAAGCATCCGACGCTGTTTCCAGAGTTCAGGAACACTGACAATTGCCAGCGCGACGAAGAGCCACTGCAAAACGCTCAGGCCAAGGACATCGTACACGGGTTCGAAGGGCAGGAAGGCTACAAGTGTAAGCAGGATGCCTGTGGACGCTCCCTCAGGCATGGCTGCGCTTCGTGCGTTCAGGGTGATTGCGCCGGGACGATACCAGGTCCACACACCATACACCAACTCGAGCGATGACGACTTTCACGCCTTCTACAACAATCTTGTGGTAGGGCCGGCTCTTTTGCCTCCACATCCGGGCAACAGCAACTTCTTTTACAAGCCATCGGATGGCAAACCAGTAGTACAGGCGGGGGTATTTCCCTTTGAACAACAGCTTGTTCTGATTGCGCGAAGTCCAGTTATCGTCGACGATCACACGGTCCTGGACACGCTCATAGAACTCCGTTCCCTTGATGGGAAACGCAACTGACGTCCCAACGACATCCGGACGAGTGTGTTTAAGCAAGTCGATCGTCAGACGAATATCGGCCGTGGTCTCTTCGGGATAACCCAAAAGGATGAAAAAGCCCGACTCCATGCCCATTTCTTGCGTGATCCGTGAGGCCTCCCGAACCTGCTCCACCCGAGTCCCCTTCTGCATACTGTCGAGGACCTTCTGCGATCCTGATTCAGCGCCGTACCAGATGCGGAAGCATCCACTGGCTTTCAGTCCGGCAAGGATTTCGCGATCCACAAGATCCGCTCGACTCAGACACTCGAACCGATGCTGGGCCCCGCGCCTCTGAACTTCGTCGAAGAACGCGAGGCTCCATTCTCGATTGATGGTCAGAACGTCATCGGAGATCCACATGATGTCAGGGGCATATCGCTCCTTCAGCATCATCATTTCGTCAACGACGTCTTCGGGCGAGCGTTGGCGGTGAGAGTGGCCAAATACTTCAGCCGAGCACCATGAGCAGTGAAACGGACAGCCGCGGGCCGTAATCAGCGACACGGCGTCTCGCCATGTTTGGATTTCCAGGCCCGGAAATAGTCTTCCATCCTGAGAACATCGCGGTCCGGCCAGGGCAGGCTGTCCAGATTAGCGATGGACGGGCGGGGGGGCGTGCGGTAGGGAAATCCGTCCTTGTTGAAAATAATCCCCGGAACCTGTTCCAGATTTTGAAGTCCCTGCTCCTGAAGTCGTGGGATGAGCTCTTCGAGTGTGTGTTCACCCTCGTTGGTCCCGACGATGTCGACCCCCGCTTCGAAATAGAGCTTGGCCCATTCGGGAGCGTCTGGGCCTCCAACCAACACGTATTGGACACCAGAGTCCTTGGCCATCCGTGACAGTTTCAGAACGTTGTCCCGCGTGATGATGTTGGTGTAGAGACCTACGATTCGCGGCCGCACCTTTTCGAGGGCGCTGGCGAAATCTTCGAAATCCCGAAACGCGCTGTCGAAAACCTCTACTCCAAAACCACTCCGTTTGAGGTACGCCGATAGGTACAGGATACCCAACGGTGGATAAGGTTTCATGACTCGCCGCTCGACAACGTCGTACTTCAGAAAATATCCGTGTCCCAGGAGAATGTCGGTCACCGCGTCGCTCCTATCGAAGCTGGTCTAAAAACCCTCAAGTTCCGGTTGTCTGTATCGAAACAATCGATTGGCAACGAATCGAAGTTCGTATGGCGCTCGGTAAAAACGCGTCCGATAGCGCCAGGCGCCCAGCGCTTTCATAGCCACTGCCTGCCAGGCTTTTAGTTTGATATCCGATATCGTGGGATACCTCGCGTTGAGCACTATCTCGAAGTTCTGAATCCGCCTCAGGTGTGATGTTTTCAGCCAGGGCGTTGATGGACTTTTTCTCAGATCAAACTCTTTCCATTCCGGATCCATCCACTCCTCTAGCCGGGATGGGAAGCTGAAACCGTATTCTTGCGCCATCTGAAATAATCCAGCATCGTCAAAATGCACGGGGGAATAGACATAGATGACGATTTCTGCACTCGGATTCACTTTCTTGATTTTCCGGATATACCGAATGTCACGATCGATCTGGGCATCCACGTCGGCGCCCGGAGTTCCCAGCACGAATGAAAACTCCGGCACGACACCAAACTTCCCTGCCCGATCCGCGAGTTCAAGCACCATCTCCGGAGTCTGCGTGCCACCTTTATTCATGTTTTCCAAGACGTCGGAAGAACTCGACTCGACGCCGAAAAACACCATCTGAAGACCGCTTCGCGACATCTGGCGCCACGTTCTGTCGGTAAACCCCATCATGGTGTCGGGGCGCGCTTCCCCCCACCACTTTAATCCTGAACCTGACAAGCGTTTCGACGAATCCTCCAGATTGGCCTGTTGCTCCGGGCATTGAAGGGCAGATCGAGGTCTCCGGAACCAAACCGTTCAGCCTCGCGAATCCGCTCGAACACTTCAACGAAATTCGAATACTGTGACTCCTGCCCGGGAGTCATGAGATCCAATATACCGTCTGAATGTTTTGGACAGAATCCACAACCGCAGGCCGCATGACCGATGAGGGGTTTCCGACAGGAAGGACAACTTACGTTTACCTTCATGACGATTTACCTTCACCCACCCACGTGTCCGGTAACGTCACGCATTCGGGGCAGGACGATTACTGCGTAAAGGGCGGCACACTTGTGAATATTGAAAAATCGTTTAGGAAACGCAAGGCCACCACTGTCAAAGCGACATCGCTGAAAATCTGCATCGTGCCGCTGAGATCAGTCGTATTGCTGAACAACTGGAATACGAACTGAGACATGTGGTTCAGGGGGGCCAGCGTCGTTGTTGTCATGTCGATGGTCTGACCCTCAGCGTTGAGCAGCGTAAACGTGATGCTCGCCGTTTGACTCTCGGACGGGTTCGCATACGCGAACGCGGTCAGAAATCCTGCCTCGTCCACGAAAATGGACTGCGACGTGGCCGTAGAGGACGGGTCGACGCCAGCCTTAGCAATCAGAGTCGAACCGGAGAACTGGGAAAAGATAGCGCTGCCCGTCACTGCGATATCGGACGCCACCTTGGCGAAGCCCACGCCAATCGCACCCGAGGCGGCTGTTGAAACCAGTCGTCGACTTTTCCCACCCCCAAGCTCGAAGCTGATGGTTCCCGAAAACTGCTGGCCGGTGTTGTCGAGGAAGGCCGGCACGATCGTGTTGCCTTCCGAATCCCCAAAATCGTTAAACGTGATTGTAACGTTGGCAGTAGTGCTCGTCGCCCCCGGGTTCGTTATGAACAGCGTGGTCTTGAAACCACCACCGTCTGCAACATGAGGAAAGTAAAAGATCTCGTTCTGCGTGATCGTCGTGGCAGCAGAAACCGTGGTCTCGGCTGAATAAATGAAATCCCCCGATGACGCGAAGTTCCCATTGGCCGCGTTGCCGGCAACGTTGAAGCGAACATCTCCTGTGGAACTGCTCGAAGGAGATGTCCAGTCAAAGGAAAATGCAGCGGTATTGGTACCGGCTTTGGCAAAGGAATGCTCGATACCGCCCGGCGTTCCCAGATCAAGCTGGGTTCCACTACCAGCGGTAAAGGTTCCCGCATCCGCCCCGCCTGAATCAACAGCGGTCATCTGAAAGCCAAACAGGCTCTGACCCACGTGCATAACGGTAACGGTCAGTGGATAGGTCGTGCCAGGACTCCACTCCGAGGGCAACCCTCCGATCGTCACAGCTCCCGACCCAACGTTGACTGGCAGATCGTTATGGCACCCAAACGTGCTGCACGTGACGCCGTTCACCCCCGAACGATTCGACTCTGGACCAAGGGAATTACCCCATACAATTGCCGCCCAGGCGAGCAAGAGAACTGAAGCGAAAAACGACAGTCGATTCAGAGACACCTTCTGACTTCCTCCATGTCCACCAAGAAATCTACTCCAGAACTATATCGAAAGGGCTTCCATCTGTTCCAAAGAAACGCATCGCACCGTCGGCAGCCTGACCGGCGATACCGCTGAACAGGATCGCCTGTGTGGTCCATCCCCCACCGTCTACCAGATGCGGGAAGAACAGTTCGTTGGTCGTCGTCACGCCGCTTTCATTTGTCGGAGGCGTCGTTGCCCGACTGAATCGAACCTACAGCGCCCGGCTCACCGACCACCTCGACAGACGTCCTGAAGGCTGTGCCGAGTTCGGCCGGCGATATCGTCGCCTCGGAAATCGTCTGGAAATCGAGGTCCGCGTTGTCCAGAACAAGTTGGGCAATGGGCGCAACATTCCCTTCGTCCGGTACCAGCCGGAACGAACCGACTTGCGTGAGGGAAATAAAATCGGTCGCAACGAACTCTCTGAAACCTCTGGGGGCTAACGAGTACGTATGCACCCGTGCGGTGGCTCCGGTCAAAGCAATCGCGGTCGATTCCCCGAACGGCCTGAATTCCGAACCCTGGCTTATGAAGGCCATCGTGCCGGTAATTTCCTCATCGGTCGGATTGACTATGATCAACCGCGACGACCAGGGGCCGCCGAAAACGAAATGTGGCAGATACAGGGTGTCCGTCGAAGTCTCGGTGAGGTCCGCGACGGGCATACTGCTGAAGGTGAATTCCCCGGAATCTCGTAATGATTGTCTCAAAGCAACAACGGACACCGGCAGTGAGGCGGTAAACGTCAGCGCGCCTCGCGTTCCAGTCTCCGCATTGAACGGATCCTCCGATATAAACCGGGACGTCTGCTGGTTAGCCCCGACGGTAAAGGAGCCGGAACCGAAATCAATGTCTTCCCGGCGTGAATCCGAAAAAAAGAAATCGATTTGAACATCCTCGGCGTTGGGATTGACGATCGCCAGACCGGTATTGAGAATGTCTTCACTGAACGTGACGAATACGCGGCCTCTCGTCACGAAGGGTGATGCAGCCACACCGGTCTCGGTCAAGAGCTCACCGGCGGAATTTCTAAACCCGAATATCCCGACGCCCGACGGCGTAGTACTGCCGGCGCCGGGCTGGATCCGTGTATACGTCACAGCAGGAACCGGCGCGCTCCCACTGGTTATCAGAGAAACGCCTCCGCGATCCACCATGGTATAGGAACGTTCGGAACTGCCTGACTGCGGCATGGGCGCCACCCCCCACAGGAGGGCCCCGCCGCCAAGCAAGGCTATCACTGCCAGTACAACTACTCGATTCACGACCACCATCCACTTCCCCCTAACTACGCTGCACGATCAAAGAACCTATATTTTTTCATATTCGGTCTAACATCCGCCACACACCATCAAACGAAGCCGGTTCGTCAGGGTTTCCGCGTCGGCCGCATGACAACTTCACTGATGAAGCTGTTGGCCTCGGCGGCCACCAGCATTCGGACGGCATGGGCCACGTCCCCCGGCTGCAACATGCGTTCTCTGGATTTCCCCTCCGTTTCCTTGGGCGAAAACGTCGTATTGGTTGAACCCGGACAAAGGACAGACACACGAACCCCGTGTTCACGCACCTCCTGGTAGAGCGCTTCTGAAAATCCAACGACGCCAAACTTGGACGCACAATAAAGGGCGCGGCCGGCTGATCCAACCTTGCCGGCAATCGAAGCGATGTTGATGATGTGCCCCCGTTCCCTTTCCTTCATCTGCGGCAGGACGAATCGGCAAGTGAGGAAGAGTCCCTTGAGGTTGGTATCGATGACGCGATCGAAATCGTCCAATACAGACTCGGTCACCTCACCGAAGTGGTAGACACCTGCTGAATTCACCAGAACGTCAGCGGGACCCAAATGCCTCTCGGCCTGTTCGAAGGCCTGCTGAACTTCACTCTCAACTCGCAAGTCCGCAGGAAGGACCATCGAACCCGGCACCTCGGCCGAGGTCTCCTCCAACTCGGATCGCGTGCGCGAAACCAGGACCACGCGCATCCCCAGTCGGCCCAGTTCGACGGCAACGGCCCTGCCGATCCCTCGGCCCGCGCCTGTCACTATCGCAACTTGATTTTCCAACGAAATCATAGAACTAACCACCGGGGCGCAGAGACATAGAACACACCGCAAAGACGCTTAGACGCAAAGGACCTTGATTCGATTTCCCCAGCGTTCTTCTTGGCGCCTTTGCGGTGAAAATCCGTCTCTCTGCCTTCGTGCCTCTGTGGTTCATAGTCTCTCTAGTCACCTTGAACCGTTGCGAGCTCCTGCTCCTTGTACTGCAACTGATAGAGTTTGAAATACAGTCCTCTCTGGGCGAGAAGTTCCTGATGGGAGCCGATCTCCCGGATCCGTCCCGTGTGCATGACGATAATTTTGTCACACCGTTGGATCGTCGACAGCCGGTGCGCGATGATTATCGACGTCCGTCCACGCATCAGTCGTTCGATCGCCCTTCCGATCTGGCCTTCGGTCTCCGTATCCACGCTTGAGGTCGCCTCGTCCAAAATCAGGATCTCCGGATCGTGTGCGAGGGCACGAGCAAAAGCGAGGAGCTGTCGCTGTCCAACGGATAAGGTGGTCCCCCGCTCGTTGACGGGGTGTTCCAGGCCCTTTTCAAGTGAACGGATGAAAGGCCCCAGATTCACGTCTTCGGTTGCCTGTCGAATTTTTTCCGTTGATATGTCGGAACCGAGCCGAATGTTGGACTCCAGAGTTCCGGAAAACACGAATACATCCTGCAATACAACGGCAAACCGACGGCGCATGTCGTCCAGATCCATAGTTGAAATATCGACACTGTCGAGCAGGATGCGGCCCTTCTGGATATCGTAGAAACGCGTCAGAAGACTGGTCACGGTTGTCTTCCCCGCACCCGTGTGGCCGACAATCGCAACGGACTCGCTTTGCCGGACACTGAACGAGAGATCTTTCAGTACCCAATCCTCGTCGTTGTAAGCAAACCAGACATCCTGAAATTCGATCTCTCCTCGAGCTTCGGCGATCGCGCTTGGTGTGGGAGGAGAAAGAACCGTCGGGGCGGTGTCGAGCAGTCTGAAGATCCGTTCGGAACTGGCCATGGCCGACTGCAGGATGTTGTATTTTTCACTGAGGTCCGCGATGGGACGAAAAAACCGCTGCGAATACTGAATGAAGGCGATCAGGGCTCCCAGGGTGAGAATACCGGTCAGGACCTGTCCCCCACCGTACCAGATGATCAGCGCAATCGCTGTCGCGCTCAGAAGTTCGACGATGGGATAGAAGATTGCGTAGGCCATGATGGAATCGAGGTTCGCCTGCAGGTGCTCACGGTTGATGAGGTCGAACCTCTCGGCGCTCTTGCGCTCACGGTTGTAGAGCTGAACCACGCTCATCCCCGTAATGTGTTCGTGGAGGAAGGCGTTGATTTTCGCGATCGCGATCCGGACACGGCGGTAACCGTCTCTCGCCTTCATCCGGAAAATTGCAGTGGTCACGCCGATAAACGGGACGATTGCCAGGACGATCAGGCCCAGACGCCAGTCCAGAACCAGCAGCACGATCATGATGCCGGTCAGAGTAAATATGTCTCCAAAAACGGAGACGATACCGGCGGAGAACATTTCATTGAGAACATCGACGTCCGTCGTAACGCGCGTGATAAGGCGCCCGACAGGATTGCGATCGAAGAAGCTGTTCGAGAGGCTCTGGATGTGGTTGAAGATCTGGCGCCTCATATCGAACATGATTCGCTGTCCCGTACTCTGGAGCGTGTAGGTCTGAAGGAAACCAATGCCATACTTCACTACGAGCAGACCAAAGTAAGCCGAAGCAATCAGCGAGAGCCCACCCATGTTGCCTTGAAGGATGTAGCGATCCACGGCGATCATCGTCAGCCACGGAAAACTGATTTCAATCAGCGACTCCACCATGATGAGAAGAAACGCGAACAGCACTATCTTGCGGTACGGCAGAAGGTAGACCATCAGCCGCCGCATGAGCCGGGAGTCGTATGCTTTGCCTAGTACTTCTTCTTCCTGCATCTAACCTGCCGCTCTACTTTCCAGAATAGATCTTGCAATTCCCTGCATCTCATCCGCTTCAAGAAACATCATTCCGCTACGTCCAGTTCGTCTTCCAGAAGCTGGCGTTGATGGAGTTCGGCGTACTGCCCTTCAAGCGCCAGCAGTTGATCATGAGTACCCCTCTCGACGATCTCCCCGCCGTCGAGAACTACGATTTCGTCCGCACCCTTGACGGTCGATACGCGATGGCTGATCAGGAGTGAAGTCCGGTCCTGCATCACGGTTCTCAGTTCGTCGAGGATCTGCTCTTCGGTATACGTGTCTACGCTCGACAACGCGTCGTCGAGAATGAGAATCCTGGGGTCTCGAACCACGGCCCGGGATATTGCCGTCCGCTGCTTCTGCCCACCAGACAAGGTGATGCCACGTTCACCAACCAAAGTCTCAAAGCGTTTAGGAAACTGGTCTATATCCTCGTATATGTTAGATATATGAGCTGCCTTCTCAACCTTAGCCTCAGATACTTCATCCACTCCAAAGGCGATGTTTTCAAAGATTGTCTCGCCGAACAGGAACGTGTCCTGGGGAATGAAACCGATCGAACGCCGGAGACGCTCGAGGGGAAACCGCTCTATAGGAATCCCGTCGACAAAGATCGACTTTTCGGGCGCGTTGTACAGGCGCGGGATAAGTTGCGCCAGAGTGGATTTTCCTGCACCTGTCGAACCCACAATCGCCAGCGTCTTGCCCTGGGGAATGGTCAGGGAAACATCCCGCAGCACGGGCGTGCCGTTGTAAGCAAAGCTGAGGTTGCGCAGTTCAATTTCTCCCCGGATCTCGTTGTCCACACAGTCGGGCGAGTCTGCGATCTCGGGAACCGCATCGAGTATGTAGTTCAACCGCCTCATCGACGCCCGACCGCGTTCCAACAGGTTGACCACCCAACCCAACGCGATCATTGGAAAGGCCAGCATGCCCAGGTATACCGTGAACGCGACGAAGTCTCCCAGGGTGATAATTCCAGAGACGACCTGCCTTCCCCCAAACCAGATGACGGCGACCGTCGCAAATCCAATCGTGAACTGCATCGTGGGGTAGAACAGACTGGTCACACGGATCAAATCCATGTTCTTGTCCTGCAAGCTATGGTTCAGCCCGTCGAACTCGGCTTTCTCGTGCTCCTCCTGCACGAAGACCTTTACGACACGGATCCCGGACAAGCTTTCCTGTACGCGGGCACTGAGGCTGGCCAGGCGCTGCTGCGATTCCTCGCTCAGGACATGGATGCGCGAACCGAATTGGCGCACACCGTAAGAAATCAGCGGCAGAGGAAGCAACGCCACGAGCGTCAACCTCCAGTCGATACTCAACATCAATCCAATGGCAATCGTCGTGGTGAGGACCGTATTCGCCGTGTACATGATTCCGGGACCGAGCAACATACGCACATTACTCAAATCGTTCGTCGCCCGCGACATGAGGTCCCCGGTAAAACTTTTCTGGAAGAACGAGAGTTCAAGCTTCTCCATGTGCGCGAACACGTCGCTCCGCAGGTGGTACTCGATCCGGCGGGAGACCCCGATCATGAGCCACCTCATGAGAAACCGGGAGATACCCTGGAAGACGGTCAGTCCGACGATCAGTCCGGCATACAAGAGGAGCCTGTCGCGGGTAATCTCCTCGCTGAGGCTGTCGATGCCATACCGGATGACCCAGGGGTTAGCCAGCGAGAAGGCCGACGTGGCGACGACACAGACCAACCCCGCCATCATCCTGGACTTATATCTTTTGAGATAAACGATTAACCGGGATAAAGTACTGGTTTGGGACCTTTCGAGGGGCATCGGCCTACCATTCTACATTTATTGGAGTGGGCTTTTAAACCGGGCCCCCGGAAGTGGAGTCTAAAGTTATTGTAGGCGTTCCCGATGGACGCCTGGAGACAGAACCACTGTCATACCAATAAGTTCGGGAATGTCGAGCAAGAAGACCATGGATCAGACCGCGATTACTGCCATGCCGGTTTCGACGACGGAAAGGGATGAGGGAGGTCGTTCCAATCGGTGTGTAAAAAGAGAAGGCGGTGTACGCTTTCGGTGAATCCGAAACCCTAAGCAATCCCGGCAGCAACCGGGAGAAAGGTACACCACCCATGAAGAAGAAGAACATACCGGCATCAGTGGCGTCAACGAACGCGTATGAAGGTTTGGAGGACTGGGCGCGATCCCGGGTCCAAGTCTGGCTACAGGAGCTGCTCGAGGACGAAGTCACTCAATTTCTGGGTCGGGAAAAGTCGGAGCGGAGTCCGAATCGACGAGGATACCGGAACGGTCACGGGAAGCCGCGACGCTTCGCAATGATGAACGGTACGATGGAGGTTCGACGACCTCGGGTTCGAAACACCGCCGAGCGGTTCGAGAGTCAGATCCTGCCGTATTTTCGACGGAAATCGAAACAGCTGGGCGAGCTACTTCCCGATCTCTACCTCCACGGTCTGGCCACAGGGGACTTCGAGCAGGCCATGCGCGGACTGCTTGGCGCTGGCGCTCCGTTGTCGCGAGCATCGATCCAACGACTGAAATCGACCTGGCAGTTGGAGTATGACGAGTGGGTCCAGCAGGACCTGTCCGGCCTCGAGGTCGTGTACCAGTGGGCAGACAGCTTGTACGTGAAAGCGGGGATCGCGAAAGAGCGAGCGGCATTGCGGGTGATCATCGGAGCCTTGTCAGACGGGCGCAAAGTGGTGTTGGCCTGTGAGAGCGGGCAGCGGGAAAGCAAGGAGTCCTGGAGCCGCATTCTGCGCAATCTCCAGAGACGGGGCCTGAAGCTGGGACGGCTGACTGTCGCGGACGGTCACCTGGGCATCTGGTCCGCGCTGGCCGAGCAACAGCCCCAGGGCCAGGAACAACGCTGCTGGAACCACAAGTCGATCAACGTGGTCGATCATCTGCCGAAGACCGAGCAGCCCGCGGCCAGACAGCTGCTCCATGGGATGGCCTTCGCGAACTCCCGCGCGGCCTGCGAACGAAAGCGGGATCAGTTCGTCCGCCGATATGAGAAGAACTATCCCAAAGCGGGTGAGACGCTGTTGCGGGACTGGGACCGGATGATTACTTTCTATGAGTTCCCGAAACAACACTGGGTGCATCTGAGAACAACCAACATCGTCGAATCGCCTTTCGACATGGTTCGCCTCCGTACCAACGCCGCTCGCCGATTCAAGCGTGTCGAGAATGCAACGGCAATGATCTGGAAGCTACTACGTGTCGCTGAGAAGGCTTGGCGACACTTAAAAGGATCCGAACTCTTACAAGAGGTCTATGATGGTCAGCAATTCGCTGACGGCATCAGAGTCGTGATGAAATCGAAGGCCGCCGCCTGATGACTTTTACACACCTTTTGTAATGACCTCGGATGAGGACAGAGACCTTGTATCCCGATACCTGTCTGGAGATATGATCGCCTTTGACGAGTTGATGACCCGCCACGAAAGGCAGATCTACAGACTCTGCTTCCGGTTTGTGAAGAACCCGGAAGACGCCATGGATCTGACTCAGGAAGTCTTCATCAAGGCCTTTGAGAAACTCACTGCTTTCCGGGGGATGCCCGGTTCAAAACATGGTTGTATCGCGTTGCGGTCAATCATTGCCTGAACCACGTAAAGAAAAACTCCCGGGAGTTTGTCGAAGTCAACGAAAGTATTGGAAGCGTCGGTCCGTCTTCTCATAACAGACTGCTTGAGAGAGAACGGCGCGATATCGTAAAGCAGCTCATGGGGAACCTCCCTCCGAAGCAGAAGGCGATTCTCGAGCTGCGAATGAACGACAATCTGAGCTACGAAGAGATTGCAGGCATACTGGGACGATCGGTTTCGACGGTCAAATCCAGCGTCTTCTTCGCGCTCACCAAGCTCAAGAAGATGGTCGCCCAACAGGCGGCTGCAGGCCAAATGTGATCCAGGCGGTATGAACCAAATAGCAGGGCTATAACACTGGCAGATAACAATGCTTAGCTACTTCAAAGGATTCAGGCATCTGAGGGCCAAAGAGTTCATGACCCTTCTCGATGGTCTCGACCTGGGGGGGGATCGCCGAACCCACCTCCGAGAGTGTGCCAACTGCAGAACGACTCTGGCTTCGATCGCAGAATTGGGGCAGGACATATCGGAATCCGAGGGCGTGGACGCTGATACCACCCACGCGGCGGTCGCGAATGCGGACTGGGTTCGGCTGCGTTCTTCAGTCAGGGACCGACTGCTTGCACGTGCCGTCAAGCGTGATTCGGTTCTGCAGCGATGGACAGGGTGGACCGGCCTGCCGACCCCGGTCTGGAGCCTCGCTCTCCTGGCCCTTGTTACCGGGATGGCCGTTGGTGGATTTTGGCAATATCAGACAGTTCAGCTGACGGATGAAATAACGGAGATTTCGTCGAACGAAGGCGTAAACTTGTCTTCGACCGAGTCCGGCTCCGAGTTCGGGCTGTTTCCCGGGGACGCCGAAATCATCGAGGCGGAAGCTCTGGCCTGGTCCCAGACCGAGATCTTCACTTCCCTGAACGAACTGGAATCGGGTGAAGAAGATGTGCTCCGGGAGCTGATTTCCCTGGCTTTTGCCGAAGCTTCGATCTTTGACGAGTCGAGGTAATAGAAGCCGCGCGACAATGAAAGTTCTATCCATCGCCATAATGACGCTGACCATGCTCGTCGGGACGGGTCTGTCAGCGCAGTCGTCCCGGGAAGGTCCGGTCATCCTGAAGGTTCGGCCACAGCAAAGATCCGGACAGGGGAGAAACCTGCGCGCTCCGGATGTCGCATCAATCCAGGAAGTCATTGAGGGTTTCTACGTCAGCCGTTTTCAGATGGAACTGGAACTGGACGATGAACAGTTCGCGCGGGTGCTTCCGAGGCTGAGAAACTCGCTGAGGGAATGGAATGAGGCAGGACAGAGACATGCTCGAGCGCTCAATCAGCTACGACAGGCGATGCGAGCCAATGCTCCTGACGACGAGATTGCCCGGCGAATCGAAGAAATAGACGAAAGCGACATCGCCCTGCGGGCCATCCAGGAAAACCTGTTGCGTTCGGTCGATCCCGACCTGTCTCCCCGGCAGCGTGCCCGCCTGCGCATCGTCCAGCCCAACCTTGAAGAGCGGATCCGAAATATGATCGAGCGTTCCCGCGGCCGCCCCCCTCAACCCCCGCGTCCCCCCCAACCTCCTCGATAAGAACAAACAGAGAGGCGCAGAGACGCGGAGGTGCAGACTTCTCGCGAATCCCTCTGTTCCCACGTTTAAGGTATTCCGATAACTTCCTCGCCACCCCGAACTCGGGATTAGGGACGCGTTGGCCTCCCATTTTTCTCCGCGCCTCTGCGTTGGCGTCTTTTCTTCCTTTAGCCGACCAGGATTATCTGGAGGTCCATCAGGTTGGTTTGTGTGGGGCCGGTCGTGATCAAGTCGCGGACGGACTTCAGGAAGGTAAACGAATCGTTCGCTCGAAGAAATTTCATTGGCTCGAGGTTCATTTCGATCGCGCGCGAACACGTGAAGGGATCGACCAGGCCTCCAGCGGCGGTGGTCGGCCCGTCGGTGCCATCGGTCGCAACACTTGCAAAACAGGCCGGTTTCTTCCATGACTGCATCTTCAGAGCCCACGCGAGGGCCATTTCCTGATTGCGGCCTCCCTGGCCCGGACCTCTGACAGTCACCGTCGTTTCCCCGGCGGCGAGCACACATGCCGGGGGTGCAACCGGTTGGCCACTCGAACCGATTTCACGCGCAATCGACGCAAAAAAACGGCCTACGTCCCGCGCTTCACCCTCGATCTCCGAGCTGAGCACCATGGTCTTGAAGCCCAATTCCTTCGCCCTTTCGGAAGCCGAGGCCAGCAGAAGACGGTTATCAGCGATGATGTGATTGCTGACACGCTCAAAGAGCACGTCACCCTGCTTGGGGGTTTCTCCGATCTCACCTCTCCCACCCCGCTCAAAACGATCCTCCACAGCTGACGGAACGGAGATTCCATATTTCCTGACAATTGCGAGCGCGTCAGCAAACGTTGTCGTGTCGGGTGCAGTTGGACCTGAAGAAATGAAGTCGAGGGGATTGCCGATCACGTCAGACATGATCAGGGACACAACCCGAGCAGGGGCCGCCCACCTCAACAACTGTCCGCCTTTGATCGAGGAGAGATGCTTTCGAACCGCGTTGAGTTCACGAATCGTGGCTCCTGCCCGAAGCAGGTTGGACGTGACGTGCTGCTTCTCACCCAACGTGATCCCCTCCGCTGGTGAAGGCAGAAGCGCTGAGCCACCCCCCGAAAACAGGCACAGCACCAGGTCCTCCGAATTCAGGTCACGCAGAAGCTCCCGCAATCCCTCGACGGCCAACTCTCCTGAGCGGTCCGGTACCGGATGTCCGGCCTCGAACACTTGAATGCGATCGGTCGGCAGTCGGTGGCCATACTTCGTAATCACAAGGCCGGAAGATATCCGGTCGTTAAAGATCCCCTCGACAACCTGGGCCATTCCGGCGCCGGCTTTCCCCGCTCCAACGACGATGAGCCGTCCGGTAATCTCAAATTCCTGATCGTCTACGGTGAAACCATTCGGCGTCACGCGGACGGCATTTGGAATGCAGATTTCTGGCCGAGCCGCATCGAGCGCCGACTGCCAGATCTCCTTGGCCGCTCGACGTAACTGGGAAATCGTCATACGAGGCTCTCTTCTATCACGGGGTCCGACCCAACCAAAAACGTTTCCCGTATAGTGGATCAATCCCGAACAGGTAAACTAGTGATCTGTAGCACCCGTATCGGGCCCAGTGTTGCGGTCAAACGGCATTGGATTCTAGGAGTCACCGACGAGGAAATGCCCTGCATTGTGAGGAGCTGACGACAACGAAGACGATGCCATTTCGCAGCAATCGCTGGCAGATGGAGAGGCAGATGGAGCATACGTTGCGAGAGGGCGTCCTGATTTCAGAGTCGGACATCGCGGGACGAATCACCGACATCGCGAGGGGGCTCTCGGGCGACTTCGCCGGACGCGAACTGTTTGCTGTCATTGTTCTTGGCGGCGGCTTCATATTCGCCGGGGATTTGCTGCGCAAGATAGATTCCACTGTGAAGGTGCGCCTTGGTTTCATATCGGCGAGTAGTTACGGTTCAGAAACAGTGTCATCGGGAGACGTTCGGGTCGCAGTTGACCTTGCGGTTTCGGTAGCGGGAGCAGACGTGCTTGTCATAGACGACATTCTGGAAACTGGAGAGACATTGACCCGGATTCGGGATCTCATTCAAGAACGCGGTGCCGCTTCGGTACGCGTGGCCACGCTGCTTCACAAGAAGGGCAAACTGAAGCGTCCGTTCACCGCGGATTACGTTGGATTCGAGATTCCTGACGTGTTCGTTGTGGGTTACGGTCTGGATTTCGCAGAGTACTATCGAAACCTTCCAGACATAAGGATCTTGGACGAATGAATAATCGAGTTACAGCCTCGAGGAGATACGCCGCACCGTGAGCCAGAAACCCGAACTGCATTTCTCGGATACTCGTTTTCTTTCGGACATCCTCGAAATAAACCACGAGATCACGGCGATCCTCGACCTGGATCCCTTACTCAAGAAGATCGCCGAAACGACTCGTGGGTTCATCCCATACCAGGTGTTTGCCATCCTGTTAGTCGACGAATCAACCGACGAACTCTTTTATCGCTTTTCGATGGGCCACCCTGAGGAGGTCGTTGACAACCTCAGGGTTCCGATCGGCCAGGGAATCATCGGCACCGCCGCCAAAGAAAGACGCCCTGTGGTCGTCGACGATGTATCCGAGGATTCACGGTACATCAACGTTGTGGCCGGAACTCGATCGGAACTGGCCGTGCCGCTGATCAGCAAAGGACGTGTCCTGGGTGTCCTCGACATCGAAAGCCCGGAGGTCGGATTTTTTCGCGAGGAACAGGTGCGGATGCTCGATCTGTTGGCGAGCCAGATCGCGATCGCGATCGAAAACGCCAATCTCTATGAAAGTGAGCGGCGTAACCACGAGCGGCTCTCTCTGCTTCGCGACATCAGCCTCGAGATCGCGTCCACCCTTGAGGTGGAACAAGTGATCAACAAGATCGCTGAAGGCGTCAAATCGACCGTCGATTACCATATTTTCTCGATCCTTCAACTGGACGAATCCAAGAACATGCTGCGGCCCCGCATGGTCTTTCGACACGACGAACAGGCGCACGAAAAATACGACGTACCGCTTGGTCAAGGCCTCATCGGTATCGCAGCGCTTCAGAACCAGGCCGTCCGCGTCGGCGATGTCAGCAACGATTCACGTTACATCAACGTACACAGCGAGACCGTGTCGGAAATGGTTATTCCTCTTGCCTACAAGGGGCGGGTTATCGGCGCGCTCGACCTGGAGAGCCCGAAACCGAATCACTTCACCGAATATGACGAGCGCCTTCTGATGACACTGGCGACGCGGATCGCATCCGCCCTGGTGAACGCTGAGTTGTACGAAAAGGTTGCAGAAAACGAAAGACGGCTGGATAACGAACTGGAGATTGCCCGTGAGATCCAGATCGGCCTGTTACCAGAGGAACTACCTTCGATCGGTGGATTGGACGTGGCTGTTTCGTTTACTCCGGTCGCACACCTGGGAGGCGATCTCTACGATGTGCTTCGCTTCGATGACGGTCGGTTTGCCATCACCGTAGGAGATGTCTCGGGCAAGGGAGCTCCGGCGGCTCTCTACGGGGCTTTGGCGAGCGGCGTCATCCGAACTCGGGCCACACGAAAATACCCGCCTGCCCAGATGCTGGAACTGGTCAACAAGTCCTTACAACAGCGCCCGATCGCGACCCAATATGTTGCGTTGGTCTACGCTGTGTACGATCCCGAAAAAAGGCAATTGACGTTTTCCAATTCGGGATTGCCGTATCCCATCCGCAGCCTGGGAAGCGGCGACGGTGCCGGATTTCTGGATCTTGCAGGAATACCGATTGGGTTGCTGCCCGACTCGAAATATGAAGAACGCGTCATTGAATTAAGCGCCGGAGACCTCATCGTGTTCTACACCGATGGCATCGCCGAAAGACGAGATTCCAGTGGCGAAGAATTCGGACTCAAGCGGCTGGCGAGACTTGTCCAGGAAAACAGGGAGAAGACGCCCGATCAGATCATCGTCGCGATAGAGGCTGAATTGGAGGCCTACAGCGGGGGGAGTCCCGCCGACGACGATCAGACACTGCTGGTCATGAAGATGGACGGCGAATGACGGTCATCGGTCTCTGTTCGCGATAGAGCCCAGCATCTGATCGTGAATCCGCCCGTTAGAGGCGACGATCTCTCCCGATTCCACTCGAAACCCATTTCCCATGAAATCTGTAACGCGTCCACCCGCCTCCTCCACGATCAACGTGCCCGCGGCCGTGTCCCAGGGCTGAAGATCCAATTCCCAGAAGCCATCACATCGACCTGATGCGATGTAGCAGAGATCGAGAGCGGCAGAACCCGCTCGACGAACGGCTTGAGACCCGATGAGAAACGTGCGAAACAGGTCGAGGGCCGGACCCACCTTCTCTCTAAAACCATACGGAAAGCCGGTCAACAGCAATCCATCTGAGAGTTCTCGAACGTCAGACACTGCGATCGGCTCACCGTTCAAAAACGCTCCGCCACCATGGCTGCCGGTAAACATTTCATCCCTTACCGGATCGTATACGGCGCCACAAACCATTCCACCATTCTGCTCGAAACCGATCGACACGCAATACATCGGAAACTGGTGCGTATAGTTGGTCGTGCCGTCAAGTGGGTCGATTATCCAGCGACCCGCAGAAGCGCCTTTCGAGACGCCAACAAGACCTGCCTCTTCGGCTAGAATGCCATGGTCCGGATACCGGGAACGGATCTCACCAACGATCAGCTCTTCGCTTTCGCGATCGGCTACGGTCACCAGGTCGGCCCGGCCCTTCAACTCCACATGCTTGTCACGTGATGCGTAGTGTTTAAGAATCTCACCCGCCGCACGCGCCAGTTCGTCGGCAAAAATCAGGTATTCCACTTGCGATGTGTGCTTTTTTTTAAGATGTGCGTCAGGGGCAGGTCAAAGGCAAGCGAGGAGCTTCCCTGCTCAGGACTGTTCTACAAGGACCCGCAGCTGAACAAACCGCTCGTCCCTGTTCAAGAAATCAAACACGGGGTCATCGAGCAGGTCGCTTTGAGAAAAACCCTGCTCCAGAGCCCGATACAGGAATGAAATCGCCCTGTCCCCATCATCAACGTTCGCGAAGACCTTTGCGAGATAATAGCTCACCATGGCCTCGTTCTCCTGAGGCTGACGGACCAGGGTCCCAAAACCTCCACCGGAATTTTCGAACAATGTCGGATCGATCCGCAGCGCCGCAATAAAAAAGACCAAGCCGTCTTCATACCGTTCCAACGCAAACATGCAATAGCCCAGGTTCTGGAGCACGGTCGGCGATTCCGGATTGACAATCAGTGCTCTTCGGAACCATTCACGCGCGACATCATAGCGTTCGCGACCCTGCTCGATAGAGCCGAGGTTATTCAGGGCAGGCAAGAAGTACTCATTGGCATCCACGGACCTTCGGTACTGCCTTTCCGCGTCTCTTATGTCCTGATTCTGGTGATATGCAATGCCCAGCTTGTTGATCAACCTGGCGTTGTACTCATCGATTTCCGTTGCAGCCTCATAGACCTCGATAGCTTCCGGAAACAGCTTCCGAGCCATCAACGAATCTCCACGCAGCTCCTGGATTCGCAGATCTTCGATTACTTCAGCCCTCATGAGGAGAGACACTCTGATCAGGTCTACTTCACGGCCTTCGATCAACAGGGGATTCTCCACGTGTTCGGCAGCGATCACCGAATCGGCAATCCGCCCGTTTCTACGAGCGTGTTTCGCAGCACGAAGATTGTCCTGAATAAGGGGGTTCTCGGGATCCTGTTCGAGAGCGTCCTCGAACCGATCTTCCGCCTCCCGAAAGTCCTGCCGTGCGTAGTAGATCGCTCCAAGGTTATTGTGGCTCCCCGCAACACCCACATCGCGCCCCTGGACCAGCCGATAGATCCGTTCAGCTTCCGGGAGTCGATCGAGCAGGTGATAGGACGAGGCCAGCCTGCTTTGAATCTCGGGCGATAACTCGCTGGCGTCGAGGTTTTCATAGGCAGCAATCGCTGCTTCGAAATTCGACGCTTCAAAGGCCTGGTTCCCCGCGACCAGGGCCTCAGATTCTTGCACGGGAACTTCCTGGCCAAAATTCGCTACGGGCAGGCCGAGGAGTGACAGGACGACTAGTGAAAGGCTCACCTTAGCGGCATACTTCATAAGGGACGCTCCTTCCAAAATTCTAACACTCGATGCCGCTCAAGGACGAATCCAATCGGACATCAGAACGAGACACGCAATCAGACAATTTCCAACTGCTTTTCTTTTAGCACTTTAGCCCGGTCACGCAACTCCGCCGCACGCTCAAATTCAAACCTGCGGGCCGCTTCGCGCATTTCTTCCTCGACCTTTTCAATACGCTCCGCCAGTTTCGCCGGGTCATCGATGTTGTCGTCCGCCGAAACGCTGACCGGGGGAGGATCGGAATAGTCCGCTTCAGACATTGAAACCAACGTCATGTCGACGGGCTTGATGATGGTTTCCGGTGTTATCCCGTTCACTCTGTTGTAGTCGAGCTGGATGCTCCGGCGTCGATCCGTTTCACCGATCGCCCGTTTCATCGAGTCGGTCATTCTGTCCGCATACAGGATCGCCGTCCCGTTGACGTTGCGCGCGGCACGTCCAATAGTCTGAATCAGCGAACCGCTGGACCTGAGGAATCCCTCTTTATCAGCATCCAGAATCGCAACAAGAGACACCTCGGGCAGATCCAGCCCTTCCCTGAGGAGATTTATTCCGATCAGGACATCGAAATCGCCACGCCGGAGCCCTCTGAGAACCTTGATCCGCTCGAGAGTTTCTATCTCCGAGTGGAGGTAACGGCAGCGGACCCCGACTTCGGTGTAGTATTCAGCCAGATCTTCAGACATGCGCTTGGTCAATGTCGTCACCAGCACACGCTCTCCCACACCGACGCGTTCGCGAATCTCATGGAGGAGGTCGTCAATCTGACCGTTGACAGGACGCACATCGACATCCGGGTCGGTCAGGCCGGTCGGGCGAATCACCTGTTCGATCACCACGCCCGAAGACTTCGTCAGTTCGTAGGGTCCCGGCGTCGCCGAAACATAGATGACCTGATTCGCCCTCTCCTCGAATTCTCCAAAAGTCAAAGGGCGATTGTCTAATGCCGACGGCAGGCGGAATCCAAATTCAACCAGATTGGCTTTGCGGGACCGGTCACCCTTATACATAGCTCCGAGCTGTGGCACCGTCTGGTGACTTTCGTCAATGAAGATCAGGGAGTCCCGGGGCAAGTAATCGAGAAGCGTGGGTGGAGCCTGACCCGGAGCCCGGCCGGTCAGGTGCCTCGAATAATTCTCAATTCCGTGGCAGTAGCCGACCTCCTTGACCATCTCCATGTCGAAGAGGGTTCGTTGATGAACCCGCTGCGCTTCCAGCAAGCGGCTCTGGCGTTCAAGCAGCGATTCCCAATCCTTGAGTTCGGCACGTATCGTCTTGATTGCGGCCTCGAGTCGGGATCGTGGCATCACGAAATGGCTCTTCGGGTATACAGTCAACCGTTCGAACTTGTCGATGACATCGCCGGTAAGAGGATCAAAAGTGCTCAGCTGGTCGACCTCATCGCCCCACATCTCTATCCGATAGCCGATATTTTCATATGTGGAGAAGACTTCGACAGTGTCCCCCCGAACCCTGAAGGTTCCGCGCTTAAAATCTATGTCGTTGCGTTCGTAGAGAATCTCAACGAGCTTGGACAACACTTCGCGCCGGGAAATCGTCTGCCCCCGTTCCAGCATGAGAAGCATCCCGTAATAAGCCTCCGGTGAGCCCAGGCCGTAGATACATGAAACCGACGCTACGATCACAACGTCGCGACGCTCAAACAGCGATCGCGTCGCCGAGAGGCGCAGACGGTCGATTTCGTCGTTGATCGTCGATTCCTTCTCGATATAGGTGTCTGTCGAGGCGATATAGGCTTCAGGCTGGTAATAATCGTAGTAACTGACAAAATACTCGACTGCGTTTCGGGGAAAGAAACCGCGAAACTCCTGATAGAGCTGTGCTGCCAGAGTCTTGTTGTGCGCAAGAACGAGCGCAGGACGGTCGAGGGCTTCAATGACTTTGGCCATCGTGAAGGTTTTCCCCGACCCGGTAACTCCGAGAAGAACCTGATGGCGGTCTCCATCGTGCAAGCCGCGGAGAAGCGCGTCGATAGCAGTTTCCTGGTCTCCTCGCGGCACGTACGGTGATGCAAGTTCGAAGCTCATTGAAAACTTACATTTTACCAGTTAAGGGACAGGCAAGCGCCATCGTTCGCCATTCTTGACACCAATCGACCCATCGCCTACCCTCAAATCCCTGAAGAACGGATGGTTAACCCAGGGTTTACTGTGCAAACAACGGATTCTCTCCTCGCCGTGTCTCCCGAGATCCTCGGTGCCCTCCAGTGTCCTTCCTGCAGGTCCGAGACTCCCCTCGATCAGGGGCCCGAAGCTCTGCGCTGCCAGAGTTGCGGTTTGAAATATCCGTTCAGCGGCGGTTATCTCGATCTCCTTCCAGATTACGAAGAAAAAATAACGCCGATCCAGCACGTTCTTCAGTTCAAGCCGGCGATCCTGCTTTACGACAATGTGTGGCGACCTGTCGGGTATTTTCTGACCAGCGATCGATCGTTTTCTACAGACCTCGGCCGGATAACAAAATTGGTGGGACCGGATCGTCAGCGGTTGGTCCTGGATCTGGCGTGCGGTCCGGGAAATTTCACGCGCAGCATTGCGGGCTCGGGGGAGAACACCCGTGTAATCGGATTTGATTTGGCCCGGCAGATGCTGGACAGGGCGCGATATCTCACGGACGGAGACAGATATCCCAATGTAGAATTCATGCGCGGTAGTGCGCTGGCGCTACCTTTTCGCCCGGGTGTCTTTGATGCCGTGAACTGCTGCGGAGCATTGCAGCTGTTTACAGACTACGACCAGGCGTTATCGGAAATCTCACGTGTCCTGAAGGTGGGTGGCGACTTCGTGTGCCAGACCGTCGTGGGACCTAAGACCACCCCTCTCTGGCTTCGAATGTCCGACCGTTTGATGAAATTCGGCCACTTCAAGATAGATGAGCTCAAGGGGCAGCTTCACGACCTGGGACTGGACATCGTCGATGAGGAGCTTTCAAGGGCCAGTTATATTTTCAGGGCCGCAAAAACCGAAGAACAGACCCGATCTGCTGCTGGCTGAAGCTAGTATGTAATCTCGGCACCGTCGGGTGTGAGGACAATCTCTTCGATGCCCCAGGGGATGAGGAAGCCCTCGTCCAGATCGACTTCAGGAAATCGCGGGTTTACGAACCGGTCGATGAGAACCTCGACGACCACGATCGGAACAGGAAAACCATCCACACGCACCTGCTGCAACCGGAAGGTTCCTTCCCCGGCATGACCCTCCAGCGCACCCCTTACAAAGAGACTGTGCGGACTCTCGAGCAGGAGATCCACAATGGGATTTCCGGAACCTTCCTCGGAATCAAATGTCAGTTCGGTGGCGGCTGCAATCGTTCCGGCCTCAACCGTCACATCGATCGAATCCACACGGGCAGGAATCTCATCCCCCATCGAAAAGAAGACAAAAGATTCCATTTCCGTCTCTGTGACCAGGATCGTCGTGGCTTCATCAAGACCTCGGGTTGATGCATTTTCAGCATCACGTATGGCAACAATCTTGTCGAAAAGTGAGTTTGCCGCTTCCGGATTCAGACTGGGGGGAGAGTCAGACGATTGCCGGGCGTCGAGAGAAATCGACAGGAGAAAACTAAGAGAAACTGCGAGGAGAAAGAGCGGCCGAGGGCGAGGCATCAGCTATCGGATGATCATGAACGTTCGGCCCCATCGTGTCTTGCGGAAGAAGTTCAATCCAAGATCCGCGATCTGCCCCACCCGACTCCCTGCACCCGCCTCGAGATATTCGTCTGTGTCGGTTTCGTAGGACCAGTAGATGACCAGCGCCTTGCCGACGATGTCCGTCATGGGGACGAATCCCCAGTAGCGACTGTCCGAGCTGTTGTCCCGGTTGTCGCCCATGGCGAAGTAGTGTCCTTCGGGCACCAGGATCTCATCGTCGACCATGTAGTCCTCATACCAGTACGGATCCTGATCCACACCTCCATAGCGCCGGCCGGGATGCGGCCTCGGGGGAAAATAGTCCCGGAACGGGTCTGCATAGGCGCCCGGTGGACTGATGTGCATCTTGTAGGGCTCGTTCAGGGGGCGATCGTCTACGAAAACCTGCTGCTCGATAATCCGAACGCGCTCGCCCGGAAGACCGACCACCCGCTTCACGTAGTGTTTGGTGAGATCTCTTGGGTAGCGAAAAACGATGACGTCTCCTCGATCGACCTTGTTGAACGGAAGGACGGCATCGATCCAGGATCCTTCGTTTCCGAACGTAAACTTGTTGACAAGAAGATGGTCGCCGACAAGAAGGTTGTTTTCCATCGAAGGTGTGGGAATCTTGAACGCCTGGACGATAAACGTCGTTCCGAAAAGCGCCAGAATCACCGTGATCACGAGTGACTCGAAGTATTCGCGGGCAGTTGATTTCGTGTAAGTCGGTTCGTCTGTCATTCTGTTGCTCGAATCATCAGGCGGCCGGCCCAGGCCCGAATTCTCACTATATCGTTTCTGCTCAATTTGTTCCAGCTAAGAGACATACAGAGCAGGCCTTAGCGTAAGAATTCGGTGTTTCCGAGAACGAACAGCCTTTCGCTCGGTCGTTCAAACGGTCGTAAGAACCGACCACTCAATCCCCATCCTTCTTCAACGCCTCCATAGCCTGCATCGCCGCCGCCTGTTCGGCGGCCTTCTTAGTCAAGCCCCGGCCCCGGGCCAGACTCGAATTTCCGACAATGACCTCAACGATAAACAGTTTCTGGTGATCAGGACCCGCGGCTTCGATCAACTTGTAGTCGGCTGGCTTTTGGCCACGCGCCTGCAAGCCCTCCTGAAGTGCCGACTTGAAATCCGGAACCTGGTCTGCGGCGTTCTCAACGTCTTCGATTTGAAGGGTGAAGAATCGAAGAATGACTTCCCTGACCCGATCCAGTCCACCATCGAGATAGATGGCCGCAATGAGCGCTTCAAAGGCGTTTACCAACAGGGCCTGCTTCCGCCGGCCTCCGGTCTTCTCTTCACCCCTTCCCAGACGCAGATAGTGGCCCAACTGAATCTGCTCGGCACATTGAACGAGGTTCGCCGAACTCACAAGAAACCCCTTCAACTTGGACATCTGACCCTCGCTCAGATTCGGTTGTGCGCCACACAGAGCTTCGCTTACCAGAAATCCGAGGATCGAGTCACCCAGAAATTCGAGCCTCTCGTTGTCGTCCAGGGGGCCGAGATTGTTTTCGTGGGCGTATGAGCTGTGGGTCAGAGCCTGTTCGAGTAACTCGCGCCGGGCGAACCGGTAGCCCAGCGTCTGCTCTAGTTCATCCAGGTTCTTCATCGAATCAAAAGACAATGGACCGCTCAGAAATCACAGCCGGGACCGAACGCCTGATCGACACCCTGGGCAGCAGCTCCCTGGGCTCCCTGAGTGTCGTCACCAACTTCGAGCGCAGACCGGTACTGCTGGACGGCCGCCTCGCGTTCGCACTGAAGATCGTAAATCCGTCCGAGATAGATATGAGACCACACGCGCATCGATGGTTCTGCACTCTGACTGTCCAGTGTGCGACTGAAGTACTCACTTGCCAGGAGGGGGTCTCCTTCCCGGCTGACGATCAGGGCCAGACCGTAAAGCGCCGGTCCATTGGAGGGATCGTACTCGGCCAGCACACGTTCAAAAGCGGATCGAGCGGCGTCATCTTCTCCGGCATTAAAGGCTTCCTGTGCCTCGCGCAAAACGCCCGGGATCGGATCGACCACGGGCGGTGCGGGCGGCACCTCTGCGGGCCTGATCTCTTCAACGACGAAAGGAATCGAATAAAACTGTTCCTCGAACCGGGCGATTTCGACGTCGACGTCGACCGAGGCCAGCATGTCGGGAAAGAAATTGCGAATACCGACTTCAGAAGTTTCGTATTCCAAGAGTCGTTCATGAAAAAACGGCACCAGCAGAAGCCCGCTCCGGTAAGCTGTGTCTATGACGGCATCGAGGTCGGTAACCGGGTCGTCCATGCGCAACTCCACAGCCCGAATCAACGATTCCGCGACCTGTATTTCGAAATCGTCGGCATAATCGGGTCGGACACCGTCGACCGCACCGATGAGTGACGTCAAGCGCTCTTCCCTCGACAGCTCAACTCTCTCACGAGCCACGATCGGATCCAGTAGCAGGTGCAGGTATGCGTGTCTGACGTCTTCTACTCGGGGAACGGTGGAGTCGCCCAGCACAATATAGAGATTCTCAGGGTAATTCCGCACGTTGACGCTGTTGATCGGGGCCGCAAGTTCGAGAAAAATCACCAGCTGCCTGGGACCGGTCTGACCGAAGGGCCTTCTCACATAAGCGTCGCTCTGGAGAATCGTATCCCGTATCGGAGGTCCCATCTGGTCGAGAGCCTCATCGTAACTGGGACCGAGCGCAGACCACAATTGGGTGATCCGGGCGGTATCATAGAATTCACGGAGCAGCGGAAGAAACCCTTCAAGTTCACGGGCGTCGGGCGGAATGAAGTCTTCGTCAAAGGCAAATTCCAGCGTCGGTGGGTCGGTCAGATTCAGGGCGAGCGAAAGGTATTTCGCAAGTTGAGTCTCGTCCAGATCACCTGCTCTGTGCTGGTCATAAAACTCACGGAGACGACGGACAAGGTCAGGATCCACTGTCCCTACCGCGTCACGCATCTGTTGGCGGACCGGATGATACCGTGCGGCCAGTTCAACGTCGAAACCTGCGGCATTCAGAGCGGCGACCACGGAGAAAACCCTGACATCGCGATCAATTACGGCGGTAACACCCTGCGCATGGGCGGCAGCGCTGCCAAGCCCCAGGCATAGGCAAACTACTAACCCAAGCTGTTTACGCAACATGCAAAGCATCATAGCATGTGGGGGGCATGAAGAGTCATGAGGGGTCGGACCCCATGGGACCGGTACGCTAAAGATGAACTTCGGCATTTCAACCTATGCTTTCGGCGACGAGGAAATTTCCCCCCGGCTCCTGGATCACCTTCTCCGGGCGGGCTTCACGCGGATCGAACTATTTGCCAACCGCCCGCACTGGAACTACCACGACAGAGGCCTCACAAAAGAACTGGCCCGATGGTTTCAGACCAACGATGTCGAGCCTCCGTTCCTGCATCTTCCGTTCTTCGAACAAAAAGGAAAAGGCGACGTTCGACCGATCTCAGCATTGGCAAACAACGAACGCGACCGGAAACACGCTATCGACGAAGTCAAGCGGGCACTCGAATTCACGGACCTGCAATCTGTAGCTCACGTCGTCGTGCACCTGGGTGTGCCCCGGCAGGAGTTCACTCCTCTCCTGTTCGAGCATGCATACGCTCTTATGCGACATATTTCGGAATTTGCCGGCGTAAACATCGTTATAGAAAACATCCCGAACGAAATATCGACGATAGAACGCATTGCCGAGTTCCTGAATGTGTCCCAACTTCCCGAGATTCGAATCTGCTACGATACCGGCCACGGGCGCCTTCAGGGTCCGCTTCCCCAACTGGATGGAGTTGCCCAGATTCACCTCAGTGACAACAACGGCAGCCTGGACGACCATCTGTGGCCGTTCGAAGGACAATTAAACTGGCCCGAGTTCGTCCGAGAACTTGTAAGATCAGGCTTTGCGGGCCCGATGGTGTTCGAAGCACTGAATCCGGACGTCGATCGCGGCCGGGAAGCTCGAAGCCGTTTGCAAGATTTGATCGACGAGGCGAGTCGGTCGGACGAGGAGTTTGCTAGAAAATACCGGCTGGACCTGAACAACGATGACAACGACCTACATTGAAGATATCGGCAAGCACGTCGGCCAAGAAGTAACCGTTCGTGGTTGGCTTCACAATAAACGTTCGAGCGGAAAGCTCCGCTTTCTCATCGTTCGCGACGGTACGGGCTACATACAGGCCGTCGTCTTCAAGAAAGCCGTACCGGAAGAAACTTTCCAGGCCGCAACCGATCTGACCCACGAGTCTTCGTTCACGGTAACGGGAACTGTTCGAGCCGACGAACGGGCACCCGGCGGGCACGAAATGGATGTCACCGCTATCGAGGCACTTCAGATCGTAGGGGCGGAGGAAGAATTCCCGATCACACCCAAGGAACACGGCATCGAGTTCCTTATGGACCACCGCCATCTCTGGATTCGTTCCAGGCGCCAACGTGCAATCCTCAAGGTCCGGCACGAAATCATCCGCGCTGCGCGCGACTTCCTCGACGACGATGGGTTCACGCTCTGCGACACGCCCATCCTGACCCCGGCAGCCTGCGAAGGAACGACGACGCTTTTCGAGGTGGACTACTTTGACGAAAATGCCTTCCTCGCTCAATCGGGACAACTTTATGGCGAGGCTACTGCAGCGGCCCTGGGTAAGGTCTACAATTTCGGTCCCACCTTCAGGGCCGAAAAATCGAAGACGCGTCGTCATCTGACCGAATTCTGGATGGTCGAACCCGAAGTGGCCTACGCCACGGTAGAAGACATGATGGACCTCTCAGAAAGATACATCAGTCACATCGTCGGGCGTGTCCTCGATCGCAGAGGAGAAGAACTCAATGACCTCGAGCGCGACGTATCTACTCTCGAGAAGATTTCCCCGCCGTTCCCCCGTATTTCCTACGACGAGGCCATCGAGATTCTTCAGAAAAACGGTTCAGAAATTCAATGGGGAAGCGATTTCGGAGGAACGGACGAGACGATCCTGTCCGAACACTTTGAAAAACCTGTCCTGATCCACCGGTATCCGTCGGCGATCAAGGCCTTCTACATGGAACCAGACGCCGAAAGGCCCGAAGTTGCCCTGTGTCTGGACGTTCTGGCGCCGGAAGGTTACGGGGAGATCATCGGCGGGGGGCAACGAACCGCCAACCATCAACTCCTTCTCGAGCGAATCGAGGAGCACGATCTCCCACGAAAGGATTTCGAGTGGTACCTGGATTTGAGGAAGTTCGGATCGGTACCCCATTCCGGATTTGGAATGGGAATTGAACGCGTGGTCGCGTGGATCTGCCGTCTGGATCACGTGAGGGAAACAATCCCTTTTCCGCGGATGCTCTACAGGCTGAGCCCATAGCCGTACTCTTACACTGACGCCTCGGCTTCGCCTCGTTGTCCACCCGCACCGGAGGCCGGTGCGGGTCCTCCCCCTTGGTCAAAGTATCGATGAGTCCTGAAAGGGCTTCCAATCAGTATGATTGCGTGGGGGGACCGGACCGGCATTCGAGTTCCCGAGCAACATCGAATCGCGAAAAGGTCAGTGCACTCTCGACGGTTTGGGTTATTGGGGGACGGTGGGCCCGGCGCTAATGACGTCAGCGAGCTGCGCCGGTCGTTCGGCCACGATGGCCGTCTGAACAACCGAGCGCAATCTTTCAGCCAACGGGGAGGGGCCTCCATCTCTAAGCGTCGACCGAAGGACGAGTGGCAACTCTCGGAATGGACAGAGCTGTCCGCCCCTTTTCCTACTCTCCCACCAACCTCACCAGCTCAGCGTAAACCTCTTCGACACGCCTCCGTGTATCTTCCAGCGACCCCGAATTATCCACAACGAAATCAGCGTGTCCTGCCTTTTCCTCGAGAGGCATCTGGGATTCAATCCTGGCCTCAATGGCCTCGGGCGTCAAACCGGGGCGCCCAGCAAGACGGTTCCGTTGCTGCTGGGGCTGGCAGGTCACCACCACCAGTCGATCGAATCGTTTGTAGCCTCCTGACTCGACCATCAACGCTGCATCGACAATAGCAATGGCGTTCGGATCTTCACGTCGGACACTTTCCAGAAATGCGTCCTGGCGCGCCTTGACTGCAGGATGCACAAGCGAATTCAGTGTTTCTCGTTGGGAACGCTCACTGAAGACGATGGCAGCCAGCTTTGACCTGTCGATCCCTCCTCCCTCATCGAGAATCCCGGGACCGAATTCGGCAACGACCGCCTCATGCACTTCTTCGCCGGCTTCAAATAACTCGTGTGTGATCTGGTCAGAATCGATCAGGCGACAACCCAGTGCGACGAACATCTCCCCGACGCGCGTCTTGCCACAGCCGATCCCTCCTGTGAGACCGACGCTCAGCACGAGTGACCTGTACCACCCATATTGGGACCAGCGCCGATGGGTCCTGCGGGTGAGATCGCGGCGGGAGACGGAAGTCGATGTTTTCGCATCGACGACGGCTCGCAACAAAGATATCGCCCGCAATCCCCATCGGCCCGGAGGGTTGAGGCGAAACGGCGCCGTCTTCGTTGTCGTCGACTCGTCGGAATGAGGAGCATTCCCTCCTCATCGACTCCTAGAATCCGGAGTCGTTTGGCCGCAACGCTGGTCCCAATATGGGTGGTACAGGTCACTAGATGTCTCTCCGCAGGCGGGCTCCGGTTATCGTGTTCTTCATCAGTACCGCTATCGTCATGGGTCCGGCGCCACCGGGAACAGGAGACAACATCGACGCAACTTCCAGTGCATCCCGCTCATGAACGTCGCCCGCCCAGATGTAGCCCCTCTTGTCGAATTGGTCGAGCCGCGGCGACTCTTCGCCGAACAACCGCTCGACCTCGTCCCGATCCGTCACCTGATTCGTCCCCACGTCAATGACGACGGCACCCGGCTTTATGAAATCGCCGGTCACCATCGCGAGGCGACCAATTGCTGCCACGACGATATCGGCCTCTCGTGTGACCGAAGCAAGATCCCTCGTCCGCGAGTGACAGATCGTGACCGTCGCGTGCCGGTGCATGAGCAGCATCGCCATGGGTTTGCCTACATCGTCACTACGGCCCAACACAACTGCCCGTGCTCCTTCGATCTGCACCCCGGACCTCTGAAGCATCTCCAGAACACCCAGAGGTGTACAGGCCACGAGGCCCTGGTGACCGAGAACAAGTGAGCCAATATTGGAGGAATGAAATCCATCGACGTCCTTGAGGGGAGCGACAGCCTCCAGAACCCTGTGTTTATCAACCTGCTCAGGCAGAGGCAACTGGACGAGAATGCCGTCGATCGAGTCGTCCTTATTCAGTTCGTCGATACGTTCAAGCAGTTCGGTCTCCCTGATGTCCTCGGGAAGATCCAGTTTGAGGCTCCTCATCCCCAGCCGCTCGCACATTCGCGCTTTCATGCCGACATATGAAGCCGATGCCGGGTTGCTACCGACCAGGACGACCGCCAGACCGGGTGTGACCCCTTTTCTCTTCAACATCTCAACGTCGGCGGCGACCTCTTCCTGTATCTGCTTGGCGATCCCGGTTCCGTTGATTAAGGTAGCTGCCACAAAAAAACCTCTCTCCATAAAATAGATCCCATCATACACTGCTTCCCAGTGGGTTAATTGGCTCCACAGATTGACGATGACGACCCTGTTTACACTACTGATAGCGATTACGCTCCCAACCGGTTTGATCGAGCGCGCGCTCGATTTCTTTGAGCGGGGAGACTATCGGACCTCGGCCGAACTGCTGGATGAGGCCGCTGCGGTTGATCCCGAAGAGTTTCAACTAAACAACCTGCACTACCTGCGCGGACGGATCGCTCTGGAAGAAGAAGATTGGTCGCGGGCGGAATCTGAGTTCGCACAAGTATCCGAGAGTAGCGTTCTCGGTGACCTTGCCTTGTGGCACCGCGGGCGCGTTGCACTTCGAGACAGTCGTAGTGGGGACACACTTCGGTTTCTGACCCTGCTGGGACCAGGTTTCCCCGACGCGCTCCGTCTCGAATTGGCCGAGGGCGCCCCAGAGGATGTCGCCCTGACCATTTACCGGTCGGTGTCGGGCCGAGAGTCGCAGTGGAAGCAGGCGTCGATCCTGGACGACGAAGACGCGATGTGGCAGCTCCTGAACCTCAGCCGCGGCGACGAATTCGCCCTTACAGGCAGCCAGAAGACTGGATGGAAGACCCGCGACTCCGGCCGAAAGCCTCCGGTTGGCGAAAACATTCCACACTCACCGCATCTTCGATCGGGCCGAAGCCATCTATTCGACGCTGCTCGAAGATCGCTCCGCGATCGGTGCCCAGGCCCATTACGAGTTGGGCCGGACTTACTTTCAAAGACTACGGTATGACGATGCCATCGCCGTATATCGGGCCACGACCGAAAGATTTCCCGACACCGACTGGGAACGCGAGGCGGATGAGCAGATCCCGCCGAATTACTGGCGCAGCCTGGACTACCCCAGGGCCATCGCGGCCTATGAGGCACTGATCGACAATACGACGATGACCCGGACCTCTATCAATCGGCGCTCCGCGACATGATCGACATCCGTCGCGCGATGGGCGAGGTGGACCAAGCGCAGCGTTTGATCGACCAGGCACTGGCTGCGAGCCCCGATAGGAGGGACCGGGCCGTCCTCACCTTCACCCGGGCCAAGATCCATCATGGCGAAGGACAGTACGCCGAAGCGCTCGGATCGTTTAGCCAGCTTCGCGGCGTGCGAACAGGCCGGGCAGCTAACGGAACGGATCAGACCGAAGTGCGGTTTTTTGAAGCGGCCAGCCTCGAAGCGCTAGGGCGCACCGACGAAGCACATGCGATCTGGACCGAGCTTTCCGAAGAGCCCTTCGGTTACTACGGCCTTCGATCTTTCGAGAAACTCGGCGACAGCTCAGCTCCTTCCGCCACACTGCAACAGATGGTCTCGAGGGCCAGGGAGACTCCTGCGGCCTCTCTATGCGGCGAGGCCTCCAACCTGGATTTCATCGATGTGGTTCGGCAGCGACGACTCTCAAGGACACGTGGTTTTCTCACACCGGGATCTGTAGAAACAGACCTGGTGGGAGAGCTGGTCTTTCTGCGTCAATGGGACGAAGCGTTCTACTGGGCAAACCGTGTCGCCTCCAGATGGAGAGACCAGGCACTGGCCGATTTGGCATATCTCGCTTCAGATTTCAGGCGCTCGATGCTTTACGCGGACCGTTTGAGACCGGTCGCCGACATAGGGTTGTTCTCACTGGACGCGGAGTATTCGCCTGAGACACGGGTTCTCATGGACATGCTCTACCCTACGGCGTTCCGGGATATCGTCTGTCGAGAAGCCCAAGCCGCGGCCGTCAATCCGCTCTGGTTACACGCCATCATGTGGCAGGAGAGCCGATACAACCCCGAGGCACTCTCCAGCGCGTCGGCCCGAGGCCTGATGCAGTTCATCCCGGAAACAGCGACTCGCATCGCCAACGAAGTTGGGCTGACGGACTTCATGCTGGACGACCTGTACCGGTCCGAGATCAGCATTCGCCTCGGCGCGCGTTACTGGGCCGAACTGATTGAAGTGTTCGGAAGTCCCGAACTGGCACTGGCCGCATACAACGGCGGTGAAAGAAACGTCGAGCGTTGGCGGGCAAAATCAGAGCTGGAAGATACGGAAAGCTTCGTCTCCGACATCGGTTTCACCCAAACGAAGGCCTACGTTCGCGAAGTCTTCGGACTCTTCGCGAAATATGCCCATCTTCTTTAGCGGATCTCGGCTCCGGACATTTTCATGAACAAGCCATTCAACTGGAAGCTTTTCTTCATCGTCTGGGGTGCGGCCCTGGTTGGGGCGGTGGCGATCATACCGTTTGCCCTAACAATTCAGGCCCCTCTCCTGGAGGCCACTGATCTCCCACTGCCCCTATGGCAGCTCATCGTTCTTGGATTGGTTCAAAGTATGGTGTTGGTGAGCCTGGCTGCCGGCATAGGCCTCTTGCTTGCCGGCAAGGTCGGTCTTGGGCTTCCGCTGGTGGAAGCCTGGCTACGGAAAGAACCTCTCCAGAAACAGGCGGTACTAGGCCTGCCGTAATCGGCGGCGTTGCCGCTGCATTAGTCATCGTCGGCCTCGAACTGGCCCTCTTCGCTCCCCTGCTCGGAGGGAGCGGCATCACGTTCCCCGAAAACGCACAGCCTGCCGTTTGGCAGGGCCTTCTGGCGGCGTTTTATGGCGGAATCACCGAAGAAGTTCTGGTTCGCCTCTTCCTGATGACCTTACTGGTCTGGATCGGCTCTCTGCTGACACGGTCCCAGCACGGCTCCGTAGTCCTGTGGATTGCAATCGTTCTGGCTGCAGTCGCATTCGGACTGGGTCACCTTCCGGCAACTGCAGCGTTGGGAATACCGCTGAACGGGCTGGTCATCACCCGAGCGATCGTGCTCAACGGAGTGGGAGGATTGTTGTTTGGTTGGTTGTATGCCAGACGCGGACTCGAAAGCGCCGTGGTCGCGCACTACTCGGCCGACATCATGCTCCTCGTTGTATTGCCTCTGACAGGACTCTTGTAGCTTCCGGCGAATACGAACTACTGCCCACGCACACGGTCAGGCGTGATCGTGATGACGACGCGAACCTCACCCGGCGGGTCCAGGTCGTACCGGTCTTTTCCCAGGAAGCGCTGGGCCAGCGAGTCGACAAACGCGTTGTCGATGTCGTCTTCTATAGTGGCCTTGCCGCGAATCTCGACGTAGTGTCCTCCGTTGTCGGGATCGGAGACCTCGATCGTGACCGTTGGATTCGCACTCAGGTTCTTGAACTTCTGCCGGCTCTTGCCCGTGCTTATCTTGACAACATCGCCGTCGCGAGCGACAAGGACGGGTGTGATCTGGATGCTGCCGTTCGGCATAAGAGTCCCGACGTGACCGATGGTTTTCTTCTCAAAAATGTCATTGAACTGCGCTGGGATCATTCCTGTCTCCTTCTTCTATTGATGCCGTAATTTGTGCAGCGACTATTCATATTATTCTGACGCCTCGGCTCCGCCTCGTTGTCCACCTGCACCCTCGGAAGGGTGCGGGTCCTTCTCCGGGATCAATTAAACCCTCCGCACGATCATCCGTTAATCTCCCAGCGAAGCCTCCCATGCCTCGCCATACTTGTATCCGCTTCCCGTATTGAACAGAACCACGGTCTCGTCGGGTTGGATCTTTCCCTGCCCGACAAGTTTCTCCACGGCCACGAGCCCGGCACCGCCCTCCGGTGCGGCAAAGACACCCTCGAGTCGGGCCATGTTCCGGCACGCCGTCATCGTCTCCTCGTCGGTGGCGGCAACAGCCGCACCCTGGCTCTCATAGAGGGCGTCCAGAATGAGAAAGTCGCCCAGCGCCTTGGGTACGCGGAGACCCGCGGCCAGCGTGGCGGCGTTGTCCCAGAACTCACTGCTGTCGCTGTGCTGCTCGAACGCTCTTACGATAGGGGCACAGCCGGCCGCCTGCGCCGAAATCATGCGTGGACGCCTGGAGTCTATCCAACCCATGGTTTCCATCTCCTCGAAGGCCTTCCACATTCCGATCATGCCGACACCCCCGCCGGTGGGATAGACAATTACGTCCGGCAGTCTTCCCCCAAACCTCTCCCAGAGCTCGTAACCCATCGTCTTCTTGCCTTCGATCCGGTACGGCTCCTTGAGAGTAGACACTTCGAACCAACCCTCCCGGTCCTTATGCTCCGCAATGAACTTTCCACAATCAGAAATCAGGCCGTCGATCTCGCGCACATCCGCCCCGAAGGCACGGGACTCGAGGACATTGGCTGCCGGTGTGTCCCCGGGCATCGCGATCACGCAACCCAGTCCCGCCTTTGCCGCGTATGCTGCCGCCGCCCCCCCGGCGTTTCCCGCCGTGGGGACGGCCAGGGTCGTCGCTCCAAGAGCTTTGGCCATCGTAACCGCTGCCGAAAGTCCACGGGCCTTGAACGAGCCTGTCGGATTGAGTCCCTCGTCCTTTATGTAAAGACCACCGAGTCCCAGGTGTTCACCGAGTCGGCGAGCGTGAACCAGGGGCGTCATGCCCTCCCCCAGGCTAACCGGTGGTCCGTCGGGCAGGACTTCTTCGTACCGCCACATCGTGTGGGTGCGCGTTTGAAGGGTGTCCAGTGTCAGCGTCTCTTTTGCAATCGACAGGTCATAGCGGGCAAGCAGGGGTGAGTTGCAGACGGGGCACAGGTTCTGTAAGGAGGAGTATGCGACCTCTTCCCCGCAAGCCGAACGTGAACACTGAAGGTTTCGAAGAGTGGAAGACATCGGGACAGTTTACTAGGTTCGGTCGGTGATCGCATTTCTTGTTGTGCACTCATAGAGTGCACCTACAGAAACGATGGATATCTATTATCGGAGGGGGCTGCTAACCTCTTGGCGAAACCTGCCCCGATCCTTAAGGAGTACCCGATGAACCGGTCGATACCCACGAGCACCTTCGGAGCCAGGGCTAGGGCTCAAGATGTTGTCGGCGGGATGAATCTCGACGGGCAGGTTGCCCTCGTCACCGGTTGCAATTCGGGCATCGGGCTGGAAACCATGCGCGCACTGGTGGCATCCGGAGCACACGTCATCGGGACCGGCCGGTCCATAGAAAAAGCCACAACCGCCTGTGCGAACGTCGGCGGAAGGACAACGCCCATCGAACTGGACTTGTCGGACTTCGAGTCGGTGGCGCGCGGAGCCGAGCAGGTAACAGCCATGAATCTGCCGATCGATATGTTGATCTGCAATGCCGGAATCATTGGTCCGGGGCGTCTGGAAATGATCAACGGAATCGAAAAAACCTTTTCAGTGAATCACCTGGGACACTTTGTTCTGGTACACCGGCTGCTCTCCTCCGTCTCCGCAGCCAAGGCGGGTCGGATTGTTCACGTCAGCAGCATGGCAGCCCTTCGCGGTGCACGAGACGGCATCAACTTCGACAATCTGCGCGGCAAGGGTCAATACAGTGTGTTTGGGGCTTATGGAGTTTCCAAACTTGCTAACGCGCTTTTTTCCAGGCAACTCGCGAAACGACTCCAGGACAGCAACGTGGCATCGAACGCCTTGCATCCGGGTTTCGTGAGAACCAACCTGGGCAGAGAGGTCCCCGTTGTCATGCGATTTGTGTTCAAAGCCATGGCGCGGCTGCTAGCTAAGAACACGGAGCAGGGAGCCGCCACGACCTGCTACGTCGCGGCCAGTCCGTTGCTCGACGGGGTCAGCGGCGAATTCTTTTCGGACTGCAATCCTCTGGTGACCAAGAACAAATATCATATTGAGAACGACGACATGGCGGAAGAGCTATGGAAGGTGTCGGAGGAAATGACAGCGGATTACCTGACTTAGCAGCCGCGGAACGCAAGCCGGAACTGAACTCACCCGGGCTCCTCGACTTCGTATTTCGCCGTAATCCAGGCGCCGGTTCCGCCCACCACGTTGTACACCTCACCGAAGCCTTCCCTTTCAAAAATGCTGGTCGCTGCACTCGAGCGATAGCCACTACCGCAAATAGCAACGATCGGAATCGAAGCATCGATTTCAGAAAGCATTCGATCCAGGTCAGCCAACTGCAGGTTGACAGCACCCGGAACGTGACCGGCCGCGTACTCTGACGGACGGCGAACGTCGATAACCTGGAGCTGTCTGTCTTCATCACGACGTGTCTTGAGTTCGTCAACGGGCATCTGTGGTGTCTGGGCGAGGTCAAAACCCGCCTTGTCCCATGCATAGATACCACCGGCAAGAAAGCCTTCCACCGACTCCAGCCCCACCCGCGCCAGCCGCAAGACTGCTTCCTCTACACCACCTTCATCTTCTGCAACAACCACGATGCCGGTCGCTGCCGGGATCAAGCTACCCGCCCACGAAGCAAACTGTCCGCCCAGCCCGATGTTAATCGAACCCGGAACGTGACCGGTGCCGAACGCTGACGCGTTCCGAACATCCAGCACGATGCGTCCCTCGGTCTGAAGACGCTGGGTATCTTCGGCAGAAAGAGGTACCACTTCGCTCAACTCTTCGAGTCGAGATGCCCCGGTCCGGTTGATCTCCGCATCTCTGGAAAAGTAGGCCGGAACCTCGGGAAGATCCGTCGTCATCATCTTCACAAATTCTTCTCTCGGCATCGGATTCAGCGCGTAGTTGAACTTCCGTTGCTCTCCGATGGTCGACATGGTTTCGCGTGACATGTTCCGGCCACAGAGAGAGCCGGCGCCATGTGCCGGATAGACTTCTACTTCGTCCGGCAATTTCAGAAGCTTTTCATGCACGCTGTCGTAGAGCATCCCGGCCATCTCCTCTGCAGAAAAACCTTTGGAGCCGACGAGATCGGGGCGGCCAACGTCGCCGATGAATAACGTGTCGCCGGTGAACAGACGCCGCGTTTCTTCACTTCGGGCAGTGTTCACAGCCAGAATCGAAATGCCTTCGGGTGTGTGTCCGGGCGTTTCCATCATGCGCAGGACGACACTGCCAACCCTGAGTTCGTCGCCGTCCTTGACGCCCAGACAGGAAAACGCGGCCCGCGCCTTTTCGCCGAAGACAATCTCGGCTCCGGTTCGGTCGGCCAGCTCGCGGTGACCGCTGACAAAATCTGAATGCAGGTGCGTTTCGATGACGTACTTGATCTCGAGACCATGAGCCGTAGCTTCATCGACATACTGATCGACGTCCCGTTGCGGGTCGATGACTACAGCCTCTCGGTCAGAACCGATCAAATACGAAGCGTGTGCAAGACAACGCAGGTAGAACTGCTTGAAAATCATCCGGATCTCCTTCGAGTACCGATTCTCGTCATCGCTGGTCGGAAGCGCAAGCCGGATTTCATCTTTCTTTTCTCTTCAGATACAGTCTACTTATTGGCCGTATTCTTAGTCAGGATTGGGAACAAAACGATGAGTACAGCTGAATCGAATGCACTCCTAGAAGAATGGACCGGTCCGAGTGGCGGAGTGCCCCCGTTCGATCGCATGAAACTCGAAGACCTGAAACCGGCCCTCGAGCGCGCGATGGCCCGGAGTCTGGACGAGATTGATGCCATTGGGAGCAATCCCGACCCGCCCACCTTTGAAAACACCATCGTTGCCCTGGAAAAATCCGGACGCCTATTGGATCGCGTCTACCCGTTTTTCGGCATCTGGAGTTCGAATCTGTCGACATCCACGTTCCGTGAGATCGAGCAGGAGATGGCGCCACGACTTGCGGAATTCGACTCGAAAATCAAGCAGAACGCCCAACTCTTCGCCAGGGTCAAGGCCGTCTATGAAGGAAACGAGAAGGATCGATTGACTCGGGAAGCGCAGAGGCTCGTCTGGCTTATCTACGACGACTTTGCGCGAAACGGGGCAACACTCGAAGGCGCTGCCAGAGAGCGCCACTCCGTCATCAATCAACGCCTCGCCGGGCTATACACGCGGTTTTCGAGCAACGTACTCGCAGACGAGGAAAACCATGTCCACTACCTGACTAAAGAGCAACTCGGCGGATTGCCCGAGTCATTCGTTGAATCCGCCGCGGCGGCGGCGACCGAACGCGGTCGCGACACCGAGTACGCCATCACCAACACGCGGTCGTCGGTGGATCCGTTCCTCACCTTCTCCACCCGGCGTGATCTGCGCGAACTCGTGTGGCGAACCTTTTGCAGTCGCGGCAACAACGACGATCGGCATGACAACAACGCGATCATCACAGAAATACTCAAACTTCGGCATGAACGTGCACAACTCCTGGGCTATCCGAACTACGCAACGTGGCGCCTGGAAAACCGAATGGCCCAGACCCCGGATCGTGCCCTCGAACTGATGGAAGCCGTGTGGCCTGCCGCCCTGGCGCGGGTTTCCGAGGAAGTTGCCGATATGCAGGAACTGGCGAGTTCCGAAGGCACGGACATCAGGATCGCTCCGTGGGACTACCGCTACTATGCGGAAAAGGTACGTGAGTCGCGATACTCGCTGGACTCAGATCGTGTACGCCAATACCTGGAACTCGACAAGCTCCGAGAGGCGATGTTCTTCGTCGCGGAAGAACTGTTCGGCTACAGATTCACACCCGTTCTCGACGGATCAGTGCCGATTTTCCACGATGACGTGCGCGTGTGGGAAGTCGCCGACAAAGATTCGCGGCACAAGATCGGCGTCTGGTACCTCGACCCGTACGCTCGCCCGGGGAAACAGTCCGGGGCCTGGGCCACAACGTATCGCAGCCACCAGAATATCGAAGGCGAATGGACGGTTCTCGGGTCGAACAATTCCAACTTCATCAAGGGCCGCGAAGGCGAGCCTGTCCTGGTTTCCTGGGATGACGCACGGACGCTCTTCCACGAATTCGGACACGCGTTGCACTACTTTTCCTCCGAGGTCGAGTATCCCGGCTTGAACGGGGCGCTCCGCGACTACGTTGAGTTCCAGTCCCAGCTGATGGAACACTGGCTTCTAACCGACGCGGTCATCGACAACTATCTCGTGCACCATGAAACCGGCGCGCCGATGCCCCGGGATCTCGTAGCCAAGATCCGAAATGCCGCCACTTTCAATCAGGGTTTCGCGACAACGGAGTATCTGGCCTGTGCCCTGGTAGACATCCGCTACCACACGGTCGATCCGGCCGGTATCGATCCCCAGAAGTTCGAACGCGAGGTACTGACCGAGTTGAACATGCCCGATGAAGTTGCGATGCGCCATAGCAGCACCCAGTTTGCTCACGTTTTCTCGGGAGAAGCTTACGCAGCCGGATACTACAGCTACATCTGGGCCGACGTCCTGACAGCGGATGCTGCCGAAGCGTTCGCCCAGGCTCCGGATGGCTTTTATGACAAGGATCTGGCCCGCAAGCTCGTCGACAGTCTTTTTACGCCGCAGAACTCCCTGGACCCGGCAGAAGCCTATCGGATATTTCGGGGCAGAGATGCCCGAATAGAGGCGCTCATGCGGGACAGGGGTTTCCTGTAACGTAACAGCACCTGTTCCGAGGGCATCTGGGGCACCCGTTGCTTCAGTTCTCGTGCCCGCCTTTTGGTGGTTCAGCTACGGCCGATTTCATCCACTACGCCACCCATCGGCGCAATCAGTCGGCCGCGAAGCAGTACAACAAGCCGGCGCCTCCAGTACTAATGAGATTTTCCTGTGTGCAACCCGGGGTCGGGTGCGAGGAGTTCCAGGGAGAACCCGGCGTGGTGAAGGAGTAGCGGTCGGCGTGTCCTACCATTGCGCTTCCCTCGCCGTTGCTAGTCCAGTTACTGCATGTGCGGTCTTCGCCCGACGGAAACGCCGTGCCGTCAACGCGTGAGCCGGTGAGGACATCGTGTTCCGAAAAGTCGGGATCGCCATCTATGCGTGAGGCGAATTGGTTGCCGTTCTCGTCCAGCGCGTGTTCCCAATTGATATTCGAGTTGTCGAAATGCAAGTTTTCCACGCTGGAGGCAATGACGAGGCCTTCTGAATTGGCCCATGGTCCCGTACCTATGCGGTCGCGCGCATTGACCACTGCGTCCCCTTGAGTGCTCAAGTAGGCGCGCCACGTGCGGTTACCGGCGCCTGCCGCCGCAGCCAGCGACTGGCAATGTGCATCCGCGCCTTCCAGACCGCCCAGGTTGCCACCATCGCCAATGCCAACGCTGGTGACAAAGAAGCCAAGCTCGGGCGGCTGGCCGTCGTTCTGCGGCTGTGCTGCAATCGAATTTCCAGACAATGCCAGCATCCCCATGGTGACAGTAACCACTATCAAGGCTCGTTTGCTATTCATGCTTGTGTTCTCCCTAAGTTTATTTCAGCTGACTTTCTGGCCGCATAATTGTGGCTAATCCTGTCCCAACTCCTTTGGCTGTGCGTCCTTCACGAATCGTTCGAACCACAACATCATTTCGTACAACGTGTGTTCGACCGATTCACGCGCCGCGTACCCATGGGATTCCAACGGCAGGGTGACGAGCCTCGCGGTCGCACCGTGCCCAGCAAGGGCATGGTACATCCGGTCGGACTGGACGGGGAAGGTCCCCGCGTTGTTATCCTGCTCCCCGTGTGTCAGTAGGATCGGTTCGTTCACCTTGTCGGCGTGCATAAAAGGTGATACGGCAAAGTAAATTTCGGGTGCTTCCCAGAACGTGCGCTGTTCGCTCTGGAAACCAAAAGGAGTCAGCGAGCGGTTGTAAGCACCACTGCGTGCGATACCTGCACGAAACAGATCGGAATGCGCGAGCAGATTTGCCGTCATGAAAGCGCCGTAGCTGTGCCCGGCGACTCCGACACGGTTCCGGTCGGTCACATCCAGCTCAACTGCCCTGTCGATTGCCGCTTCGGCGCTCGTGACGATCTGTTCCACGAAGGTATCGTTCATCGTCATCGGATCACCAATGACCGGCATCGTGGCATTGTCAAGCAATGCATACCCGTTCAGCACAAAGAATAGCTGGGAGGTCCCCCGGATTGTCGTAAACCGCTCGGTCGACCCGCTGACCTGACCCGCTGTTCCCGCGTCGTTGTACTCCCTGGGGTAAGCCGAGACCACGGTCGGCAGGCGTGTTCCTTCCTCGTAATCGGGAGGCAGGTATAGCGTAAACGAGAGATCCACTCCATCCTCCCTCTGATACTTGATCAACCGCTTCTTGATCTGTCGCAGCTCGGGCGTCGGGTCGGTAAAGGCGGTCAACGCCATCGTTCCCCCACCTTCGCCGAACGTCCGAATCAGGTAGTTCGGCGGTTCGGTGGGTGTTTCCCGTCGTGTTATCCAGCGCGTTCCCCCGCCATCGGCAGGGCTGACGATGATTTCGTAGGTTCCCTTTGCGGCTTGGAACAGCCGCTCGGGTTCGAGCGTCAGAATGTTGAGACGATCCAGAAACGGATAGTCACCTTCGGGAGAGGAACCGTCGCCTTCGAGGAAGATGTAATCGCCCCTCGTCAGGACGGCCTGTTGGCCGTTCTCGAGCATCCGGGACATGGGATTTCCAGGATGGTTGTAACGATCCTGGGCGCTCAGGTCCCATACGAGGCGGGGCTCGGAGCCATCGGCCACCAGAAACGTCCGATTCCAGCGCCGGTCTCTGTCGTACTCAGTAACCAACGCCGCGTCCCCGGTGTCAAGCCACTCGATTCCGCGGTACCGATGTTCCGTGCGTATCAACTCACCTGGTGTGTCGCCGAATGGTGCGGCGAGAGTGAGAATGCTATCGCGGTGATCGGCTTCGACATTCGGGTCTCCGCCGTCGAGTGCTTCGACCCAGATGAGCGTGGCGGGCGCGGTCGGTACCCAGACGTAGCTTCGCCGCTCCGTGGTTACACCACCGATCGGAATTTTGTCCTGCAGCGGCGTGCGTGCGAGCGTGTGTTCGACGCGCGCGCTTCGGTCCCAGACCTCGACACTCTGTGGAAAAGACCGATGCGTATAAAGATAGGAGTACGGCTTCAGGACCCGCGACACCAAGAAGTGGTTCCCGTCGGGCGAAATCCTAAGCGTCCGAAACAACGCTGGCTCACCGAAGTCACGGACACGGCCGCTTTCAAAGTCGACGAATGCGAGTTGGGCCGTGGCGTAGTAGTCGAACAACTCTGCGTCATGGGCGTCCCCAAGAAGATCCTGATACGTACGGACGGGTCCGGACGGCCCGGAGGTTTCCTGAACGTTCGGACCAGTCGGTACCCTTGCTTCTTCGGGCCCAGCGCCGCGTTCAGACGGCACACGCTGGATCAGTAGTGTGCTGCTGTCGGGCATCCACTGAACCTCGGTTCCGTACGCGGCGTTAATCGCCACTCCGTCGACTTTCCGAACCGTGCCACTTCGATCGCCCACCCACAACTCAATCCCGTCAGGGAGCGTGTTGGTGAACGCAAACCGATCGCCGTCTCGACCCCGTCGGGTATCGTCGTCAAAGTGTAGCCTGTGTAATAGCGTGGGCGGCTGGGCCCATTGGTAGCGGGATCGATCCGCAGCCCCGCAAGGCGCAGCATGGGCTGCGCATGGTCCCCAATCGAGGCATAACCCGGCGAATCTGCCAGAATCATGAGATCCTGCTGAGGGCTGATGCTGACCTGCGGCGTCTCGGGTGCGTTCAGCACATCCATGATCGCTTGAGGTGGTTTCCGATACGGCTCCTGAGCCTCGAGCGTCACCGAAAGGGCGGCGACAAACAGGACGGCAAGGAGAATTCCCGCCCCGCGAACGAGCGTCTGTCGATTGATGGTCATGACCGCGATCTCCTCTCGGACGGATTCACTGGAGCGTCCGCCTTCTGTCGTAAGCCGGGCTGCGTGCCAGGCATCGTTGTGATTATGTATCCGAGCAGACTATGGAAACATCTGTAAATTCAACTACGGGTGGCATTTCAGGTCAACAAAACAGTCACATGGAAATGGTCAACTGCAAGTGTAGGCCACCTATACGTTCAGATGGAATTTCGCGGCATGAGGTCGTGAACCTAGCATACGGCTCCTACCTCGGATAAAACGGCACACACCACCTAGGGCACGTCCCGCTCGGTCGAGATCGTGTGCCATAAGTGCCCTCTCCTGCCGGTGCTATACTGGGCCGTCAATATTCAGCAGTGTGTCAAATGCAGATCGATCCTAGAAAATGTGTCGCCTGCGCTAACTGTGTGCCGGTCTGCCCGATGGGTGCCATCCAAGTCGACACGTCGATGCATCGTGCCACCATCGATTACGACGAGTGCGTCGAGTGCGGCACTTGCTTCCGCGGGATGAGCCAGGAACATCTGAATCCCACCTTTGTGCGTACGGTACGTGGCCTGGCCAAGCTGTTTCGTTTTCGGTTTGAACCAGAGCCCGATGTCTGCCCCACCGGTGCGTTCGTGATGGAAGAGTTGGAGTGGCCTCGAATTGCCCGGCGTGTCTTCAGCGATCCCCTCGTCGAGCACAGATCCACAGGGATCACGGGAAGGGGGACCGAAGAAATCAAAACGAACGACGTGGCCCACCGCGTCGGTATCGGTGACGTTGGATATGTCGTCGAGTTCGGACGCCCTGGAACCGGCGTTCGGTTCCACCAGATTCAGGCAATGACAATGACTTTGGCCGACCTGGGTGTCAGCTTCGAGCCCAACAACCCGATTACGCACCTGATGAAGGATCAGCATACCGGTGCCCTGAAGGAAGATCTGCTCAACGAGAAGATTCTTTCCGCCATCGTTGAGATCAAGACGCCACTGGATCAGGTCAAGCAGGTCCTCGATACCGTCATGGAGGTGTCGCGACGCATCGATACGGTTGTGGCCGTGGGCGTATCGACGCGCTGTGATGAAGCCGGCGAAGATTCGCGTCTGGCTCCACTGCTCTCGGAACTGGGATATACGTTCGAGCGCGCCAAGACGAACATGGGCCTCGGGCGCGTTACGAATGTGCGAAAGATGGGGGAGAGAGGTGACCAACACCTTGCATCGATACGGTAAGGCGGAGACCTTCCGTGACGACTACATCATTTTCGCCATGCCCTCGAAAGGGAAGAACGACGAAGGAGCCATCGACAAGCTGAGGATGTTTCTGAGGATCTGTGTTCGCCATCAGCCGTCCAACATCGGTGCATCCGGTCAAAGCGGTTACCGTCCATCCGAGCACCTCAACCCAACCGTCCACTGGAAGAGGGATCTGGCTCCCGACTTCGACCGCGTGATCGCCGGCGTCACGAAGGCTGGGACAGCCGGTAGCGTTTTCGACTCCCGGGAGAAGGCCATCGCCTGCCTCCGGGACGTGATTGCGGCGGACCTCGGACTCTCAGTGAATATCAGCACCTCCGTTGAAGGCGCGAAAGAGGCCGGCCGGGAATGTGGCATCCAACGCCATAGCGTGGAGTACTCTCTCGGATTTACCGATCCGCACGATCATCTTCCGGGTAGCCGGGTCCTCGAACTGGCGACGATGTGCGGGCACGGTATGGTGTCGTTCCAGATGGTACAGAAGATGGTCGAAATGGTGCGCGAAGGCCGTCGGACTCCCCAGCAGGCGGTTACGACGCTGACGCGGTTCTGTCCCTGCGGTGTGTACAATCCGTCGCGCGCGCGGCGGCTGATCGAAGATGCCGCTTCGTAGGAGAGCTATACGCCAGGTCGCCCACAGTCGTGCGAGGTGGCTTTCGTAGCTGTGACACCTACTACCCTTACGCTCGGACCTCCAGTCCTATCCGGTTCGCAAGGTTCATCGGCGGTGCTCCTTGCGTCACGAAAGTGGCGGGACAGCTCCAAGCTGCTGCAAGAACCGAAGCGAATTCCACCGAACCCACTCTTCGGCGATCAGAGGGTCGCGGAACCGGCTGACGACCACTAATCCAACTCCCCGTCGAGCTCCCGATACACCTGGCGAACCGCATCTGGCATATTCATCGCCGCGCGGAACCAGTACTGGAACTCACCCAGATTCATCAAGAGGAATGCCCGGTCTATGGGAACTCCTTCGGCGTGCAGGCGACTGGCCTCGGAAACCAGGTTTTCGAGCGCTCGCCGAAAATTTGTCAATTCCTCCCTCATGACCTCCCGACTGTCCACGAAACCATGATCGGACAAGTACATGTCGGCGTTCATTGCTTCGGCGCGCCGGACGGTCTCGACCCATTCCACCGGGTAGCCAGTCAGGGCACCGCCCACGGACGGGTATATCCGGTTGAAGAAGGTCTCTCCCATGAACAGGATATTTTCCTCGGGCAAAAACACCATGAGGTCACCACCCGTGTGGGCGCGGCCGAGAAAAAGAATCTCGATTTCGGTATCGCCCATGGTCAGCACGCGGCGGTCCGACACGGTTTCCTGAGGAATGGGAACAGCGGGGGCGTATTGCCGCTCGATAACGGCTTTGGAAGTCGGGTGCGCGATGAACGTCACGTCATCCGGGAATGCGCTGTTGCCACCGATGTGGTCTGAATGATCGGCACAGACCACCACGTAGCGGATCGGTTGGGGCGTGATACGGGCAATTTCTTCGATCAGCCGTTCCGTCTTTGCCACCGTGCCCTGACCGTCGGCCACCAACACACCCTCGCTAGTAACTACGATCAAGCTGTTGACCGTGAACGACATACTTTCGCTCACCGGGCCGTTGATTTCCTCGTATGCGTACACGTTTTCCGCGATCTGCTGAATTCTTGGAAAGTCGCTTTCCCGGAGACCGCGGACGGCCGCATCGCCTGTCCGCACAACCTGTGCCCGGACAGGGATCGCAGAGAATAAGCCCAACGCCACCCAGATTAGGAGCAGTACTGTCGCCTTCCAGTGCACTCTTCGCATGATTACTTCTTCATCTGTAGGTGCGCTCTACGAGCGCACAATCGTTGATACCCTGTGCGGTCGCAGACCGCACTTATACCGCTCAACTGTGTTCGCAGTGGTCTCAGGCAATGCGAAAAGAGCGCATGGATATCGTTTTCTGGAATCCCTCCACGAAACTAACAACGCCTTCGCTCTCGTTTTTGACGCCAAGAATGTAAAGGAGGGGTAAGAAGTGTTCGTACGTGGGATGGGCTAGCTTGGCCACGTGGCCCATCTGTTGAAAATCGATAATCGCCTGATGGTTCTCATCGTTGACGTAGGATGTGATCCGCTCATCGAACTCCAGAGCCCAGTCCGGGACCGTATTGTCGGGGTTGCGGCGTTGTCTTGGATTGTGAACGACGTTTCCGGAACCGAGTATCATCACGCCTTCCGTTCTCAGTCCCCGCAGTTGTTTCGCCAACTCATAGTGAAACGCTGGGGGCTGGGTATAATCCATGCTCAGTTGAATGACAGGCACGTCGGCATTCGGAAACATGTGTCGTAGGACGACCCATGTGCCGTGGTCGAAACCCCATTCGGTGTCGGGATTGACGGGAATCTGCCCACTAAGCATCGCTGTAATTTGTTCTGCGAGTCGCACGTTTCCCGGTGCCGGGTACGTCAGACGATACAGTTCCTCGGGGAAACCATGCATGTCGTAGGTCATCTTGGGCGTCTGATCAGACGTCACAAGGACGCCACCCCGGGTCAGCCAGTGTGCGGAAATAGATAAGATTGCCTGCGGCCGGGGTATTGAAGCGCCGAATTCACTCCAACCCCGCGTCCACTCGTTGTCCCAGATCGCGTTCCTTGGTGTGCCGTGACCGATGAAGACGGCGGGCGTCCGTTCAGTGTTCGGCATGTCGCGCGATTCGTTCCCATCGCTCGGAAGATATTCCAACTGACTCGGGAGATGCTATTGGAAGTGGCTGAGCGATAGCAGGAACCCCGAAAGCGATGGCCAGAACAGAGGTGGCTATTACTTGGGTCTTCATAAGTTCATTCCGTAAAGGCGACCTTTCTATCGGAAGCTGTCTCGAACGACGGCCTTCCCTCTTTTCATTCGCCGATGACCCCGATACATTCAATCTCAACCCGTGCGTTCAAAGCGAGACCGGTCACTCCGACCGCGCTTCTTGCCGGGCGGTCATCGCCGAAGAAGGTCACATAGACTTCGTTCATCTGCGAAAACTCCGCCATGTCGGCCAGAAAGACCGTACATTTGGCAACGCGCTCCATGGATGAGCCGTAGCGTTCGAGACTGGCCTTGATGTTTTCCAGAGCCTGGCCGGTTTCTGCCCCAATACCGCCCGGCGCCAGACCTCCATCTCCCGTGCCCAGCTTGCCGGACACAAAGACAAGATTCCCGACTCGTACCGCGTCGGAGAACGGTGCACGCCCGCCTGCTGCGGGGAAGAACTCCAGTTCGTTGGACTGTCCTGCTGCGAAAGCGGCAGATAGCGGAAGTAGCAGCAGTGTGATCATTGTCAGAAGTGCCGTCTTGTACATAACTCTCCTCTCGCCTCGTTCTCGAAGGCCTGAACCAATTGCCCGCGTCGGGTGCCGGGTTGCATCGTTTTAGTGTGTCGCCAAAAGGAGTGGCGAAATCCCGGTAAGTCTATCTAGGTCGGTGGGTTGTTGGCAAGAAAAGGGTCAAGTTCCGATAAACGATGCCGGCTCAAGCGGTCGATGCAACACGAGCGCTAAATCGTTCAGACGGCGTTTGAACCCCGCGTCTGGCGTGGCCGCCGTCAGGTGCAGCCACTTGTTATGCGGCGACCCTGTAACCCCGCAAGCACTACGATTTCCCGATAGCTTCCGTGAACTAGCCAACATCAAGGCGCGCCTTGATGTCCGAGTATGCCTCATCGATCAGCCTACATAGCCCCGCGGAATCTCTGACGACTCCGGGCTTCAGCTTCACATGGCGCATATATTTGCCACTGCCCTCCAGCAAGCCTGCCGGATCCGGCAGCGCCGCGCCATGAAAGAACCCGACGTTTACATGAGCTTTGAATGCATTGACGTAACCGAATGGCGCATCTCCTACGCATGCGACCGGACAGCCGTCGTGCATGAGTTCCCGAACGTCGTCGCCACTCTCTCGTATGACGTGAAACCATTCCTCGGCAATGGATCCCAATTCGCCTGTCCGTTCCCTCATCCACGCATCGATGGCGGGATCCCGCTTGACCCCACCGGGGAGCCGAAAGTCCATTCGATTCATGACGACAACGCCTCGCAGTCGTACCAAGAGCCGAACTGATGGTTCCTACTCGTCTGACGTGGAGGCTTCGTTCAGAATCTGATCCAACGCTACTCTGGGTCCAGAAACATCCCACCCGAAGGGACCCGGCATGGTCTTGTACCGCACCGTGCCATCCGCCTCGAGAACGTAAATACGATCCGGGAACGCAGCGTAGGCTATCTCCACCGCATTCCATGATTAAAGTGTTGTGCGGTCATAGACCGCACCTCCAGAAAATCTCGGTAAGAATACTCAGGGAGGGAGTTAGGTGCTATTAAATTCTCAAGTCCTCGCAAACGACATTCTCGGACGTTGAGAATTACTTCGGTTCGACCACTTTTCAGTCAATGTTTGCTTGCAGTTGGACACCTAGCAGTCACCGTCTCATAAAGTCCACCATGCCACACCTACATGCCGGAGCGTGTCAAACACCATTCCCTTCTGACAATCCTTGTGGGACAGTAGCCCTATCGAGTGCGCTGTAATTGTCCCGCGAGATACTAGGCAAGTGAATTGAACTGGCCGGAGCGATCTACGGCATGTGAAGGGAGAAAAAGATGAAGAGCCCTACAATCAAATTCAAGAGTACGGTGTTGGATGAATTGTCGGACCTGAACATCAGCGAGAGGGAAGCCAAACGGTACATCCGGGATGCAATCCGATGTGCGGAAAGGATCGCCAATCTGGGGTTGAGCCGGGTCGATGCGGTGCGCAATAACAGGCGGCGGGACGAGAAAGACGCGTGGAGAGATGATTCACACCTCGTGACGTACTTCGGTGATGGGTCATTGACGGTCAATCAGATCAAGGACGTCCGCCGCCGCCTGAACCGAGCCCACCGCGACTGTCGGACAAGAGCCTGACGGTCCGCGTGTTTCCGCAGACGGCCGCCTCGTCCGACACTACCAACGCACAGAACCTGGGTTCGGTTTGGTCCCCAAAAACGTTCAAGCTGTTCACGCGTTGGTTCCGGAATGGAGAACTCCAGAGAGGGGGGATCATCCTGCACGAACTCAACCATGACCTCTTCGGGGATCAGAAGCTGGACGGCGAGACTGTTTACGGCGAGAGACTGGCCAAGGATTTGGCCGCGCAGAAACCCAAGAACGCGCGTAAAAGCGCGGAGAACTACGAGTGGTGCTGCATGCGGCTACTCCAGTCGACGGGGCGAATAACCTGAAGGCCGAACCTCAACCGCGGTCAGGAAGTCCTGCCAATACACGGCTCGAGGGCTACCGTAATTGTTCGAGGTCCGTCGAGAGTTTCAGGCTAGCAGAGGGTGAGCCAAACTCCCCGCACATCGATATCTGTGCGTTCACGTCACACGAATTCTCTCGATGCCAGGTGAGGCGAAGGTTAGAATCTGCCAATGCTCGGGCCGTCCCGGTCCAGGCGCAAACGAGGTGATGCCATGGTCAGAACGAAGTCCCTTACGATAATCGCTCTCGTCGGAGCACTCGCGTTGTCTTTCGCCCCGGCTCCGCTTGAGGCGCAGCTACAGAGCCCGAGCCAGGATCCTGATGTCCAGGGGGCCATCAGGCTCTTCTCCGCTTGGCTCGAGGGTCAGATCGCCTATCGCGGGCTTCCTGGCGTGGTGGTGGGCGTGGTGTCGGACCAGGAGCTCGTGTGGGCCCAGGGGTTCGGCTTCGCGAACGTTGATGCGAAGCGACCCATGGCGCCGGATACCCGGTTTCGCATGGCGTCGCACAGCAAGCTGTTCACTGCGACCTCGATCATGCAGTTGCGCGAGCAGGGCCGGCTCAGGCTTGACGACCCGGTGTCGGAGTATCTGCCCTGGTTCCGGGTGCAGTCGGCCGAACCCGACGATCCGCCGATCACCATCGAGCATCTGCTCACCCACAGCTCGGGCCTTCCGCGCGAGGCAGGATCGCATTGGAGCGACTGGGAGTTTCCCACCCAAGAGGAGCTGCTAGAGCTCATCCCGAAGCGGGAGGCGCCATTTTCACCCGAGACCCGCTGGAAGTACTCGAACCTGGCGTACACCATCGCCGGGATGATCATCGAAGAGGTGAGCGGCGACACCTGGGCGGGGTATCTCCAGAACAACATCTTCAATCCGCTCGAGATGTCGGCATCGAGCGTGGACCGCGACGTTGCGGGCTTGACCACGGGATACAGCCGTCGCATGCCGGACGGGTCGAGGGAAGTCATTCCTTTCGTCGACGCGCGCGGGATGGCCGCAGCCACCGGCCTCACGTCCACGGTCGAAGACATGGCGAAGTTCGTCTCGGCCCAGTTCCGGAAGGGGCCAAGGGGTAGCGACCAGATTCTCAGTACCGCTTCTCTGCGGGAGATGCATCGCGTACGGATGCTCGAGAACACGTGGACCCGGGGGCAGGGGATCGGTTTCGGGGTCAGCCGCGTCGAGGACAAGCTCTACGTGGGGCACGGGGGCGGCTATCCGGGCCATACGACGAACACCCTGATCCAGCTCGACTCGAAGGTGGGCGTGATCGTCCTGACGAACACGAACGACTCGAATCCGGGGGACATGGCGCGACAGCTCATGGACACGGTGGGCGAAGCCGTTGCCGAAGCGACTGCGACTGAGCCTGCCGAGGTCACGTGGGATCCGGCATGGGAGCGGTTCGCAGGGCTCTACCGGAGCATCGGCGGGGACACTCAGGTCGTTCTCCTGAACGAGCGCCTGGTGGTGATGACCCCAAACGCGCCCAGCATAAACGATTCGGTCGGGCTCGAGCCGATAGGCGACGGTCGGTTCCGTTTGACTGCCCCGACCGGAGGTGGGGCGGTCGGCGAAGTGGTCCGGTTCGTCGAGGAGAACGGACAGGTGGTCCGGATGATCACAGGAGATTCTTACACGGACCGGGTTATGAACTGATCGGTCCGCTAAGGGAATTGAGAAATAGCGGTCGCTGCCTGGCTATCGGGAATTGAACTCGCATCAGGGCACCGGCACGACGCGTTCGAGTCCGGTGAACCAGTGCCCCACAGTGACGAAGACTACGGTAAGGCGCGCCTATCGCAAGCGATCGGCAATCCCCTCCACGGTTGTGACCAGTTCTCGAAATCTGGTCTGTGTGGCGCCACTTCGACCGTCGCCCTCCTGGGCAAGCGCCCCAGCCACTGTTTCGAGTTGGTCCGCCACCGCGCGGTCGTTCCCCCCACTCGCCAGCGCATTTTCGGCGCCGTCGAGCGCGGCGGTCAGCGCTCCTGCCTGCGCCGCTGAAACGACGTTACTTCGGAGGAGCTGGTCCAGATACGCCCGTGCGACCACTGGCTCGGCCGGCCAGGTGTTCCGCCGTTGTGTCTGTGCGTTGACCACAGCATCCGGGTCCCTGAGCGATGCCGCTGCTATTTCGTTTTCGGTCAGATAATCGCTGGGGACCAGGGCCAACACATCGAGACCGCGTGCGATTTCGGTGCCATAGATGAATCCACCGAACCAGTAGGCTGACCAATACCCACCCATGACAAGGTCATCGCCATTGATCGGACCACGGTCAAAAAAGGCGATTTCGACCGGGTTCGCGGAGTCGGTAAAATCGATGACCGATATGCCTCCCTGGTACCAGGCCTGAACGAAAATGTCCCGACCGGGGACGGGTATGAGCGAGCCATTGTGAGCCACACAGTTTTCCTGGTCGCTCTGTGGCGCCGCCATCTTGTAGTGGCTCCGAAACTGCAACCGTCCATTGACGATGTCGTAGATTGCATCCGCACCCCAATCCAACGGATCGGACGCGCGGCAACGCGGGCGGCCCCCGCCTCCCCATTCATCGGTAAAAAGCACTTTGGTTCCATCGTTGTTGAAAGTCGCGGAGTGCCAGTAGGCAAAGCCGGGATCGACCACCTGATCCAAACGGACCGGATTCACCGGATCGCTGATATCAAGAAGGATTCCGTTGCCAGAGCAGGCACCGGCGGCCAGGCCAATCTCGGGGAAAGTCGTGATGTCGTGGCACTGATTGGTCAACCGTGTGGTCTGTGTGCCCTCCCCGTGATCGCCGCCTTCCCACAAACCTGCGATAACCCCCGAATTCGGGTCCGAGAATATGCGGGGGCGATTGATGATGCGGGCCTCCGCGGGTCGCGCCACAGGAATCTCGATCACGTCGATACTGAACAGTGCGGTCTCGGCATCTTCAAAGGGTGATTCGTCTGAACAACCGTCGAGCTCCTCACTGGAACGGACCGAGCCGGTTCCTGACCCATAGACGTAGATGATTCCTTCATCGTCAGGGTCAGTCACGATGGTATGGGTATGGGAACCCCGGCAGGTCTGAACCGCCCCAACCTGACGAGGCGCTCGCAAGTCGCTGATGTCGAAGATTCGGATACCCCGGAAGCGATCTTCGCTTTCCGGTTCGGCGACTCCCTCGAGGCCACAGTCGAGCCGCCCCCTGGTTTGCTCGGCCGAATATATCAGGAGATTTCCGACTACCGACACATCGCCCTGTCCGCCCGGGCATACGACCGAACCAAGCAGCTCGGGTGAACTTGGATTCACGATGTCGTAGGCATTGAATCCGTGATAATTCCCTGCAATGACGACATCACCTGCAAAGGCCAGGTCACTGTTGGCAAAGTTAAGGAGGCTGGGCCGTACCTGATCCTCTTCTTCGCCGTCCTCGGCCTCCGCACCCGGCGGTCTACGGGGTACACCCTCGGGGTTTTCCGGATCGAAGAACCCATTCGGCTTGGGAAGGGCGATGACCAGTTCCATGTTCAGAGAAGCCTGACCCGCATCGTCGAATCCAGCCGCCAGATTGACTCTCGGGTCGGGAGAGAAGCCTGCCAGCATGGCGTTCATGCGGTCGATTTCACTCGTCTGGTCCGAGGTGATGTCCGATGTAAATGCGAACAGCACCGAGTCCTGTGCCGAGCCTTGTTGATCAAGGAGATTCTCGACCATCGTCAGGGCGCCTGCGTGATGCTTGATCATGAGTTCAAGAAACAACGAGTCAAACTCAAATCCGTCGGCTTGCTCCAGCTGTTCTAACTCCTCGTTGGTCAGCATTCCCGGCATCAATCGAAATCCTGGAGCCTGATGAGCATCCTCGGCAGTCACGACGAGGCCCCGGTCACGCAACCAGCCCTGCATCATGTCGATTTCATCCTCCTGCGAGAGTTCTATGCGCTCGGACAGAAGTTGCATGACTTCGCGGTTACTCCGCTCCTCAACCAGGACAGTCATCTCCAAAGCCTGGGCATGATGGGAGATCATCCCTTGCATGAACCTCGCGTCGGCCTCGGTAAACTGGATGCTCGCCAGGTCTCCGGCCTCTTCGGCCGAAATCTTCCGGCTCGCTTCCCCGGGTGCACCAGGCTGAATGATCGGTGCCTGGGCGGAGCTTTCCGTGACGGCGAACAGACCCAGGGCGGTGATGACTGCTATGTGAGCAGCCAGACGAAATACGAAGGACGGCAGGCAAGTCATAAGGTTCTCTCCAACAGGGTTTTTCATCATGGAATTCTTCGAAAGACGCATTTGCACCGGGGCACCGCGATGTATTGCGATAAATTGCATCCCAGTCAAAGATTGAGACAAAGCGTCGGGATCCGGTTCATGTAATCACGAGCCGCCTGGGCTTTTAATCGGCCGGTTCCAGGCGAACCACAGACGTCGTCTCGCCACCGCGATCGTCGATGGCCACGTAGATGTAACCGTCGGGTCCCTGGTGGAGGTCCCGGATACGGCCGTTTCCGTGAAAGAGCGTCTCCTCATGAACGACACTCGTGTCTTCGGTGACAAGGCGCGCGATCTGTTCGCCTGCCATACCGCCTGCGAACATGTTCCCTTTCCACTCAGGAAAGCGGTCGCCGGTATAAACCATCAGGCCAGAAGTGGCGATTGACGGAACCCAGACATGTACGGGTGACTCCATGCCCTCGCGCCGCGTACCCTCGTGAATCGCCAGGCCGCTCCCATAGTTGACGCCGTAACCGATGACCGGCCAACCGTAGTTCAAGCCCCTCTGCACCAGATTGAGTTCGTCGCCACCCTGCGGTCCGTGCTCGGTAATCCAGACGTCGCCGGTCTCGGGGTGGACGACCAGCCCCTGAGGATTGCGGTGCCCGTAGCTCCAGATCTCGGGACGTGCGCCGGGGGTATCGACAAAGGGATTGTCCGACGGAACACGCCCGTCGTCATGCAACCTGACGACCACCCCGTGATGGTTCGAAATGTCCTGGGCGGGATGCGCCATAAGGTCGCCCGTTGCCGGGGCCTGACGCTCACCAACGGTGATGAAAAGGTAGCCGTCACCGTCGAAAGCAAGCCGCGAACCGTAATGCCCGCGTCCGCGCGATGCGGCCTCGAAAATCTCCTCGACGTTTGTCAGGCGATCATCTTCGAGGCGGCCGCGCACGACAGCCGTGGTCGACTCACCCTCGGGCAGTGGCTTTGAGAAGCTCAGGTAGAGCATCTGGTTCGATGCAAAGTCGGGATGGAGCGCTATGTCGAGCAGCCCGCCCTGTCCCTGGGCGAAGACTTCCGGAACACCGGCCACGGGATCGGCAAGGAGTTGCCCGTACCGGACGATTCGCAGCCGGCCGGGACGTTCGGAGATCAGGATGTCTCCGTCAGCAAGCGCCGCGACCGACCACGGGTTCAAGAGACCCTCCGCCACGGTGACGACGCGATAATCGTGGTCGGTTGACCGCATGAGGGGTGATTGGGCAAACGCCTGTGTCACGGCGACGAACACGAAAAGCGTCGCCAGTGCCCAGAATGTACGACTCATGAAGATCTCCTTTTGGCCGTTGGGCCTCGTGACTCGGATGGAAGGGACCAAACCTATCCCCTCCAGGGGACTCGCCTACCTTGAACTACGCCGGGAGCAAAGCCCCAATAGCTTATATCACCACGAATCTGTTGCAAATCAGGAATCGACCCGGGCCCTCAGATCGTTCTTCGCTTCTCCAGCGCTGTGTGCGGATGGGAGACACGATGTCGTGGTTCCACAGACTTCATACGTGCTGATCAACCAGGATCGGATTTCCGTCCGGGTCCAGGGCGATGAAACTTGCCGGCCCGGTGGTGGTCTCGTCCGCCTCGGCAAGTAATGGTACGCCTTGCGCCTTCAACTGGCGCTGAAGGTCGCGCACGTCGGTAAACGTAGCGAGTTCGCCGGCGTTGCTGTCCCAGCCCGGATTAAAGGTCAGCGTATTCTTTTCGAACATGCCCTCGAAGAGACCTATGGCGTGATCACCGTTCTTCAGGATCAGCCAGTTCTCGGAGGCCTCTCCGGCAAAAACCTTGAAGCCGAATTTTTCGTAGAAAACCTTCGAAGCCTGGAGATCGGTGACGGCCAGGCTGATCGAAAATGTGCCGAGTTCCATATGTGCTCCTTAGTTGCGGCCGGCTTGCCGGCCGACACAAGAATCGGTTTGTAGCTATGACAATAGCGAATCAATGCGAAGGCGCAGTTTCGATTTTTACGGCCGGTCCGACATGTTCGGGCTCCCGGATCTGATCGACCAGGTCGCGTGTAGCGGAACTCGGAGGCGGGAAAAACCCTGTAAGCCCAAGGGTGACGGCAAAGTTCAGCATCATGCCGACCGACCCGATCCCCTGCGGGTCGATCCCGTTCGTGAACAATCCGAAGGTCCAGCGGTCCATTCCAAAGAAGACAGTCGCGATGATGTAAAACGCGGTGAAGGAAATCCCTGCGATCATGCCCGCAACTGCCGGAACGGTTCCAACCCGTTTGCTGAAGATACCCAGAACGATCGCCGGGAAAAAAACTGGCTGCCGCCAGACCAAAGGCAAAAGCGACGACCTGGCTGACAAACCCGGGTGGATAGATGCCGAAGATTCCCGCGATAACGACGGCAACACCGATGACTCCACGTCCAACCCTCAGGCGTTGGGCTTCGCTGGCTTCGGGCCGCAGGATCCGAAAATAGAGGTCGTGAGCGACACTGGAGGAGATCACCAGCAGAAGACCGCTCGCCGTCGAAAGTGCAGCCGCGAGACCTCCAGCCGCAACAAGCGCAATGATCCAGTTCGCCAGCTCGGCCATTTCAGGCGTTGCAAGAACGATGATATCCCTGTCGGGCCCGGAGAGTCCGGCGTCCCTCAAAGCGATTCTTGCATCCAGACCGGCCGTGCCTCCGGTGTCGAGCCACTGTTGATGCGAAGCTCTGAGCGAAGCCAGTTCCGCTGTGGCCAACGTTCCGTTACGGAAGACCTCGTTATCCTCGCCCGCAGCATAGAGAACCTGCCCGTCGCCGTTATCGAGCCATAGAATCAGACCGGTCCGTTCCCAGTTCTCGAACCACTCGGGTAGCTCTTCAGCCCTCTGCCCATTCAGGCTGTCGATCATGAAGTAACGCGCAAATGCGGCGGTTGCCGGGGCCGTCAGGTACAGCATCGAAATAAAGAAAAGCGCCCAAAACGCACTCCACCGCGCAGCCTTGACCGACTTGACCGTGTAAAAACGGACGATCACATGAGGCAGGCCTGCGGTGCCCACCATCAGGGCCAGAGCAACCAGAAAGACGTTGACCTTGTCCCAACCTCCGACGAACGTATCCGTGTAGGCTGCAAAACCCAGATCCGTATGTATCTGATTCAGTCGTTCCAACAGGTAGACGCTGGTTCCATCATCCGCGCCGATCAGTTCGCCTCCAAGGCCAACCTGGGGCAGCAGATCTCCGGTCAGTCGGATACTAATTGCGATTGCGGGTATGAGAAAGGCCGTGATCAGGACCCAGTATTGGGCCACCTGCGTCCAGGTTATTCCCTTCATGCCGCCGAGCGTCGCGTAGACAAAAACGATCGCCATGCCGATGACGACACCCACGTTGATATCCACTTCCAGAAAACGGCTGAAGACCACGCCCACGCCGCGCATCTGTCCGGCGACATAGGTGAACGAGATAAAGATGGCACAGACCACTGCGGTCATTCGTGCCACGTTCGATTCGTAGCGATCACCGATGAAATCCGGAACCGTGTAGTGTCCGAACTTTCTCAGGTATGGGGCGAGCAGGAGGGCCAACAGGACAAACCCTCCGGTCCAGCCCATGAGATAGATCCCTCCCGCATATCCCATGGTCGAGATCAGGCCCGCCATCGAAATGTACGACGCGGCGCTCATCCAGTCCGCTGCGGTGGCCATTCCGTTCGCACCGGCAGGCACTCCCTGTCCGGCGACGTAAAAACCCCTGGTGTCGGTGACACAGCTCAACCAGGCGATCGTCAGATAGAGACCAAAGGTGAGGCCGACGAAGAGGTAGGTCCAGCCCTGTACGCTCATCGGGCATCTCCACGGCGGCTCTCGTCGATCTCCCGGTGGTGTGCAGCATCCAGCCGATTCATCAAGAGGCAGTAAACGAGGATGAGGAGAACAAAGGCGATAATGCTGCCCTGTTGCGCAAACCAGAATCCGAGTGGATATCCGGTTCCGGGAAGCCTGTAGGTGTTCAGCACGTCGGCGAAAAGGACGCCGGCCCCCAGTCCCGCCAACGCCCAACCGAAGAGAAGAGTGACCATGATGCGCACGTTGCGCCGCCAATACGACTGGAGCAGTGTTCTGGTGTCGGGTTTCGCCTGTGGGGATTCAGCGTTCATGGGGATCAGAAAAGCGCTGCGATTCTATCGGAGGGGATTAGCAAGGTCAACGGACACGTGAGACTCCGATTGCTTCCAACTTCTTAGTTCTACTATCATTTGCCAAGAAGGAGGCCGGGATCGTTGACAGATCGAAAAACCCTCGAATCTCTCGACTTAGAAGAAATCTATGAGACAGCACCCGTGGGCTTGTGCGTCTTTGATACGGACGTTCGGTACGTTCGCATCAACCGATACCTGGCAGCGATCAACGGCAAACCGGCTTCCGAACACGTTGGTCGATCGATTGAGGAAATGGCGCCCGAGGTGGCACCCACGGTGACACCGATGATCAAGAAGGTAATCGACACGGGTGAGCCGGTCTTCAATTGGGAAGTCATCAAACGAACGAACACGGGCGATTCTGAAACAGCTCAAGTTTTCCTTTGCACTTACCACCCACTCAGGACAGTCGACGGCGAGATAGTTGGCATTTCGTCTGTTGTGCAGGAGGTCATTACAAAAGGTGTGTAAAAGTCATCAGGCGGCGGCCTTCGATTTCATCACGACTCTGATGCCGTCAGCGAATTGCTGGCCATCATAGACCTCTTGTAAGAGTTCGGATCCTTTTAAGTGTCGCCAAGCCTTCTCAGCGACACGTAGTAGCTTCCAGATCATTGCCGTTGCATTCTCGACACGCTTGAATCGGCGAGCGGCGTTGGTGCGGAGACGAACCATGTCGAAGGGCGATTCGACGATGTTGGTCGTTCTCAGATGCACCCAGTGTTGTTTCGGGAACTCATAGAAAGTAATCATCCGGTCCCAGTCCCGCAACAGCGTCTCACCCGCTTTGGGATAGTTCTTCTCATATCGGCGGACGAACTGATCCCGCTTTCGTTCGCAGGCCGCGCGGGAGTTCGCGAAGGCCATCCCATGAAGCAGCTGTCTGGCCGCGGGCTGCTCGGTCTTCGGCAGATGATCGACCACGTTGATCGACTTGTGGTTCCAGCAGCGTTGTTCCTGGCCCTGGGGCTGTTGCTCGGCCAGCGCGGACCAGATGCCCAGGTGACCGTCCGCGACAGTCAGCCGTCCCAGCTTCAGGCCCCGTCTCTGGAGATTGCGCAGAATGCGGCTCCAGGACTCCTTGCTTTCCCGCTGCCCGCTCTCACAGGCCAACAGCACTTTGCGCCCGTCTGACAAGGCTCCGATGATCACCAGCAATGCCGCTCGCTCTTTCGCGATCCCCGCTTTCACGTACAAGCCGTCTGCCCACTGGTACACGACCTCGAGGCCGGACAGGTCCTGCTGGACCCACTCGTCATACTCCAACTGCCAGGTCGATTTCAGTCGTTGGATCGATGCTCGCGACAACGGAGCGCCAGCGCCAAGCAGTCCGCGCATGGCCTGCTCGAAGTCCCCTGTGGCCAGACCGTGGAGGTAGAGATCGGGAAGTAGCTCGCCCAGCTGTTTCGATTTCCGTCGAAAATACGGCAGGATCTGACTCTCGAACCGCTCGGCGGTGTTTCGAACCCGAGGTCGTCGAACCTCCATCGTACCGTTCATCATTGCGAAGCGTCGCGGCTTCCCGTGACCGTTCCGGTATCCTCGTCGATTCGGACTCCGCTCCAACTTTTCCCGACCCAGAAATTGAGTGACTTCGTCCTCGAGCAGCTCCTGTAGCCAGACTTGGACCCGGGATCGCGCCCAGTCCTCCAAACCTTCATACGCGTTCGTTGACGCCACTGATGCCGGTATGTCCTTCTTCTTCATGGGTGGTGTACCTTTCTTGCCCGCAACCAATCGATAACGAAAGGATCCCCGGACCCGGGCGGCAAGATGTCGCTGGTGCTGTCAATCCTGCTGTTTCCGGCAAAGAACATCAGCTTGTTGGGCTGAGTGCTGGTTGGCAAAGGCGCAAACCACTGGTCACAAACGGCGAACTCGTTTGCCAGAAACGTTGTGATGGGCACGGCGCCCGGCCGTTGGAATCCCATCACTTCGGGTTCGGTCGGGTCAGGGATCTCGAAGCCTCTCTCTTGGGCATACTCGAAGTACGAACGGGCAAAGCCGTTCATACTGTGACCGTTGCCGCTTTTCGCAAGCTGGACGGCGATTCTCTCCCGTGCGTGTGGCGCATCGCCCGGCAACCACTTGTCTCCTGCTTCGAAGGGAAAGAACGACTTGCTGCCAAACCGATTCTCGTAGTCGGAGCGCTCAAGCGGGCGATGCAATCCGTTGACGTCCCTGCCGAGGTCGTAGCTGAGGTGTCCCAGCATGTGGTCGAAGGAGCGGTCTTCGAACATCAGATAGACGATCGTGTCAACGAGTCTGGGGTCTGTCATGAGCACCTCACGATTTGCTGTCCTCTATTCACACCGAGCCATGACCAGCCGACGGCCTGTCTCACCACGGCGGCCCGCACTCGCCAGGTCTGTCATGAAACTGTGCCTCACTAATCAGATAGGACGTAATCTAACGCAAAATTCGTTTGGGAGCCTCGGGAAACTGGATCATATGCCGAGCTAAGCCACCTAAAAGAGCGGACCGTGAGAGACGGATCGAAAGCGGTATTTCTGAATAAAATCAGCTTCAAGTCTCACCCAAGAGATGGACACCTTAGCAGGAGTCTAAATCACTGATTTAAAGGCTCAAAACGCGCTCCCCGCAAACCTACCCGCAAATAACCAATTTGCTTTACGGGTATTATTGGATATATTCTCGGCTATTATGGCACTCGACCCTTTCAGAAACCTGGCTCTCACCTCCGATCTGCTCCGTCTGGTGGGGGAGATCGACGAGTTCAAAGGAGCCTGGCGGGCGCTGGGCAGCCTCGCGCCCGACCGCCTGGCGACCCTGCGCCGTGTGGCAACCGTGGAGTCGGTCGGCTCCTCGACGCGTATCGAGGGCGCGAAGCTCACCGACCGTGAAGTGGACCTGTTGTTGTCGAATCTGGATCTGGGCTCGTTCCGAAACAGGGACGAACAGGAGGTTGCCGGGTATGCGGAAGCGACGAATACGGTTTTTGATTCCTGGAACCAGATTCCCCTGTCGGAAAATCACATCAAGCAGCTTCACGGCGTCCTTCTGAAGTTCTCCACGGAGGATACGCACCATCGGGGCCACTATAAGACCGTCGTGAACAACGTCGAGGCCTTCGACGAACACGGACGGAGTGTCGGCGTAATTTTTGAAACCGCGACTCCGTTCGACACGCCACGCATGATCCAGGAACTGGTGGCCTGGACACAGCAGGAGCTGAAAGATGATCGGCACCATCCCCTGCTTGTAATCGCCGTATTCGTGGTGAGGTTTCTGGCCATCCATCCGTTTCAGGACGGCAACGGGAGACTTGCGCGCGTTCTAACCAACCTGCTGTTGCTGCGCTCCGGCTACGCGTACATGCCATACAGTTCGCTGGAGCGGGTTGTCGAAGAAAACCGGGAGCAGTACTATCGCGCGCTGCGCAGCGCTCAGGGAACCCTCGACCAGGGAGAATCCCACCTGTCCGACTGGCTGAGCTTCTTTCTGCTATGCCTGGTCTCGCAAAAGGATGTGTTGGCCCGGAAGGTCGAGCGAGAGCGACTGATGACGAGTCTTTCCGAACTGGACGAACGCATCCTCGAGCTCGCCCGGGAGCATGGCCGGACCACTTTGTCCGAAGTTGTGGCATTGACGCATGCAAACCGAAATACGCTCAAGCTGCACCTTCGAGGGCTGGTTCAGGCCGGCCATCTCCGACTGCTCGGACGGGGACGGGGGTCGTGGTACGAGATCGCCTGACTGGATTGATCGCCATGACTGTTCCTCCTAAGGGTACCCCATCTGTGGTCAGCGTCGAGAGTGCAAATCACTTCGGGCGATAACAGGCAGCCATAGGCGTCACGGGACGGTGCTTTTCTGTTGGGCATGCTGGGCTCATTAGTTCGTGACATGAGCCAATCCCTTTCAGTGTGGTTGCTCTGATAATCCCGCCGGCAGGATGCCCCTGAACATTTAAAAACGTCACACAGGTTGTCCGTATTGCACGGATCTGTTTCGCGACTACGTCTTTTTAGATAAGTCAATTCATCCACCGATGACGGGAGGGACTGATGGCGAGCAGGAAAGGAAAGGTGACGACAAAAGCCAGAGCGAAAACACGTTTCAAGCAAGACGATCGACAGAGCCGAGCTGAAATTCTGTGAAGAGCCGGTCGTGCCGGTTCGAGAATTCACGCCAGACATCGGCCCGGAGCGCGCGAGTCTCATTCGCAACTCCGACCGGAAATGGGCGAACGGAACGAAAACCCATTACCATTTCCTGACCTCACCAGCGGGTTGGGTCGGCAGTGCGGCCGAGAGGCGAAAAGCCCGGGACGGCTTCCGCGCGTGGAAGAAGGTCGGCATCGGTCTGGACTTCGAGGAGGTCTCCTCGATGGACGAAGCCGAAATCCGGATCGCATTCGAGCGGAACGCCGGGCACTGGTCCTACATTGGCCGCGACGTTCTCGGCATTGCTCAGTCCGACCGAACCATGAACATCGACAAGGGCGACAACTGGACTGTTGACACCGCAATCCACGAAATCGGTCATTCCCTGGGCTTCCCCCATGAACACCAAAACCCGAACGCCGGGATCGTTTGGAACGAGGAAGCCGTCTATGCCAATCTCGCCGCTCCGCCGAATCGATGGCCCCGAGAGAAAACTTTCCACAACATCATTCGCAAGCTCAACCCGGGAGACGTATCTGGCTCTGCCTGGGACAAGGATTCGATCATGCACTACCCGTTCAGGGCAGGCCTGATCGACCGTCCTGTCCGCTACCGGACGGAGTCGCTCCAGCCGACCCCCGGACTCTCGGCAGTCGACAAACGTGAGGTGAAATCCTTTTATCCCCGCATTGGCCCCCGTGATCACCGCACGCTCGAAGCGTTCGAGTTTGTGCGTCTGTCTCTTGAGCCCAGGAAGCAGGTGAATTTCGTCATTCGCCCGGCCGCCACGCGCAGCTATCGCTTCAGCACCTTTGGACGGTCCGACACGGTCATGGTGCTTTTTGAGGACGTCAACGGAACCCCGCGTTTCAGCGTAGCTGACGACGACGGCGGTTTCGATCGCAACGCTCGCTTCACGACGCGGTTATTCAAGGGAAGAACCTATTACCTGCGTGTTCGTCTCTACTTCCAGCATCGACGCGGCGACTTTGGCGTCATGATGTGGTGACTCGCCGGGAGATTCGCATGGTCGGCTTGACGCTCGACAAGGGGAGAACCGCATTTAAGAAGGCACGCGAGCTAAACGGAACGTCAACTCACCGGGAGGGACTTAATGATCAATTATTGGCCTCTCAAATTTCTTGAATCCAAAGTCGTCCGTCGCCGAACTGTGGCCGGACTCCAGCAAATACGAGGCTTAATTCGAGATCAGATGCCTGAGCGTGCTCTTCAGCGTAAACTGGTTCTTGGAACCTGGAACATACGGAACTTCGATGACAATCGTTTCGGCCACGGCCCCCGCCTGACGGAATCTCTGTTTTACATCGCCGAGGTTATTTCGGCCTTCGATGTCATCGCCATCCAGGAAACCGCAAGGGATCTGACCCCGCTCAGGCAGGTGATGACCATCCTGGGCCGGCACTATGAACTCATCGTAACTGACGTCGAGTTATTGTCAAAAGTGGTGTTTTGCCGATTGACTCAAGCGGCGGCCTGATCGACGTGGGTCACTTCGATTCCATCGTTGAATTTCACTCCAGTAATCACCTTGGGCAGATCATCGAATCCTCGTAATCGTCGCCAGTTCTTTTGAGCGCACTGTCCCAGTTTGAACATCATGTGCAGCATGCCAACCCGCGTCAGGCAACCCCTGGATCGCTTGGTTCGGTGGCGAATGGTAGCAAAGGTCGACTCAATGGGATTGGTCGTTCGGATGCTCTGCCAGTGCTTGGCCGGGAAGTTGAAGAAGGCCAGCAGTTCTTCTTTGTCTTTCTGGAGGCAGCGAGTGGCTTTCGGATACTTCGGCTCATAGGTTTCAATGAACAGATCGAATGCCTTCTCGGCGTCTGCCTGTGTCTGAGCCCGCCAGATCGCGTGCAAAGCCTGTTTCGCCTTCGCCTGGGCCGACTTCGGGAGCCCGTTCAGTACGTTCATGGTCTTGTGCATCCAGCAACGTTGGTGACGTGTCTCGGGATAGATTTCCTCCAGTGCGGCCCAGAATCCCATCGCACCGTCTCCGATGGCCAACTTCGGGATATTCATCCCACGCGACTTCAGCTTTAACAAGACCTCGCGCCAACTCTGTGTCGATTCCCGGACACCGTCTTCGATTGCCAGAAAACGTTTCTCTCCGCGTTGATTCGCGCCGATCACCACCAGTGCGCACAACTTGGTTTCTTCGGCCCGCAGTCCGCTGTAGATACCGTCGGCCCAGACATAGACCCAGCGATCGGCATCCAATCGCTCCTCGCATCCCCGGCGGTACTGCTCGGCCCAGACCTGTTTCAACCGCGATACCGTGCTCGCCGACAGGCCCTGCGCCTGGGGTCCGACAAGAACTTTTAGAGCGTCACCCATCTCGCCGCTGGAGACGCCTTTCAAATACAACCACGGCACCGCTGCTTCCAGCGATTTCGTTTTCCGAATGTAGGGAGGTACCAGGGCCGACCGGAACGTTACCGGGTCGCCAGTCTTCGCTCGGACTTTCGGGATCTGGACCGTTACCGGCCCCAAACCGGTCTGCAGTTCACGTTCAGGCAGATAACCGTTGCGCACCACCCCGGCGTTGCCCGTCTCGGTTCTCCGATCGCCGTGGTGGGATAGCAGTTCCGCCAATTCGGTTTCCACCGCGCGTTGGATCAGTTGCTGAGCTCCAACTCGTAGTAGCTCTGTTATCGGATCCTCAATCGTCTCTCGACCCTCCGGTCCAGTCACGTTACTCTTGCTCATAGTGGCGTATCTCCCTTGGTTGCTTTGAAGTCTGGTAAACAACAAATCAACCAGATACGCCGCTCTTCCTCAATCCCTTAAACACCAGATTCGGTTATAACTCACTGACGTCACAGAGGGGCCCAGTGGGAACCTGGAGCGCCTCGCCTTCATTTACGACACGAACAAAGTATGGTTTCGCGACATCGCAGGAGAGATCGTCCTGCCTTTCAAGAAGCAGATCAGCGATGTCACAAAGCGCAGATAGTTTGCTAGAACGCCGTTTACGTGTGCTTTCCAATCCGGTTGGTTCAAATTCGTCCTGTCTACGGTCCACATCTACTACGGCAAACAGTCCAAGACGAGCAATGAATATAAAAGACGCGTCCGGGGAAATCGAGGGCATAGCGAAATTCCTCAAGGACCGAGCCGATGACGAAAAGGACAACTACATTCTCGTCGGTGACTTCAACATTGATAAGCCGGGCGACCCCACCTTTAACGCTTTAGCGGATCAAGGGTTTTCGCTGTTTCAGAACAAGATCGGTAGCAACCAGAAGAAGACCAAACATTATGACCAGATCTCATGGCTGCCCTCAGAACCGGGATTACTACAAACCGAGGGCGATCGAAATCAAGGAGTGCTGGACGTCTTCTCGGCCGTATTCAAGGAAACAGACTTTCCGAAGTACAAGAGAATTGTCGTAAAGACTCTCAAGAACAAACTCGATAGAGCCAAGTCTGCTCTCGAAAAGGCAAAGAAAGGCGGGAACGCCAAAAAGCTTAAGACTGCTCGGAAAGCAGTTGCCAATCTGGAAGGCATTCTGGCAAAGGAAGACGAACTTAAGAAATACTTCACCGGCACCTAGCGCACCTTCCAGCTCAGCGATCATCTCCCCCTCTGGGTCGAACTCGACACTGATTTCAGTGCCGAGTATCTGGAATCGCTCGCGGCGGGGACTTTCACCATCGAAGAAACGTTGCGAGACGACAGTCTTGCGATCAGCCTGAGGGACAGAGGCGGTTGATATCAACGATATGGTTCAGGTCAGTTCATATTCTTGGGAGGGTGAGGGCGTTGATAGCGGACAGGTCACTTCTCGTACGGGTTCATCCGGCGGGCAAAAAGGCGCATCTCTTCCTGCCGGGCCTTACAATTCGCCGCGTCGGAGAGTCGACCTTCGCGCCGGTACAGATCTTCCAATTGACCGAGACAGAAAAGATAGTCGCTCAGAGAGTCTTCGTAACCTTCGAAAAGAGCCTCATGGACTCCCGGGCGTCCCTGACCCTCGCTCGGTGCAGTACCGTCCTTTCCCCATGGCAGCGTGTTCTCTTCCTTCCAGGTTACGAGAATTTCATAGGTTTCCGGGTCTTCCAGAAACAGCGCGTAGCCCTTCAGAAAAAGGCCGAAAGCGCGCTGATAAAGTTCCCGGGCGGACTCAAGGTTATCGGCGTCGCCGTCAAACGTCATCTTCTGGGCCTGTTCGACCAACGGCAAGAACTGCTCACCTGCGACCCCGCTGCATACGATTCGAACACGCTCCATGTACAGCTCCACGTCGGGTGCTCCTTGCGGATCACTCATAGTTGTCTCCTTCCGCGCTGCAGACAGCCATACCAGTCTAGTCGGTCGAGAGGCTTCGGGACAAATTGGGCTACCCTCCCATGGGCTACGGTTACGGTTGAAACACAGATATGCTAAACGATCAGATTCGATACCGCAGTGGCTACAAATACCAACTGGTAAATGATTACTCGTTGAGAGTCAGCGTTCGGCCGGAAGAGAATATTGCAACCGAGTTCATCGAACTCACCGTCGAGGGAATGCTTCTGATTCGCAGAGGTTATGCGTGGGATGGACCGTCGGGACCCACGATCGACACGAAAGACTTCATGCGCGGGTCGTTGGTTCACGATGCCCTGTATCAATTGATGCGGAACGAGAAGATTTCCCGGCACGAGTGGCGAGACGAAGCGGACATGGAACTGAAGAGGATTTGCCTCGAAGACGGCATGTTCAGGATCCGCGCCTGGTGGGTCCATCGGGGTGTCCGGGTCGGAGCAGGACCCGCAGCATCTCCGGAAGAGAAGAAGAAGGAGCACGTGGCGCCGTGAACCACGAAAGATCGCTCTCTATTGCCACCTGAGACAGAGCGATTCTGAGTGCCTCGAGAGAAACCCTAACGTTCGATGATGTCGAAGTAGATCCCCGATCTGGCATAGTCTCCCAGGTCGCACGCCCACTCGTACCCACCTGCGGTCAAACCCAACTGACCGTCCTCAGGAAGCGGCGGGTCGAAGGACAGTGTATCCAGGGAACCGTTCTCGACGGTCGGGACCATGGCTAAACCCTGCCATTTGGTTTCCCCCGTATAGGTGTCAACCAGTTGACAGCTGACTGTACTATCTCTGTCTTCCTTGTCCCACTGAACGTTCATTTTCAGGGCTTCGCCTTCATAAAAGGCAGGCCTGGACCCGCCTCTAAAATCCGTTACGCGGACCTCGAACGGTGCACGGCACGCAGCGGAAAACATGAACGCAACGACCGAAATGAGTGCAAGTCGTTGAAAACTTTTGGATCGATTCACCTGAGCTACCTCCTGCCAACTACTCTCAAAATGTCTTGGGCCGTCGCCGGACACCAGGCCGATGCCGGACCAGCCCACTCGTCGAGTTCATTCTGCTGGGAAGGTAATAGCAGTTATGTGACCAAGAGTTGCGGCAACCGGCGAGAAGCCGTTGGGAACCAGTAAAGTCGTTTACTCAAAAGGAGTTGAAAAGAATCCGGAACCGGACGATCATACGAACTCTGTCTATGAAATCAATCCACGCACTAATCAGGAGGTTGCCTTGCTTCAGTTCATTCACCGCCGTCTGCGTTCGAGACCACGACCTGCAAAGTTTGCGATCTTCACTGTGTGTCTGGCCACGGTATTCCTGTCGTGGACTCATTTTTCAGATGCGCAGCAACTCGATCTGGTGATGGATATCCCGGAGGCGCCGGCTTTTTCGAGTGACACCCTCAATGCTCTTCCGACGGACGGATGGCTGACCAACGGCGGTAACCTCGCCAACCAACGCTATTCCCCTCTCACACAGATCACTCAGGAAAACGTCGGAGACCTCAAGGCTGTCTGGAGGACTCACCTGGACGCATCGGGTTCCGGCCCCCGTTATTCAGGGGAAGCTTCCCCGATCGTTCATGAAGGCGTTGTTTACATCCCTACCGGAGAAGACGATGTGTTTGCGTTGAGCGTCGAAACCGGTGAGATCGTTTGGAAATACCAGGCCCGTTTAGATCAGACCATCGACACGGTCTGCTGCGGATGGTCCAGCCGGGGTGTCGCTCTGGGCGATGGGAAGGTGTACGTCGGGCAGCTCGACGGCAAACTCGTGGCTTTGGATCAACAGAGCGGAGACATTGAATGGTCGACGCAGGCCGAACGCTGGGAAGAGGGTTACACCATTACGAGCGCGCCTCTCTATTACAACGGTCTGGTCATCACCGGCTTCGCTGGCGCGGAGCGCGCCACGCGCGGTCGCGTCAAGGCTTACGATGCCGACAACGGCTCGCTCGTCTGGACTTTCTATGTCGTTCCCGGCCCCGGTGAACCCGGGAACGAAACGTGGCCTCAAGACAATGAGGCCTGGCGTTACGGCGGGGGGACAGTTTGGCAAACCCCGGCTGTAGATCCGGACCTCGGCATGATCTATTTCTCGACGGCAAACGCGAATCCGGACCTCGACGGTTTCTTATCGGGCAGGAGACAATCTGTACACGTCTTCTGTCGTCGCATTGGACGTCACGACGGGCGAATACCGCTGGCACTACCAGACCGTCCACCACGACATCTGGGACTATGACATGTCAACTCCGGTGGTCCTGTTTGACGTCGAGATCGACGGCCGCGAGCGCCAGGGACTGGCCGCAACGAGCAAGACCGGATGGTTGTACATCCTGGACCGCACAGACGGAGAACCGCTGATCGGGATTGAAGAACGGCCGGTACCCCAGGAACCCCGGCAGGCGACCTCCGCAACACAGCCTTATCCCGTCGGTGACGCCTTCGTTCCACAGAGCGTGGACATCGCACCCGAAGGCTTCGCGCTCGTCAATGGAGGCCGCATTTTCACGCCGTTCTGGACAGAACGTATCGTGCTCAAGCCTTCGGCTCTGGGCGGAGCCAATTGGCCACCGTCCTCCTATGACCCCGAAAACCAGACCTATTTTGTTTGCGCAAACGACAAGTACCAGAGCCTCGCTTATTCAATTCCCGTCAACAATGAGGACCCCGAGCCCGGGGAGATGCGTGCGGGAGGGTCACTGGGGGGTGAGGTCCCACTGCCCACGTTCGGCATTCTGGCGGCGATGGATGTGACGACAAACCGCATGGTCTGGCAACAAAAGTGGGCCGACTTTTGTTACAGCGGGTCTGCCGTAACGGCCACGGGCGTGCTCTTTATCGGCCGCGACGACGGACGGTTCACAGCGCTGGACACCGAGGACGGCTCACTCTTGTGGGAGTTTCAAACCGGTGCCGGAGTCAACGCTCCGCCGGCGGTCTTCGAATACGAGGGCACTCAGTACGTCGTCGCGTATTCGGCCGGCAACTTGTTTGCCGGATCGCCCAAGGGTGACAGCGTGTGGCTGTTTTCCCTGAACGGCACACTCGAACCGGTTGCTCCGCCCACTAACGTTGCCGGCCGCGGTGCGGCACCTGCTGCGGCCCGTCCGGCGGATCCAGATCTGGGACGTTTGGTCTACACGCAAACCTGCTTGTTCTGTCACGGCTCCGAAGGAGCGGGCGGACACGGCGGTCCCCCCATAGAGAGCGTTTTTTGACGAAACAACGGCAGCCGGACTCATCCGGGCCGGTCGGAACGATATGCCCGCTTTCGGCACACTTCTGACGGAACAGGAAATCGCCGACGTGTCTGCATACATCATCACGGAGTTGGGCCAATAGAAGAGGGTGGGGGGAGCGCCGAAGGAACCGCGAATGCATCAAGGCATCGGATTGACAATTCTTACGGTCTTCGCACTTCTTATTTCGGCGTGCGGTTCCCCGCCCGTACTCCAGTTGATAGAAATCACCGAAAGACCGAGTGATACCGTTCCTCTGGCAAGCCTGCTCACACTGCAAACCGATCAACCGACGACGGTCTCGCTGGAGTTCAGTGATGGGGAACGTAGCTGGGATGTGGAGCCGGAATCGGAGTTGGCAACCCGCCACGAGATCCCCCTGATCGGGATGCGCCCAAACCGGACTCACAACCTACGCGTGGAGGTCATCGACCAGGGGGGGCGTATCGCAGCATCCCAACCCCTGGAGATCACGACGCCTCCACTTCCGGAAGACTTCCCTCCTCTGGAGACCCGAATCAGCGAACCGGAACTCATGGAGCCGGGTTTTACGATGTTCAACCTGACCAACCGGAACTCCGATGGCCGGGACGAGACCGGACCGCTCGTGATCGTGGATGAGGCTGGTGAGGTTGTCTGGTACTACTGGACCGACCATCTCGTGGGCGATGCTCGCAGGCTTCGGAACGGAAACATCCTGTATCAGTCAGGGCGGGACGGCCGGATTTACGAGATCGACATGCTGGGCAACGTCATCTCCCAATGGACGTCCGATCGGACGTTCGAAGAACTCGTGCTCCCTGGGAACATTCCGGTCAACACGGATACGTTTCACCACGACGCATTCGAAACCGCTTCAGGAAATATTCTCGCGATCAGCTCGGAGCTTCGAAATTTCGACGATTTTCCGAGCAGTGATACCGATCCAAACGCGTCACGATTGACCTCGGAAGTCGTCGGGGACGTCCTCGTCGAATTCGGCCGCGACGGCCAGTTGCTTCGCGAAGTAAGACTCCTGGACGTTCTCGATCCTCTCCGCATCAGCTACAACTCGCTCGGCGCCGGATACTGGACTTCCGTCTACGGTCAGCCCGAAGGTCTTCCCAGGCGGGATTGGGCGCACACCAACGCGGTCGTGATGGATGCGAGCGAAACCTACGCCATTGCGTCCATGCGACACCAGGACGCCGTGGTCAAGATCAACATGGACACTGGAGAGCTCGGGTGGATCCTCGGGGATCACGGCGGATGGGGCCCCGAATGGCAGGAGTATCTGCTGGAACCGGTTGGCGGTCTTGTCTGGCCCTATCACCAGCACGCACCGATGATCACGCCCGCAGGCAACATCTTGATGTTCGACAACGGGAACAATCGGGCGGTAGCGTTCGAGGAGCGTGTCCCGATTGAGGACTCTTTCAGTCGCGCAGTCGAGTACGCCGTGGACGAAGACAATATGACCGTGACCCAGGTCTGGTCTTATGGCGGCGGACCGGAAGACAAAACCTACTTTGCAAACTTCGTCAGCGACGCCGACTGGATGACGGATACCGGCAACGTCCTGATCGATTTTGGAGGACTGGTCTCGGACGACGAGGGCCGATTCGTCGCGGGCGGTACGCACAACTGGACACGTATCGTTGAAGTGACCCACGAGACACCGGCCAGGAAAGTCTTTGAACTCTTTGTAAACGCAGAACCACCCGAAGGATGGTTCTCGTTCCGCGCGGAACGTATCCCCAGCGTCTATCCATAGCAAGACCGCTAAGTGGCCTAAGACTTCACGAACTCCACAACCCCCAGGACGTCCTGCCATACCAGCCGGCCGATCGGTCCCGAGCTGTAGACGCCGACCATGATCTTGCCGTCGGGACGCAAAAGGTATCCCGTGCCGTGGAGAATCCCTCGCTTTTCCTCGTAGAAGGCTCCTGTAAGGCCGGACACCTCCTTGAAATCCAGGCCGTAACCTACGGGAAAATTGATTCCGCACTCTTCGATCGTTTTCTGTGCATTTTCCTCCGAATCCACGGAGGCGGCCACCACCCTGACGCCCTCGTCGCTTAGCTTACTGGCCTTCGCGAAAGCAGTCAGCTGCTGGCGGCAGTACGGTCACCAATGCCCCCGATACAGGAGAACGACTCCAAAACTGTCGGCAAGCTCATCGGGAAGACTGAGCGTTCCGCCTCCGACTCTCTGGATTTCGAGCTTTGGAAAATCATCTCCCGAATCCAATATTTTTGTCCCTTCTGTGGGCATATATAACTCCTCGTGAGAACGTTACGAACTTCTGCGATTTACATTAGATCAGGACGCGCAAAAGGACAATCATACCGGATACGAATGAGAGGCCGAGTACCAGTGGTCGAATGATTCCGTCCGACATCCGGTCGCGCAACGGTGCTGCCAGCCAGAAACCCAGTGCCATCGGTGGAGCTAAGAATAGAGACAGAACGAGTTCTTCAGCCCCGAAGCGGCCGATAAAGAACAAGACCGTGAGAGAAATAGCGCCCCCTAGCAGAAAATACCCGGCCAGCGTTCCGCGCAGGCGCGATGCTCCCGAACTCTGATAGAGGAGCGCCATAGGAGGGCCGCCTATGGAAGATATCGTTCCCATCAGACCCGACAACGTGCCCGCTATGACAGCATTCCTCCGGTTCGGCCGCGGACGAATGCCGGCGGCGCTCAAGATCACGGCGAACATCACAAGTACAGCGAAGGCGAGGTCGAACGAGGCTTCGGAGGCAACCAACAAGAATCCTGCCGCACCCGCCGTACCCACCACTCGCCCGATGAGGGAAAACGTCACACCGGACACATCAACGTGCTGATGGTCTCGAATCAGGATGAAAGCCGTCAGAACCATCCCCGCGGCCATCATGGGTCCGGGCACGAATGGTCCATAGATCAGCAGCAAGAGCGGGGCCGCAACCAATGCAAGACCAAACCCCGCCGCAGATTGAACGACAGCGGCTATCGTGGCAATCGCGAATACGGCAATGGCTTCGACCGGACCCAGCGGAAAGGAAAACATTGAGTGGGCATCCTGCATGATTCGTGACAAAGAATCCAGTACGGGTTCAACTACGGTTTAAAAAGGTCCGGACAATCTGTCACGAGCGGGAACCCTTGAGGTTAATAGTGACATGGAAATTCACCCTGTGATGGCCTCATTCCGCGTAACATGCTGGAATTACGGAACTAGATTTGGCCCATCAGTTGCTTCCTCAAGAATCGGGCTCTACGACGTGGTGGAGAGTTCCTCGTCGGTCTGAGTCCCTTTCTGGAGAGCCGTTGAGGCATACTTTCCAGAGACCGAACATGCTTCAGGAGAAGTGATGGCTATTTTTCGTAGAGACTTTCTGAAATACGCGGGTACCGGCATGGCACTGCTGCCGGTAGAGACACTATGGGAATCGGGCACGACGCTCGCTCAAGTCGAAGCGCCGGGGCTGGACCCCAGACTGACCTGGTCGAAGGCACCCTGCCGGTTCTGCGGAGTCGGATGCGGCGTCATGGTCGGCGCCGAGGATGGAGTTGTCAAGGCAGTGGCGGGCGACGAACTGAGCCCGGTGAACCGTGGGCTTCTCTGCGTCAAGGGATACAGTCTGCCCGCTGTTCTCTACGGTGAAGACCGCCTCCTCTATCCCCAGATCCGAACGTCCAATGGACTCAGGCGAGCCACCTGGGATGAGGCCCTCGATCTGATCGCCGCACGATACTCCGAGACGCTGGATCAATCCGGCCCCGAATCTGTTGCGATTTACGGATCCGGCCAGTGGACGCTTTCCGACGGGTATGTTGCCAGCAAGTGGTTCCGCGCCGGCATGGGATCCAATAACGTCGAGTCCAACGCCCGACTTTGCATGGCCAGCGCGGTCACGGGATTCATTACGAGTTTCGGTATGGACGAACCCATGGGCAACTACGACGATCTGGAAGCGGCCGACGTTCTGGTGCTCTGGGGCAACAACATGGCGGAGAACCACCCGGTCCTGTTCTCAAGAATCATTGAATCGAAGCGCATCAGACCGGAGGTGCAGATCATCGACATCGGGACCCGCCGGACTCCTACGACGGATTATGCCGACCAGTTCGTGGGAATACAGCCAAATGGGGACCTTGCACTGGCCAACGCCATCGCGCAGGTCATTGTCGCCTCCGACAGGATCGACCGTGATTTCATTAACGATCACACGGTCTTCCGGCGCGGGCGGGAAAACATCGGCTACGGCCTGGAAGACAAGTTTGTTTTCAACGATCAGCCCGAGGCCATGACCCTGGAGGAATTCCGAGCCTATCTCGAACCGTATGCTCCCGAACAGGCAGCCGCCCCGAGCGGTATTCCGGCCGAGCAGATCCGTCAGATCGCCGAACTCTATGCCGATCCTTCCAGGAAGGTCGTCTCTCTCTGGTGTATGGGAATGAACCAGCACGTGCGCGGCACCTGGATCAACAACCTTGTAAACAATCTCCATCTGTTGACGGGAAAGATAGCCAAACCCGGCAACAACCCGTTTTCATTGACCGGGCAACCCAGCGCCTGCGGTACGGTGCGCGAAGTGGGTACGCTTGCGCACCGTCTGCCGGCCGACATGGTCGTCACCAACCCCGAACACAGGCAGACGGCGGCCGATATCTGGGATGTCCCGGTTGAGCAAATACCCCCGACTCCGGGATACAACACCGTTGAAATGTTCCGCGCCCTGGATCGGGGAGACATTCGCACCATGTGGATTCAAGTGACTAACCCGATGGTGACGATGCCGCATCTTTCCAGATATCGCAGCGCTGCGGAAAAGGAAGACCGTTTCATCGTAGTCTCGGAGGTATATCCCACACCCACGACGGAGATTGCTGATGTTGTCCTCCCCTCTGCCATGTGGGTGGAACGCAGTGGCATGTTCGGAAACTCGGAACGCCGGACGCAGCAATGGTTCCAGGCTGCAACTCCGCCGGGAGAAGCCCGTTCCGACGTATGGCAACTCATGGAAGTTGCACGCCGGATGGGATATGACGACCTCTTCGACTACAGCGATGACTACGAGCGCGAAATCTTCAACGAATACCGTCAGTTTACGCTCGGCCGCGGCCACGACCTTGCCGAGTACGACGATTACGTAGAGAACCGGGGATTGCGCTGGCCAGTCGTTGATGGACAGGAAACCGCCTATCGTTACGCAGAAGGATCCGATCCCTACGTTCCGGCAGGCGAGTCCTTCAGGTTTTACGGCAACGAAGCAACCGACGGACGTGCTGTTATCTGGGCTCGGCCCTATGAGCCACCGGCCGAAATCGTCGATGATGACTACCCGTTCTGGTTATCGACCGGCCGGGTTCTCGAACACTGGCACACCGGCAGCATGACGCGCCGAGTGGGACCACTGCACGGAGCCGTCAGTGAAACCTATGTGGAATTGAATCCGGACGATGCGCGCGATATGGGCATCCAATCGGGGAACAGCGTCCGTCTGGTGAGCCGGCGTGGAGAAATTGTCCTTCCGGCCAGCATCGATGGCCGGGGACAGCCCCAACGCAGGATGGTTTTCGTTCCCTTCTTTGAAGAAGCGAAGCTGATCAACCAACTGACACTGGATGCCTACTGTCCGATATCCAAGCAGCCGGACTACAAGAAGTGCGCTGTACGTGTCGAGAAGGTGGGGAACACGGCATGATCTTCGGACGTTTCATCGTCGTTGTCTTCGCCCTGTTGCTCTTTGGCCTGGGAGGTGAGGCACAGGAGGTGGGTCCCGACAACGGGAACGATGGGCGCAACCTGCGTCCACGCCGCCTCTACTTCGGTGCGCCACCGGCCGCCCCTCACGAGACCGGTGGTTTCATGAGCGATTGCCTTCTCTGCCACGGCCCGAGTTCTTTCGCACCTGAAACACCGCACCCGACTCGAATCGCCTGCCGGCAGTGTCACGTGAGCGGTGCGACCGATATAATCCCGTTCCGCTCGAGCCGGTTCATCGGCCTGTCACGTCCTCCTCGTAGTGCCCGGCTCGGACCCGAAGGGCCGCCCCTGATGGCCCATTCTCCTCTACTGCATGAGAACTGCCTCGCCTGCCATGCTCCCGGGGCACGCGAAGCCGTCATATCCACTCCGCACCCAGAACGGACACGGTGCCAGCAGTGCCATCTCCCACAGGGGGCTAACGCGCCGGAGTTCCGCCCGACCCAGTAAGGGAACGGCCTCACTGTCCTCAGTCAAAAATTGAACAAGTTCGTGAACTTGACGATGAGAGCGCGATCGGTGGCCTGATTGCGTTCAGTGTCCCGCACGTCGTTGTAAACGATGAAAAGATCGCTCAGGGGACTATGAATGATGTTGAAGCGAATATTCGAACTCAGTTGGTGCCGGTCGGCGTTGTACTGCACAAAGGCGTTCAGAAACGCCCGCGCCGTGAACGCATAGGTAAAGCGGGCCGCGACAAGGTCGGTCGTGAACTTTCCAGCGGGAAGCGAGATTCGGTTGTGGGTGTAGTCCAGTTCGATATTGACCCGATAATTGGGCCGGAAATTAAATCTAAAACCGATCGATTTCTGGTCTCCGTTCCAGAACTCACCCCAGTCAGCATCGATACGCCCTCCCAGGCTCGCACTCGTGTCATTCCGGATGCTGAAGTCGTACCGCGTGTACTTGTAGTCGCCAGCAGGAATCACGATACCGGGTCGAATGGCAAAGTCCCGTGTCAGACGATCAAAGCTTTCCATCACGCTGAAATCAATCAAACCGCTGTTCTGGAAGTCGATGCCCAGACCCACCGACTGAGTTCGGGTTTCAACTTTTTCGGTGCTGCCGTTCTCGAAGTACTCCAGGTTGGCTTCGAAAACGAGATTCCGAATCGAATCGCTACTCTCGATGAGCGGATTCCACGCGATCTCGCCGGCATACTGGCTGATGTTCCGACGCCGGACGAATCCCACTTCGGGATTGAAATTTGTCTGGATCTCGTTGTATTCGCCACCAATGACAAATTCATCGTCGCGTCAGGCCGTCTGAAATCTTCGTGCCTGATTCTCATCGGTCAATCCCGGCGTATCGCTCCCAAGAAGGTAAGCGTCGAATTCCAGCCGTTCGTAAAACTGGAAATGCGCGTCGGCTCCATAGACACGGTTGTAGTCATCGGCCGCGCTCGAATTCCGGCTGGTCACAAGTCCTCCGACCCAGGAGTTGGTCATGAGGTTTCGTTTGAACCGACCGACAAAGTAATCGTTGGACGGTGTGCCCTCGACCGACTCCGTCTTCATAGCCAAAACGCCGACATCGTTCGGACCTAACTGGCCTGTCAGACGACCTCCTCCAACGATCGGAATGGGACTGCCGTCCCCGCCCAGGCCGATTCGGCGACTGAAGAACGGAACCAGGTTCCCACCGGGACCAAAGGCAAATGTCCCTGAATTTTCCAGAAAAAACTCCCTCTTTTCCGGAAAGAAGAGATTGAACCGCGTCAGGTTGACCTGTTGCTGATCCACCTCGACCTGCGCAAAATCTGTTCTATATGTCGCATCCAACGTAAGGGATGGCGTGAGCCCGTACTTGATGTCTATTCCACCGTCGAAATCGTAATCGGTGACCATGTCTCCAATTGCAGGATCCGAATTTCGACTCTGAGTAAACCCGGCTGACGCAAACGGCTTGACCTTCAAATTCCGGCCTTGACGAACGTCCTCCAGGCCACGGAGCGTCCCGGCCAGGGACATGCGAGTTTGACGGTAACGGACGGGAATGGGAGCCCACATGCTCTCTTCGTTGATCCGCCGAATACCCCGCGAGAGGTTGATGCCCCACTCCTGGGACTGGGAATTCGAAAATCGGAGCGTCTTAAAGGGAATACGAACCTCTACAATCCAGGCGTCACTGGTCTCGGTGATTTCAAAGTCCCACACCCCGTCCCAATCCCAATTGCTGGTCCCACCGTTGTTGGCCACCTGACCGTCACGCCGCCCGCCTCCAGGGTTGACGGCGAAAGCAAATCCAGAACGATCGTCATTCAAGCTGTCGATCATTATGGCCAGGTTGTCGGACTCGCCGAAGGGGAAGTCGTCGGTGATGTGGTTCACTGTCAGCTGATCCATTTCGGAATCGAAACAGATAATGCCCACGTACAGATTGTCATCATCGTAGAGAAACCGGGTTTCGGTGGCTTCGGTGGCCGGTGACTCGGGGTTGGGCTGCCACTGCAGAAAGTCACCCGCAACCGCTGCCACGGCCCATGCCGCTTCATCCAGGCGGCCGTCGAGGTTTATCGGTTCGGTGATTCGAACGGCATCCACGACTCTGGCGAGGTGCGCTGTGTCGTAATCAATAGGAACACTTTGGGGGGCGGAAGCTCGAGGAAACACCGGGACGGCACACAGGAGGAACGTAGCGAGAATTCGAACCAAGACCTTGATCATCTTACGTGAACAGCCTAACAGATTTCCCTGTTCACTCCGGGGAGTCTCGGAGTCCCTCGGCGCAAGCAAACTCTCGGAGTTCGTCGTTCGGATAGGCTGCTTTTCTATAAGTGCGAGTCGCTTCCCAGGGTTCGACAAGTGCCACGGGATCGTAGACGACAATCCGATCCTCGAGGATATCGGGAGCAATGAACCGGATTCGCTCGGTCACTCTCATCTGTTCGCTGTGAGGGGACGAACCGTCGATAAAAGAGTTTGTGCTCAGTGACACGGTTTCGACCACCAGCGTATCGCCTTCCCAATGGCCGGTCGAATAGCCGGCGTAGGTGGGGTCATTCAGAACGTCTTCGCTCACCTCACGCCCATCCAGATAAACGCGCCGCATCGCGTCCTGCCACTCGCTGAAGAAAGTGATCTTGTCGTCAGTCTGCATCACTTCCATGCCGTAGGACATGTTCATCATGTGTGGCATGCCTGGTGGAAGACAGTTTGCGATGTTGTCGTACTCGTACGATCCGCTCATGCGGGATTCGCGGATAACTTCCCATCGGGCCATATACTCGGCCCTAAGCCGGGGAGCATTGGGGGAAGGCCCGCCTGACAGGTCACCGACCGGAGCAGGCCGGGGAGGTGGAAGAGGGCCCTGCGGTTGATTTGCCAGTGCGCCACCCCGACCCTGCTGAAACGGATAATACACGCCCGAAAAGTCATGTGCGGTTGTGGATTCTCCGGCAGAATCCTGAGCGCTCGCGCTCCCCGATATCAGGACAACCACGCCCAGAAAAGCCACGATCCACGATGCCCAAACGATGGTTTTTTGCATGGCTGTCACGTCCTTTCTCAAAGAACCCGCTACCGCCCGGCTATCTACTGAAAGAAATTCGGCCTATTGCCAAGGATCGTTCCATCCGTTTTTTCAACCCGGACGATGATGCCCACAGGACGGCCGTTCTTGGCCGGATTCATGTGAACAGTAACGGTCTCGCCCGGCTCAAGGATCTCTCGGCTCCAGCCAGCCCGGCGGAGCATCCCCGGCGCTCGGCCCTCTGCTCTCCATTCCTGCCTATCTCCGTTCTCATCTTCAACCGACAGGTACAGCCACGTGTGAGGATTCGACCAGCGCCATTCGGTCACGACTCCGGTCACCGTCATGATCTGGTCGCTCTCGTAGGCCGAGTTGCTGTGGTGGGACGTTGCCGGAAAAGCCAAGAGAATGATCGCGGCCACTACTGAAAGAGCTATTGTTCGTATCCGCATTGACGGGGACCTCGTTTCTCGGACGTCGGCCAACCGAACGTCGTCACCCCAACGCAATGTATCAGTCCGAACTTTGGCGGTCAATATCCACAACGCCGAGATCCGCATCAAAGGAAATCGCCTCTACGTTGATCTTCAATTCTGGGTCCGTTAACATTCCAGACCAATGGGTAAGAAAAAGAAACTCGTGATCGCAGCAGTCGCAACGGCGGCAGCAGGCGCGGCCGGCGCAAGTATTCTGCTTCGGAAAGCCGCAAACAAGAAAAAATCGATGCCCGGCATTTACCGTGGAAGCCATACTTCGAAGACACTCCACCAAACCGGTTGCCGTTACTACGACTCCAAGAAACTGACTCGAGTATTTAGAGATCTTGCCAAAGCTTTGGATGCGGGATATCGGCCGTGTAAGATTTGTATTCCATGAGCACTGCAAGAGTTACCAACTTGGATTGGCCCATCGGCTAGTTCACGAATGCGAACACGAGCTGCGAACGCCCGTTGACGCCCTGGTGACCCGCAACACCGTCTTCACCCGGGACGACCTCATTCCATATCAGCGCAAAGCCGTCTTCGCTGGGGCGGATGGCAGGGATAAGCGAATGCGTCTCGTTGTCGGTCAATTGCTGGGCGGGACCCACGCGTTCTCCGCTCGAATCGAAAGACTGAAAGTAGATCTCGTCCTGTCCGGCGGTATCGTCGTTCCAGGCCAAACCGAATCGCGGTGCGTTCCAGGCAATAAAGGCACCGATAGATTCACCGGGTGTGGACGTCACGCGAACGGCACCAACTTCAAAGTGTATCTTTAAGCCCTTCGATATAACCAGCTGCTAAATATACCTCTTCGTTGCCGTATCGACGATCCCACCATGTGAGGGCGACCCTGTCCTCTCCGAACGCCAGGTCCGGATGTTTCGAGTCAAAACCATCGTCTGCTGTCAGCCGAACAGGTTCGCTTCCGGCGACAGCCTCGACGAGAAACAGCTCATCCGCGCGGGTCTCGACCGAGGCGTCGTAGGCCACCCAGGGCACACCTTGCGGACCCAGCTTCGCATTCAGATTCCATGTTCTCTGACTCGCTTCACCGAGTCGCCACGGCTCGGTGAGTGGCTGCCCTTCAAAGTCGTACCACGCCGCCCAGACTTCACGGTTCTCTCCCCTGTCGTCTTCAACCCAGGCACAGAAGATTTCCGTGTCCCGAACCAGAACCACCGGGATGCGCCCGTTACGCCCCTCGGCCGAAATCGTCCGGACCCATTCTTCGGTGCCGTTCTGATTCCATAGTCCCAGTTTGGCCTCATACGTCGCCAGGTTAGTTCGGTCGTACCAGACAACTGCCATCCCCTCGCCTGCCGCGGCAATGTCAGCCTCGTATGAAGCTTCCGAGCTCTCGGTCACCCGCCGTTCAGGGCCTTCCGGGGTTCCATCCGAACCCAGCAGGCGCAGATAGATCTCGGCCTGACCGTCGCGCGTGTCATACCACGCCGCAGCAAAACCTTCCCCGAAAACCGACATGCTGGGTTCATACGCACCAGCGCTGCTGTCGGTCACCTGGACGGCATCAAAGGATGGACTCGCCGGAGATTGGGCTCGAACCAGAAGGCCCACGTTGAGGAGAGCGAAGACGAAGAGAAGCGACGAGGAACGAGTCCGGCGTGACGAGCGTAGAAGGGACAGCATCCCGTAAAGAACTCCCTTAAGAGACACCGCGGCGCCACCGCCAGGCAAACAGAAGGCCAAGTAGCGGAAGCCCGACCCACAGACCATCCCAACTACCGTTGCCCAATTCACCTGACGCGGCCTGTGGCACCGGTTGGGACTGCTCGGTTTCGGTCATCAGGAACCCTTCGACCTCAGGACGCGCAGCAGGAACATTCTCAAACAGTGTTTCATTTCTCCGGACAAAGTCTTCAACGGCCGCCGCTGCGCTCGTAATCTGCATGCCGATGGCCTGCTCCATCGCTTCCTGGAAGCCTTCGATCAGAGGCACGGGTATGTCGAGCGCCGTTGCGCGCTCCAAAACGTATCGAGACAGGCGCGGGTTGCCACAGGTGTGCTCTGCACATCCCACTCCATGACGGCTGACACTGTCGAGATACTCCTCGAGAAGCCGTGTTTCCGTTTCCACATCGGCATCCCAGTAATCCTTTCGAACGGTCTCGAGCATGCGCGCCGTCAAATCCTGGTACGCGAACGGAGAGTTCTCTTCGAAGAAATCCTGCATACCGAGTTCGTGCTTGTCTTCGACGTAAACCTCAAAGGACTCCTGCCACATAGGATCGTCGATGACTTCACGAACTGTGGCTTCCCACCCCCACAGGTACTCGACAAACGAACGCATCTCGCCCGCGCCGGCATAACCTTCCTTCTTCATGCCTTCGATCCATGTCGGATTCACGTAGCGGGAGCGGAACTCCGTCCCGATGAACTCATCGATCGTCGTCATCTCGGATTTGCCGGGATCGCGCGTATTCGTAACGACCATTTCAGGTGTCGTCCCATCGATATTCCGGACAGCCGCGGCCAGTCCACCCATGTACATATAGAAATCGTCGTTATCCAATGCGCCGTACAACATCGTCGAACTGCTATGAACAACCTTTTCTGTTCCAGAAAGCGCGAGGCGGAACACGTCTTCCATCGGCTCGCCCCAGAAACCGTTCCCGAAACCGTGCCCCATCTTGGTCAGATATTCGTCCGTCATCGCCCGGTCGTCATCCCAGGTACCGCTGGCGGTGATGATGTTGGAGGTGTTCAGCTCGTACGTCCCCGGGGGTTCATCAAAAATCCGAACGCCCGCACGCAGATCTGCATCTTCTTCGGAGTATCCGTTCTCCATAAGAATGGACTTCGTTTCCAGATAGTGATCCCGTACGTAATTCTCGGCCTCTTCGATGAGTTTGACCCGCTGCACGGCCTCATCCATCAGACGCGTGACATTGTTGAACATGCCTTCGGCAGCCGAGGCGATGACGATATCCACACGGGGCCGGCCCAATTGAATGCTGGGCACAATGTCAACGCCCACGACATCGCCGCGCACATCCCAAACAGGCCGTGTGCCCAGCAGGTGGAAAATCTGCGACTCGATGATGCCCTCATGACGCATCGTCTCGTCTCCCCAGATCACAAACGAAACCTTCTGGGGATAGCGGCCGTTCTGCTCGAGATGGTCGGCCAGCATCTGATCGGCCAGGTCTACACCCAGTTCCCAGGCCGCGGGCTTGGGGACCTTGTCCGGATCCACTCCGTAGAAGTTATTCCCTGTTGGATAGGAATCCGGATTCCGAATGGGCTCTCCACCAGGGCCGGTGGGAACAAAGCCGCCGCCCAATGCACCGAGAAGGCCCGCCATTTCGCGTGGTCCCGAACCGACAATCCGGTCTTCCATATCCCCGGACAGAACTTCGACGTCGTTAGGCAGCAGACTCCGGTCCACCGAAACGATCGCATCAATCGTGCTGTCACGAAGTGCTTTCTCCGGGACGCGGCCGAATGCATGTAGACCGAACGGAATGTTCTGGCTTCGCAGATCGACCATGTGAGCCTGAATCTCGTGGATCATGTCATCGTCGAGCGCGCTCGCGGCCGGCAGATCGAGTCCGAGATCCTTTGCGATTCCGAGTTCGATAACCTGCTCGCGAATCTCGCCGGCAAAGGCAAGACTCAGTTCCGGATTCTCGTGGAGGTTCCTGTCGTAGTCGTTGATGCTCTCACTCAAGGCCGCCAGTTCGGGATACAGACCGCCTTTCCGGAACGGCGGCACCATGTGGTCGACCAACGTCGCCATGCCCCGGCGACGCGCTACAAGACCCTCACCAACAACATCTACGTTGTAGATGTAAAGATCGGGTAGATCCGCCATCAGCGCGTCGGAGGGATCGTCTTCGCCGAGACCCATGTCCTTGCCCGGAAGCCATTCCAGTGTGCCGTGTGTCCCCAAATGAACGACGGCGTCCGCACCGTAACCGTTCCGGAGCCACCCGTACGTCGCCACGTATTGATGGTGAGGAGCGATATCCTTCGCATGATAAAGCTTCTCTTCGTCCTCGCCTTTGGCACGCGCGGGTTGAGGCATCACGATAACGTTGCCGTATTGAACGGCGGGAATGACAAGGCTCGGACCATCCGGACCATCGGCCGCCATCAACGTCGTGTCGGCCGGATCTCCCCAGTCTGCGAGAACCTTGTCTCTGAACGCCGGTGCATAGCCGCCCAGCCACTCCCGATAGTCCGTTACGGGTACCCGTATCGCCGTTCCTTCCTCGAGCAACGCTTCCAGTTCTCCCGGAGCGTAACCACCGACGTTACGGGCTTTCGTCGTGATGTCCTCAAGGACGCTTTCGGCTGAAAGATCCGCCTCACCCACGTCGTAGCCTTCCTGTCGAAATCCCTGGAGGATGTTCGCCAGTGATTCGGCCACATTCAGATAGCTGGCTCCGATACCGGCCTTTCCAGGCGGGTAGTTGTAAAACATCAGCGCCACCCGCTTTTCGGCATTTGGAGTGACCCTGAGTTTTCCGTAACGGAGTGCCCTCTGGACGGCTACCCTCACACGGGAAGCGATTGGACGACGTATCACAAACGTCAGACCCGTATCTTCGTCTACGATCTTTTCCTGGCTTCCGACAACGGTAGGCGCAACCGTTCCCGCAATTTCCGGAACGGCTACCTGAAACGTGCCCTCAAAAATAGAAAGCCCCGTTTTCGACTCGCGCCATTCCTCTTCAGTTCTTCCGTACAGGCTGATCATGCTGACGACAGGAATATCCAGTCGCTCGAGGGCTTTCGCGGCGTCGAAATCGGCGAAACGGAACAAGAACGCCAGCGACGTGTCCGCGCGCGCCTGGGCGTTGTCATCCAGCAACAACTGCTCGAAAGTGACGCCTCCGGGATAACCGAACATGGGGATGGCTTCGGCTCCCTGACTTTCGATCTCGGCTATGACCGCGTTGAGTAATTCCGTGTCCCCACCGTAGTAAGTCGCCTTGTAGAAACCGACCGCGACCCGCAAGGCACCGGGCCTCGTTTTCCCGTTGGCACTACGCCAGGCGTCGAATTCATCCCACGTGGCGAAGATCCTGCCGGCGGCCCCTTCCGGGTAGTAATAGCCAAAGTCCAGTGCGGGCTGAGGCTCTGGAATCGTCAGGTCCGTGACGCCGGCGTGGAGAAGAGCCTGTTTGATCAGGCCGACCTGATTGCTGAATCCCGAGCCCATCCAGAAAGCGTGCGCACGTTCATCCCATACCGCACCCTGGTCTGTATAGTTCTCCCGCGGCATGATTCCGCGGCCCACAGCCAGAACCGTACCGCGCCGGGCAACATCTCCGATAACATCGACGTCGTGCGCCGCGTTGAAGCGGTCGACCATCTCCTGGTTCATCATATCCAGGACGAGGACGTCTGAACCGATGACGTCTCGAGGGTCGGTTTCGTCGAAAACGGATTCTGTGAGGAAGTCTATCGAGACCTGGCCGCGCAGATCCGGCCGCTCTTCCAGCAGTTCCTTGTAAGCCAGGATCGTTCCCGGCATGTTCCCATCGGAAAAGACGTAGGTCACCCGTTGCGCCGATGCCGGCACCCACAGCAGGCAATACAGGAGCGCCAGGCTGGAAATCCGTTGAATCATTGCCCTGCCGGCACCTCGCCCAATTCGTCATCGGGCACGTAGATGATCTGCCCATCTGCCAGACGGTACGCTGTCCCGAGTCGTTCGCCATCGCCACCCATGGTTTCGCCTGTCAACTCGTACGCGTCGATTTCTGTTCCTCTCTTGACGATGATCTCGCGTAAACCCTGTGAGTCGGTCCGGACCATCGTTACATCAGAGTTGGGGTCCATGAGATCACCCATCCGGTAGACGGAGAAGAGCGTGATCATCAATCCCACGATGAAAACCACCGCCACGTCAAAGATGTTCGCTACTCCCGAAAGTGGATCTTCATCGGGAATTTCATCGGGTGAAGGCAAATGCAAAAAACGACCCATGATTCTTGTTCCTTTCTACGTTCCGCGCTTGGCGAACGGTGTGACCCCGCCGGCCGAACGCTCCAGCTCTCCGGCAACTCGTTCAGCCAAAAATCTTTGTTCGCGTACTGTTTCGTTAACCCAACCATGGCGCACGACCTGGACGACATACGCGATCGTGCCCGCAGAGAGCCCGATGATCGTCGTTGTGAAGGCCACGACCATCTGCCCGGCCATCGCCTCTATGTTACCGGCCGTCAACGAGGCCAGTGCAGTGCCCATCGGTATCAACGTTCCCAGCAACCCCAGACTCGGACCCACCTTCACGAGCATTCGAGACGGGCCCAGCGTTTGCCGCACTCGATGCTCACGCTCCAGTACTATGTGTTCCAGACCACCGTCACCCAGCGAATCCTGCTCCTTCTCGTCCTCGATATCACGCAACAACGATCGCAAAGGCGCCGGCAGCTGTGTCTGCCGACCCTCGCCCGCACCCATGACCGGACCTGACTGAAGCCATCCATTCAGATCGAAGCTGTGACGTTCCCGGCGGCGGGCCAGGAATTCTACGACGCAACCCGCAGCCATAGCCAAGGCCGCGGCCACACATATCCAAAGTAGTGCGATCACAGGCAGGCGCAGCACCTGGCTCAGGGCGAACAGTCCGTTCTCGAGCGTCGGGAGCACGTTCATCGACGTCTCCAGACCAGGGAATACACGCTCCCGAAAACCACGGAACCGCCTGTCAAAACCAAAACCCAGCCGGACATCTCTGACTCCATTCCCGTTTCATAGTCCATATTCATCACGCCGGCCGACTCCCATCCCGAAATCACATCGGGTCCTATGGCTACGATCAATGCCAACGCAATGACGGAAAGCAGCGCCTCCTCGCCGAGAGCGAGAGGCGCAAAATCTGACTGACGCGAGGACATGTACACGGAAACAGCGGGGACGGCCACAGCCAGGGCGAGGGCTCCCGCAACGGGCACGTTCTGTATCTGAAGTACAGCAAACCACAAACCCGCCAACGCACCTGCACAAACCGAGGTCAGGACCTCAAGGCCTGGACGTGACAAGTAAGCAATAGCGATCGCGGCAACGACAAAACCGACCAGCGCCGGGTCGAGGATCCGGTCAGGACCCAGAGCCCAGACCGAGACCACAAAGCCGAGGCCCAGACCTCCGATTGCGTTACGGTTGCCCACGGCGGTCGTAGCTAGAGTCGCCGCACCCAAACCGCAGAGCATCCCGAGTGCGTCGATCAATATGTTCATTCGAGGTCGGCCAATAGTTTGCCTGACAGACGGCTCTCACCTGCCGATCAAAACCCGCTAAAGCTGTGCGGCTCTAGAGTATAGCGTAGTGGAGCGTTCGCTGCCGCAACTAGAGCTTCGCCAGCAGGGACGAGCCCCTATCTAAATGTAGTAGACGACGAAGTTGTTGCTATATGAAGAGTTTCTGAATTCTTATTCAGACTTCCAGGGCACCGCGGATGGTCTCCCCAGGCCGGCTACTCGCTGGATCTCACCCAATTATCCGGCACCCATCCGGTTTCACCGGCAAATGCGCCGGATTCAACCCGCACACGCATCATCGTCAGCCTGATGTCGATGATCAGCACATCTGTTCCGTCCGGCACCATAAAGGCCTGGCCATCCTGCACCAGGGATTGGTAGGCCTCGGCGACGGAACCGTATTCGAGAACAGCCTCGGAAAACCCCTCGTCTCTCGCGATGGCGATCTCCGAGGCTCCATCGATGGACAAAACTGCAGGGTTGCCTGTCGCAAGAAACGCCTCGATATCGCTGTCAAAAAATACGACCCATACCGCCAGGCCGACGATGCAAAGGGTTGGAATCGCCATCAATGCCGCACAACCCAAGGGCGAAAGACCCAGAACCGTTTCGTGCCCTTCAGAAGGGTACGGCAGATGGTCTACCGGATCGTGATGGTGAACCTCGTCAGCCATGGCACCTGTATCCGAGAACAGAGTCGAATTACGTCAGTACATCATGATCACCTCGACGAGTACCTGCAAGAGGCTGCTGGCGCCTAGAAGCCGAACCACCTGACTTTCTGTCCACCTTTGCCCTTGCGGATCGGCCTGGCTGACCCGCCACAGCATGGACAATGGGCGTGGAGGTTCCTGGCAATTTTCGGGAGCGCTCCGGATGAAACCCCATACGCCAGTGCCGTGCCAATACCCGCCATGCCTAAAGCCCACCTGAACCTGGGGTGCCTTCCCAGCGAAAAACCTATGCCGAACATGACTTACCTCCCGTCCCGAAGACCGGGACTGATAATTACAGGTGCAATCCACATTCCAACAAACTGGATCGTTTTTCAATGCTTTGGACCAGGAGCGTCGAGGTCAGTAAGATGTCGAGGTCAGTAAGATGCAGTCCGCCAGACTAGCAGAGGTTGGGTTCGGGACCGAAAGAGGAAGGACAGATTGTCGGGCGAAAATGTCCAGAAACGGCTGTTCTTCCACTCTCGGCATGGCCTTAGATGACTTGAAACTGAGGTTTGACCCGCCCACCCCCCCTCGACTAAGATCATCGCTGCAGCCGGGGAACACACTCGATCGGAATGGTCGATGGAGGGGAAAGAGTCTGAACCATTCGATGGGGAGGTCATTACAAAAGGTGTGTAAAAGTCATCAGGCGGCGGCCTTCGATTTCATCACGACTCTGATGCCGTCAGCGAATTGCTGGCCATCATAGACCTCTTGTAAGAGTTCGGATCCTTTTAAGTGTCGCCAAGCCTTCTCAGCGACACGTAGTAGCTTCCAGATCATTGCCGTTGCATTCTCGACACGCTTGAATCGGCGAGCGGCGTTGGTGCGGAGGCGAACCATGTCGAAGGGCGATTCGACGATGTTGGTCGTTCTAAGATGCACCCAGTGTTGTTTCGGGAACTCATAGAAAGTAATCATCCGGTCCCAGTCCCGCAACAGCGTCTCACCCGCTTTGGGATAGTTCTTCTCATATCGGCGGACGAACTGATCCCGCTTTCGTTCGCAGGCCGCGCGGGAGTTCGCGAAGGCCATCCCATGAAGCAGCTGTCTGGCCGCGGGCTGCTCGGTCTTCGGCAGATGATCGACCACGTTGATCGACTTGTGGTTCCAGCAGCGTTGTTCCTGGCCCTGGGGCTGTTGCTCGGCCAGCGCGGACCAGATGCCCAGGTGACCGTCCGCGACAGTCAGTCGTCCCAGCTTCAGGCCCCGTCTCTGGAGATTGCGCAGAATGCGGCTCCAGGACTCCTTGCTTTCCCGCTGCCCGCTCTCACAGGCCAACACCACTTTGCGCCCGTCTGACAAGGCTCCGATGATCACCAGCAATGCCGCTCGCTCTTTCGCGATCCCCGCTTTCACGTACAAGCCGTCTGCCCACTGGTACACGACCTCGAGGCCGGACAGGTCCTGCTGGACCCACTCGTCATACTCCAACTGCCAGGTCGATTTCAGTCGTTGGATCGATGCTCGCGACAACGGAGCGCCAGCGCCAAGCAGTCCGCGCATGGCCTGCTCGAAGTCCCCTGTGGCCAGGCCGTGGAGGTAGAGATCGGGAAGTAGCTCGCCCAGCTGTTTCGATTTCCGTCGAAAATACGGCAGGATCTGACTCTCGAACCGCTCGGCGGTGTTTCAAACCCGAGGTCGTCGAACCTCCATCGTACCGTTCATCATTGCGAAGCGTCGCGGTTTCCCGTGACCGTTCCGGTATCCTCGTCGATTCGGACTCCGCTCCAACTTTTCCCGACCCAGAAATTGAGTGACTTCGTCCTCGAGCAGCTCCTGTAGCCAGACTTGGACCCGGGATCGCGCCCAGTCCTCCAAACCTTCATACGCGTTCGTTGACGCCACTGATGCCGGTATGTTCTTCTTCTTCATGGGTGGTGTACCTTTCTCCCGATTGCTGCCGGGATTGCTTACGGTTTCGAATTCACCGAAAGCGTACACCGCCTTCTCTTTTTACACACCGATTGGAACGACCTCTCGATGGGCCTCCCTTTTGCTAACTGAAGTCTAATGACACAGGAAATTAAGGGCCCCGTAGCCATCTTAGAAGTGTCCCCAGCTTCTCGAGTAGAGAACGCACCGGACGTTGACGACACCGAGAGTATGGTCGAAGAGGACCTCTCACAGCCCCGTCTGATTCCTCTGGAATCGTTTCCCTTCCGCATCGGACGAGGAAACGAAAATCAAGCCTCGATCCAGGACAAAGGCATGTCCCGCCGCTCAATCGAAATTCGGAACGCGGACGGACAACTGGAACTGATCGATCTGGGCCAACACAGTGGGGTCCTCGTCAACGGGGAACCTCTTGACAGTCAGCAGACGCTTCAGTTCGACGACGTCATCACTTTCCCCAACGCCGACCTGAAGGTCACTCTCAGGAAACCCCCGAGACAGACCCACCCGAAGCAACCGATAGCTGAATTACAGACTTACAGCGCTGCTTGGCGATCCACCATAGATCGGAATGCCCTTTCGCGGTGATCACATGCAGGCTATACTCGTTGGTCGGCCATGCGCCGCGAGCGTAGGGAGGAAAGGACAAGAGACGAATGAGCGCTGATATCGGAAAAGGAAACGGGGCTTCTCCAACCGAACCCACAGACGTATTGAAAGACTCCGGCCAGACCAGTGGTTCGAATGGCGGAGGAAGCCAATCCGGAGACGGCAAGCTCATCGTTATCACCGCACCCCTCACCGAGGCTATCGATCATGCCGGTTATTTCATTCAGATGGCCATGGCATCCCTACCCATATGGCTGGAATGGATCCTGGACAAGAAGTATCCGGAATGGAGAAACGTCGAGTACAACACGGACGGTTCGGCCAAGTACATGCCCGCAGGCGTCGGTGTCCTCGAAAAATCTCTCTTGCGCAAGTTTTCAACCGACGACGTCGTAGCCTGCTATCCCGACGACCTGACGAAGTTCATCGGCTCCCGCACTCGAGTCGTAGCCGTGTCGACACACAACCCCCTGGGAGTAACCTTCGCAGCAGGGGTCTACACGTCCATATTCGGATCCTCGAAGATGCCCATCAACTCGCACTATACGCGGCTGATGTTCGACACGATAAAATCCAGCGAATACCGGGGCAACTTCAAAGTAATCGTCGGCGGATCTGGCGGATGGCAGATCAAGCAGACGGACACCTACGATGAACTGGGCGTGGACTGTGTCGTGGATGGACGCAGCGAATCGGTGGACTCGATGGCCTTGTTTCACAAAGCCATTCGAGGAGAGGACCTGGACCGCGAAATTACGGTCGAACACCCGCGAAGCCGAGAAGCTGTTTTGTTCCCGGACCGGAGAACCAGTTTCGGTGTGATTGAAATGACTACCGGCTGCGGAAGGCGCTGCAACTTCTGTGTGCCGGATTTGAATCCACAGCTCGACTTGCCGAAAGACAAGATCATGTCCGCAGTGCGAGCCAATATTGAGAACGGCAACGGTCAGATCTCCCTTGCGACGGAAGATATGTTTATCTGGGGCCAGGTTCAGACCGACACTCCGTTCTTCTTCCCGAACCGGGAGGCGTTGGTCGATCTCTACAAGGAATCCTCCAGCTATCCGGGCGTCAAAGAGTTTGGTCTGTCACACTCGACGATAGCCCCAGCCGTCGTAGATCCCGTACTGATCGAGCAGCTTTCGGACACAATCCTCGACAAGAGCCCCATCCATTTGCCAACAGTGAGCAAGCATCCGAAGAAGAAAGCGCTCACACCGCTGATCGGCCTGGAAACAGGGTCGGTCCGGCTGGCAAAGAAGATCATGCCGAGTAAGGGCGTCCCCTTCTCGATAGAAGACTGGCCCAGCGTGGTGGTCGAAGGTCTGCGCGTCATGAACCAGAACAACTGGTATCCAATGATGACGCTGATTATTGGCAATCCGGGTGAAACAGATGAGGACGTGAAGGCGACATTGGATCTGGTCTACGAGCTCGAGCGGCGGAATCTGTTCGCGTTTCTGGTTCCGTCCGTGTTCACACCGTTGCACGACACCCGTATGGCGCAGGAAAAGGGCGTCACAGAAACGCAGCAGCTGACCACACTGCAATGGCAGCTGATCATGAAGTGCTGGAAGAACAACCTCAGACCGGGCCAGTACAGCTGGTGGGGCCCGTCCGCGTGGCGGATCGGATCGTTCTTCATGTGGTTGACCAAGCTCCGCCGAACCAACGGACCTAACTTCACGTGGCCCTTATTCATGTTTTCCAGCTTGATGCCTGAGGACTGGATGGAACGACTGGGCAAGATTTACGTCGGCAAGCCGATGAAGCTCAAAACACGGAAAGAACTTCTGGAGTCCATTCGGCCGAACTACTGGAAATATCTTCGCGAAGACTGCGGCGATCTGCCTGAAGGCTGGCCGGGCCCGGAAGCCAAGCCATCTCAAGTTGAAGTACTCGCGTAGAAGGGCTCGGTAACTACTCGCCGACTTCGATACCCTTCCAAAAGGCTACGTAGTTACGGATGTTGTTGGCAGCTTCCTTCGTCTCAGGATAGTACCAGGCGGCATCTTTGTTCGATTCCCCGTTTACAACGACATCGTAGTAGTTCGCCTCACCCTTCCACGGACATGTCGAGTGCATGCCGCTGTCCTGGAGATAGTCTCCCTGGATCGCGTCCGGTGGAAAGTAATGGTTACCTTCCACAACGATTGTCTCTTCGCTTTCAGCTATCACCGTTCCGTTCCAAGTTGCCTTCATTGAGCCTCCTTCGTATGAAGACTATCCTACTCGAATTGGCCGACAGATTTCTTGTAGTTTCCCACACCCCTAAGAGGACATTTCCCAGCGCAGATTGCGGTCGATTGCGGCCCGTGCCTCCTGACGACTGCTACAATGAAAGTCCATGCGGGGCACAATTACCATATTCTTGGCCGTCTTCCTCGTTTCAGCGCCTGCCGGTGCAGCCCAGTCTGACGCACTCCTTGAACGGCTGGCTTTCCGCGGACTAGTAAACGATTTCGCCGGTGTTATCGGATCCGAAGCCGCTTCGATCGAAAATGTTCTCCGAGAGCTCGAACAGAAGACCGGGACTCAGGTCGCCATCGTGACGCTCAGTTCGCTCGAGGGAGGAGAAATCGACGATTTCGCCGTCCGACTTTTCGAAACCTGGGGGATCGGTCAATCCGGCGAAGACAATGGCGTTCTCCTTCTGGCAGCCATTGAGGATCGGGAAGTGAGGATTGAGGTCGGATACGGCCTGGAGCCGCTCATTCCCGACGCACTGGCGGGCCGGATTCTGGATGAAGCGGTTCTGCCGGCGTTCAGGCAGGAACAGTACGGAGCTGGAATGGCTGCGGGTGCGGCTACGCTGGCGCTCCTGGTTGCCAACAGCGCCGGTGTCGAGTTGACCGGAACCATTGCAGCTCCGGCTCCGGTCGCGCAGACCAGAAATCCTCTTGGAGGTTTGCTGCGCTTCATCGTCCTCCTTTTCTTATTGCCCTTCATCATCAGAAACCCGTGGCTTGCACTGATGCTGTTCTCCAGCGGCCGCATGGGAAGAGGGTTTGGCGGCGGTGGCTTCGGACGTGGAGGCGGCGGTGGGTTTGGAGGCTTCGGCGGCGGGATGTCCGGTGGTGGTGGGGCGGGACGCTCATGGTAAGAGGAGAGCATTTTGAAACCTGAAGATCTGGTTCAGAAGCTCGAACAGGCGCTGGGATCGGGAGTGCGCTCCGTTGTCCTCTACGGCTCTGCGGCAGCCGGCGACCATGTGGGAAAGCGTTCCGACTACAACGTTCTCGTCGTTGCTGACACGCTGGGACTAAAGGAACTCCTCGCATTGTCGAAACCCTCCGCTGCGTGGCGAAAGGCTGGAAATCCGTCACCCCTGTTTTTCACAATGGAACGGCTTCAGAAATCAGCCGACGTCTTTCCGATAGAAATCCTCGACATCAAGGAATCCCATCGGGTCCTCTCCGGCGAAGACGTTCTGGATCAGATCGAAGTCCACACCGAGAACCTGAGGCTCATACTGGAGCACCAGCTGAAATCGAGCCTGATCCGCCTCAGAGAAGGGTTTCTCCTCACGGAGGGAAAGTCCAAACGTGTTCTCGAGCTGATGATCGATTCGATATCGACGATTCTTGTCTTGTTTCGAGCCGCGTTACGCATTTACCAGGACGAGGTTCCGCCTCGCAAAATGGACGCACTCAGCGCGTTGGCCTCGCATTTAAGATTCGATGAATCGGTATTCGTGACCATTGAAGATCTCAAGGAAGGCCTCGGTGGTGGAAAGGAAATCAATACCCTGGATTTGTTTGACACCTATCTGACCACCATCGAATCGGTTGTCGATATGGTCGACCAACATACGCGCCAGTGAGGTATTCTATTTAGACTGTCTTGTATCGGAGGATCTATGTCCACAAAAGGCTGGATTGTCATCGGTGCTCTTGTCCTTGCTGTCCTGATCGTTGGCGGAAGCTACGTCGGCACATACAACGAACTTGTCGGGTTGGACCAGCAGGCTGAAAGTTCATGGGCCCAGGTTGAAACCGTACTTCAGAGGCGCTACGACCTGATACCCAACCTGGTAAACACGGTACAGGGCTTTGCCGATCAGGAACAGGAAGTTCTCACCGAGGTAACCAGGCTCCGCAGCCAGTGGGGAGAAGCCGGCACTGCGAACCAGCAAGCAGCCGTCGCCGGACAACTCGAAGGCGCCCTGGGCCGCCTCATGGTTGTCATGGAAAGCTACCCGGAACTCCGATCCAATCAGAACTTCCTGGCACTTCAAGACGAGCTTTCCGGTACGGAAAATAGAATTGCCGTCGAACGCCGCCGCTACAACGAATCAATCCAGAGTTACAACACCAGGGTGCGACAGTTCCCCACCAACATCATCGCTAACATGACGGGCTTCGATCAGCGCGAATTCTTCGATGCTGTAGGCGCGGCGGATACCGCGCCCGTCGTCACTTTCTGATCCGAATCTATCCCTGAAAATAACTGGAGAACCGGAGAGAGCCGTTCAGACGCCAGCCAGGCAAGGCGTGCCGAGCGAAGGCGACGAGGTCGTTCCAATCGGTGTGTAAAAAGAGAAGGCGGTGTACGCTTTCGGTGAATCCGAAACCCTAAGCAATCCCGGCAGCAATCGGGAGAAAGGTACACCACCCATGAAGAAGAAGAACATACCGGCATCAGTGGCGTCAACGAACGCGTATGAAGGTTTGGAGGACTGGGCGCGATCCCGGGTCCAAGTCTGGCTACAGGAGCTGCTCGAGGACGAAGTCACTCAATTTCTGGGTCGGGAAAAGTTGGAGCGGAGTCCGAATCGACGAGGATACCGGAACGGTCACGGGAAACCGCGACGCTTCGCAATGATGAACGGTACGATGGAGGTTCGACGACCTCGGGTTCGAAACACCGCCGAGCGGTTCGAGAGTCAGATCCTGCCGTATTTTCGACGGAAATCGAAACAGCTGGGCGAGCTACTTCCCGATCTCTACCTCCACGGTCTGGCCACAGGGGACTTCGAGCAGGCCATGCGCGGACTGCTTGGCGCTGGCGCTCCGTTGTCGCGAGCATCGATCCAACGACTGAAATCGACCTGGCAGTTGGAGTATGACGAGTGGGTCCAGCAGGACCTGTCCGGCCTCGAGGTCGTGTACCAGTGGGCAGACGGCTTGTACGTGAAAGCGGGGATCGCGAAAGAGCGAGCGGCATTGCTGGTGATCATCGGAGCCTTGTCAGACAGGCGCAAAGTGCTGTTGGCCTGTGAGAGCGGGCAGCGGGAAAGCAAGGAGTCCTGGAGCCGCATTCTGCGCAATCTCCAGAGACGGGGCCTGAAGCTGGGACGGCTGACTGTCGCGGACGGTCACCTGGGCATCTGGTCCGCGCTGGCCGAGCAACAGCCCCAGGGCCAGGAACAACGCTGCTGGAACCACAAGTCGATCAACGTGGTCGATCATCTGCCGAAGACCGAGCAGCCCGCGGCCAGACAGCTGCTTCATGGGATGGCCTTCGCGAACTCCCGCGCGGCCTGCGAACGAAAGCGGGATCAGTTCGTCCGCCGATATGAGAAGAACTATCCCAAAGCGGGTGAGACGCTGTTGCGGGACTGGGACCGGATGATTACTTTCTATGAGTTCCCGAAACAACACTGGGTGCATCTGAGAACGACCAACATCGTCGAATCGCCCTTCGACATGGTTCGTCTCCGCACCAACGCCGCTCGCCGATTCAAGCGTGTCGAGAATGCAACGGCAATAATCTGGAAGCTACTACGTGTCGCTGAGAAGGCTTGGCGACACTTAAAAGGATCCGAACTCTTACAAGAGGTCTATGATGGTCAGCAATTCGCTGACGGCATCAGAGTCGTGATGAAATCGAAGGCCGCCGCCTGATGACTTTTACACACCTTTTGTAATGACCTCAACCCTCCTTATTCCATGTGTTCTTTCTTTAGACGTTCGAAAGAGGGATTTGGATCACTCATTCAGAACGAACATGCAGTCGGCCGAGCGTTCAGAACTTTAACTCGGAAAAAGGCTTGAGGGCTGACGTCCATCATTCTTCGGAAGGATTTTCCAGATTCTGGATCTTTTCGTTGAGGTGTCGTTTTTCGTCTTCCCACACAGCTGTCTTCGTCCTGAATTCTTCTTCCAATTGACGACGAAGACGATTGAGCTCTTCTACTGTGGGATCGCTGGACCGCTTGAAGGCCATCTCTCGCGCCTGCTTGATATTCGATTCCAGCTCCTTTACCTGTTTTTCAAGTCGGCCCCGCTCCAGGTTCCATTCTTCCACGGCCCCTCGATGCCGTCTCTCCAGGCGTGAAGCGTCACGATCCGCCTCCTCCCGTTTGGTCTCATGCTCCGCCCGAGATTCAGCAATGGCCTGCGTGCGGGCGGCTTCTTCTGCGGCAGGGATCGCTTCTTCAAGATGTTTGATTCGCGAAGCGGCCGACTGTTTTTCTCCCGCTAGCTCTTCGGTCAACGTCCTCACTTCCTGTTCGAGCTGGGAACGGGTCCGCGTCGCCTGCTCCATCTTCTGGTCATAATTGTGACGGAGTTCGTTATGGACCTCTTTGCGGAGCTCGTCGGCAACGCGAGCCGCCTCTTTCTCCATGAGTTCGATACGCGAGATAAGCTCGTCGCGCTCACGTTCCAACTTTTCGCTGACGGCCTTGAGGTCTTCTCCGCCCTGACCGGGCTCTCTGCCTTCCTGTTTGGCCTTTAGCCGCTCCATCATCATGCGGCGTGCTTCGGCCATGGGATCCTGGGGACCTGCGCTCTTTGCCTTGTCAACCTGTTCGGCTAGCCGCTTCCGCTCGGCATCCCATTGTGCCTGCCACTCCTTTTTAGCTTCTGCCAATCGCGTCTGGACTTGCTCTCTGACCAGGTTGGCTGTCCGGGCGGGGTTGTTTGCCTGCTCCATGGATTCGACAAGGCGATTTTCAAGACTGGCGATCTGGGCCTTATATCCGGCGCGCTCGGCTTCAAAGCGCTCCTGGGAATTCTTCAGGTTCTCTTCAAGCTGTGATCTCGCCTTCTCTACAGCTTCGATCTTGAAGTCCGACTGCTTCTGAAGTTCGTCGCCCACCTGTTGACGGGCCGATTCCATGGCACTCTGCGCGCCTTCTTCCAGTCGCTCGATCTCCTCGTGGTGTCGCCTCCGCTCATCTCCCCATTCTGCGCGTGTTCGATCGAAGTCTTCTTCCATCTTCGACTTTGAGTCTTCGAGTTCCTTGAACTGCTTGTCGAAACGCGTCTCAAGATCGTTTATGAGCTGTTGGGTGGCATCCGGTGACCATCCTACGGCGTAAACGTCGATGGGTTCGTCCTTGCCTTTCATCTGGGCACGGCCCAGTTTGCCCACCTGATAACCCGCGGTATGGACGGCCGACAGCAAACTGTCGGTTATCAGGATCTGATCGGGTTGCGCCTGACCCTGAACCCGGGCAGCTGCATTGACTACATCACCAAAGACATCGTTTTCCATAGTCAATCCCAGACCCGTATGGACACCAATTTTGACGTGGACCTCTTCGGAATCTTCACGCCCTTCGTTGTCCTCAACCAGGACGGTCTGCATCCTACGGCTGCCGTCACCGCATCGACAGGATCGTTGAACAGAGCCATGATTGCGTCACCAATAGTCTTGATGATCCGCCCATGGTTGTTTTCCACACACGGGAACAGCAGCTTATTGTGACGTTCGACCATCGCAAGGCCTTTGACGTCACCATTCCGTTCAAAGTAGGCCGTCGAATCTTTGATGTCGCTGAAGAGAATCGTCATGGGCGTTCGATGCCGCTCTTCTACGACCGGGGCCTCGGCCTGTGTCTTTAGGATCTCTTCGATGCGTTCTTCTTCCATGCGAACCAACCAGCGCGTTTAAGTCAGAAAGGGGGCAATTATAGCAAGAGGGCGCCCCCGAGCAACACGTCTCGCACTTCCGGCTTCGGGAGCGTCAGGCCAGCCCCGGCGTCTCTCCAGCAGGCACCTGATCGATGTCCGGCTCTTTGGGGCTGATCCTTATACAGGCCGCCATATGACCTGGTTCGATCTCGGTAAGGATTGGGGTGTTGCTGGCGCAAGCTGGAACTGCATACGAACACCGCGTATGGAACCGGCAGCCTGACGGTGGGTTGATGGGAGAGGGAACGTCCCCATCCAGGACGATTCTCTGACGTCGCCCTTCAGCAACCGGGTCGGGAATCGGCACGGCCGATATGAGCGCCCGCGTATAAGGCATCAATGGATTACGGTAAAGTTCCGCGCTCTGACCCAGCTCGACCAGTTTCCCGAGATACATGACGGCTACGCGATCTGCAGTGTGACGGATGGCGCGGAGATCGTGAGAAATAAACAGATAGGTCAGATTCCTCTCCGTCTGGAGTTTCTCGATCAAGTTGATGATCTGCGCCTGGATTGACACATCCAATGCGGATATCGGTTCGTCGGCCACGATGAAGTCCGGTTCCGGAGCCAACGCGCGGGCGATACCGATCCGCTGCTGCTGTCCACCAGAGAATTCATGCGGGTAGCGCTTGATGTATCGAGGACTCAGCCCAACCGTTTCCATGATGTCCCGGACACGTTCTTCTCTTTCTTTGAAACTCGAGATCCCGAAGTTCTCCATGGGTTCGGAGATAATCTGGCCGACAGTCATCCTCGGGTTGAGCGACGCATAAGGGTCCTGAAAAATCATCTGCAAACACCGCCTGTGGCCGCGCATCTGGGTAGCAGAAAGGCTTGCCAGATTGACGTCTTTGAACCGGACCTCTCCTTCGGTAATATCCGTCAACCGCAAGAGGGCCCTTCCGAGCGTGGATTTCCCGCAACCGGACTCTCCAACCAACCCCAGCGTCTCTCCCTCTTCGATATCGAGAGAAACGCCGTCCACTGCCCGGACGACCTGGTGTCCGCCGTTGCCCATCCCCGGCAACTGGCTCCACCAGCCGCCGCCTCCCAGATCGAAATGCACTTTGAGATCACGGATTGACAGCAAGCTCCCTTGGGCCTCAGTCATTGCTCACCTCGGAATAAACCTCCTCTGCTACATGACAGAGAGAGCGGTGGTTCGGAGCGATCTCGACAAAGGGTGGAAACTCGGCGCGGCACTGCTCCGTTGCCCGATCGCAACGTGGCGCAAAGGGGCATCCCGAAGGCAGACGGGAGAGGTGGGGAGGCAATCCGGGTATCTGATACAGTTCGCCGGGTTCGGCAGAAGCTCCAGGCACTGAACGCAGGAGTCCACGGGTGTATGGGTTGGCCGATCTGCGAAACAATGCCTCGGTCCCAGCGCGTTCGAAGATCCTTCCCGCGTACATCACGACGACTTCGTCCGCCATACCGGCAACGACTCCAAGGTCGTGGGTCACCAGTATGACGCTGGTTCCCATCTCTTTTTTCATCTGCCGAATCAGATCCAGGATCTGAGCCTGAATCGTAACGTCCAGCGCCGTCGTCGGTTCGTCGGCGATCAGGAGTTCCGGGTCACAGGACAACGCCATCGCGATCATCACCCTCTGCCGCATCCCTCCCGAAAACTCGTGAGGGTAACTGCGGGCCCGCGACCGGGCATCCGGAATGCCGACCAGATCCAGCATCTTGACTGCATGCCGAAAGGCCTCGGCTTTCCCATACCCACGATGGAGGCGTGTCATCTCCATCAGCTGGTTGGAAACGCGCATGAAGGGATTAAGGGATGTCATCGGGTCCTGGAAGATCATTGCGATCCGGTCGCCGCGCATGTGCCTCATCTGTTCGGCATCCAGGGACAGCAAGTTCTGACCATCGAACTCAATCTCACCGCCCACGACGCGTCCGGGCGGTTCTGGAACCAGGCCCATGATCGAAAGATTGGTCACTGATTTTCCGGAGCCCGATTCCCCGACAATGCCCAGCGTCTTGCCTCGCCCGAGTTCGAAATCGATACCATCAACGGCCTTTTCGGTGCCTTCGTCGGTATCAAAATAGGTTCGAAGATCCCGAACCGACAACAACGGCGGAGATCGATCCAGACCGGGTTCTTCTGCCAGAGGCCGTGTCATAGCATCTCTATTCCAAAGTCTTTCGCATCTTGGGATCTAGGGCGTCGCGCAGACCGTCACCCACGAAGTTCAGAGAAAACAGCGCTGCCGCCATCGTCACGCCAGGGAAGATCAGCTGCCAGGGAAAGATCGCGATGTTGCGAATTCCATCGGCAGCCAGGCTTCCCCACGAGGCCAGGGGCGCCTGAACGCCGAGCCCCAGAAAGGAAAGGAACGCCTCCAGCAGCATCACCGAGGGAATCGTCAACGTCGCGTAGACAATCACGGGCCCCAGAGTGTTCGGTATGAGATGCCTGAAGACGATCTTGGTGGGCGGCGTTCCCGAAGCACGCGCGGCCAGAACGAATTCCTGGTTCTTCAGTGATATGACCTGCCCACGGACGATTCGGGCCATCGTCAACCAGGACACAGCTCCCAGTCCTATGAACAGAAGAAATAACTGCCCCAACGGCGACTGCCCGCCGAAAAAGGCCAGGAGAACGATCACAACCATCATGTACGGGATGGCATACAGGACGTCGACAACCCGCATCATTGCGTCATCGATTCGGCCTCCTGCATATCCGGCCGTCGCGCCGAAGGTCACACCGATAATCAACGAAACCAGCGTCGAGATAATCCCGACCATTAGCGATATCCGGCCTCCGAGCAGAACCCGCGCCAGCAGGTCCCGTCCCGCCTCATCGGTTCCCATGGGATGAATCCAGGAGAAAGAGCCGTCCGGTGATGTGAATGGCGCGAACGATCGAACCAGTTCGGAATCGGTAGGAATGTAATCGTAGGTGAAACCGGTCGCACTCTCAATGATGGGTGGGCCGATCAATGACGCCAGAACGATCACACTTATGATGATCATTCCGGCAACAGCCAGACGATTGTGTCGAAGACGCCGCCAGGCGTCCTTCCAGAGCGAAGTTCCGGCAACTACGCCCGGTTCATCTTCGGGCATCAGTACCGGACCCTGGGATCAACGAAACCATAGGCCACGTCCACGACAAGATTGAATAGCAGGACCGTGATCGACATGAAGGCGACAATACCGATAATCAGGGGTTCGTCGCGGTTAAGGTTGGCGTTTATGAAGTACTGGCCGAGACCCGGCAATGCGAATATCCGTTCAACGACGACCGTACCGGAAATCAACAACGCCAGAGCCGGCCCGGAAAAGGAAACAACAGGTAACAAACCACCCCGCAAGCCATGGCGGATAACGACGTCCCTTTCCCGGAGTCCTTTGGCGCGTGCAGTTCGGATGTAATTGGACCGCAACACCTCGAGCATTCCTGATCGGGACAACCGGGCGATGTAGGCCATGTAGACCAGCGACAGCGTGACTACCGGAAGAATCGTGTTGAGGCTCCAGAAACCTTCCCACCGCGCTGGGGGCAACCAGAACAGTGTCAACCCGAACGCAAGGACGAGGATCGGTCCAAGGACAAAATTAGGCAGCGATATTCCGATCATCGCGAAACCCATGGATGCGTGGTCCAGTCCCGAATTCTGTCGGACCGCGGAGATGGTTCCAGTAACCAGTCCCACAGCCAGGGCGAGAAGATATGCGGCAAGCCCAATGCTCGCCGATACTGGAAGCGAGTTTCTCAGGATTTCGTTAACCGACTGGCCCTGGTACCGCAGCGAATTACCGAAATCTCCCCGAAGGGTGTTCCTGAGCATCCGACCGTACTGGATGTGCCACGGTTGGTCCAAACCGTACTTTTCGCGGATGTTCTCTTCTATGGCGGGGGGCAGGACTTTCTCACCGGTGTAAAAGTTGCCGGGTGCCAGGCGGATGAGTCCCCATGTCAGCGAGACAACGACCAGGACCATCGGTAGCGTGACCACAAGTCGACGGATGACGAAGCGCAGCATGGGAACCTGATCAATAGGCCGAGCACGGTTCGGGGTCCCAGCCTGAATCGTCGGCTTCGCGTTTGTAATCCGTCGTGGTCACAAACGGAATGGCCAGGTAGACAGGGTCGTCAACGATCGTGGTAATCGTGAACCACTCGGTACCATCCACCGCCGTGAAGGCATCGAAATACTCGGTCACCCTCGTTTGATCACTGAATGGAATACCGTTCTTACGCAGGTAGCCCGGAAGTAGATTCGATGTCTCTACTATTAATGTGTTGCTCCGGGTACCGACACGGGGGCCGGTGCCGAGGAAACCGAGGCCGCCAGGACCCCGCCCGACACCCGCATCCCAGCGAGCAACCGAATGGCCTTGAAGACTTGCCTCTCCCGGCTCTGCTGGATCGAACTGGAGCAGACGCGTCTGCATGCCATAGTCTTTTTCCATCTGGAGGGTGCTGTCGTTTTCCCAGCTGATTCTGATTCTGCCCGGCAGCCGCATCAAACCCGGCGCCCCATATGCTTTGCATTCGAGGCCCTGGGCCTCGTCGCTTGCCGGATCCCAGCTGTCAATGATCTCCCGCGCCATCGGCCGGACAGGAATGCTTGCGGCATCACCTTTGAGGGGCGTGACCATTCGCCACCGCCAGTCCTCCATGACGGGAGCGACCCAATTGCCGGCGAGATCGACCGGTGCCCCTGCCTGTGGTGTTGGAGGGGGTCCGCCCCTTCCCGGGCCACCGCGGCCCTGGGCCTCGAGTTCGGCGATGCCCCCGCCCACCAGGCCTGTTAACAATACGAGTGAAACGAATAGCGTTGCGATCAGACAGTGCGTATTAAAAGTTTTCATTGCGCATTCACCAGGCTCTGATAGATAGCCTCAACAAACCGCTCTCCGGTGACGAAGCTATCGTCATTAACGAATTCCGTATCGTAATCCCGAGAGGGTCGCTCGCTTTGGACTTCGGCCAGAGACATACCCCGATCGATCATGTCCTGGACGCGTTCGCTGATGATCACGACCATGTCGCGGTATTCGACCACATCTGCCTCGTCGGCGATGCGCCCGTGTCCCGGGATCACATAAGTGCCGCCCTCCTGCTTGTTCGCGGGCACGGCCAGGTGCAAAATGTGGTTCAGAGCGTCGATCAGACCCTGGACGCTCCCCCCTCGCTCCACATCGACAAACGGGTACCCACCGGGCACAAATATGTCTCCTGTGCTGATCACGTCCGATTCCCTAAACAGTACGATCGAGTCGCCGTCCGTGTGCGCATTCGGTTCGTGGTAGACAAAGACGGCTTCGCCATTGAAATGTACGTCCCTAGTCTCGGTGTCATAACTGTCGAGGGGCAGCGCCCCTTCCGGAACCGCGTCCGGGTCGTCTCTCTCGAGCTCGACCAGTCTCATCAACGTGTTCTGATGAGCGACGATCGAAAATGGTTCCAGGCTGTTACCCGGAGCCAGTTGGCGAAACCGTGCGTTCCCGCCGATATGATCGGGGTGCATGTGAGTGTTGACCACGTAACGCAGCGGTCCGTTCGTGAACGGCCGCAACGCTTCCAGTATCTTTTCCGCCATCGGTGCGAACTGAGAATCAACCAGGAACACGCCGTCGGGCCCGACCTGAGCCGTCGTGTTACCTCCGGCACCAACTAGAAGGTAAACATTGCCCTGAACAGGGATAACTTGAATCTCGACGTCGTCCAGGTTTCCCTGTGCCCATAGAGGTGGGCTCACCAGAATCAGGACTGCCAACAGAACAAACATTCTCATACCTGTTACTCCCATCACTCTCAATTCAAGTTACAACCACCATTATTCGCACCGCAGTTGCAGTATCGCGTGCACACTGCCGGGATGTCTTCAGGAAGCACCATCCGGTCGCGATACTCCGGATAGATCGTCTCGCTGCCTCCCCTGACACCATCCACCGGCAATCCATACCAGTCAGTTACCAGATTCAGAAACGGGTTCTCTCCCGGCAAGTAGTGCGGCACGTCGTTCGGTTCGCCGGGCAACTCCTTGGCGTACTCGCACACGTATCGGCCCAGTTGCAGCCCGGGATCAACAACCCACGTCTGACTCCGTACCAGCGGCTCGGTCAAAAACGCGGGGTCGTCCGTGGTTACGGTAACAGTCAGATAGTTTCCGTGACGCACCCAGTGATCGGTAAACGTTGCCAGTTCGCTCCGCGGCAAACCGTTGCGCTTGAAATAGCTCTTCTTGAGATGCGTCGTGCGCACGTTGAGCATGTTTCCGTTCCACGTGCCAGTGGAGAATCCCTCAAACGTGTGCGGCACAAACTCCCCCGGATGCTCGCGCCCGTCCAGCCAGATCGTACGCTCAATCTCAAAAGCGTTCATTCGGATGTGAAGTGCGATGACGCGCTGTGTCAGGGGATCCAATATCTGCTCGACGCGCATATTGGCCAGGGCACGCATCGCGAAATCGCCACCATGGGGCCGGCACTGGTACTGAGTCACTGCCGATACCCGGTCATAGTCGTAGGTATCGCCGCGAAGCCGTGCGGCTTCGTTGACGGGTATCCCGGAGTAGTCGCCATAGTCAGGACCCGGAAGCCGCGAAGGGTGATCTTCGTGATAGAGCGGCGACCAGTTTCCGGAAAAGTCGACCTGGGCGAGCATTGTGCCCGGAGCCGCCACCATGAGTAAGGCTCCGATCAAAAGGGTACGCTTCAGGTTTAGATTTTTACGCATATATCAACTCACGTGGTAATCGGTTCGTTAGAACAGTCTCAATTCAAATCACAGCCACCATCATTCTCGCCACATTTGCAATACCGCCCGCACACCTGCGGCACGTCTTCCGGTAGCACCATGCGATCGCGATACTCCGGGTAGATCGTCCCACTGCCACCGCGTACACCGTCGGTGGGCAGCCCATACCAATCGGGCACCAGATTCAGCGTTGGGTTCTCGCCCGGCAGATAGTGAGGCACTTCGTCAAGTTCCCCGGGCAACTCCCTGGTATATTGGCAAACATACCTGCCCAGTTGTTGTCCGGGATCCAGCTTCCAGGTCTGACTCCGCACCAGCGGCTCGGTCAAGAACGCGGGATCCTCAATAGCGGTCGTCACCGTGAGGTATTCTCCGTGACGCACCCAGTGATCGGTGAACGTTGCCAACTCGCTCCGCGGCAAGCCATTGCGCCGAAGATAACTCTTCTTAAGGTGGGTCGTCCGCACGTTAAGCATATTTCCGTCCCACGTGCCTGTCGAAAATCCCTCGAAGGTGTGCGGCTCGAGCTCCTCCGGATGGTCGCGGCCATCCAGCCAGATCGTCCGCTCCATCTCAGCAAAATTCATACGCAGGCGAATCGCGACGACTTGTTGCGTCAAGGGATCCAGCACCTGATCGACGCGCATATTGGCCAGACCTCGCATGGAGTAGTCGCCTCCGTGGGGCCGGCACTGGTATTGAGTTACGGCAGATATCCGGTCGTAGTCGTAGCTGTCAGCCCGAAGCCGTGCGGCCTCGTTGATGGGTATTCCGGAGTAGTCACCGTTTTCGGGACCTGGAATTCGCTCCGGGTAGTCTTCATGATAGAGCGGGACCCAGTTTCCGGACAGATCGACTTGTGCAATCACTGTCGGACTCTGCACCGCAAACAGCAAAGCCCCCAGCAAAACGAATCTTCTCACGCTCGTTCCTCGGATCACTTTCAATTCAGGCCACAGCCACCGTTGTTTTGCCCGCAGGTGCAGTACCGGGTGCACACGCTGGGCACATCTTCCGGAAGCACGAACTGGTCGTGGTACTCAGGATAGAGTGTCTGACTGCCGCCGCGCACACCCTCCGCTGGCAATCCATACCAGTCCGGAACCAGGTTCAGAAGCGTGTTCTGCCCCGGGAGGTAATGCGGCACGTCGTCGAGCTCTCCGGGCATTTCCTTCACGTACTGGCAGACGTCTCGGCCCAGCTGTTGTCCGGGATCGAGCTTCCAGGTCTGACTCCGTACCCACGGCTCTGTCAGGAATGCAGGATCCTCGGTAGTCGTTGTCACCGTCAGGTATTCGCCGTGACGCACCCAGTGATCGGTAAATGTCGCCTGCTCGCTACGTGGCAGGCCGTTGCGGCGCAGATAACTCTTCTTAAGGTGGGTCGTCCGCACGTTCAACATGTTGCCATTCCACGTGCCCGTGGAAAAACCTTCGAACGTGTGCGGCTCGAGTTCGCCCGGATGCTCGCGCCCGTCGAGCCAAATCGTGCGTTCCATCTCGTAAGCGTTCATACGCAGGCGAATGGCGACGACTTGCTGCGTCAAGGGGTCCAGCATCTGATCCACCCGCATGTTGGCGAGACCGCGCATCGAATAGTCGGCGCCGTGGGGTCGGCACTGGTACTGCGTCACCGAGGATATCCGGGTCGGGTCATAGCTGTCACCGCGAAGGCGTGCGGCATCGTTGACGGGTATCCCGGCGTAGTCGCCATTTTCAGGTCCGGGAATCCTCTCAGGGTAGTCTTCGTGATAGAGGGGCGACCAGTTTCCGGAAAAGTCGATCTGGGCGATTGCCGTTGGGCTCTGTAATAGAAACAGCAACGCGACAGACAGCACGCTCCATGCCAGGTGCCGGATCTTACGCACACATCCTCCTCTTTGTCTCTGCAATCGCCTGACGAGCGGCGAACCTTCAGCTATTGCGGATTGATAACGGCACCGTCCCAGTGTTCATACAGCTTGCCGTCCCTGATGCGGAAGGTGTCCCAGGCGAATCTCTCATAAAATGTGCCGGGATCCTCGGTCGGATCCTGAGCGAACTGCTGCCGCATGATGAACACGAGGTCGCCTTCGGCAAGGACCATATAAAGGTTGTTGCCGGCTGGAGGCTGCGGACCCTGTTGTCCACCACGGCCACGTCCGCGTCCGGCGAACTGAGCAAACATCTGCTCGAAACCTTCCTTGTAAGTCAGGTTGTTGTCATCAGCGAATTTCTTGAACGCGGGATTGTGCTGAATGTAGTCGTCATGAAGGAGTTCTAAACGCTCCTCGGCCGTAATGCCCGGACGAAAGAACTCACTGGCAATTCGTTTGTTTTCTTCCAAATCCTGAGCCGCTGCTGGCGTACCGGCACATGCCATAAGCACGACCATGCAGACAGGCATCCATCTCATTAGTCTCACGTCAATCCCCCCTTTAGCTTTTGACGGCAACGGGCCCGGCTCTGAGACCGCCGACCCCGGAAAACATATCACAGAGCCATTGACAACTGACAAAATCGACGTATCGGTTTACTGTGCCCTGTACTTACCATCAGGTATCAGCGACGGCATTCCGCGATCCCAGAGTTCGGGATCGTGCTCGATGTAGACGTATTTCCATGGATGCATCGTGTTCGGATTGGGATACAGGCCCTTGACATACGGCTTCTTCATCCAGTTCGTGGAGTTCGTGAACAAAGGAACGATAGGCTGGACATCGAGGATCTCCGCCTCGGCCTGGGCCAACAAACGGAAGCGTTCTTCGGGATCGAGCGAACTGTTGCCACGATTCAACCCGTCGACAAACTCGGGTGAGAACCAGCCGCTTCCGTTGTTCCCCGTCGGCGTGGCGAACAGCTCGAGGAACGTAAACGGGTCCATGTAGTCACCCACCCAACCTCGCCGGGCCATTCCCTTGAAGGCCAGCGTCCGTGTGTCTTCGAGATACGCCTGCCATTCCATGTTTTTCAGCCCGACAGTCAGATCCAGATTCTGTCTCCATTGCGCCTGGACAAACTCCGCGACCTGCCGGTTGCTTTCGGTGGTGTTGTACGTCAGCTCGACTTCACTAATGGGAAACATGGAAGGATCGTAGTTACCGCTTGAATCGACGTACCCAGCTTCAACAAGAAGTTGGCGTGCCCTCTCAGGGTCGAAGTCATCACCCACTGGCTGCGGGTACCCGGGAAAGATACCTTCGGGAGAAAACGCGGTCAGCGGATTCGCAGTTCTCTTGAACCGGGCAAGCGCCACTTTGTCCACCGCATGATTAAAGGCCTTCCGGACTCGAATGTCGTCCATCGGGGGCTGTGTCGTATTGAATATGTAAAACTCGATTGCGTTTTCCGGCGCATCCATGTAGTCCAGCAGCGGCCGAATCTCATCGATCCAGGCGATGGGGACCACGTGGTTGTATACCGCGTCGACAGCACCGGCCTTGTAAAGATTCATCATCGTCGTCTGCTCTTCCATCGGGTAGAACGTAATCTCTTCCAGGCGCACGCGGTCTCGGTCCCAATAGGTCGGGCTCTTGACGACGACGATCTTGTCGTAGGCCTGGTATGTCTCCAGATGAAAGGGGCCGCTGGTGACGATGTTTCCGACGTCGGTCCAATCGTCTCCGTGAATCTCGATCGACTGTTCGGGGACCGGACGCAGGAACTGGTGCGTCGTCAGGCCAGGAAAAAACGGCACGGGTTGGTTCAGCGTGACTCGGAGGGTATAGGAGTCGACTGCCTCGACGCCGATATCCTCGGCCGTGACCGGCACCAGCTCCATTGAAGCAACGATTTCACCAACCCTTGGATTCTCTTCATACAGGGCCTGCCGGCTCTGTTCGTCGCCCGGCAGGGTCAATCGGTTCGGCCCCAGAATGAATCGCCGAAATGGCGTTAGCTCGGTGGCGCTCTCGGGCTCGGGCACTGGCACCTCACCCAGAACATCGGACTCCAGCAGGTAGGTTCCCCCGTCCGGGTCACGGACAAAAAAACCGCTCTCGTTGTAGGCCTGGGAATACTTGATGTGGAACGCCATATAGGCATACGGTGCCGCGAGTTCCGGTGAGAGGGCACGCCGCCACGAGTAGACGATGTCCTCAGCGGTGATCGGCTCACCGTCTGACCAACGCCCATCCGGGCGGATATGAAACACGAACTCGGTATTATTTTCATTCACGTCCCAGCTCTCGGCAAGACTCGGCATTGGCTGGTTGGTCTGCGGGTGATATTCGGTGAGCCCGTCGAACAGCGCGAGATAGATCCGGTGTTCCGGTTGGCCCGTCCCTATCTGAGGATCCATCGATTGCGGTTCCGAGCCCGAGATGTAGCGAAGAGTCTGTCCTTCAGGTGGCGCGACCCGCCCGAAGTATTTTGAGTCCGCCGAAGCGCCTGAACATCCCAGAACTACCGCTGACGCGAGAAGAACGACCCAGAAACGACTAGCCATGTTGTTGCTCCTTCGATGTACCCGCGAAACTATCACGCACGCATACCTCGATCAAGACAGACCATAAAAGTGGGGACCGGTCACTCTTTTTGCGAGCGAACGCCCGGGCGCGCCCGAATCCGGCCGCAAAAAGAGTGACCTGTCCCTACTTTTTCATTACGGTTCGATTCAGAAAAGCCAGAACGTCGGTGGCCTCATCGATCTGCTTGGAGGTCGGCTTCCCGGCTCCGTGGCCGGCTGAAATCGCAACCCGGATAAGCGTCGGATTGTCTCCGGACTGGGCATGCTGGAGGGCCGCCGCGAACTTAAAGCTGTGAGACGGCACCACGCGATCATCGTGGTCGCCCGTCGTCACCAGAGTTGCCGGATAGGGAGTTCCCTCACGGATGTTGTGGTAGGGCGAGCATGCGCGAAGAGTCAAGAAGTCGCCCGGGTCATCGGGCGAGCCGTAATCGGACGTCCACGCCCAGCCGATTGTGAATTTGTGGAACCGAAGCAGGTCCATCACGCCAACTGCAGGCACAGCTGCAGCAAACAGGTCGGGGCGCTGGGTCATGCTGGCGCCTACAAGCATTCCGCCGTTGCTTCCACCCGTGATCGCCAGACGTTGCGGGTTCGTGTATCCGTTTTCTATCAGCCACTCTGCAGCCCCGATAAAATCATCGATGCCCTTCTGCTTATTTCGACGGATCCCGGCCTGATGCCACTGTTTCCCGTACTCCCCCCCTCCACGAATGTTGGCCACAGCATAGACACCGCCCATCTCCAGCCACGCGATGCGTTGCGGTGCGAACGCTGGGGTTAGAGAAATGTTGAATCCGCCATATCCGTAGAGTAGGACTGGACGGGCACCATCGACATGCAAACCGCGCCGTTGGATCAGAAACATCGGAACATGGGTGCCGTCACGGGTCGTATAAAAGACCTGCCGCGTTTCGTAGTTCTCGGCCCTTATCGGGACTTCCGGTTTCCGGAACAATTCCGTCTTACCGGAGTCAACCAGGTGGCGATATATCGTGGTCGGAACTGTAAAACTCGTATAGGAGTAAAAAATTTCAGGATCGTCCATCCGTCCACGAATTTCGTTAACAGTGCCCAGCCCAGGGAGAGTCAACTTACGTATGTGCTGCCCGTCGAGAGAGTAGAGATCTAGTCGACTGTGTGCGTCCTCGAGCGAACGGGCGAGAAATCCCCCCGGCACGGCCAGGACCGCCTCCAATGTAGCCGCGTCCTCCGGCACAATTTCCCGCCATTCGCCGCGGGCCGGGCGCGCGATGTCGATTCCGATCAGGCGCTGCTTTGGAGCATCCCGATCTGTCAATAACCAGAACTCAGTCCCGCTGTTTCCGATGAATTCATAGCTCGCATCGAAGTCGTCGAGGAGTTTCTCGACGTGCGGCTCTTTGAGGCTAGGCCATTTCTCGAGATCTCTGTAGTAAACGCGGTTCTTGGGTTCGGTACCCTGCCAGACATGAATGATCAGGTAACGCCCATCCTCAGATACGGCCCCGACAAAACCTCTCTCTCGATGTTCCGGATCATCGCAGATGAGAATGTCATCCGCCTGGGAAGTCCCCAGACGATGGTAGAAAAGCTTCTGGTAGTAGTTCGCACCACCGAAGGCAGCCCCCGAACGAGGTTCGTCGTACCGGCTGTAAAAAATCCCTTTCTCGTCAGGGCTCCACGCTATCCAGGAAAACTTGACCCATTCGAGCCGGTCCTCCAGGTCCTGGCCTGTGGAGACGTCCCGCATCCGAATTTCCTGCCAATCCGAACCGCTCACGGAAACGCTGTAGGCAAACAGCGTCCCGTCGGGACTCGCCTTGTGAACGATTAACGCAACAGTGCCGTCGTCGGATAGCGTATTCGGATCCAGAAGTACATGAGGTTCGGCGTCGGGCGCCTCCATCGTGTAAAGCACACTTTGGTTTTCGAGCCCGCTATTTCGAAAGTAGAAGTAGCGTTCGCCGGCCTTGAACGGGACTCCGTTTTTTTCGAAATTCCACAGGTGGGTGAGCTGTTCCCGAATCGATTCACGTTCGGCGACTCCCGACAGGTAAGCTTCTGTCACCGAGTTCTGTTCGCCGATCCAGTTCTTCGTTTCGGCCGAGTCCAGATCCTCCAGCCATCGATACGGATCGGCTACCTCGTGTCCGTGATAATCGTCGATCTGATCCGTGCGTCGGGCGGAGGGGTAGGTTCGAGCGCCGTCTTTTCGAGAGGCCATCTAATATGGGGGACACGCCACCAAAGGGTCAGCTGATTCCCAGACGAACTTTTCCTTCTTCGGAAATCCGTTCAGGAGTCCACGGTGGGTTCCACACGACCTGAACGTCTGCGACTTCGACTCCTGGGATGCGTTCGATCTTGTGCCGCGCATCGGCAGCGATCGAATCGCCCATGCCGCAGCCCTGTGCCGTGAGCGTCATCTTTATGTCGACACGCGAACCGCCTTCAGGGGCCTGACCCACTTCAAGTTCATAGATCAAACCAAGGTCTACGATGTTCACAGGTATCTCGGGATCGAAGCAGCTCTTGAGCTGAGTCCAGATTTCATCCCGCAGATCTCCCTCGGGCTTAGTTTCACCGCTCGTGTCGGACACGGGCGGCTCTTCGATGGCTTCCTTTCCGATCGCGTCGGCGTCTCTCGCTGCAAGGCGGAAGAGGCCTCCCACGGAAGGAACCATCAGGGTGTAGGAACCCCCTAAAGCCTGAGTTATCGTCACGGGCGTGCCCTTCGTTAGATGGACGGCCCGGCCTCCCGGTATCTCCACGACCACACATTCGCGGCTCAACTCGATCGCATCACTCATAATCCCTCCAAAAAGGCGCCCGTTGGCGTCCTACAACTTTAAACCGATCCAGACGAGTCGTGCAAATGTTCGTCGACCCTGCATCGCCATCCCTCCAGTTTCGCGGGCCTGTTCAGCGAACTTCAATCTGGGCCGGCTCCGATTCCACGGGGGACTCTGCAACCAGGATTGCGACAACCTCATAGGTTCCAGGCGCCACTTCGTTCAGATCCCGATCTCGATGATTCCACACCGCTTCGAAATTCCACTGGGCACCTGCCTGAAGAGCTTCACTCCGGAGGACCTCAGAAAAGAACATCCTCTCGGACCACCTCCAGATCTCGCTGGCCTGACGGGGATCGCTAACAACGAAATCAAAGTTCTGGCTGGAGTCGAAATCGAATGCCAATAACTGATTCGAAATATTCTGGACCTCGACACGAAATCGATGCTCATCGCCCTCGTCTAAGACCTGGAGCGTGATCCGCACACTGGCGTCGGAAACTTCACCAACGTTCTCAGTGGGATCGGCGGTCAGAACACGCGGTTCCGGAGCCCGCACGTCCAGATCCCCCACCACGGCTTCGTTTCCGACCAACGCGCCGACGAGCTTTACGCTTTGGGTGCCCGCCTGGAAGTTGAATTCGGCTTCGACAATACCCACGCTCCGCTCGAGGATCAATACGACGTCTCCGAAATCAAACCTCGCCCGGAGAGGCAGGTCGTTGGCATCGGTGGCGACTACCTGGACCGAGCCTCGACTCGAAGGGAACAGATCACCTTCAAACTCGCCATCGAAACGCAGATACTGTCGCTGATCCCGATCGTAACGGACGCCTATGGTGCCGGCAGCGCCCACGAACGGAAATCCTGAAAACACGTAATAACTTGTCCCTTCGATAATCGTGTAATCACTGATCTCCATATCGAAGGTGTCCAGGACGCGCCCCTCGGGATCCAGGATCTGGTATTCCCACCGGTTTCCGACATCCAGAGGAAGGAAGTCTGGCGACATCCGAATTCCCTGGCCAAAGGCCAGGCTCGGCAAACCGAGCAGCGCTGATATGCTTAAGGTGAGGAAGCGAGACATCTCTTTACAGTTTTAGAGCAGCCGAATGGGCCAAGACAATCAACCTGACGACAGCTATTTCATGGATCTTGCTCTCGAGCTGGCCACGAAGGCAGAGCAGAAGGGAGAAGTTCCGGTCGGTTCCGTCGTTGTCTTAGAGGGAGATGTGATCGGAAACGGGTACAATTCTCCGATTCATACCAGCGACACGACGGCCCACGCAGAAATAGTGGCACTTCGGGAAGCTTCAGCCTCACAGGCCAACTACCGGCTCACGGCCTGCACGCTCTATGCCACCCTCGAGCCCTGTCTCATGTGTGTCGGAGCGATGATCCATGCCCGCATCAAAACGCCTGGTATTCGCCTGCCCGGATCCCAAATCCGGCGCCGCAGGGTCGATTTTACGACATTCCCGCCGACCGACGCCTGAACCACCAAATCGAAGTCGTTTCAGGTGTCAGGGAAGCCGAGTCGGGACAACTGCTTCAAAGTTTTTTTAAACAAAAGCGCGAAAAAATCCGTCATTAAGAACTGCGATGCTTTCTCAGTCCAGGAGCGTCTAAGCCTCGACTGAAGCTCGGCCGCCGCACGAGACCCTTCTCTGCTGAGGACGATGGCTTCCGGCTCTTGTAGCATTAGGGTTAAAACGCTGTTAACTTATTGAAAGGCAACTGTTGGAACGTAACAACTTGTCTTCCGAGAACATAGAGAAGTCGAAAGAATTCAGTGATTCGAACGACAGCGTTCCCGACCGAAGTTTCCCTATCAGGAGGATCTCAATGAAGAAGTACTTGGTAACGATCACACTCTGGAGCCTGCTTGCCAGCGTGCCCGCAGAGGCACAGAACATGGTCAGCGATTTCTTCAGTCGCTACCGGCCACCGGAAGTGGATCTCGCAACATTGGAAACAGCCCAGATTCCTCCTGCATCTCTGATTGCACTGGCTCAGGACGGGAGCGTTCCCTTACGTGTAAACGACGTTATCCGGATGGCACTGGAAAACAATCTGGACGTCGGAGTGAGCCGATTCACACCGTCAATCTCAGAGTACGCCATTTCGGTGGCCTACCAGAGATTCGATCCCACGCTCACTTTCAACGGAAACGTTAACCGTAATACAACAGCATCGACGACACAGTTGGACGGTGCCGCCACCAATACCCGACTCACCGGCAACTACGGAGTCACCTACGATCACTTGCTTCAGTACGGTTCGTCCTACCAGGTTCGCTTCCAGATGAACCGGTTTTCGACCAACAGTGGATTCAGCACCGTCAACCCGGCCTACAACGGGCAGCTGACCTATGGTTTCAACCAACCGCTTCTCCGTAACTTCGGGACCATGATCAACAGGAGCCCCATCACGATCGCTCAGAACAACCTGGAAATATCGGAAATCCAGTTCGAGCAACAGGTGATGGATCTGGCCACCCAGGCAACGAACGCCTACTGGGACCTGGTATACGCACGGGAAGACATCCGGGTACAGGAGGCGTCACTGGCGTTGGCCGAACGCACACTGAGAGACAACCAGATGCAGGTTGAAATCGGAACATTGGCACCGATCGAAGTCGTCCAGGCAGAATCTGCCGTTGCGACGCGGCGTGAAAGCCTTGTGGTGGCTCGATACAACCAGACGCGAATCGAAGACAGCATCAAGCAACTGGTCAGCCGCGTTCCCGACCCCGCAATGGTGTTGCTTTCACTGAACCCGGTCGAGGACGTCCGCAACCGCACAGATGAGATACTTCCTGTTGCAGACGCTATCCAGCTGGCGCTGCTCAACAGGCCGGAAATGCGTCAAGCTGAACTCGATATCCAGAACAACGACATCAACTTGGCCGTTGCGCGAAACTCACTACTCCCGCTGTTCGACCTTTCTGCCTCCTACACACAGTCGGGTATCGGAGGTAACACGTTCGTCCGGTCGGGAATTGGCGGACAGACCCTGACGCAGATTCCAGGAGGGATCGGCGGCGCCTTCTCAGACATCTTCGGTTTCGACTTCACCGGATACTCGGTGGGCTTCACCCTGCAGATCCCGCTCAGCAACAAATCGGCACAGGCGAATGTCGCCCGGCTGACCGTTCAGAAACGTCAAAACGAATCACGCACTGCAGCGACCGCACAAGGGATCGCCACTCAAGTCCGTGATGCGTACAACCAGATCGAAATGAACCGGGCTCGAATCGAAGCCGCCGAGGTTGCCAGAGAACTGGCCGAACGCCGACTGGATGCTGAACAACGGAAGTTCACTCTGGGCGCCTCCGCAATCCGTTTCGTCCTGGACGAACAGCAGAACGTAACCCAGGCACAGACCAACGAGATTCGCGCCCTTGTCGATTACGTCAAGGCTATCGTGGCTTACGACCGGGCAATCGGCCGAACCCTCGAGCGGAACAATATACAGATCGAACAGGAGCTCCGTCCCGCACTCGCAAGTGCTGAGGCTGGAGGCGTAGCGGGTCTGGAATGAATCGGAACTTGGGATCGGCTATCGAGGGTTCGAATGGAACATTCAGTCGGTTTTCTACGTCGATAACAGATGACGGCCGGCAAGGCGCGGATTTGAGCAGAATTTAGCAGAACATTATGGATAAGCCCCGACCCAACTACGCTCGCAATAAACGGATTCGCCGTGTGTTCTACGTAACGCTCGTCGTGGCAATCGGCGTCGTCGCCACTCTCGGCGTGTCCCGCCTGGAACCAGCCTCGCCGTCCGTGGACGGGCAGACCCTGTACACCGACACAGTTCAACGGGGGGAAATGCTGCTCGAAGTCCGCGGTCTCGGTCGTCTGGTCCCTGAGGAGGTCCGCTGGATTCCCGCAACTACAGAAGGACTTGTCGAACGGATCCTGGTTCAGCCGGGAACAGAAGTCACCCCCAACACGATTGTGGTGGAGTTGAGTAATCCGGAACTGGAACAAACTACTCTGGACGTGGATCTCCAGGTCCGGGCGGCTGAAGCGGAATTGGCCAACCTCCGGGTACAACTTCAGAGCGACATCCTGAACCAACGCGCCAGTGCCGCCTCAATCGAAGCTGAATACAGCCGCGCCGAACTCCAGCATCAGGCAAACTCGGAGTTGAGCGAAGAAGGTTTGATATCCGAACTGGATCTCAACCTGTCCAGAGTGCAGGCCGACCAGGCCCGGCAGCGTAACGAACTCGAGCAGGAGCGTCTCCTGATCGCGAATGATGCAAACGAAGCGCGACTTGCCGTCCAGGAGCTCCGCGTCGATCAACTGAAAGCCCTGCATACCCTGAGGCAAAACCAGCTCGGGCGATTGCAGGTTCGCGCCGGAATCCTCGGTGTTTTGCAGGAAGTCCCCATCGAAGTGGGTCAGCAGCTCTCTCCCGGGAACAACATTGCGCGCGTCGCCGAACCTGACAAACTGAAAGCCGAACTTGAGATTGCCGAGACGCAAGCCCGGGACATCCAATTGGGACAGTACGTCGCCATCGACACGCGGAACGGAATCATCCCGGGAACGGTCACCCGGATCGATCCGGCTGTCCTGAACGGAACGGTGACCGTCGACGTCCGCCTCGACGGAGCGCTTCCACGCGGGGCACGTCCGGATTTGAGCGTCGACGGAACCATAGAGATCCAACGGCTGAGCGATGTTCTCTATGTGGGACGGCCGAGTTTCGGGCAGGCAAACAGCCTGGTAGGAATGTTCCGGCTGACGGAAGAAGGAGAAGCTGTTCGAATCCCCGTGCGGTTAGGCCAGACCTCGGTAAGCACGATACAGATCGTGGATGGACTCGCCGTCGGCGATACCGTCATTCTTTCGGATATGTCCCAGTGGGACGCCTTTGACAGAATTCGGATTAACTAAGGAGAAATCGAATGTCAGCATCAGAGCCCGTAATTCGGATGGAAGACGTCCAGAAGATTTACTACACGGAAGAAGTGGAAACGCATGCACTGGGTGGAGTCAATCTGGAAATCGACCGGGGTGAGTACGTCGCGATCGCCGGCCCGTCCGGATGCGGCAAATCGACATTGCTTTCGATTCTCGGACTGCTGGATTCCCCCACGAACGGAAGATATTGGCTGAACTCAACTGAAGTGGCCGGATTACCGATGTCAGAACGGGCCCGTATCCGCAACCACGAGGTCGGATTCATATTTCAGGCTTTCAACCTGATCGGCGACCTCAGTGTGTACGAAAACGTGGAACTACCACTGAGCTACCGGGGCATGCCGTCCGGCGAGAGACGGAAGGCCGTGGAAGAGGCCCTGGAAAAAGTCGAGATGGCCCACCGGATGAAACACCATCCTTCGCAGCTCTCCGGAGGCCAGCAACAGAGGGTTGCCGTGGCACGGGCACTCGCCGGGTCGCCTTCGATATTGCTGGCCGACGAGCCAACCGGAAACCTCGATTCTAAGAACGGCGAAGCCGTCATGACGTTGATGTCCAATCTTCACAGAGAAGGCGCCACGATCTGCATGGTAACCCACGATCCCCGGTATGCGGACTTTGCCGACCGATCGATTCAGCTGTTTGACGGGGCGATCGTCGAAGATGGTGCAGTGGCCGCTCATTAGCGGCGGGCGCGAGCAGCCAAAGAATGGTAATAATATAGGGCCGACCGCACGCCCCAGCTCATACGGAGAGGTGCTAGAGCGGTTGAATAGGCCGGTCTCGAAAACCGGTGTGGGGGTAACTCCACCGTGGGTTCGAATCCCACCCTCTCCGCTCTTATTTATTTTAAACCATTTTATTTCAATTAAATAAACTTAAAATATCGATTCCGCCCCTCATTTAGGCCCACTTTTTTAATTGGATCTTAGTCGACGCCTTTGGACATCGAACAGACCTGATCGGACCGTGTGGGCTTACAGTCTTGCAGTAGCCGTGCCGATGGGTCCGTATCGAGGCCGAGGCGTTTCTGCGTGTCCGAGAGATCGGGATGGGGTGCGATCTCGATCGCATGGAATGCTTGCCAATCCGCATACGCCGCCGCGTTAGCCTCGACATTGGAAGACCTCAGGTCCGCGAACACGTTACCGCTACCACGTTCGAACTTCATTGATGATCTTCAGCGGCCGGCCGGTCGTGTGTTCGCCTAGTCTCACCGGCTCCCTTGGATAGTTCCGATGTCTCGTTCAAGATCCTCAATGTCGTATTGGGCAGACACCTTTCTGGCGCGGGCATAGTCCATCATCTCCCACATAGACACGAGTTATAACCGAATCTGGTGTTTAAGGGATTGAGGAAGAGCGGCGTATCTGGTTGATTTGTTGTTTACCAGACTTCAAAGCAACCAAGGGAGATACGCCACTATGAGCAAGAGTAACGTGACTGGACCGGAGGGTCGAGAGACGATTGAGGATCCGATAACAGAGCTACTACGAGTTGGAGCTCAGCAACTGATCCAACGCGCGGTGGAAACCGAATTGGCGGAACTGCTATCCCACCACGGCGATCGGAGAACCGAGACGGGCAACGCCGGGGTGGTGCGCAACGGTTATCTGCCTGAACGTGAACTGCAGACCGGTTTGGGGCCGGTAACGGTCCAGATCCCGAAAGTCCGAGCGAAGACTGGCGACCCGGTAACGTTCCGGTCGGCCCTGGTACCTCCCTACATTCGGAAAACGAAATCGCTGGAAGCAGCGGTGCCGTGGTTGTATTTGAAAGGCGTCTCCAGCGGCGAGATGGGTGACGCTCTAAAAGTTCTTGTCGGACCCCAGGCGCAGGGCCTGTCGGCGAGCACGGTATCGCGGTTGAAACAGGTCTGGGCCGAGCAGTACCGCCGGGGATGCGAGGAGCGATTGGATGCCGATCGCTGGGTCTATGTCTGGGCCGACGGTATCTACAGCGGACTGCGGGCCGAAGAAACCAAGTTGTGCGCACTGGTGGTGATCGGCGCGAATCAACGCGGAGAGAAACGTTTTCTGGCAATCGAAGACGGTGTCCGGGAATCGACACAGAGTTGGCGCGAGGTCTTGTTAAAGCTGAAGTCGCGTGGGATGAATATCCCGAAGTTGGCCATCGGAGACGGTGCGATGGGATTCTGGGCCGCACTGGAGGAAATCTATCCCGAGACACGTCACCAACGTTGCTGGATGCACAAGACCATGAACGTACTGAACGGGCTCCCGAAGTCGGCCCAGGCGAAGGCGAAACAGGCTTTGCACGCGATCTGGCGGGCTCAGACACAGACAGACGCCGAGAAGGCATTCGATCTGTTCATTGAAACCTATGAGCCGAAGTATCCGAAAGCCACTCGCTGCCTCCAGAAAGACAAAGAAGAACTGCTGGCCTTCTTCAACTTCCCGGCCAAGCACTGGCAGAGCATCCGAACGACCAATCCCATTGAGTCGACCTTTGCTACCATTCGCCACCGAACCAAGCGATCCAGGGGTTGCCTGACGCGGGTTGGCATGCTGCACATGATGTTCAAACTGGGACAGTGCGCTCAAAAGAACTGGCGACGATTACGAGGATTCGATGATCTGCCCAAGGTGATTACTGGAGTGAAATTCAACGATGGAATCGAAGTGACCCACGTCGATCAGGCCGCCGCTTGAGTCAATCGGCAAAACACCACTTTTGACAATAACTCCATAGACATTCCGGCATTCCGAGCTGCTCGTGCGAGCGTGAGCTTTCCATCCCCGTACTGCCGGACGTACTGCTCCAACTTCCATTGATGGATCGCTTGCGAGAGCAGTCGGCGCACAGTTGTTGAGCGATCAGACTGCTCAATATCCCCGATAAACTCCAGTTCACGCACCAATTCCGAGGAGAGTCGATCATACCCTGCAATTCTGGAATATCGTTAGGACGCATGCGCCAATGATGGAAAAGGCGCGAAGCTGGCTTAGGGAGCACGGCTCCCCCGCCCCACGATTTTATTGGACAGTGATTTGAGAAACTACAACGTAGGAGGATCACGATATGTCCCGAGGAACGGAGGGGACAGAAGTGCAATGATCTAACTGTTCTTTGCTGAATTTGCGGGGAAGGATGCATCTATCACAACTCACTGTCAGGAATTTTCGTCAGTTCGGCGAAGGCCCCGCCGAGCTACAAATTTGTTTTCAGCCGGGTGTTACCGCTCTAGTCGGTCGTAACGACTCCGGCAAATTCGCCGTCATTGACGCTGTCCGTTATTCACTGCTCACGCGAGATCAGGAATTCATCCGCGTCCAGCCAGAAGACTTCCATATTGATGATGCTGGTAAACAGGCCAGTGAAATCTACATCGTCTGCAAACTTACCGGTCTCACTGACCCGGAAAAGGGCGCGTTCATTGAGTATCTCTCTTATGAGGGCAATGATGTCGTCCTCTACGTTACCTGGACGGCGCACAAGCTAAGTGAAGCGCCGGGCACACGCCGCTGGATTGATTTGTCGGTGCGTAGCGGGCTTGACGGTGCAGGGCCGCCATTCGACATCCCGGTTCGCGAATTGCTTTCCGCCGCGTACCTTCGCCCACTACGGGACGCGGAACGCGAGATGTCTCCGGGAAGAAGCTCGCGCCTGTCTCAAATCCTTTCTAACGTCCCGGAAATCTCTAAAGGCGAAACTTTCGACGCCGCAAATGTCCCACAGGATGCGGCTGCCGTCGGGAGACTCGGTCTTGTCGGGCTATCGGATTACATGCGCCACAACATCAAACATCACGCCGGAGTCGGGAGTGCACAGGACGCGATCAACAAGCAGTATCTGACTTCACTGTCTTTGCGCGGAGATGATCTGCAAGGCAAGATCGACGTTTCTGAGGGAGGCACGGAGAGCGCGCGACTCCGCCAGATTCTGGAGCGTCTTGAGCTTAGTCTGCTCGATGCGACAACCGCGGACCCAATGGGCCGCTACGGCCTCGGGTCAAACAATCTGCTGTTCATGGCGTGCGAGCTTCTGTTGCTTGGCAAAGAACCCGAAGGGCTTCCGTTGCTTCTAATCGAGGAACCGGAAGCTCACCTTCATCCGCAGCGCCAGCTCCGCCTGATGGAGTTTTTGCGACAGGCCGCCGAAAGGACAATTGAAGGAGCGAACCGCTCAGTTCAGATTCTGATTTCAACGCACAGCCCCAATCTCGCTTCGAAAATTCCTCTTGTGAATTTGGTTCTCTTGCAAGGGCGGCGGGCTTTCCCGCTCGCAAACGATCAAACGCTGTTGGAGACTGGAGATTACAGGTTTCTTGAACGCTTCCTCGATGTGACGAAGGCCAATCTTTTTTTCGCGCACGGGGTACTGGTCGTCGAGGGGAATGCCGAGGCAATCCTCTTGCCAGTCCTTGCAAAGCTCATCGGTAACGATCTTACTGAACACGGCGTATCGATTGTCAATGTAGGCGGTAAGGGATTGCGGCGCTTCAGCCGTATTTTCCAACGGAAGGAGCAAGGCGTTCCGACGATAGGCGTTCCGGTTGCGTGTCTTGCCGATATGGATGTAATGCCGGATTGCACGCCGCAAATCCTCGGTTTGGTCGAAGGCGACGACGACGCGAAATGGCAAAGCGGCAAGCGCCGATGGAAGGCAGTTCGGGATTTCGGCGACAATGCAGAACAACGCAACAAGGCGCTGACCGAGCTGCGTGATCGATTGAAAGAGAACGACGGCCAGTCAGTTCGGACTTTTGTCGCCGATCACTGGACGCTCGAATACGATCTCGCTCGTTGTGGACTGGCCGAACAGATCTATGTCGCGGCTTGCCTGGCGAAAAACGACGATCCGTTGAATGAGGAAAAGAAGAACCGCGGAGATGTCGTCACCGAGGCAAAGGCCGAGTTCGCGACGCTCAAGTCCGATTCGGACGATGACGACGCGGTTTTATGCTCACACATTTACCGCCTATTCTATGGCGGCGGCGCTTCCAAGGCCGTGGCTGCACAATATCTCTCCGAGCTATTGCCGCAATATTGCCAGCACGGCGGTATTAATGCGACTGGATTCCGTAAATTGTTGCCTGCCTATCTTGTGAGTGCCATCGACTATGTGACGGCCCAGCCGCTGCATCAGGCTTCCGAACCTACCTCGATTGACAGGGGACAAAATGTCTGATGCGGAATCCCTCATACCCGAAATCACCGACGATGACATTGAGTGGGTTCGCTTGCTTATGGGGCTCGACCCTTTCGATGAGCCCCGGCGCGATTTTCTCAAACGGCGCTCGACCGTCGACCTGTCTGCTTGCCCCGGCAGCGGCAAGACGACGCTCATCGTCACCAAGCTCGCCATCCTCGCCAGAAAATGGCCACACCGAACCAAGGGACTCTGCGTCCTCTCCCATACCAATGTAGCGCGTGAGCAGATAGAGCATCGGCTCGGCCGGACAGTTGTCGGACAAAGGCTTCTCGCATATCCCCATTTCATCGACACGATACATGGCGTTGTGAACCGTTTTCTGGCCCTTCCCTGGCTTTTCTCCAACGGCTACCCGTCCCCGACGATTGACGACGACGTGACGACCGCTTATCGACGCGGCGTGCTGGGCAGGGATTATTGGTCAGTAGAGAGCTTTCTCGCCAAGAAGTACACCGGCTTTGATAGGCTCCGCATCTTCGGACGCGATTTAAGCTTTGATCTTGGCGGGAAGCCTTTTCCGGCCAAGCCTGCTGCGCAGAGTTTCCAGCACGCCAAACGCGCGATAGAGACAGCCGCGCAGGCCGGGTACTTCTTTTACGACGAGATGTTCGTATGGGCTAACGCACTTCTTGAAGATCAAAAGCATTTACCTGTCTGGCTCGCGCATCGCTTCCCGTTGGTCATTGTTGACGAGATGCAGGACACCTTTGAGCGCCAGGCGTCATTTTTGAACGAGGTTTTCCCTCGAAACTCGGACAGAGTCGTTGTCCAAAGAGTCGGCGATCCAAATCAGGAAATCTTCGATTTGCCGGACTCGGCCTCCAGTAGGGTGGAGCCGTACCCCGACGCCGATCCGGCGTGCTGTCTCGGGATTCCGAACAGCTACCGATTCGGCCCCGAGATCGCGGCGCGTGCTTCGCCATTTGCTGTTCACCGGGTCGGCTCCGACGGGTTGTCAGGCATCGGCCCAAAGGGACCGGGCGTTGTCGCTCAAGACTGCAAGCACGCTATATTTGTTTTCCCGGATGACAGCACCGACGGTGTCCTCGATGCTTTTGGCAAGTATGCGCTTGATGTTCTAGGTGAAGTACTCGTCACCAAAGGAACTGTTCATGCAGTCGGCCATATTCACCAGGACGATCCTGAAGTCTCGTCCGGACATGCTCACTATCCAAAGTCGGTTGGCCATTACTGGGACGGCTACGCCGTCGAGATATCCCGCAAGGACCCTAATCCCCAAACCCTTGCCCTGTACGTTCGCGCGGCGCAGGGGCTCGTCGCCCATGGGCGGGCATTGTCCCCCGGTGTCGAGAAGATTGCCTCCGGCACTCTTGAGCTCGCACGGCTGATAGGTGACATCGGCGACCTGAAGCGCAAGGCGCGTACGCACCGAGTTGTCGTGGATGCGCTTGAGGGCGCCGTCGCTTCGCTGACGACCTATCGGGGCTTTCTCAGGCGTTTTCTGGTTGAGAGAACGGCCCTTTCGGAGAACGGTTGGCCTTCACATGCGGAGGACTTAACGGCGGTGGCTGCCGCACTTTGCAGGGGTGAGACAGATACGAGCAAGGCTGAACGATTTCTGGCGTGGCCCAACGACGACCCTTCTCTCGGCGCGACGGCTTCTTCTTCATCGGGTGACGCCGGTCCAAACATCTTTCGTGTCAACGGCAGCAGCGGAACCATCGACATCCGGCTGGGATCGATCCATTCCGTGAAGGGACAGACGCATCTCGCCACGCTTCTGCTGAGCACCTACTGGCACGCGCATTCTGCGAAGGAGATGATGCCTTGGTTGCTTGGAGAAAAGTCTAATGGAAAAGGAGCTGGAACAAGGAATACTCAGCGTCTTCTGCATACTTATGTGGCGATGACTCGCCCCAGCTATTTGCTTTGCCTTGCGATTCCGCGTTTGGCGTTGGGCGGCGATCAGGCGCTTGATAACGACATTTCGGCGCTCAAAGGAAGAGGCTGGCAAGTTGCCGAAATAGTTGATGGGGCTGCGCAATGGCGGGACTGACACGACATCCAGCGTCGCTGCGAGGCTTTGGTAGCCCGAGGAGAGCATGCGGTATTCCGCGATCACGGTCTGAAAGGCCGCGACGGTGATGCGCTTGGCGCGGTCGAACCCCCCGGCCGGACCGCAGCACGTGACAGGGATAGTCCCGGAGATGGTCGGTGTACGCGTCCTCGGCCTGGCGTGCCAGCGCGATCCGGTCGACGAGGAACAGGACGCGGGTGACGATGCCCGCCTCGAACAGCCCCTTGATGAAGGCCGTCGCCGCTCGCGTCTTGCCGGTCCCCGTCGCCATCTCTACCAGTAGTTTGCGCCGCCTGCGCGAGACTTCGGCGGACAGCGCCTCGATGCATTGGATCTGGTAGCCGCGGCCGACGATCTTCCGGTCGATAGCGACCATCGACAGGTCGCGCGGACCCGGCGCGCGGCAAGCCTCCGTTCGAGGTCATCCTGCGCATAGAAGCCCACGATCCTGCGCGCGTGGGCATCCGTCTCCCGGTCAAGGAACCGCACTTCCTCGCCGTTCGACAGGAAGACGAACGGCACGCCGAGCTGCCCGGCGTAGTGCTGCCCCTGGTCCTGCGCCGCGACGGGATCGATGCTCGCCCACTTTGCCTCCAGCACCGTCATCGGCCGCCCCTGCTGGTCACAGAGGACGTAATAGGCCTGCGTGCTATCGGGCAGCGCGTGTTCCAACAGGACGCTTGAGCCGTTACACGAGGAACGCAAATTCCCCCCGGCGAAGCAGCAAAATCGATCCGGAACCGCCCGACCTACTGAGCGCTGGGGATCTCGCACGATGCCTTTGCAGCGGCACGTGCAGCTGAACGGTGTGGCTAAGCGCGTTATTCGGATTCTTTCCGTTTCTTGTTTTCCGCCTGTTGCCCGTCCCGCGCCTCTATCGCATCCATGACCACCTCGCGACAGTCCACAAGGGCAGCGATAACGTCCGACTCGAAATTGAGTCTGTAGCCCTTGTACCGAAGGATCGACGCCCTAACGAAATCCGGTTGATTGAAAATCGTCGGTGCGTCTGCATCAAACTTTCCTCCCCCGACCTTAGCCTCGGCGCGCTCATCGATGTGTTCGAACGCATTGCGCATTTCCAGTACGGCTTCCCGTGTCTTTGTCACGCTGCCCGGCACGTGCAATTCTGGACAATATTTCTCCACGAGAACGCTCACCATCCGGTAGCATCGACCAAGAGCAACAATGGCCATCTCCGCCGCTGCGAGTGCATTGAAGTGTGCCCGTCGCTGAGGGATGCCGTCTTCCTTTCTTGCCTTGTCACGTGCTTCGATGGCCAACACCCACAACGCATGGGCAGCGTCCGTCCGCCGGGCAAGGGCGGAGAAAAAGAGGAAGAATCCCAGTTGTTCTGCCACAATCCGGTACCATGAACAGACGGTATTCGCTACGGGTCGGTACGCGCCTGGACCCTTCGTGTTGTAGTGTTCGCCGCTGCAGCATATGGGCTGTAAGTCATTCATGGAAGAATATATATTGGCAATGATCCAACTCTGTTCCCCTTTTTGTATCCCTCTTTATGAATGGGAATCCATTGGACGATTTCGGACGTTTGTAGACAGGTTGCGAGCGATCAACCCTGGACTTTGCGAATCCGAGGCCGTCGAGTGGTAGCCACCTGCGCGTGCGGTGCATTCGGCGATCGCCGGCCCTGAGCTTCAGACCGCCGCGCGCAAATCTAGCTGCGTCTGAGATGGGTCGCCGAGCGTCGTAATCGCCATAGCGCAGAATCTCGTTCACGACCAGATTTGTTCCTGAGAGAAATGCTAGGGTTCCCAACTGCGCTGACGATGTCGCTTTGAAGGGGAAATTCGCCTAATCGGAACGCTTCTACAATCTCACGCGACCCCATAGCGCCTTTGCTGGACAAACTCCCTAGCAGCCTGTCGGACTTTTGGGGCCTGGACTGGGTGAGGGGCATGGGAAGAATAGAGGCATGAGCAAACGATTTCGAGCTGTGGATCGAGAGACGCCGTACTTATTGCCACCATCGGTCCAGGACTGGTTGCCCGAACCCCACCTGGCGCGGTTTGTCGTCGAGGTGGTCTCGAAGCTGGACTTGCATGAGTTGGAGAGGCCGTACACGGGGCGAGGTTCGAAGGCATTCCATCCGGAGATGCTGCTGGCACTGCTGTTTTACGGATACGCGACGGGAGTGTTTGCGAGCCGGAAACTGGAACAGGCGACGTGGGATTCGCTGGCGTTCCGATATATCGCGGCGAACACGCATCCGGATCACGACACGATCGCGGCGTTTCGGAAGCGGTTCCTGAAGCAGTTGAAGCCGTTGTTCGTGCAGATTCTTCTCCTGGCGCGGACGATGGGGTTTTTGAAGCTGGGCAAGATCAGTCTGGATGGGAGCAAGGTCGAGGCGAATGCATCAAAACATAGCGCATTGAGTTGGGGGCACGCGACGGAACTGGAAGAACGATTGAAGGCGGAAGTGGCGCGGCTGATGGAGTTGGTGTCGGCGGCCGATGCGGACGTGCCCGATGGAATGGACATCCCGGCCGAACTGGAGCGGTGTGAGGACCGGCTCAAAGCGATCGCCGAGGCGAAAGCGAAGCTGGAAGCGCGGGCGGCCGAACGCCATGCCGCCGAGCAAGCCGAGTACGAGGCCAAGCGGTCCAAACGTGAAGCTCGGGCCAAACAGCAGGGACGGCGTCCCGGAGGGCGGGCCCCCCAACCGCCGGCACCGGGAGTGCGGAACAGCGACCAGATCAATCTTACCGATGAGGAATCGCGGATCATGCCGGCGGGAGGGAAGAGTTTCCAACAGGCCTACAATGTGCAGGCGGGCGTCGATACCAAAAGCATGCTGGTGGTCACCGAATCCGTCACCACACACACCAACGACAAACAAGAAGTCGAGCCGACACTAAAGGCGCTGGAAGAACTCCCAGGACCACTTGGACGAGCCGAGGCGATACTGGCCGATAACGGTTACTACAGCGAAGCCAACGTCCGGGCCTGCGAGACGGCGGGCGTGACGCCGTACATAGCGATGGGACGCGACCGCCATCATCTGACGGTGGAACAACGTTGGACCGAGCCCCCGCCTGGGGCGCCCGATGCGGGTCCGGTCGACGCGATGGCGCATCGGTTGTCGAGCGTCGATGGCCGGGCCATTTATGCCAAACGCAAGTCTACCGTCGAACCGGTATTTGGAATCGTCAAGTCTGTGTTGGGATTTCGGCAGTTTCACCTCAGGGGACTCGACGGGGCATCCGGAGAATGGACGCTGGTCAGCATGGCCTGGAATCTGAAACGGCTCTTCAATCTCACTCAGCAGTCCCCTCCCACAGCCGATCCACGCTCCAACGTCCGATCCTGGCCGGAAAGCCGCCTGGCTGGACCGCTGCACAAGCCCGTGGATCCAAAATCACAATCCCTTTCGACGCTTTTCTTGCGAATGACCTCGGCAATGTTCAATTATCGGATCGTCGATGCTCCACTGTCATTGCCAAGTCCGACAGGCTGCTAGGCGGCGTCCCGACAACGCTTACAATCGGAGCACTTCTCGGCAGATCAGCTCTTGCGCTCACGCGCGGAGAGCTTGGCAGCACGGCAGACAACAAGTGTGACTGTCAACCAGCCGAGAGGTAGGGTAATGTGCTGCAATGCCTGTTGCGATGAGCAGCCGTTTTGAGGACGCCCTCCTGTTCGCCGCGCAACTCCACCGAGCCCAGCGGAGGAAGGGCTCCAAAGTTCCTTATGTTTCACACCTGCTGGCCGTCGCAGCGCTAGTGATCGAACATGGCGGAGACGAGGACGAAGCCATCGCGGCACTGCCGCACGATGCCATCGAGGACCAGGGTGGCGCGAAGACGCGGGAGGAGATTCGCCGCCGTTTCGGCGAGCGCGTGACCGGGATTGTTGAAGGCTGTACGGACTCCGAAACTATGCCGAAGCCTCCGTGGGAAGAGAGAAAGCGGGTCTACATCGCGCGACTCAGTGAAGAGTCCGCATCGGTTCGGTTCGTCTGCGCCGCCGACAAGCTCCACAACGCGCGCAGCATCCTAAGCGACTACCGCAACGTCGGTGAGGAAATCTGGCAACGGTTTGAGGACCGAAAGGAAGGGACGCTGTGGTACTACCGGGCGGTGCTCGATCGCCTCATCCAAGCGGACAGGATGCCGCTCGTTGACGAGTTGGACCGGGTTGTCAGCGAAGTCGAACGGCTCGCGGGACAGACCCGGCAGGAGGATCAGCAAGATCTCGACAATTCCGGCGAGGAAGATCGGCGTGGGTAAGAATTCACCGGAAGAGGCCAAGAGGACAAAGGAGGTTCGAGCTGACTAAGAGTGCGGCGGGATTCAAGTTTGGCGCCGTTCCGCATGTAAGTTCAGACCTTATCCACCTCGGCCGTAGGAATCCGGACCTCGGCGAACGCATTCGGCGTAGAGGGCTGCGTCTGCTCTTTCAAGGTAGAGAACGACCAAGGTATCGATTGCTAGTGAATGGGAGCACGCCGTCATGATGAGCTTTTTCTGGAGCTGATGGGATTCCTGGCCTGGACAACAGTCTCTCTGCGGACAAGGAGATTTCTACCATCGCAACATTCGTTGGTAGCGTAGTGTGGATCCGCCGGGGTCGCTTGCGGCGGGAGGATCTCATGAAAACGAACCGATCTCAGGAATGCGAACGCGACTGGCTATAAATTGTTGGATCGGAACATGATGTAGAATCCGTCGCAGCCGATTGAGCGCTTGTCGCCAGCGGCGTATTTCGCACATGGAGGGTCGATCAGGGCTGGGCCAATCATCAACATTGAATAACGCCGGTGAGGACAACATCTTCTCATCTTGTTGCATCTCCCTGGACCTGGAGGTGAGCAGGGACGGCGGCCGCATTCATGCCATCGGCGCGGTGCGCGCGGATACCGGTCACCGCTTGGTCCACTCTGGCGGCGGTCTGGCGGCGGCACTGGTGAAGCTCGACGATCTCGCCGCCGGCGCATCCTTCGTTCTGGGTCACAATCTGATCGCCTTCGACCTGCCCCATCTGGCAGCTGCGAAACCGGATCTGCGCCTGTTGAAGCTGCCAGCCGTGGATACGCTGCGTCTCAGTCCGCTCGCCTTTCCGAGCAATCCCTATCATCACCTCGTCAAGCACTATCAGGACGGCGGGCTCAAGCGCGGGCGCGTGAACGATCCGGAACTCGACTCCCGTCTTGCGCTGGACGTTTTCGGTGACCAGCAGAGAGCCCTGATAAAGATGTCGCCGGACCTGCTCACAGCTTGGCACTGGCTATGCACCCCGGAGCTTGAAGCCGTGGACCGCGCTCTGGACGAGTTCTTTTCCGAGCTTCGCCATTCGCGACGACCTTCGGACGCTGAGGCCTGCTCGGCGATAGCCCGGCGACTGGAAGGTACGGCCTGCGTGACCCATATGCAGGAGATATTGAGAAAGGCGAGAGAGCCGGGTTGGGCGCTGGCCTACGCGTTGGCATGGCTTTCGGTGGCCGGCGGCAACTCGATCATGCCGCCTTGGGTACGCTACCAGTTCCCCGAAGCCGGGCAGCTTGTGCGGCGGCTACGGGATACCGCCTGTACAGATGCCGCCTGCGATTGGTGCCGGGAACGACACGATGCCCGCAAGGAGTTGAAGCGCTGGTTTGGCTTCGAGGACTTCCGTCCTGAACCGGCGGACGATGACGGCCGGCCCATGCAGCAAGCCATTGTCGAAGAGGCTATAGCTGGCCGGCACGCACTTGGGATTCTTCCCACGGGCACGGGCAAGTCGCTCTGTTACCAGATCCCTGCGCTCTCGCGTTACGACAAGACCGGTGCGCTGACGGTGGTCATCTCACCCCTGGTCGCGCTCATGGCGGATCAGGTCGCGGGACTTGAGAAGCACGGGATCGGCTCCTGTGTAACGATCAATGGACTCTTGTCGATGCCCGAACGGGGCGACGCGCTGGACCGGGTCCGGCTTGGAGACGCAGGCCTCATCATCATCTCGCCGGAGCAGCTCCGCTCCCGTTCCTTACGCCGGGTCCTCGACCAGCGCGAAATCGGCGGTTGGGTGCTAGACGAAGCGCATTGCCTGTCGCGCTGGGGCCACGATTTCCGCCCCGATTACCGCTATGTCGGCCGCTTCATCCGGAAGAGGGCGGGCGCAGGACCGGTGCCGCCCGTGCTGTGCCTGACCGCGACCGCGAAGCCGGACGTGACGGAAGACATCACGCGGCACTTCCGGGACAAGCTGGGCATCGATGTGAAGGTCTTCGATGGGGGCGCCGAGCGCACCAATCTCACGTTCGAGGTGATCCCGACGTCGGGAGGCGAAAAGTTCGCCCACATCCACCAAGTCCTGATGTCGTACCTGCCGCCCGATGCGCCCGGCGGCGCCATCGTCTACTGCGCCACGCGGCGGCAAAGCGAAGAGGTGTCTGAATACCTGCAGTTGAAGGAGGTCGTAGCGGGGCATTTTCACGCGGGCTTGCCGCCAGAAACCAAGAAGGATGTTCAACGGCGCTTCATTGATGGCGATCTGCGCGCGATCGTGGCGACCAACGCCTTCGGCATGGGGATCGACAAGCCGGACGTGCGGTTGGTCATCCACGCCGACATCCCGGTTTCGCTGGAGAACTATCTCCAGGAGGCGGGCCGCGCCGGGCGTGACCGCGCATCGGCGCGTTGCGTGCTGCTTTATGTGACGGACGATGTGGAGCGCCAGTTCGGAATGTCGGCGCGCTCCCGGCTTACCCGGGAGGAGATCCACGGCATCTTGAGAGCCCTGCGCAACCTGGACCGGAAGAAACGGACAGCTGGCGAGGTAGTGGCCACTGCGGGCGAAATCCTCGGTGAGGACGAGGACAAGGCGTTCGAGCGGGACTCAGCCACCGACGATACGCGTGTGCGGACTGCTGTCGCCTGGCTGGAAGAGGCGGAGCTGTTGGGCCGCGAAGAGAATGTTGTTCAGGTTTTCCCTTCGTCACTCCGCGTGAACTCGGTTGAGGAAGCCACGAAGCGGCTCGCCGTTGCAGACATCGCGGCCGCTTACCGTGGTCAACTGCTGCGCATCGCGGAAGCGTTGATCGGGGCAGCCGCCGACGAAGGCGTCACCACGGACGAACTGATGGAAGTCTCCGGGTTAAGTCCCGAGGCTGTGCGCGGTGCCTTGTACGATCTTGAGCGGTTCGGCATCGCCAGCAACGACACGGCGCTGACCGCGTTCGTCCATGCCGGTGTGGAGCGCGCCTCCCTGAAGCGCCTTGAGGAAGCCGAAGCGCTGGAAACCGCCCTCATCGGCCACATGCGGGAGGCGGCTCCGGAGCTCGGCAAGGGAGAGACATCGTCGCTGCATTTGCGCATCGCTGCTCAGGTGCTGCGGGATCAGGGACTGGCCGATCCGCTGCCCGAGCGGCTGTGGCGCATCGTCCGCGGGATCGCTTATGGCGGGCGCGGCGAGGATGGCGCCGCTGGTAGTCTGACGGTGCGGAAGCAAGACGCGGAGACAGTGCGTGTAACGCTGCGGCGCGAGTAGCGGTCCCTTGAAGAGACCGCGAGGATACGGCGAGGGGCCGCCCGGCGTCTGCTGGACCATCTGCTCGCCTGCCTGCCGCCCGGGAGCCGAGGCACGGACTTGTTGGCCGAGACCACGCTCGGGAAGCTGTTGCAGGCGATCGAAGCCGACTTGTTCTTGAAGAGCAACGTCCGTAAACCGGACAAGCTGCTGGACAGGGCGCTGTTGTGGCTGCACGAGCAGGAGGTGATCCGGCTCAACAAGGGTTTGGCGGTGTTCCGCCCGGCCATGACCATTCGCCTGGAGCATCGAGAGCGGCATGGTTTTTCCAAAGCGGACTTCGAACCCCTTGCTCTTCATTACAAGGGTCAGGTTCTGCAGATCCACGTCATGGTGGAATTCGCCGAGCGCGGCCTCGCCGCCATGAGCGAGGCGCTACGGCTGGCGATGGACTACTTCACGCTGAAGGAGGATGAGTTTCTCACGCGCTGGCTTCCGGAACGGGACAAGGAAATCGGTCGCGAGACGACACCGGAATCATGGCATGCCATCGTCGAGAGCCTGAAGAACACCGTCCAAGAGCGCATCGTGGCCGACAATCGGGAACAGACCAACGTTCTGGTGCTCGCCGGTCCAGGTTCGGGCAAGACGCGCGTGCTGGTGCATCGCATCGCCTATCTGATACGAGCGCGGCGAGAGAACGCACGCGGCATCCTCGCCCTGGCCTATAACCGTCACGCGGCCGTCGATATTCGCCGGAGGCTCACGGAGTTGATCGGCGATGACGCCCGCGGCGTGACCGTGCTCACCTGTCACGCTCTCGCCATGCGCCTGGCTAGGGCCAGCTTTACGGGCCGGGTCGAGCGTCCCGACGATGAGATGTTCCGCGAGGTGCTCCGCCGCGCGATCGAGTTGCTTCGAGGGAAGGGCCTGCCTTCGGAGGAGGCGGACGAGCGCCGCGAACGTTTGCTGGCAGGATTTCGCTGGATCCTGGTGGACGAGTATCAGGATATCGGGCCCGAGCAGTATGAATTGATATCCGCCCTGGCGGGACGGACGCTGGAAGACGATGCCGGCAAGCTCACCGTGTTCGCGGTCGGAGACGACGATCAGAACATCTACGCCTTCAACGGCGCCTCGGTCGAGTTTATCCGTCGTTTCGAAGCGGACTATGGGCCGAAGCCCACCTATCTGACTGCAAACTACCGTTCCACAGAGCACATCGTGGCCGCAGCCAACACGATGATCGAGCCTGCACTGAAACGGATGAAGGCCGGCCATCCGATCCATATAGACCGGGGGCGTGCGAAGGCCCCTCAGGGCGGCGAGTGGGGAGAGCTTGACCCAGTCTCCCGTGGCCGAGTACAGATGCTGCCGGCTGGCAACGATCCCATCTGGCAGGCGCGAGCCGTCATGGCGGAACTGCAACGCCTCGCCGTGCTGGCGCCCGATTGGGACTGGTCGCGTTGCGCGGTGATCGCACGCGAATGGGAATACTTGGTGCCGTTACGCGCATTCTGCGAGGCGCACGGAATTCCGGCACAGATGGGGAACGAAGAAATCCCCGGCTTCTGGCGCCTGCGGGAGATCCGCACCTTCGTCGAATGGCTGCGCGAACGGGCTCCCCGCATCGTCAACGCTGCGGCACTCCAGGGTTGGGTCGAAACACGTCCCTCCAATCCCTGGCACGACTTGTTGCGGCAGGCTGTTGAAGAGCATGAGTTGGAGACCGGCAGCGGGGACACCCCGGTGGGTCAGTTCATCGAGTGGCTCGCGGAATGGGGCCGGGATATCCGTCGTCGCCAACGAGGACTGCTGTTGCTCACGGCCCATCGCGCCAAGGGACTGGAGTTCGACCACGTGGTCGTGCTCGACGGTGGCTGGAACCGCGTCGGACGCGGCGAAGACCTGGACGCGCCGCGGCGGCTCTACTATGTGGCCATGACGCGGGCTCGGCAGACGCTCACGCTCACGCGGTTCGATCGCTCTCGCGGGCTCCAGGATGAGTTGGTTGGCCATCGCTCCACGATACGACGCGAGGCGGCCGTACTTCCGCCGAGTACCGTTGAGATCGAGTACCGTTACGTCCGGACCACTCCTCAAGATGTGGACCTCGGTTTCGCTGGACGGCGACGTGCCGATGATCCGATCCACGACGCGATCGCCGCACTGCTGCCCGGCGATCCGCTGGAAACCCGGATTGGGCGGCAGGGACGCTGGGAGTTGCTGGATCGCAGAGGCCGAAACGTGGGCAGGCTCACCCAAAACTTCAACGCGCCGCCCGGAACGCGGTGCCGGTCGGGCACGGTATTCGCCGCTATAGAATGGAACCGCGACCTATCGAAGCCAGAGTATCGCGACGCTATGAAGTGCGATGCCTAGGAAGTGATTGTGCCGGAATTCGTATTCGAGCCGGATCGTTAATTCGATTCGCACACCAGCAGCCCGTGATGCGGTGCGAGGAAGCCGCGGCGGCAGTCACATTGTTGGGCGATTCGCAAGACCGGTCATTGTTGTGGTGCTCGAACTGAATCCCGGTAGGAGGTGAGATCGCTCGCACCCCCTCCGGACAGAACGGCTCGTACCGGCCAGGTAAGCCGCTCCTCGATCAGCGAGTAAACTCCAGTTTAAGATTCCGCTCCGTGTAGTCATGGAGAAAGACAAGTCCGTGGCGGCGGAACCACTCCAGACTTAGGACGAAGCGAACTTCCCGTCGCAGGACGGATTGCCACGCACTCATCCGCATCCAGGTGCGGTGGGCGTAATACATCGGTGCCCCAGCTCGAATCATCATCCGTTGGAACTTGGCCGGCTTCTTCCATTTCTTTAACTGCATGGAACGGAGTCGGCTTCGGATGAATGCATCCAGCTCTTGGAATATCTTACGGAACTCCTGGATGCGATTGTACCCGACCCAGCCTGCAAGATATTCGTTGAGACCGGCAATCACCTGGGACATCGATTGCCCGTTATTCCGCCGTGTCCGGGATCGGACCTCTTGCACAAAGCGCTTGCGCGCCCGTGTACTGACCCGAATCTGGCCCCGCAGGATCTGGAATCCGACAAACTCCACATCCTTCATCGGCGCCACCCGGCTCTTGTCCCGGTTGACGTGCAATCCGAGTTCATCTTCGAGGAGTCGAGTTATGCTCTCCATCACCCGTCGAGCTGCCCGCTCGGTCTTTAACAGGATGACGAAGTCATCGGCCCACCGGCTGAACCGGTGGCCCCGCCGCTCCAGTTCCTGGTCGAGCTCGTTGAGCACGATGTTGGATAGGATCGGCGAGACCGGGGAGCCCTGTGGACATCCCTTGTCCGTCTTCTCGACGACACCCTCTACTTCAACTCCCGCCTTCAGCGCCCGCGCCACCATCGTCACGAGCCGCTCATCCTGGATCTTCCGTCGAATGAGCTTCAAGATCAGGTTGTGAGGAATCTCGTCGAAGAAGCTCTCAATGTCCAGCGATGCACACCACTCGTAGCCTTCCACCACCGCTTTCCGTGCATGGCGGATGGCCTGGTGTTGGCTCTTCCCAGGTCGAAACCCGGAGCTGGACCGGCTAAAGTCACCTTCAAAGATCTCCGTCAACACTGTGTGGAGACTTTGACTGACTACGCGATCCATGACCACGGGTATACCCAACTTCCTCTTCTTCGGACTGCCCGGCTTGGGGATCAGGACTCGCCTTGCGGGCTTGAAACAGTATGTCCCGGCTTCCAGCTTTGCCTGAATTCGTGCGAGAAGCTCGTCTTCTCTCTCCTGGAAAGCGTCCACCGACATGTTGTCTACTCCGGCTGAACCGGCGTTGGCCCGAACCTGCTGCCATGCCCGGTAGAGTCGCCCCGGGTTGTAGACCCGTTCCATGGCTCCAACAACTTTCACTTCACTTTCTCCGTGACTCTCTACCGCCAGGAATGGCCGGGGATGGTTGGTATTGGCGCCGGGCCCGGACTGCTGCTAACCTCGCCGGATCTCCGGTTCGGTGCTCGCGCGGAGCTCGCTGCCCTCATCGGTTTGCTAGGCCCTAAATCCACCCACTGAATCGACTTCCTGATGGTGTCACTCTCGCCTCTCGTCCATGACTTCCCACCGCCGGATAGCGATCTCCGGTGGCCCGGGTCTTCCCGGTCGTCAGGGTTTTCTCCTCCGCTCTGTTACCAGGCTTCATCGGCCCTGAGTCTTCAGTGTAGAGTCGAAAGTGGTCGGGCAGAGCCGCCCTTCCACCGTCCGCTCAATCAAACGGCTCGTGCAGTTTTCCCGCAAGCCGCTTTCCTCAGTTGCTCCTCGCTCGAAGTCACCGGTCCACAAGACCGGGGATCAGATGCGTCAGTCGGACCAAACCAAACTCCCGAATCAGTCGTCGTGCCGGATAGCGGCGCCACATCGTATTGCGCCACCGTTTCGCGAGAAACGAGTGGATACGGCGCTCAATCCAACGGTCCAACTGGTTAAAGAGTCGGCGCACCCGCGCTTTGCGGTAGTAGTTCCCCCAACCACGAATCACTGGGTTGAGCTGGTCGATGACTTCGCCCAGCGTGAGGGGAGCCTTTCGGCGCGAGAGGTGTCGGATTTGCGTCCGGAACCTCTCCACCGACTTTTCCCGTGGAATGGCGTACAGGTTATAGGGATGCATTCCGCGATCCTGCCTCTGTGTATCGGACAGGCGCAGGCCTTTCCCTTGCTTCACCTTGTACCCCAAGAACTCGAAGCCCTGTCGGACGTGTACAATCCGCGTCTTCTTCGGATGGAGCCGAACTCCAAGTGCCTCCCAGAGAAACCGCTCTGCACATGCGAGTGCCTGCCGGGCTTCCGACGGTGTCCTGCAGACCACCACGAAGTCGTCCGCCCAGCGTGTGAGTCTGTAACCTTGTCGGGTCATCTCACGGTCAAACGGCGTCAGAAAGATGTTTGACCACAACGGACTGGCCACTCCCCCTTGGGGAACTCCCGTCCGCGTGGGTTGCCAGCAACCTCCGTCCAACACCCCCGAACCCAGGATGACCCGGATCAGTCCCAGTACTCGGCCGTCGCTGATCTCTTCGGCAATTAAGTCGAGGAGCTTCTCCTGGTCAATCGTGTCGAAGAACTGCCGCAAGTCGGCATCAACTACCCATAGGTCTCCCTCGCCCAGCTCTACCCATACTTTCCGCATCGCATCGTGAGGCGAACGCCCCTTGCGATACCCGAATGAGCAGTCCAGAAACAGCGGCTCGAAGATCGGTTCCATCCGCTGGACCAGTGCCTGCTGACATACTCGATCCATCACGGCCGGTATCCCCAGCTTTCGCACTCCTCCGTCGGACTTCCCGATCTCGACTCGCTTAACCGGCTTGGGGCGATAACTGCCATCTCGCAGTCTTTGATGCAACAAGGCCAGATATTCCTCCTTGCGCGTTTCAAACTGCTCAACGGTCACCTTGTCGATGCCCGCACTACCTCGGTTCCGCTTCACCTTCTCCCAGGCCAACTCCAGATTCTTGCGACTAAACACCTTGTCGATCAGCGAGTGGACCTTTCGCTTCTTTCCCTGTTTGCTTTCCAATGTCGCTGTGTGGTGACGGGCGGCGGCTTCGTCCGAATCGCGTTTGGGTCTTTCACTAAGGGAACTGTCCAAGGTCACGATACCTCCGCCTTTCCCTCGCTCGCACAATCACAACTGAGTACAGGGACTTCCCCCTCCAACGGGCCTTTTGAACCCGCCAGCGCCGCTGCTTGAAGCAACGATCCGAGATCTTATGTTCGGTGTCTCGTTCCTGAGTACTATTCCCTGATCCGATTCCTGGCACCGCGTCGGCCGGAACTTCGCTCTCGCTTATATCCGCACCTACCTTGCGGGGCTCTAGGAGTCTGCGCGGCAGAAGGACCGAAATTGGGCGGGAATGGATGGAAGATAGGGCATGCCACGAACTTACCGAGCCTATATTCCAGAACAGAGCCTGCTGATGCCACCGTCGCTGAGCGATTGGCTGGCCGAAGATCACCTGTCGTACTTCATATCGGATGCTGTGGACGCGATGGATTTGAGCGGGTTCGAACAGAGGCATGGAACTGACGGGCCTGGCAATCAGGCCTTCGATCCGCGGATGATGGTGAAGGTGATGATCTATGGGTACGGGACCGGAGTGTTTTCATCCAGGAAGATCGCAGCGAAGTTGAGAGAAGATGTGGCGTTCCGGATGTTGGGAGCCGAGAACTTTCCCGCGCACCGAACGATCTCGGATTTTCGCAAACTGCATCTTGAGGAGTTCGGGAAGCTGTTTGTGCAAGTGGTGATGATGGCGCGAGAAGCGGGTTTGGTGAAGATGGGGACGGTAGCGGTGGACGGAACCAAGATGCGGGCGAATGCGAGCAAACGCAAAGCGATGAGCTATCAACGCATGAAGAAGCAGGAGACCGAGTTGGGTGAGCAGATTCGGGATCTGTTGAACCGGGCGACCGCGACCGATGAGGACGAAGACCAGCGTTACGGCAAGGACCGGCGCGGAGACGAACTACCCGACGGGTTGGCGACCCGTAAGAAGCGTCTGGCCACGATCCAGGCGGCGATGAAGCGACTCGAGGAACGTCAGATGGCTGCGGACCAGGAAGCCGGACGGAAACCGGGAGACGACGAACCGGGAAGCGGAAAGAAGGGCAAGCCATTCAAACGCCCCATGGGCGAGCCCAAGCCCAAGGCCCAGGAGAACTTCACCGATCCAGAAAGCCGGATCATGAAGACCTCCACGGAAGGGTTCCAGCAATGTTACAACGCGCAGGCGATGGTGGATTCCGAGGCCCGGATCATCGTGGCGACCACGGTGAGCGACAATGCGTCGGATGTGGGGCAGTTGGAGCCGACTCTGGATGCGGTGAACAACAACCTGGGAGAGTCTCCAGGCCGCGTGCTCGCTGATGCGGGGTATCGATCCGAGTCGAATCTGGGGATGTTAGAACAACGCCAAATTGATGGGTATGTCGCCATGGGGCGGGAGAAGGACCTGGACGATGCCCCCCTCCCGCCACAAGATACCGCGCTTGGTCGGATGACGAGAAAAATGAAATCCCCGTCTGGGCGTGATCGCTACCGGGCCAGAAAGCACATTGGTGAACCGCCCTTCGGGTGGATCAAATCGGTGCTCGGATTCCGACAGTTCAGTCTGCGAGGTTTGGACAAGGTGACCTGTGAGTGGAACCTGGTGACTCTAGCAGTGAACTTACGACGGATGAACGGGAAGATCGAATGGGCCTAATCCGGAAAACCGGGACCGCCACCCTTATCACACGGCTTACTACTGGAGTCCGCACCGGTCTGAGTTCATCATAACGGCAGAATCGGTCCGGTCGCCTCCGACAACACGATCAAATCCCAATAAATCCAGGTTCTTTCCGCTCTGCCGCGCAGACTCCTAGCCCACCGCCTTCTTCCATCGGCGTGCCGCCCCATCTCATTGACCTTCCGGAGCGGCCAACTGACATTCGTCACGCAGTCGGCCATTTAAGCTTCAAACCCAGCCCGATCCCAACACATTACGACTGCATACAAGAATACGCGTATAAGCCTGTCCTTTTGTGCAATGGGTTAGCGATCGGTGTTGGTGAGCTCTGCTATTGAGGGTAGGCCCCGATCCTTGAACACACGGTCAAGCCCTTCCATCAAAAGAGAATGCATTTTGGTGTTTTCTTCAAAGGCCAAACGGCGAATCTGTTCATAGACCGGCACCGGAAGATAGGCGGTCTGCTGCTTCACTCGTCGCCGCTTGCCGATGGGCTGGCGAATGGCGCTGTTGTCTTCCGGAGCTGCGGCATCTGGCGCGACAGCGGCAGGGTTCAGCACCGCTTCAAGAGACGTGCGTTTTTTGGGCATCGTTTACTTTCTCCAATTTCTGGGCGATCCAGTGCCACAGCTCCCTGATTTCGTCGGCTGCTTTCCCGTCGGGTTCGGACTCGGTGACTGTAGGCCCATCCCGTAAGCGTCCTGAAAAGCGCTACGCGCAACTACGTGCACCGGAGCGGCCAGCCCCAGGACACTCAAACCTCTGGCCGCTTCGCGGATTCGGTAACCTCGGGGCGGCGTCTGATTCAAAACAAACGCACTCACCTTGCCAAGGCGATTGATAGTGGCCACCGTTGGGGGCGTGGCCTTCATGTCCGCCGATGTCGGCCGGCAGGGGATCAGGCACAAATCTGCCTGGCGGATTGCCGCAGCCGTGCTGGGTTCATCGTGGCCAGGAGTGTCGATCAGGATCACGTCAAAGCGCTCGCGGCTGCCCGTGATGGCAGTCGGGAGTTCGGCGGCCGTGACGGCGGCCAGCTTCGGCGTCGGCGATTCACGCGCCTGATACCATGACTCGGCAGTCTTTTGCGGGTCCATGTCCAGGACAAGCACCCGGCCGCCGAGCTCGGCGGCGGCCACCGCACAGGACAGGACGAGAGTGGTCTTGCCGCTGCCGCCCTTTTGGGTAACAAAGGTGATTACGCGCATACGAGTATAATCGTAACGCTGTGTAATTGTCTAAAGCAAGACAATGACAACATCATACAATGATACACGGATCGTGCGGCTGCTTCTCAAGTCTCCCCGCCAGCTAGAGCTGAAAAGATATTCTGGGTAGCGGGGCGGTCGATCCATTCTCTGGCGGGATCAGTTCTCGTCATTCTCCGTTCTGGCCGGCTGCACTACGTCCCTCAAAATCTGGGCGCTGAAGGGGTGGCCCTTGCACTTTATAGCGCTGTTTCGCTTGCAACGTGAAGTGTTGCATCCGATACTGGGCCAGTGCAGATAGCGCACGCGGGATTGAGGCGCTTGTTCGAGCGCGGTGACAGCCGCCGGCTGAACCCAGCCCATGTGCGGCGCATCCGGCGCGTGCTGGCGGATCTGGCCGTCGCGTCTTCTCCGACAGACCTGGATCAACCCGGCTACCGGCTGCACCCGCTGACTGGCGACCGGCGCGACCAATGGAGCGTACGCGTATCCGGGAACTGGCGCATCGTCTTCCGTTTTGTGGATGGCATGGCGGTGGACGTGGACCTGATCGACTACCACTAAGGGGGAGAATCCATGCCTATGTACGACCCACCACATCCCGGCGAGATGATCCGAGACATCCTGGAAGATCAAGAGGTCGACTGGAGTGTGACAGAGTGTGCTCAGCGTCTCGACGTGGCGCGGAACACACTGTCGCGGCTACTCAATGGACGTCTTGGAATCTCGCCACGCATGGCGCTGGCGCTGGAGCGAATTGGTTGGAGCAACGCGGATCACTGGATGCGTCTTCAGGCGGCTTATGACTTGGCGCAAGAGAGGCGCAAGCAGTCGGCTGCGTGAATTGTGGTGAATCTGGGAGGATTGTGCGAGGCCATCACCGGCCGGAGGGTATCCCCATGAAACGACAGCCGAAAACCAGAGCTTGAGATTGTGCGCCACGATCCCGTAGCAGACGCCACGCCGCAGGCGCGGGACCCTTTCCGGATGCTCGACCAGGTCAACGCATTGGCCGAGGCGCGCGAGGCCGATCCGGACCTCGGCTTCGTGGGGAGGGTGTTGGCGCTGTGCAGCCTGCCACGGACGAATCCAGGAAACCAAGACAAATACATCCGACGGAACGGACCGTTCACTCTGGTGATGACCGCAACGGGGGAATACAAACTGCCCTACGGCACCCTGCCGCGTCTCTTAATGGCCTGGGTCTCGACCGAAGCCGTGCGTACTCAGAACCGCGAACTCGTCTTGGGGGATTCGCTCGCGCACTTCATGAGGACGTTGGGAATTTACAACAGCGGCGGCCACCCGCAAACGCGCCTAAAAAACCAGATGCGGCGGTTGTTCAACGCGAGCATTCGGTTGATTCACAAACACGAACATGGCGAGCGGTTCATCGCCTCGCAGATCGCCGACAGGGGGGAGTTCTGGTGGGACCCCAAGCGACCCGCGGAGCGAACGCTATGGCAGAGCAAGATTCGGCTGGGTGAAGAGTTTTTCAACGAGATCATCCATCATCCGGTGCCTCTGGACATGAACACGCTGAAGGGGCTGAAGCGGTCGCCCCTCGGGCTCGACTTGTACATGTGGCTGGTCTACCGGACATTCAAACTCGATGCCCCGCTGCGGCTGTCTTGGCCGGTGCTCTATCGGCAGTTCGGGGCGGACCCGAGCCGATCCTACGATAACGTGACGGTCCAGCATTTCCAAACAGACTGCCTGCGCGAGCTGAAGAAGATCAGGACAGCTTGGCCGGGCCTGAAATACCGCATCGAGCGCGGCCGACGACATGAAAAGACCGGGGGGGGGGGGGTTCTGTTGCCATCCACCCCGCAGATCCCTCCTCTAAAACTCGTCATATAGCCCAACGACAGCCTAGGAGTCTGCGCGGCAGAACGATTTTGAGTCATTGCGACCACAACATAGTGTGTGTGCGCAGCACTTAGCATCGACATGGAGTACCGAGTTTCTTCTGCCGCGCAGACTCCTAGGGGCGCCATTTGCCCCCATAACGAAACGGGGCTGTCCGGCCGTTGCGGAACCGTCAGAGGCCTTGTCAGAGTCGTTTCCACAGGTCGCTGTGATTTCGGGGAGTTTTCAACGGTCTTTCACCGCACATGACTCCCCCAAATCAACGGTCTTTCACCACACACTACAAGTAATAAGAACAAGTAGTAAGAAACAAGTAGGAGGAGCGGCAGAATCTGTTGAAAAACCACAGACACTGAACAATTCCGGCTTCTATCTGGACGTTACCGGACATGCCCTCTTTCCACGCGCCACGGCAGATCCACCGCACTTCGCTGTGCAAAGTGCCGGTTTTGACACCGGCGCCGGGTTGACAGCGGCAATGGGCTATACCTTTGGAGGAAGGTTCTCGCCCGAAGTCGAATGGGGATTCCAGCGGGTTGGCATCGGCAATCCAGATGAGAATCTCTCCAGGCTAATTGTCGTTGGGGCATCTTCGCGGCCCGCAGCTTTTAAAATCTCCCAGATGTCGTCGCAGAAATCCCCCTTCACTTCGAGGACCAGCGCGGCGGTTCGGCGCTCCGGCTCCGTGGCGTGCCAGCCGAGCAATTGCCGGGCAAACGGGTTCATGCAGGCCAGTTGAACATCTATATCGACGAGTCTGGAGCGTTCGTTCCACCCATCCACAATCGCCCACATCTCTACTCTCTCGTGCTCGCACTCGTCGTGCCGAGCGCGAATGAGAGCGAGCTCTTCTATCAGTTCCTTCGCTTGCGCGATAGCTGGCCGCAACAGGCTGTCGAGATTAAGGGAAGCAAGCTCAACGAGGACCAAACGGCTCAAGTTATGAAGGTGCTAGCCGCGCACGGCGTCATTGCCGAATATCGTGCGATCGACATGGCGTTGCACCCAAGCGAGGTCATCGACGAATTTAAAAGTCGCCAAGCGGCATCGCTAACCGAGCACCTCACGCCGTCGCACGCCGTAGCCGTCGTACAAAGAGTGCACGACGACGCCGAGGTGATTCGTACAATCGCAAATCCGCTCTTCGTGCAAGCAGTCGTGACTATTGAACTCATTCTCGAAATGCTCGGTACAGCAATCAATTACTTTGCCCAACGGCGGCCCCGCGAACTTGGTCGGTTCGCCTGGGTGATCGACCAGAAAGACCGTTCCATTACTCAGATGGAGCAGCTTTGGTCTAGCCTGATTATGCCTGTTGGAGAGTCAGAAAGCGCGCGGCATCCGTACGCTAGGGTTGAAGGCTTCGACTACAGCCACTTCGAAAAGTACGAAATCGACGAATCAACCGCCGACGAAAAGATGAAGCGGCACCTTCAATGGATGCGCAGCACACTCCCTTTCTCGAAGGCCGTCCCGGACCGTCTACGCTGCATCAATGCAAAGCGGATTTGGACGGAAGAACGATCATTCGCAGACTCCAAAGACAATCTCGGGCTGCAACTCGCGGATATTGCTGTTAGCAGCCTAGTACTACTATGTTACAAACGAAGCGGTCCACAGAACGGACAACGAGGAAGCTGCTGAATCAGGAAGCGGGCGATGCGAATGCGAAGCGTGGCAATCGAGCAGGGGTTATGTCGTTCGGGCCGGATCCGGGGTTCCGCGGGGTTTGAAGTGTTTGGGGAGTTTGGGGACGGATAGTCCAACATGCTCGACAAATGCAGAGGGGGAAAAACGGCTCCGCTCGGCGACCAGGAACCCATAAGAGGCAATACATAAGGTGCCATGATGGTGAAATCCACGCCAGCCGCGACCTTCGTAGTGTCCCAGACCGAGTTCCTGCTTGAGTTCCTGATAGTCGCGTTCGATGATCCAGCGCTGTTTGGCCTGACCGGCCAGATCGGAAAGCGAGGTATGGGCCCCAAGAGTGGAGAGCCAATACCGGATCGGTTCGGATGCGGTCTTGGGCCACTCGACCAACAACCACTCTTTCGGATGCGGCGAGTGGCGCTCGTGATCCAGATGAGCGGGACGAATGCGAACTGCGGCGAAACGGGAACGCAGGGTCTCGGAGGTGCCTTCGCGCCAGGAGACGTTCTTCCAACGCTGGGGAGACAACGAGAGGGCCAGTTGCTTGACCGAAACCGGTTGATGTTTCTTGTTGCGCTGCATGCGGGTCGGTGTCCGTCCGCGGCCGGTCAAGGATTTCGGCGGCAAGGGACCCTGGCCCGGTTTCCACACGGTCGTGGTGCCTTGCACCCCTAGGACGTAGCTAAGTCCGAGTTCGGTGATGCCGTGCCGGAACTTGTAGTTGTTGCCGTAGGCCGTATCGCCCAGAACCGGTGCCGGAGCAATGCCGTCATCGACGGCCTGCCGGATTTGTTCCAAAGCAATTTGAGGTTTAGTTTGAAATCGAACGTCTTCGGGAATAGCGGCTTTGCTTCGACGTTCCGGATCCTTCGCCCAGGTCTCGGGGAGGTAGAGTCGCCATGCCACCGGCAAGCTGGATTTCGCTGTCGCCACCGACAGGCTCACCGCCACCCGGCAGTTCTCAGGTTTGCCGACCTGTCCACAGTATTGCCGGGCCACACCCACCGAGTGGGTCCCCTTTTTCACGAATCCGGTGTCGTCGACAATCCAGGCTTCAATCGGACCGTTGGCTTCCATCGCCCCCAGCGCGTACTGTCGAACTTCTGCCAACAGAGCCGCATCGTCCCAGGGCGCATCCGCGACCAGATGATGTAGCGACTGGTGCATTCGGCGTACATTATCCGGAGCCAATCGTGCAGCCATCGGCTCCACACTCTTACGTTTGATCGGCAGCAACAACCCGGTGCAGTACGACTTCAACGGTTCATGACGATCGGCGTGTCCTGCGGCCGACGCCAGGCGTTCCAAATAGGCCGCAAAACGTTTTTCCTGAGTGCCTGGCGCCTTCGATTTGGCGCTCATGACCGGATGCTAACATAAAATAGACCGTTTGTAACACAGTAGTACTATACGTTCATGTTAAACAAGTCGGTCTGTTTCTCACGAAGTTGAGGCCACCGCCCTGGAACTATCTAGACACTTCCCGTCTGATATCGTCCAATGGACCTGTGAGGACCAATGATGGAAGTGATGCGCGCTTTCGTGATCAAAGAGCCTGGAGGGCCGGAAAAGCTCGAACTCCGAGAGGTGGCCCGACCATTGCCTCGGGACGGGTGGGTCTTGATTCGCAACCGGGCATTCGGGCTGAACCGGTCAGAGTGGTTCACACGACGGGGGGAGTCGCCCTCGGTTGAATTTCCCCGTGTGCTCGGCATCGAATGTGTAGGTGAGGTGGTCGCCGCGCCAGGAAGCGACCTGACCGCTGGTTTCCGTGTCGCGGCCATGATGGGCGGGATGGGGCGACAGTTCGACGGTTCCTATGCCGAGTATGTTCTCGTGCCGCGGCAACATGTGTTCCCGTTGAAGACGAACCTGGACTGGAAAATCCTAGGAGCGCTGCCTGAGATGCTACAGACGGTGCATGGATCCCTCCACACCGGCCTTGAAATTGAAAGGGCGCAGAACCTCCTCGTGCGCGGAGCCACATCGTCGATTGGCTTCGCGGCTATGGCTCTGGCGAAATTGGCAGGCCTTGAGGTCACGGCGACTACCCGACACACAACCAAGGTCGACGAGCTCAGGGCCTCCGGAGCTACCCACGTGCTCGTGGACGATGAATCCATAGCGCACAAAGCCCGAGCCATTTACCCAGAAGGTGTCGACCGGGTCCTCGAACTCGTCGGGGCCACAACACTGCTGAATTCTTTGCAGGCCGTGCGACGGGGCGGCATCGTGTGCATGACGGGCATTCTTGGCGGCAAGTGGGTTCTATCGGAGTTTCGCCCCATGGAAGACGTGCCGACCGGCGTAAAATTCACCTCATACAGCGGTGAGTCGTCCGACATCGCATGCGCGCAGCTTCAAGAATACGTCTCTCTCGTGGAGTCCGGTGATCTAACGCTGAAGCTCGGCCCGACCTTCCCTTTCGAAAGGCTCCGTGAAGCGCACACCATGATGGACGAGAACCGGGCCCAAGGTAAGATCGTGATAGCGGCGTCTGACCGTGGTGGCAAGTAAGCTACTTGGATGTAAGACCGGCTTGCCGGACAAGCGACAAATGCTCTAACGTTCACTCAAGCTACACCAACCTGCATCGGTCGCCGAGGTGTCCACGTGAGCACAACATCTGGTTGACAGTGCCCATACGCGGCACAATGATGACCACTATCAAAGGAGTAGATCATGTGGGTAGGAGACAAGCGATTCCTTGACCTCCCGCTGGGACCGTTCAGAATCTCTGACGGATCGGGAACGCGTCGGGCGGCAACCTTCCGCGGCGTGCTCGGTGGCATATGTGTAGGCCTTCTCTGCGCCACAACCGCTCTCGGTCAGGCCTCGCTGGGTGAGCTCAACGCATCGATTGCCCAACTCGCGGAAGAGGTCCTGCCAGGCGTGGTCCAGATCGAGAGCAACTCTTACGCCCCGATTCTTGGTGCCGGAAATTCCGCTCCAGTCTCATTACAGCCAAGCACCGGATCCGGAGTGATCCTGAGCGAGGATGGCTTCATCGTTACAAATGCCCACGTGGTGTCGGGTGCTACCCAGATCCAGGTGCAGCTTGCCTCGTTCGACGGGTCTCCCGGCCGGAGTGTGTTACGCCGCCAAGGAAAGAGACTCAAAGCTGAGATCGTCGGGATCGAGAGGTCGTTCCAATCGGTGTGTAAAAAGAGAAGGCGGTGTACGCTTTCAGTGAATTCGAAACCGTAAGCAATCCCGGCAGCAATCGGGAGAAAGGTACACCACCCATGAAGAAGAAGAACATACCGGCATCAGTGGCGTCAACGAACGCGTATGAAGGTTTGGAGGACTGGGCGCGATCCCGGGTCCAAGTCTGGCTACAGGAGCTGCTCGAGGACGAAGTCACTCAATTTCTGGGTCGGGAAAAGTTGGAGCGGAGTCCGAATCGACGAGGATACCGGAACGGTCACGGGAAGCCGCGACGCTTCGCAATGATGAACGGTACGATGGAGGTTCGACGACCTCGGGTTCGAAACACCGCCGAGCGGTTCGAGAGTCAGATCCTGCCGTATTTTCGACGGAAATCGAAACAGCTGGGCGAGCTACTTCCCGATCTCTACCTCCACGGTCTGGCCACAGGGGACTTCGAGCAGGCCATGCGCGGACTGCTTGGCGCTGGCGCTCCGTTGTCGCGAGCATCGATCCAACGACTGAAATCGACCTGGCAGTTGGAGTATGACGAGTGGGTCCAGCAGGACCTGTCCGGCCTCGAGGTCGTGTACCAGTGGGCAGACGGCTTGTACGTGAAAGCGGGGATCGCGAAAGAGCGAGCGGCATTGCTGGTGATCATCGGAGCCTTGTCAGACGGGCGCAAAGTGGTGTTGGCCTGTGAGAGCGGGCAGCGGGAAAGCAAGGAGTCCTGGAGCCGCATTCTGCGCAATCTCCAGAGACGGGGCCTGAAGCTGGGACGGCTGACTGTCGCGGACGGTCACCTGGGCATCTGGTCCGCGCTGGCCGAGCAACAGCCCCAGGGCCAGGAACAACGCTGCTGGAACCACAAGTCGATCAACGTGGTCGATCATCTGCCGAAGACCGAGCAGCCCGCGGCCAGACAGCTGCTTCATGGGATGGCCTTCGCGAACTCCCGCGCGGCCTGCGAACGAAAGCGGGATCAGTTCGTCCGCCGATATGAGAAGAACTATCCCAAAGCGGGTGAGACGCTGTTGCGGGACTGGGACCGGATGATTACTTTCTATGAGTTCCCGAAACAACACTGGGTGCATCTGAGAACGACCAACATCGTCGAATCGCCCTTCGACATGGTTCGTCTCCGCACCAACGCCGCTCGCCGATTCAAGCGTGTCGAGAATGCAACGGCAATGATCTGGAAGCTACTACGTGTCGCTGAGAAGGCTTGGCGACACTTAAAAGGATCCGAACTCTTACAAGAGGTCTATGATGGTCAGCAATTCGCTGACGGCATCAGAGTCGTGATGAAATCGAAGGCCGCCGCCTGATGACTTTTACACACCTTTTGTAATGACCTCGGGATCGACATGGAAACAGACCTGGCTCTGATCAAGGTTGAATCGACGGGCCTGCCGGCTCTGGAGTTGGCGGATTCCGAACAGGTCCGGCAGGGGCAGTTGGTTCTCGCGTTCGGCAGTCCCCTGGGATTGGAGAACTCAGTCAGTATGGGCATCGTCAGCTCCGTGGCCCGGCAGCTCGAACCAGAAAGCCCTATGATCTACATGCAAACGGACGCACCGATTAACCCCGGCAATAGCGGTGGACCGCTGGTTGACGTCGAGGGGCGGGTCGTTGGCATTAACAGCATGATCGTCTCACCGTCCGGAGCGAGCTCGGGTTTGGGGTTTGCGGTGCCGAGTAACATCGTCGCTTCGATTGTCGAACAATTGCGTGAGTACGGAGTATTCACTCGCGGAGAAATCGGAATCCAGGCTCAGACGATCACACCCGAATTGGCTGCGGGTCTGGGCCTTGATCGCGATGCTGGGGTTGTTCTCTCCGATGTGTACGTAGGAGGACCGGCGTACAACGCGGGAGTATTAATAGGCGATATCGTGCTGAGTCTGAACGGAAAGCCGATGGAAAACGCCAGACAGCTCATGGTCAATCTGTACGGGCAGTTGCCAAGTCGATCGGCGAGTCTGGAGGTGTTGCGTAACGGTGAAAGGTTAAGCCGCTCTGTCATCGTGCGGGCTCGCAGTGACGAACCGCAGAGCGTCGTACGATTCATCGACATGGAACAGCGTCTGGTATCGCGGCTTGGGATCCTGGCGGTTCCAGTGGACAACACTGTGCGGGGGCTGCTCCCTGTTCTTCGGATGCCTGACGGAATATTGGTAACGGACCTGGCGCTTTCTGCTGACGCACCCCGGGGATTGTTCGCGCCCGGCGACATTCTCTTTACTTTGAACGGACAGGTATTGCGCTCTGTTGCCGATCTGGAAATGACTCTCAGCAGACAACCGCCCGGAGAGTCTCTGGTTTTTCAAGTTGAACGCAGAGGAAGACTTTCCTTTGTGGTTGTTCAACTCTACTGAGTCTGGGCGGCCGTCCCATGCTCTAGCGAACGACTAACAGACGGGGCAGAAGTCGGCTCTTCGGGCAGTGGAGATATAGCTAACCGGATCACTTGGACGTATAACCGGCTAACCGGACAAATGGTGACGTTACTCCCCATAAACGTTTCCGCAAGCTAGGACTCTTTCTGTCGATCCGAGCCACTTGCGAGCCTCGACGGTGTCTCGGAAGACTCTCAGTTCTAGGCCCTCTTTTTCGGCAAAAGCCGAAAGCATTCTAGCCAACCCGAATCTAAGATCCGCTGAAACAACCCATGCGGCACGCTTGGCGATGGGGATCGGCAACGAGGCCAGGAACTTGGCAAAGGAGCGGAGCTCGTCGGACGAAAAGACTGCTTCCGAGCGACGAATGTCCATATGAAGACAGCAATCTCGGATGCTTGTCGACTCCTTAAGCCCCGCTGAGATTGCTGCCTGTACCTCAGCAAGGCTGTACTTGCCCTCAGCAACAATGAAGAGGGTTTCACCTTCCTGAATCCGTGATAGGCGAACCGGTTCGTACATTTCTTACCTCCGATGGGAGAAGTCCGTTCCTTTCCCGACGTGTTTCGATCCCTGTGCGTTACTTCAGTCGTTAGCGACCTCCTTGTCGGCAAAGGTAGGAGGCCGCGATCAGAGCGGCAGCCGTCCACGACATCCCCGCTACACCCTAGGCGTGCAGATGGAAGACCTTGTTCATAATCTTCCACCCCCCGTCGACTCTTAGCAGTGTGAATAAGTCGGTGAACCGGTAACCGGTCCAGTTGTCGAGTTCAAGCCGCACGGTGGCGACTGTGTCAACTAGGTCGATGCTAGCGATCCGTGCTTGGAGCCCGGCAGCTGGACCGTTCTCGTCATTCCAGTCAAAGAGCTGCTGGATGGGGCCGGCGAACAGGTCGGCACCGACATAACCGAAGATTGTCGCGTCCCTGTGGAACGCTGGTTTCATGTCGTCGCCTTTCCCGGACTTTGCGCCATCGATGTAATGCTGGATGACCGCGGCGATCTGGTCATGCTGTGTCTCCGTTTCTGTACCCACGTGGTTTGTTTCGTTACTGAGTGCCATACTGTCTCCTTTTTTTCGAATTGGTGAGTGTCTCGCACTACGTCCTCAAACCGCGGTACAACTCCGGCGTTCGCAGTGCGAGTCCATAAAGTGAACAATCGGTCGTCAGGGCGTGTATCGGTCCAGCAGGTCCGTGATCGTCCGCCTGGCCTGACGAGGTAATTCCTTGCTCATTGTTTCTCTCTCCTTCGTGGTCATGGTTGTGAGCGCCTTCGGGACGGGTGCTCCCGATCATCACGTGTCAATGACGCACTGGTTCTAAGTACGCCTTCTGGAGATTCCATTTATGTAGACCGGCGATGAATGGCCGTGCTGCTGCTAACCCCGGAGGAAGTTCGTACCCGGGTCCCAGATCGTGCTCTAGCAGGGTCACCAGTGAAGAGCCAGACCGGTGCGCACTGCGTACTAGCTCGATCAACTCTGCGAGATAGCGGACATAGCGTCCAAAGATCGCGGTCGTGGTTGGGATGCCGTGACCGGGTATGATCGTCTGAACTTCCAAGGTGGCTGCGAATCGGGAGATCGTTTCCAGGTATGCTCCCGGCTGCCCCTCGATCAGCAAAGGAATGGTTCCTTCGCCGATTACAAGGTTCCCGGTCCACGCGGTCTGGGTCTGCGGCTCGTAGACCACGGTGTCACCGGCCGTGTTTCCCGGACCAAAGTGGTGGACGTCGGCGTATCGACCGCCCAGATCCAGCCGGATGTGATCTTCAAACTCCAAGTCCGGTAGACGGAGCTCAACTCCCTCAAAGACTGCGGCATCATCATTGACTGTCGGTAGCAGGAAGGTACGTTCGAATTCGAAGCGCTGCATATGCCGCGCCGTTTCGCGGTGGGCAACGATGATCGTCTCGGACGGAAAGGCGTAATTTCCGAACGTGTGATCGCCATGATAGTTGGTGTTGATCAGGTAGAGGATCGGCTTTTGCGTCACCCGACCGACGGCATCCTGAATCTGTTGGGCCATATTGCCGTTGATATGGGCATCAATGACCAGGACTCCCTGCTCGCCGACTATGAACCCGCTGTTATCGACTCCGGGGTGATTGGAGAGCAGGGCGTAGACGTCGCTTCCGAGCGGCCGGGTTACGAGCGTGATGCCTTCCGGGTGGAGCGGCGGGGAGATAAACCCCGCCGGGCTATCCAAATTCAGGGGGCGTTGCTCCGCCGACGCAGGCAGGAGCAGTACGACGAGAACCATTGCTACGATTGCTGTTTTCAGTTTCACTTTTCTATCTCCTTCAATGTTTTAGGTGTTGACGTATCGTTCCGTTCCAAAGAACAAAGACTTTGACGCGGATCCTTACCCTAATTTGTGTGTCAAAGCTGACATTGTGTTTAGCTCCTTGTTATAGAATGAACGTTCCAAAACTAGTCAAAAAATATATGCGCTTACTTCAGTGCTGAAACTGCGATGTCGACGACGTCTTGCAGTTCCCTTCGGCTGTGGGCCGACTTGCCCAAGACCATCAATCCTTGGATCGTCGCGATCACGAATCGAGTTTGGGCGCGCGTGTTCGTGCGCGGTGGAAGTTCGTCCGCTTTCACAGCGCGGTCCAGCGTTTCACGGACCAGGTTGCCGATCTGCCGAAACACTCCCTTTAGCGTTTTCGCCACCATAGGATCCCGGGGTGATAACTCGACGGCGCAGTTTGTGACCATGCAACCCCACTGATGGCCGTCGCTGGCGAGCGTCGCAACCTCATTGAGCATGGTTCGGACGTTTCCCAAAGGGGAACCGGGTGCTTTGAGCACCGTCTTCCATCGCTTGCTAAGCCCAGTGACGTAATGATCGAACGCTGCCTCGAACAGCGCGTGTTTGTCGCCGAACGTGTCGTACATGCTGCCGCGGTTGATCCCCATCGCGTTGAGCAGGTCCTGGACACTGGTGGCATCGTAGCCTTTAGCCCAGAAGGTTTCCATGGCCTTCCCCAGAGCCTCTTCCCGCTCAAACTGTCTTGGTCTTCCGACTACCATGGCCCAGAGCTTACACATTTTGGAACGATCAGTCAACAACTATCTGACAAGCTTCTAAGCAATGAGGTGGCACCTCAAAACTGATAGACGTTCGATGCGGAGTGGATCGCATTGAAACCATTTTCGTAGGTCAGTCTCTGCGGGCAGCCAAGCCATGCTGTTTCATTCAAGGAGATCACGAGCCCGTACTGGCTAAACGAGCGACGGCTTCGGGATCACAAGATTACGCTTATTGGAGAAAAGATCACCCGAGCCGCTACTGAAGGACCCATGAGACCAATCGGTGGCAAGGAGTAGCGAGCGAACCACTCAAATTGCAAAGTCGGCAGACCTTCCGCAGCCACACGGACGTATAACCGGCTACACGTCAAGCTCCAAAATGCCCGAGCATTTATAGGCGTTTCGAACAGTTCAGACTTCATCGCTTTTTAACGTCCATCTTTTTCATCCGTGACGTGAGCGTCGTCGGTTTGATGCCGAGCATCTTTGCCGCACCATCAGGTCCGTAAACGCGCCAATTGGTCTGTTTCAGTGCCCGGAGGGTGTTCTCCCGCTCGAGGCGGCGTAAAGCGGTCTCCGTGATCACGTCCGTGGTCTCCCTTGGACCGGACTGATTAGCCATATCAGCTGTCGATCCACCCATTGCCAGGTTCAGGTCAAACCCCTTACCACGCTGCGTGATCAGCGTTCGCTCTAGAACGTTTTCCAATTCCCGCACATTGCCGGGCCAGTCGAAGGCTTGAAGGGTTCGTACCTCATCCGCTCTCAACGCTCGGACCGGTCGATTCAATTTCCGCGACAGACGTTCCAGCCAGTGCGTGGCCAGGAGCGAGATGTCCTCTCTACGGTGCCTCAGAGGAGGGACTTCGATAGGGAAAACGTTGAGTCGATAATACAGGTCTTGCCGGAATCGCTCCGCTTGGATCTCATGTTTGAGGTTCCGATTCGTGGCAGCTATGACTCGGACATCAATCTTATGGGTCTTTCCCTCACCCAGGCGTTCGTATTCCCCTTCTTGCAGCACGCGGAGCAACTTGCTCTGCATCTCTAGCGGGATTTCACCAACCTCATCCAGAAACAAGGTGCCTTCATCAGCAAGCTGGAACCGACCCGCTGACCCTGTGTGTTCTTTCCGGGATCGCAACGTTTCTGGACAAGTTGAAGAGTCTTGGGATTTATGATCGTACGGCCATTGTCATTTCCGGGGATCACGGCATCAATATTCCCCCGTATGACCAGGTACAGCCGCCTTTCAACGCGAGTCTGTCTCCTGGGCTGAACGGTTCCGCGAGGCCGGCCTTGTTGATAAAGCCGATGAACCAATCGCAGTCGCTGAGGATCAGCGACGCGCCGACAAGCCTGTTGGACGTTGCTGCTACAGCGTTAGAACTTGTTGGAATCGACAACAAGATGTATGGGCGGTCAGCGTATTCGATCGCGGATAACCAGCCGCGGCGGCGGCTCTTCACTCCATACTCGATCGCCGATCTCTGGGGCACCGACCCGGTACCATACGACGTTTACGAGGTGACCGGAGACGTCCGTGACGGCCGGAACTGGAAACTGACGGGGATCGTGGTCAATCGGACGGCGCCAGCGGACTACCAGGAAGTCACGTACACTTCTGCGGGACCATTTCTTCGCGGCGCGCTCATGAGCCCGGATTCCGAGAGTGACGGCAGTTGGATCACGAGTCATCAGCTCGGTTTCATTGTCTCTCCGACAGCGGAAACCCGTGCTGTCGAGGAGTTGGCCTTGACTCTACACATCCCGGACTGGATTCAAGAACAGTCCTTTACGCTGTCGATCAATGGTCAGATACTGGAGCGGAATATAGCCGTACCTGAAGTCCAGGATTTCTGGCAGGAGGTGGTGGTCGGAATACCGGCGGGTCGGATACAGGAGGGGGTGAACTTCGTGTCCGTTGAGTTCGAGACGGTCGGGGTTTCGCCGGATCCTCAACTGTTCAGGGCATCCGCACTAGTGAGGTCGATCGTCTTCAGGCAGAAGTCGGAGGAAGCCTCTTTGCCCGGAGGCGCCTGACGGACGGAGAGACCGATGTTGCAGGGCAACGCCCGAGGTGGTGGAGGCCAAGGCCGCAGCGACGGTGATAGCAGCCGATTTGCGCGGCCTAAGCAAGCTTGCGAAAGCTTCCGGCACGTGCTTTGCCGGTGGCGTAGTGCTCTATGACGGCGAGACCGCCACGCGGATCCGCAACGGCCTTTATGCCGTGCCGATCCACTGATTGTGGAACACTTCATGCGCGCCTTCACTGCATCTGTTGTGAAAGCCCTGCCCTCGCTTTGCTTGGCAGGTCACCACGCATCTGGCAAAAGTCTGTTATCGGTGGGTTTGGGGTTTTCTCGCGGTGATGTAGATCAGCGGCGTTCTTACTGGTCCAGATCGATGGGAACGACCGGCAACGCGGACATGGAGGTCGTGCTGAGCCTAAGGCCCATAGGAATCAGGGATCCGTCATTTTCGCGCCCAACGGTGTTGTTTTTCACGTACAGCAGAAGGCAACCTTGAAACCCACCGGAGAAGTCCCATGAAGGGAACCATTCTTGAAGCATCAGTGCCGAATGTAAAAACGTATCGCCGTACTTCTCGGCATAGCAAATCGTGTCGTGGCCCTCTGAATTCCGGAAGTCCTGGCCGTCTAGCCCGTCTATCAACACGTCCAGTATAGCTATGTAGCCTGTCTGGATGGCTAGCCCGTCTAATATGATAGGCTTGGTAGCCATGTTCACGGTTGCACTTATCAGCCGGAAGGGCGGTGCAGGGAAGACAACACTCGCGTGCGGGCTGGCCGTCGCTGGCGAACGGGCTGGGTTCGCCACTGCGCTGGTGGACCTCGACCCTCAGGGTTCGGCCTCAGCGTGGGCCAGTCTCCGCGCCACCAACACCCCTGTCGTCATCATGGGGAATGCCACCCAACTGCCTGCACTTCTTGCAGCGGCCCGTGATGCTGATGCCTCTCTAGTCCTGATCGACACCGCCCCACACTCCACCGATGCGGCTCTCACGGCTGCCCAAGCCTCTGATTTGGTCCTCATCCCCTGCCGCGCCTCGGTCGCCGACCTGCATGCGATCGGGACCAGTATCGAAATCGCCCGCCAGGCTGGGACCGCTGCTGCTGTGGTCCTGAATGCGGCTCCGGTGCAAGGATCTCTTGTGGTCCAAGCTCGGGCCGCCATCGCCGCCTACGAGGTCAAGATGGTGCCCACAGTCCTACACCACAGGATCGGCCACGTGCATGCTTTTACCGACGGACTCTCTGCACTCGAACTCGCGCGGCCTAGCAAGGCCGGAACCGAACTTGACGCGTTATTCCACTGGGTGCATAACGGAGGATTACACCGCAATGACCAGATCCAATCTTGAAACCGCGCTCGAACGCGCCAAACGCTCCACCCCTGCCTCTGCTACACGGGCCTCGCGGGTCGGCAAGAAGGGTATGCTGATTCACATCGACCCGGCGTTGTCCCGACACCTGAAGCACCTTGCGCTTGACGAAGACAAGACCCTGCAGCAACTCGGAGTTGAAGCCCTTGAGATGTTGCTCGCGTCTCGATCCAAAATCTGAAACTGGCATCCCTCTGTGGTTGTCTTGTTTGCGGACCTGATTCGGAATACAGCTCATGTATAGGGAGGATCATGGGATACAAACAGCCCGCGATGACCACTGACGGGCGGCGACACTTCACCATCTTCGATCAGGTGGACCAGTTGGTAGCGGCCAGCGAAGCGGACGCCGCCGTGGGCTTTATGGCGCGGATGATGGTGTTGTGCTCATTGCCGCGCACCAACCCCGGCAACCGGAAAGAGTACAAGCGCGTCAACGGTCCCTACACGCTCTACATGAACGCGGTCGGTGGCTCTAAGCTCCCCTTCGGCAACATCCCCCGCCTGTTGCTGGCTTGGCTCTCGACCGAAGCTGTGCGAACCCAAAACCGCGAGATCGTTTTAGGAAAATCGCTTTCCGAGTTCATGCGGTCATTGGGTGTCTTGAGTAGTGACAGCGGTGGAGCAAGCGGCATCCGCACTAGGCTCCGCAACCAGATGCGGCGGCTCTTTAGCGCCCATGTACGGTTGGTCTACGAAGACAAGCATGGAGAGCAATTCGTTTCATTGGCTATCGCCGACCGGGGCGAGTTTTGGTGGAACGAGCGTAAGCCCGATCAGCCCGTGCTGTGGGAGAGCAAAATCTATCTAGGGGAGCAGTTCTTTAACGAGATCATCCGCCACCCCGTACCGATTGACATGAACACCCTCAAGGCGCTCAAACGATCTACGTTGGGTCTCGATCTCTACCTGTGGCTCATCTACCGGACCTTCGCGCTCCGTGCTCCGCAACCGCTCACATGGAAGCAGTTGTACCAGCAGTTCGGAGCACACCCGGCCAAAGTCAGCGACAACAGCACTGTTCAAGCCTTCCGTTACAAGGTTCTCCGCGAATTGAAGAAGATCAAGCTGGCCTGGCCGGAGTTGAACTACGCAACGGCTCCGGGTGTCCTGATCCTACATCCCTCGACACCGGCAATCCCACCGGCACCCGAACCGCTACGCCTCGTTGAATAGCCTTTCCCGGCCTCTCAGCGGCCCGTCAGCAGGCTTTCCGCGTCAGGTTGGGCTCTATAGCCCGCATATTTCACCAATAGGACCAGAAAAGGCCGCCCTGTCTGGCATAAAGCGTTTTGAAATAAACGTTTAACAAGCCAAACGGAGACGGCCCTTATGAGAACAGAGTGTAACCAAACGACGTTCGAATTTGAGGTCGTTCCAATCGGTGTGTAAAAAGAGAAGGCGGTGTACGCTTTCGGTGAATTCGAAACCGTAAGCAATCCCGGCAGCAATCGGGAGAAAGGTACACCACCCATGAAGAAGAAGAACATACCGGCATCAGTGGCGTCAACGAACGCGTATGAAGGTTTGGAGGACTGGGCGCGATCCCGGGTCCAAGTCTGGCTACAGGAGCTGCTCGAGGACGAAGTCACTCAATTTCTGGGTCGGGAAAAGTTGGAGCGGAGTCCGAATCGACGAGGATACCGGAACGGTCACGGGAAGCCGCGACGCTTCGCAATGATGAACGGTACGATGGAGGTTCGACGACCTCGGGTTCGAAACACCGCCGAGCGGTTCGAGAGTCAGATCCTGCCGTATTTTCGACGGAAATCGAAACAGCTGGGCGAGCTACTTCCCGATCTCTACCTCCACGGTCTGGCCACAGGGGACTTCGAGCAGGCCATGCGCGGACTGCTTGGCGCTGGCGCTCCGTTGTCGCGAGCATCGATCCAACGACTGAAATCGACCTGGCAGTTGGAGTATGACGAGTGGGTCCAGCAGGACCTGTCCGGCCTCGAGGTCGTGTACCAGTGGGCAGACGGCTTGTACGTGAAAGCCGGGGATCGCGAAAGAGCGAGCGGCATTGCTGGTGATCATCGGAGCCTTGTCAGACGGGCGCAAAGTGCTGTTGGCCTGTGAGAGCGGGCAGCGGGAAAGCAAGGAGTCCTGGAGCCGCATTCTGCGCAATCTCCAGAGACGGGGCCTGAAGCTGGGACGGCTGACTGTCGCGGACGGTCACCTGGGCATCTGGTCCGCGCTGGCCGAGCAACAGCCCCAGGGCCAGGAACAACGCTGCTGGAACCACAAGTCGATCAACGTGGTCGATCATCTGCCGAAGACCGAGCAGCCCGCGGCCAGACAGCTGCTTCATGGGATGGCCTTCGCGAACTCCCGCGCGGCCTGCGAACGAAAGCGGGATCAGTTCGTCCGCCGATATGAGAAGAACTATCCCAAAGCGGGTGAGACGCTGTTGCGGGACTGGGACCGGATGATTACTTTCTATGACGCGGACACTGACCGGCCGGTTGGCAAACGCGGCCGGCACGCTGTAGCGATTACGCGCGAAGGCGATAAGGCAGGCCGGAGAAACACGCTTGGTGTGCTCGACAAAGCCATCGAACGGCGTCGGCATGCGCATCAGATGCGCGTGCTCATCGGCCCAGACCTCGGCGACTGTACGCTGGGGCTGCTCCGGGTGATGGATCTCGTCCCAGAGACCCCGGCATCGCCGCTCAAGCCACACGTTGAACCGCCCCGGGAATCCCGGAGACCGTTTTAGTTGAGTCCGGCCTCGACGAGGCCGGACGGCGGATTCTGATAATACAGCTGCTCAAACTCGGCTGGAGGGATATCTCCGATCGGTTCCAGCAATCGTTTGTCGTTGTACCAGCAGACCCAATCCAGCGTCGCGAACTCCACATCATCGAGCCCCTTCCAGGGTCCCTCCCGTCGAATAACTTCGGTCTTGTACAGTCCGATAACGGATTCGGCGAGAGCGTTGTCGTAGGAATCTCCGATGCTGCCCACCGAAGACTCGATGCCGGCCTCAGCCAGGCGTTCGGTGTAGCGGATCGACAGATACTGCACCCCGCGATCGCTGTGATGGATCAGACCGTTGGTGTCGGAGCGCGACCAGAGCGCCTGTTCCAGAGCATCCAGTGCAATGTCAGTCTTCAGCGAGTTCATCGTTCTCCAGCCGACGATCTTCCGGGAGAACACGTCGATGACGAAGGCGACGTACACGAATCCACGCCACGTCGCCACGTAAGTCAGATCCGCGACCCATAGCTGATTCGGTCGGGTCGCTGTGAAGTCCCGATCGACAAGATCGGGCGGTCGCAGCGCAGAATCGTCCGCTATTGTCGTCTTGAACTTCCGGCCGCGAACGACACCCTGTAGGCCCATATCCCGCATCAAACGGGCCACGGTGCAGCGAACCACCTGCTGTCCCTCACGGTTGAGCTGCTTCCAGACTTTCCGGGCACCATAGACCTGGCGGTTCTCACGCCAGACCCGATCGATCTCTACACAAAGCGAAGCGTCCCGCTTTGTCCTCGCCGGCAATCGATCCGGATCGCGTCGTCGTGCCGCGTGCTCGTAATACGTCGACGGGGCGATGTGCAGCATGCTGCACATCGACTCGACCCCATATTGGCTCCGATTTCGATCGATGAGCTCGGTCACCACTTTCCTCGGCGGTCGAGTTCCGCCTGCGCGAAAAATGCCGATGCTTTCTTCAGGATCTCGTTCGCCCGCTTCAGCTCACGATTCTCTCGCTCCAGTTCCTTCAGACACTGCTTCTCGTCTGTGGTCAGGCCCGCACGTCGGCCTGTGTCCCGTTCGGCCTGCCGCACCCACTTCCGCAACGTCTCGGCCGTACATCCGATCTTCGATGCGATCGATGCCATTGCTGCCCATTGCGATTCGTGCTCGGCCTGGTGCTCGAACACCATCCGGACTGCGCGCTCACGAACTTCCGGTGAATATCTGCTTGATCTTCCCATGATGACTCCCATCCTCTCAAGAAATGGAGTCTCCGGAAAACCCGGGGCGGTTCACGTTCACGTCACGGAAGCCAGCAAACTCAGGCGCGTCATGGAACAGACGGGGCCGCGCGTCCCGGACGTTCTTCTCGATCTGGCCTTTCTCCCATCCGGCGCCAGGCGTGCAGAACTCCGCTTCGAACAGGAAATGGCTCACCATCGCCTTGAACCGGGCGTTGACCACCCGGGCCTTCCCTCGGCCCACTCGGTCCACCGCTGTCTTCATGTTGTCGTAGATGCCCCGCCGGGGCACACCGCCCAACGCCGCCAGACAATAGTTGTGGGCGTCGAACAGCATCTCGTGGGACTGTAGCGGATAAGCCCGCAGCATGAACGCCCGGCTGTGGCAGAGTTTGAACTGCGCCACCATCAGCTTCGTGCGTTCACCGCCGATGACCACCCAGTCCTCGCTCCAGTCGAACTGGAACGCTTCGCCGGGCGCAAACACCAGCGGCACGAACGTGTCCCGGCTCACCTTCGAGGCTTCTTGCTGTTGGCGCCGCCATACCCGCGCAAACGCCGCCACACGGTCATAGGACCCCGTGTAGCCAAGCTTCATCAACTCGCCGTGCAGCTGCTTGAGATTACGCCGCTCCTTGCGACCCCGGGCCGATTCCCGCTTCAGCCACGACGCCAGCAACTCGGCGTAGCCGTCCACTTTGCTCCGGCTCCTGCGCTTCGGATAGACCGCCTCCAGAGCGCCGTTCGCCAAGTGCTTCCGGATCGTATTACGCGACAGCTTCGTTCGCCTGCTGATCTCTCGAATCGATACGCCCTCTCGTACATGCCAGCGTCTGATCACACTCAATATCGCCACGTCTATCACTCCTTTGCCCTCCTGCTCTGTTAATCGGCAGGAATGGGTATACACGTGGGTCAAATTTCGATGCAAATACCCGCTTTAAGTGGATCAGTTTTGGGTGCAAATCAACAGTCGGGGTTCATGCGATAAAAAAACGTGCTCTTGGTCCATCCCGGATCGATGCGATAGAGAGTGGAAAGCATCGGCGCCATACGCACCCGCGCTAGCTTGGCGGCCGGATCATCTCCCTCGGCAATCTTCTTGAAGTCCGAGCGAAGTCCACGCGGAAAGCCGGGATTCTCCGCGGCTGAAACGCGCGGGGTACCTTCTATCAGTTCGTTGTAAAGGATGTCTCCCAGAACTCCGCCGGCATCGTTGATAGCCGTGTTGAAATCAAAATCGTCCGGCGGATCATCGTCCTTCAGTGCAGCCCAAATCCGTCCCCATAGCTTCCGTCTCTGTTTCTTTCCGAGCCGCCGCCATGTGTCTTCGAGCCATCTTGCAGCCTGAATTGAAAGTTTAGCCACATTCTCCAGCGGCATGTCGATCAAGAGGCCCGCGACTTCACGCTCCATAGTGTTGGCGGCGTTTCCCTCTCCCGCCTGTAGGGATGCACCTAGGAGCGTACCCCACGGCTGAATCGGCCAGATTTCATTCTTCGCCGTGCCTTTCAGCAGTTTCACCGCGTCATTCCCATCGTCTGCCACGAACCGGTTCCAGCCTCCCCCACACTCCTCCCAAGGCATACCCATTTGCGTTTTCGACCATTGAATGAATTTCTCGATGGACATGCTGGCGAAGTCCTCCAGCACGTCGGCAGTCCTTGGGTCAGCATCGCCGTCAGTGCCGCCAGGCAGGCGATCATAGACCTCTTGGGCCGATGTCGGCAGCACCGCTCCAGACTCCGTCAGCTTGTGTAGTCTCAGGCGAATCTCAGCGTCACGTAGACCGCTCCATTCATCGTCTGTGAGATCGTCGCGATACCACGACCGTGGTGGCCCTTTCAGAATCGCTTCGGTGAGGCGGTCGAGGCATCCTCCTCGAATATCATGTCCGCGCTTTCTCAAAAATCTCAGCGCTTCTCGCCGTGTTTGGTTGTCCCACAATGCCGGGTGCGGACCATCTAGAAGAATCTCCAGCCCGAGTTCCACGTCATGCATTCCGGCCTCCCGTGGTTGCATACAACGCTAGACGGCGGAACACTGGATAAGGCAGCGATTGCCAGCGTCTCACGAGGCGCGCTGCCGCGGCGTTGTCGCCGGTGAAGATGAGTGCGTCGTATGAGTCCCGGGTCAGTGCGATGAGTTGTGTCCAGACAGGCGTGAACATGTTCTGCTGTTCATGCGGACTGATGGACGGATATTTAATGTACGTGTTGTCCCAGTCTGATGCGGCCAGATCGAGTTCACGATGCCAGTCCATCGCCTCTCGCAAACGTGTCGTCAGCTCGTCCGCCATTGTGGCCAACGCGCCTTCCCAATCTTCGGCATTCTCCTGAACCTTTTGTACATCGAGATCGTTTTCAATCCCGACCAGCTCGATTCCTATTTCACAGAAATTCTTAGGGCGTTTCAGGTCCGGCTCCCCCAGATCCGTGAAATACGTCGGCATGACCTTGAACACCGGAATGGGTCGCAGCCTGTTTAGAAAACACCATCTGGCATAAGCATCACCGGGCCCAAGGCGGAGGTGGCTGGAATTGAGAAAGGATCGACTTTGATGCTTTTCCGAGAGCGCATGTGCATAACCGTCGTTCGCAAGGATCCGCCAGATTTTTCGGAAGGCCGGACGAATTGGATATTTGTCGTTATTCAGTCGGACCCGAATCACCCGACGAAGTTCGGCATGCAACACGGCCCCTTCAGACAGGGCCCAGTCGAGCGCCCGTTGGCTATCGAGAGAGTTCGCAACCCAGCGACCTAGGGCGTGTTAACACTAACGTAGTGCCTCGACGATGAGTGCGAAGTGAAGGAAGGCGAGGAACATGACGTCGAGTTTATCGAAACGGGAGAAGATACGCCGAAAACCCTTGAGTCGGCGGAAGAGCCTCTCGACTTCGTTCCTGCGGCGGTAGAGCACGCGGTCGTATTCCCACGGCTCCAGGCGGTTGCGCTTGGGCGGCACGACGGGAATCCACCCAAAATCCAGAGCCAATTGGCGGGTCTGGTCGTCCTGGTAGGCACGGTCCATCAGCAGCGGCAGCGGCGCGGGCAACGGCCCCAGGCCGGCGAGCAGATCGCGGCCCTGCGGGGCGTCGTGCGCTTGGCCGGGCGAGAGCGCAAACGTTATCGCCGTTCGAGCATTCGCGGCAACCAGATGAATCTTGGTGGTCCATCCACCGCGGGATTTGCCGATCGCTTGCGGACCGTTTTTTTTAACGCTCCCGTGCCGTCGGGATGCACCTTCACAATGGTCGAGTCCATCGAAACGGCTTCCACCCGGATGCGCACCAGTTGCTCGCGCTGGAGTTTTTCGAAGACGGCGTCGAGCACCCCGTTCTTGGACCAGCGGTTCATCCGGGTGTAGATGGTGTGCCAGTTGCCAAAGCGCTTGGGCAGACCGCGCCACTTGCAGCCCTGCTCAGCCACATACAAAATGGCGTTCAAGACCGTCAGGTTCGAAAGACTGACGTTGCCCCGCTGACGCGGCAGTTCCGGCTCGATGCGACAATACTGCTCCTGTGTGATCTCCATGCCTGATTATAAAACATTCATGCTCATTAGTGTTAACACGCTCTAGTTCGAACGTAACTTTGTGGAGGGCGATATGATCGGACAGCCGTAGCGAGGCTAATGATGCGGCGACGGGATTCCCATTATCGGTTTCAGAAATGGCTAACCCCAACAGACGCTCCTTTTGTAGAGGAGCGATCCAGCCCGGATTCGGACAGCTTTCACCCGTCTGACCTGCAAAATATCTTGCGACCTCAACACCCTTGAGCGCCCAGGCCATCTCTCGGATAGCAGGGTCGTTTTCGCCGACGGGCAGGACCTGACTAAGCCGTTCCACCTTTTGCTTACGCCCCATGATGCCTTGACGATGATCATCAGCCCAGTCTTTCAAGGTCCGCCAAAGCTGCTGGTGGTCATCGGCGGTATCGTACGAAAGCGGCTTTATCCCCTTGAGTGTCCATTGCTGTTCGGCTTCTGCAGCGGTCGCTGCTTCTTCGTCGCCGCCATACGGTGCAAAAGCACAAGGCTCCTTGAATTGTTGTGGGTTTTCCCATCTCGCCGCCGCCAGAGCACTTACCAGATAGCGCATCGTCGGATCTTCAACGCTGTAGCCGATAAAGACGACGCGGTAATGCCGGAACAGTTCCACCGCAAACCTGAGCGCCCATCCTTCCAACATGTAGGCCATACCGAAATCGGCCGTCGTCAAGACGAGCTGTCGGTCATGCGGACTACTCTTCAGTTTGCCGTGCACATATACCAATCCTTGAAAGGTCTCCGGCCTAGCCGGTGGCAAAGCCGGGGCAACATGCACGGCCATGCGATGGCCCAGACCTTCCTGTCTTCGCAATTTTGCTTGTGCCTGCTCGAAGAAGTGGTCGAAATTTGTTGTGACTAGGCGACCGCGCTCCGTGTCGAGATCTGCCAATCGGGCCAAAACCAAATGTTTCTCTAGGGTTTTTGTTCTCGGCGTCGATAGGTACTGGCGTACTTTGTCGCGTACGACCTTCGGTTCGTAACCGCCTTCACCGGGGGATTCCAAAATGCCCAGCGCCTCGTCGTACCTATGATTTCTGAAAGCTCGCCATGCCAGTGCCTCCATAGACCCTGGCGTGCAAACATCTTCACCAGGAAGCATGTCCGTCAGGACGCAACTGGTCAATCCCTTGAAGCTTGTCAGTCCCGCGGGCATGGATACGCCCGCCCCGCAGAAAAACACAATTTCACCGTCTTCATGGCCTTGCCGAAGTTCTTCAGGAATTAAGTCCATGCACTTTTCGTCCGTCACCTGCTGAGTTCTGAGTCCGTGTGATCTGCCCTGTTCAAACGAGCCCCGTTTACAAATGCTTGAAGTTGCCGATTCTATGAGAACCTGCAGAAAATCCAGCGCGTTTCCACCGCGGCCTGGAAGTCTTCAGCTTTCACACCTCAGACAACCCCGACGGCGGGTTTACTTACGAAACATTAACCAGTGGGATTTTTACTCGATTGGGGTCATAGAGCCAGTCGCCCCCGTCCCTGTAGACGTTGTCCACCTGACTCGCGTAGACCTTGTAGCCGAATCCGCCGTGGCCAATCTCGTACAGTTTGGTCTTGACGGCCGTGGTCCACACCGTATTTCGCTCCGCTTTGTCGACCTGAAGACTGTTGAGGCCCTCACAGAGGGCGCGCATGATTTCTAATTTCCCGGGCATCGCTAAACCCAACCCTTCATGGTCAAAGGCATGCGAGGTGAAGGAATGCAGCTTGAGCGCGTACGACGGCGGCAAAAAGGATTGACGCTGGACACCTCACCTTATCCATCCGGGTAGTTGACACTATCTATCCGCCTGCTACGATGTAAGAATAAGTAATATCAAATAAGACAGAGATGCCATGCGAACACGGCAAACATTTACCATATCCCTCCCCGAGTCTATGGCCAAACAGGTCGAGGAGGCCATGAAGGCGGAACAGCGGACGCGCTCGGAACTCGTGCGGGAGGCACTCCGCACATACCTGAACAAAAGCGTTCCCGTCGTTGCGGTTTCGAAGGCGGAACTCGCGGCTATCCGCCGCGGACGTGCCGAGATCGAGAACGGTGAATACGTAACGTTGGACGAACTCCTCCATGGCCTGGCAGCTACTCATCGCAAGACAAGTCGCAAGAAAGCTCAAAAAGGTTCCGCATAAGGATCAGGAACGGATCGCGGAGGCCCTCGCCGAGATGCGCACGAGTCCGTTCCAAGGCGACATCGCGCGGCTCAAGAACGAGTCGGCCGCTTGGCGGCGTCGCGTGGGGAACTACCGGATCTTCTTCGATGTGGATGTGAAAGAACTGTTCGTTAATGTAACCGATATCCGGCGGCGGACAACGACCACGTATTGACTGTCCAACGTCAATCAAAATTCCTTCTGAACGACAATCAAAATTCCCGCCGCATTGACTCATTGAAAATGTTACCGAACTGAGGATTGTTGCCTCATTAGAAATGTTACCCAACTCTATGAGAACGGAGGTGGGAAGTGAGGACACACATGACTGTTGCGGCAAGGCGAGAATTAGCTCTACGAACGGCGGTTCGCTACAAGAATGCGATATATCTGCGAAATGTACGTCTTTTGCAATAAGATTTGCAGCGCCATGGATCTGGACGCATGAAGCTCGGGTACGCGCCTTGTTTCCACATCCTGCGATTTCCCTTCGCAAATAGGCCGCAAAACGTTTTTCCTGAGTGCCTGGCGCCTTCGATTTGGCGCTCATGACCGGATGCTAACATAAAATAGGCCGTTTGTAACACAGTAGTAGTCAATCCGTCCATCAGGTGCATAGCGCCGCAGACCGCTGTGCCGACCATTTCGTCAGGTTCGAGGCTTCGCAGACGATCGACAAATGTGTCAAAGGGGGCCGCTGCGTCTATCGGGCCTGGCACTGAGGACCGGATCAGCCTCCTCGCGCTCTGCTGCTTTGCAAATGAGACAAGAAAAACTGCAGGACCCTGCGGTCCGCTTAATTCAACGCTAGCAGGTTCGATATCCCAGTAGAAATCGACCTCTTGGGAAGGAGTGAGGGGGATTTCCTCACCAGACTCTGCCCGCACGACCTCTGCTAAGAGACCAGCTGAGAGCTCAGGGTTGATAACTTCAGCCGCAATCTGCCGTGCTGTGGAGAGCAGCCGATCCGCATTAACCTCTATTTGGATCTCAAGATCGAACATTCGGCTCCGTACCTGTTCCGCATTCAAAGCTTCAGGAGCCGCGGCCAGATAGGCACCGTACCAGGCAAGTGCGACGAGTTCGCGCCCTCCTGCTCTGTCTACTGCGAGTCCCAAGTTGTACATAATCCCGGACGAGTCGGGCGCATGGGACTGGGCCTCAGTGAAATACCGGACCGCGATATCCCACTGTTCACCTCTCACAGCCGCCGCGCCCCGAGCCAGGGCAGCCTCGGCTTCAGCTGGGAGCGTGCCCTGCGTCTGAACAGCACTCATGCCTACACCTGCGAATCCCACAATCAGCAGGACAAGCAGTACTCTAAATTTGGTGTTCATCGCACCTCCCCTGCCTGTGGCCTCTCGATGATCACGAGCCTCAAGTTCATGATGTCCACAAGCTCCCCTTCCGTCACGATTCGGTCTGGCGCATTCATGTCGAATTCCCAGGTCAAGCCGAGCAGATATCCCATTGCGTGGCGTAGTGCCAGCGCATTAGGGCTCCGCTTGTAAGCATCCTCAACGCTTTGGAACGCTGCTTCGAAATCACCCGTCCGGAGGCTTCGGTAGCTCTCGCCCAGTCTCGTGATCACTCCCGGTACGTCGAGCCATGAGGTGGCTGCGGACTGGATGCGATCAAGGCGCGATTGAATGCTTGCATCGGCTTCCGAGTCTTCACCGGCCAAGCGATCACGGAGGCGTTCGAGTTCACTCAGTAGGTCTGGCTCCACGTCACCGTCAGACTCAAGCCGGGCTATCGTGCCCGAAAGCATGGCCGCAATCTCAGCATCCTGTTGTGGATCGTTCTGGAGCATCTCTAGGAATTCTCTCTCTACCGTTCTTTGGAACTCTAACTCGATTGCTTCGGTTATTGATGCGCTGGTCGCCTCGTCAATTCCAGCATCGCGCTCCTCAACCAGCGCCGCGATCTCCTGATACTGACTCTGCGCCTCCATCCGGCGAACTTCCGCGTAGATGCCCTTGGTATAGTTCAACGCATCCCAGATGGCCTGTTCCTTCTGTGGATCGAGTTCGTCGAACAATGCCCGCTCCAAGTAATCGATGCTGACTTCCCAGTTCTGGTTTCCGTACTCCAACGCGTCAAGGAGGACGTTTGTTCTGAACGAAGGATCCAGGGGTGCTCCGTTAGACGAGTCCGCTCCTCTCGCTGCAAGGGGATCGACGACGATCTCGCTTGGGTCCAGAAAAGCCATCGGCACTGGTGCTGAATCCTGATTTCCCGGAGCGACGAGTCGGGTCCCAACGTCTACGAACTCCAATGGCTCGGCTGTCGCAGCCGGTGTCAATGCCACAGCATCTGTGGCACGTCGATCCAGATCGGCAGTCACTTGTGTTGAAAGATCATCCATGATATTTGCGATGCGGTCTCTTGCGTTTTCCAAAGCCTGTCGCTCACGTTCCGTCCGTGCTTCAAGTGCTTCGAAGCGCGCAATCTCCTCTTCGAGCAGTCTGGCTTTTTCTTCCGCCTCTGCCGCTGCACGCGCTGAATCCAGCCCGGAAACGGATCTCGACGAGCTGGAACCGCACTGGGCCTGTAATTCCAGATAGGCTTCTATCGTTTCGATCATTTCCATCATCAGGCCCGCCGATCTTTCCTGTTCGTTGGCGAGCTGTCTGCTGAGACGGGCCAGGTTCGCTCCTCCCGGAATACCTCCGTTAACGACGGCAGCGTTCCGGTTGAATGAAGCCATGTCGAGGTGAGAAGTAAGCAATTCTTGTGTGAACGCGAGCTGCGAATCAACTCCTGTGGGGCCCGGGCAGCGGAAGTTCTGCATGTCGTTATTCCACACGGTAAGTGCACTTCGCAATGCAGCCTGAGTGTCCGCTTCAGCCAGCAGCCAAGCGCGCGCACCAGCCTCCCGATCACGTACGTTGTCGGCGCCGCCGCCGCAATCCGGCGGGCAATAATGATTGCCTCCATTGAGATCGACCCAAATGTAACTTCCGTCTACTGTCGCCGCACCGGAATTGCCCACTTGTTCAGCGGCGGCTGCGGTGATGGGTAAGACGATGGCGAGGAAGAAAAACGCATGAACAGGATTTAGTCTCATGGTTGGTCCCGTGTTCTGGTCGATAAAACCAATTGTTAGTTGAAGATACCTTGTGCGAACGATACCACGGTGTCGCTTGACAGAAAACGAAATTCAACCGAATGAGGGAGGGTCTGCCAGTGCGACAGAAGTACTAGAACTTAAGCACAGCAGAACTTTCGAGGACGCCTTACGAGTCATTGATTCTAAAGAGCGGGAGACGGGGATCGAACCCGCGACGTCCAGCTTGGGAAGCTGGCATTCTACCGCTGAATTACTCCCGCTTGAGTCGACGTCGAATCGAAATATAACGTCTCTGCAACGTGGTTGGCAAGGAGATCGGACGTGGAGTTGCCCTCAAGCATGGGGCCTTCCTATTGCTGCTGCCTGATCACCGCGCGGGCAAGACTCTGCGGATCAGGTCTGAGTTCGTCATCTCCCGTCGGCATCCCGCTGACAGAAAGGATGTATGCGACGACGTCGATGTACTCTTCGTCGGTCATGGAGCCCGGATTGTCTTGTGGCATCTTCGCCCGCGTGTATTCGAACAGTGTGGCAAGCGACCTTCCCTCCCAGCTGCGGAGGAACGGCGCCCGCGCCAGAGGGGGCGTTGACACCATGTCCGGATCGTCCGGAGCGCCATTCAGGCGGCGGCCGTGACACGAGCCACAGGCACCCGGATACACCACCTGACCCCGGTTCGCCTGTGCCTCGGTGAAGACCCCGTCCCAGACTGATGTCATCTGGTCGGTGCCCTCAAGCCCCCCCAGCACCGCGGCCACTTCTTCGGTCCCTGCGCTGCCGAAGTCGTTCTCCCATGCGTTGCGAACGTAGCTTGCCAGAGAGGAGATTTCCTCGACCCCCAGATCAGGGAATGGAGGCATCGTGCCCTGGCCCTGCTGGATATTCCTGACGATCTCGGCAGTGTCCTCGAGCCGGTCATTGCCCCTCAAGGCTGGGAAGGTTGGCGGATCCCCTGCGCCAGAGTCGCCGTGGCAAAGCGCGCAGTTGTCCTGGTAGAGTTGCTGCCCCTGTTCGAACAAGGCCGTGTCGGCCAGCTGCCCGGCAACGGCAACCGGGGCAATCACAAACGCAAGACCCAGAACACCCACCACAGTCTTCAGCATCAGGCCTCCTCTCCCGATTCCGTGTCCGCTTAACGGATCAGGACCAGACATCGGCATCGGAAAGCCCCGGGTCCAAGGCAAGCTCCGCCCTGATCGTCATGTCCGTCTTCATTTCGCCGTCGCTCCGAAAGGGGAAATAATTCTTTCCGGAAACAAAGAGTCTGTACTCGCCCTTCGGAACCCTCATCTCCGCCCGCCCGCGCTCGTCTGTGAAAGCTCTGTAGGGGTGAACAACAACCTTGGCACCCTGGACCGGGGTCTGACTTTCCATGTCCACGGCTTCGATCGTCAAGACGCACTCAGGTGCCGGAACGACTCTCACACCGAAACTGGCGGCACACTCGGCGTGCGGGATTTGCTGGCCGGACGCCGACACCCTGGCTTCCCATGCATAGAGCCCTTCCGTGTCAGGGACTGTCAGGCTTACCTTCGTATAGTAAAGTGCGGCGGTGTCGGTCCAGGCATCATCGCTCAATGTGCCGCTCGCCAGCTTTTTCCCATTGTGGTCGCGAACCTCGATCACCCAACCGTCGGGCCGGCACTCGGAGGAACACTTAACCCCGAGCTTGATGTCGAACTTGCCGCGGCATTCGATGGCTGACGGCACATCCCATGCGACGACACGAGTGCTGTGCGGTTTCACCGTGAATGAAAACGCAACCGACGTTTCCTCATGCGACATGTCTGGATTCGCATGTGCCGGGAATACGGCCAACCAGGTATAGGCACCCGGCGCCAGCGGTGCCTTCACGACGAACTCACCGGTCTCGTTGGTCTCACCGTCGAATTCGGTAAGCTCGATGCTCTTCGCCAGAGCGCCATCCTGGTCCCTGATCAGGAGAGTTTTTCCCCGCAGGTCTCGGGACGGGGAACATGACACCGTGCCCTTCAGAGTGACGTCGGCACCGGCATCGACCTCACTGGCTGACACCTCGACGCTGATTTCTTCGATCGTGCGCGTCATATCGTTTTGCGTAGCCATGGACGATGACGTGTTCCGAACCCCACGTCACTACTCGCCGGACGATTCTTTGGCGACATTCGTGCCGGCGATATAGCCATGGACGTGCCCCTTGCCCAGGCCATGCTTGTTGAAACCACCCACGGCCTCGCCTCCGGCGTAGAGACCAGCAATGACCTGGCCCTGCATGTCCACCACCTGCTGCCGGCCGTTGACCCGCAGGCCTCCATAGGAATCGTGCCAGATCACCATGATCGAGAGCGCATAGAAGGGCGGAGTGGCAATGCGGTTCATTGGTGCATCCTCCTCGCGCCCGAATTCGGGATCCACGCCGGCATCCACATAGTTGTTCCAGGTGGCCACTGTCTCGGCCAGGTGGCTAAGCGGCATCCGCTGGAACTCATGGCCCGCAGCAATCTTTTCGGCCAGATCCTCGATGGTATCGGCCTGGAAGAAGTAGCCGTTGTCGGCCACATAGGGGTATCGAAGTTCCCACCCCGTACGCTCGACCGACTCCTGGTCGAAGATCGCCCAAAGCGGACCCGAGTAGTAGTCGGGAGGTTCGGACCCCTCATTCATTGCCAGGGCGGCATCGAGGCCGTGGTCATAGTTGTACATCTCCCTGATCCACTCCTTGCTGCAGTTGCGCCAGTCGAGCGGTGTGTGATCGAGTCCCTCGCCTGGAGCGCCGCCGTCGCCGGGGTACCGGTTCAAACCAGGCCTGGTGGGAAGACGGACCTCACTGAAAAAACGTTTCCCGACCTGGTTCACGGCAATGAACTCTTCGAATCCCGCGTTGCCGACGTTGATGCCGGCGGAGCCCCGGAAACCGAAGGTCGGGTGACCGGGCATCATGGTGGTATATGCATCCCGGGTGCCTAGTCGTGTGGCGATGTGGAACGTCGTGGAATAGGAGATGTTCTGTTGCATCCCGGCCATGTTGGCACCGACTCTTAATCCTGCAGTCAGCGCGCTGGCGTCCTGACCCTGGGGGCCCTGCAGGGCCACACCGCTCGTCGGGAAAGCGGGCTCCCTCAAGGCGGGATAGAACATGCTGCGGACCTGGGGATTGCCCGCGTGACCGCCGCTGGCCAGAATGACCCCCTGGCGGGCTCTGACGTTCACCGTCTCCCGCCGCTCATCGACATTGCCGTTCTGCCAATAGCTCTGCATCAGCTCGCCAGTCTCAGGATGCTGCCGCGGCGAATAGTGGGCCCTGATCCCGAGAATTCTGCCCGAGAATGGCTGCTCACGCACGAGCTCGTCGAAACTGCGGTGAAGCATGAACCGGACGCCCTTTTCCCGGGCCGAAAACTCCAGGGGCCGGGCCAGCGCCACACCGTTACTTACGGCGCCCGGTGCGACCGTGCGCCTCGCGTCCGACATCTGCACCGGTGCAAACGCACTTGTACGTTCAGGATCGGCACGGCCAGCATCCTCTGCTGTGATCGTTCCCGCCTTCATGTCCGTCTTATCACCCAGCATGAGGAAGCAGGTCGCCCCCCTGGCGCGCGACAGGCCTCCGCCGCCATGGGTGCCGTTGATCCGCGCAAACCGGACGTAGTTGTCCATCAGAAACTGCCGGGTGGGGGGGCAGTTCTCGGCCCAGGCACGTACAAGTTCCCGCTCGTTGTACCTGTAAGGGCTCTGGGCTTTGCGGTCGACGATAGACCAGTCGGTGACGTCGGTGAACAGGAGTTCGACATTGTCGTCGACTTCCTCCGGTTCCTCGAGTGGATCGACGGAGACGAACCCCTCCTGGTCGCTCTCGCCCTTCATGTCCCTCTGTTGGACCGGGTCTCCACCGCCGAGCGACACGAATGAACCACTGTGCAACATCCTGCCGCCAAGATCGAAATTCTGATCGATCACCAGCACACTGGCTCCGAGATCCGTAGCGCGAATGGCCGCAGTGAGGCCTGCACATCCGCCTCCCGCTATGACAACATCCACTTCATAGTCCCAGGAGATGCCTCGAGTCCCTGCGACCTGCGCCTGCGCCTCGCTTGAGGGGAACAGCGCGGCCGCTCCCAGGCCTGCCGCAGCTCCCTTCTTGACGAAATCCCGTCTGCTTAGATCATTCTTGTTCTGAAGCTTTGGATCGCTCTGCTTATCGTCAGGTTTCTTGCCCATGTCTAGTCCTCCCCGGTGGCCGCTCGCGGTCAGTGACCAAGAACCACCACTCGAATGACTTTCGAACCAATTCTTCCCATTCAAGAAGGCTCCAAAAGCCGTGGCGCTTGGCCAGGGACTGGCTCATTTCTCAAAAACTGCAGTCGCTGTTCGTATCCGCGAGGATAGTCCATAAACGAGCGGTTTGCCCAAACTAAAAAACCAGAGGAAATGTCCACTCTGGCATCTCCTATCGTCGCGGCTTCGGTGTCGGGTGAGGGACGGTTTCCACGCCATTTGCGACGACTCGTTATTGGCGATGCTTGCAAACAGCTACCCAACACGAGGAAGCACACCGCCGGGACGGCCGTAGTGGGTCACGACATCGTCACCCACATCAGATGCATCGAAATCGGCGACGAACTTCTGATGGGAGCGGGAATAGTACAGGCATCCGAGTTCGTCCGCGGGGCGCGACCGGACAAAAACGTTCGCCTCATCCAGCGCTCCGCGCCACTTCGCTTTGAGAACCAACAGGTTGACCGGCTCGCGGAGCGAAAGCCGGTCGAAGTCCTGGGGTTGGTATTTGCCCCGTCGCTGTAACAGGTCGAGCAAGGCCAGGGGAGTGAAACCGGGATCCTTGCCCGCCGCGGCCCAGCACAATGCACCGAGGGGCAGGATGTTATCGTTGGCTTCCAGCACATCCAGGAAGTCCCGGGCTTCATCCCTTCCGACCAGCGCCAGGACCTTGTTAATCGCCAAATCGACAGGGTGCAGTTTATATCCGGCAATCTCGTTCTTTACGGGCGGAAGAAATCGCCATGCCGAATCGTGCGCCCATTCCACTCTGGTTTGCTGCCGGTCTTTCTCCACGATCGCTCGAATGTAGCCAGGCTGATTCATGTGCACCCGCAGCGTATATCCGGACGTTTCGAGCGACTCGCCGTCCTCTGCAAAGGCTGAAGCGACGCGTTCCTCAGAGTCGTGAAAATAGTCGAGATCGTTACTGTATCGCTTCGAGTTGGGCTCCAAATGGAGGGCAGAACCGCCAGCCAGATAGCTGTCGGGCGTGCGATTGTTCGACAGCAACTGTGCAATGCCCTGCTGGTATGACGTTAGCGGCAAAGGCGTGCTCCGATTTCCCATCCGCGCCTGCCTCCGTGACGCATGAGCTGTTCCCCAATCCATTCGACATCGTTCAGTGTAGGCTTGTAGGTGGGGTCGAACGACCAGAAGCAAGACGCATGGAACTCGCGGAAGGCGCGGCGGGCCTCGCGTACTTTTACCATATCGCGCGCCGTGCCGCTGTCGAGTCTGCGACGGCTGGTGAGACCCCCACGACGTCCAATAGCTGCCAGATATTTCTTGATACGATCCTCCATTTTTATAGCGTAACCTGCTTACGATATAAAATCAATTAATACAGTGGTATAAGTAGGATTTCTGATAATATGGTTGTGAGTCGAGAACGGCCGATGCGCACCTCTCCCATCTACATCCTGGCAATGACGATGACGCTGCTCTCCGGCTGCGCGGAACGGCCGGTTCTGGAACTCCAGCAGACGCGTGAAGCTGTTGCGGCCGCGCTGGATCAGGAAGCCGATATCTATGCGCCGACTGAGTTCGATATGGCTCAGTTCAATCTGGAGAGCGGGGAGTTTGCTGTCGCTGAGCAAGATGAGGCACCGTTCTGGGGGCGGAACTATTCGCAGTCGCTGGAATATCTCGGGCTGGCGTTTGAACAGGCCGAACAGGCTCAGCTGATAGCGGAGGCTAATAAGGCAGACGTTTTCGAGCAGGCAGCGGCTACTTTGCCTGAAGCGCGGGCTGTGTTTCAGAGCGCCTTCGAGGCGGTCGAAGCTGCGCGTACCGGTCCGGTCACATTCGGGCAGATACAATCGTTCGACGATGAGCTGGCCGGAATCTTTGCAACGTTGAACCAAGCTGAAGAGATCTATAACGAGGGCGATTACGCGGGCGCGTTTATCTTGCTACAGGAAGTCCAGGAAAGATCGGCGGCGTTAGAGTCGAGCGCGCGACTGATCGCGGAGCTTGCAGGTCAGTAGCTACTCGAGAAACACGGCAATCGCGTCGTCCCACTTCCCCTGTGCTTTCAATATCAATTCGATCACTTCCCTCACGGCGCCGTTGCCTCCCGAAGCATCGGTGACGTAAGCTGCGCGGGCGCGGACTTCGGGAGCCGCGTTCGAGACGGCTACGGGAAAGCCCACGCGTGTCATAGCGGGCAGATCCACGACGTCGTCGCCGATGAAGCAGATCTGGGCAGCCCCAACACCACTCTTCTGAACGATCTCGCCAAGGACCGTCTTCTTGTCACGGGCACCGAGGTGGATGAAGTCGATGGACAATTCTTCCGCCCGCTTCTGAACTCCAGCAGAACTCCTCGCCGACACGATGCCGGTCTTCAAACCCGCGCGATGAGCGAGGAAGATCCCAGAACCATCGAGAACGTGAAACGCCTTCACCTCGACCAGCTCCCCGTCGGGAACGAACCATACCTTACCGTCTGTCAGGACTCCGTCGACGTCCATCAGAAGAATCTGGATGTCCTTTATTCGCGCGCTTAGTTCTTCTTGAGACATCGGCGGATTTCGATCAGTTGTTTTAGCAGGTCTTCGAGCAGGGACAAATCCAGGGCGTTGGGACCGTCCGAGAGCGCTTCGGAAGGGTTGTCGTGAATTTCCATAAAGATTCCGTCAACACCGGCCGCCACTCCGGCCCGCGCCAGGTGGGGAATGAACTCGGGCTGCCCGCCGGAGGCGTGGCCCTGTCCGCCAGGCAGTTGAAGGCTGTGCGTAATGTCAAATACGACCGGAAAGTCAAACCGCTGCATCATTGGAAAAGACCGGAAGTCCACGACGAGGTTGTTGTAACCGAACGAACTTCCCCGTTCGGTCAGGATAACTTTTTCGTTGCCCGCTTCCCTGGCCTTGGTCACGGCGTGCTCCATGTCGAGGGGCGACACGAACTGGCCTTTCTTGATATTGACGATCTTGCCGGTGCGGGCTGCAGCCAGGATCAGGTCCGTCTGCCTGCAGAGAAATGCCGGGATCTGAAGGACGTCGATCGCTTCGCCGGCCGCTTCGGCATGAGCCGGTTCATGGACGTCGGTCAGGACAGGCACGCCGACCTCACTCCGGACTCCGGCGAGAATCTCCAGCCCCTTATCAAGCCCGGGGCCGCGAAACGAGTGGATGGAAGTCCGGTTGGCCTTGTCGTATGACGCCTTGAATATGTAAGGAATGCCGAGGCGCTCGGTGATCTTCTGAATCTCCGATGCCATGTGGATGGCATGGTCCCCACTTTCGATAACACACGGGCCGCCGATCAGGAAGAAGTCGCTTGAAAGATCGTAGTCGAACCCCGGAACTGTCAGGCTCCGCATCAGGCGACGATCTCACCCGCCTTCTGACGCAACTGCCGGTGTTCCCTGGCCGCACCCACGAAAGACCTGAACAGCGGGTGGGGTTCCAGGGGCCGGGACTTGAATTCCGGGTGGAACTGGCAGGCCAGAAACCAAGGGTGATCCTTGATCTCCACAACTTCCACGAAGTTCTTGTCGGGGGACACTCCCGAGATCACCAGGCCGCTCTCGCTCAGTTGCTGTTCGAAAGCCCGGTTGAATTCATACCGGTGGCGGTGACGCTCGGAAATCATCGACTGCTCGTAAATGCCCGTCACCAGTGATTCCGGCTTGAGCTCACATGGATAGGCACCCAGCCTCATCGTCCCGCCGATAATGTCCACTCCCAGAAGGTCCCGCAACTTATATATAACGGGATGAGCCGTATTGACATCGAACTCCGTACTGTTCGCCTTCTCGATGCCCGCAACGTTCCGCGCATACTCGATCACGGCGCACTGCATTCCGAGGCAAATGCCAAAATACGGAACACGGGATTCCCGCGCGTACTGGATCGCGCGAATCATCCCGGGAATGCCCCGCTTGCCGAAACCTCCGGGCACGAGGATGCCGTCGTATTGTTCCAACTCGGATACGTCGCCGGTTCCTTCGAGGTGTTCGGCCTCGATCCAGTGAATCTCGGTCTTCAGGCCATGGGCTATGCCGCCGTGCACAAGAGCTTCACGCAAACTCTTATAGGCATCTTCAAGCTCGACATACTTGCCGACGACGCCAATTGACACTTCACCTTCGAGAGTTCTCAGACGATGCATCAGGGTTTCCCAGCGATCCATATGCCGCTCGCTGGGAGGGAGCTTCAGGAGGTCGACGATCTGGTCGTCGAGACCTTCTTCGCTCAGGGCCAGTGGAACCTCGTAAACGCTTTCAACGTCCCGGGCCGTAATCACAGCCTCCTTGGTGACGTTGCAGAAAAGAGCGACCTTTGCTTTGAGGTCGGCGGAAAGGTAGCGGTCGGTCCGGCAGAGCAGGATGTCGGGCTGGATACCGATTTCTCTGAGGGATTTCACGCTGTGTTGCGTCGGTTTGGTCTTGAGCTCGCCCGCGGTGGAAATAAAAGGAACCAGCGTTAAGTGAACGAATATGACGCTGTCGCCCCCGATTTCATGGCGCAATTGACGGATAGCTTCCAAAAACGGCAGTGACTCGATGTCGCCGACCGTACCGCCCACTTCGACGATCGTAATGTCGGCCTTCTCGGCGACACGGTGGACTGCTGCCTTGATTTCATTGGTAACGTGCGGGATGACCTGGACGGTGTTACCGAGGTAGTCGCCGCGACGTTCCTTCTGGATCACCGTTTCATAGATGCGGCCGGTCGTGACGTTGTTCTTCCGAGTGAGTTCGGCGTGCGTGTAGCGCTCGTAGTGCCCCAGGTCCAGGTCGGTTTCCGCTCCGTCATCGGTCACGTAGACTTCCCCGTGCTGGAACGGACTCATCGTCCCGGGATCCACATTGAGGTAAGGGTCGAACTTCAGAATACTGACCCGAAAACCCCGACTCTCGAGCAGGCATCCGATCGACGCAGAGGCCAGTCCCTTCCCGAGCGACGAAACAACCCCTCCGGTCACGAATATGAATTTCTTATCCATTGCTTATTCTCATCTGTTTACGCTCTTCATTCTACTGCTCTCCAGAAGGGTTTGGAATGCCTCGAGATCCTCCGGCGTATCGATTCCCCAGGAATCACTCTGAACTTCCACGACACGAATCCGGTATCCGTGTTCGAGGATGCGTAACTGTTCAAGTCGCTCGGCCAGCTCGAGTACCCTCGGTTCCAGACTCGTAAAGGACCGAAGAAAGCCCGCCGTGTATGCGTAGAGGCCAAGATGCAGGAAGCACGGACCAGATGAGGGGATTACGGACCGGGAAAAATACATCGCGAAGCCATTTTTATCTACCACGACCTTTACGTTGTTGGGATCGGCGATGGCTTTGGGGTCTCGAAGCGGCGTCATCAGGGTTACGACGTCGGCATCACGCAAACGGGCAGCGGTCAAAGCGCTTTCGATAACCTCGGGCTCAATCAGCGGTTCGTCGCCCTGGACGTTGACGACGATCGTGTCGTCTGCCATGTCGGCGGCGGCTTCGGCCAGCCGATCCGTCCCGCTCTGATGCTCGGTCCCGGTGAGAACGGCGTCCCCACCAAAAGCCTCGACCGCAGCCTGTATACGGTCGTCATCGGTGGCCACCATGATCCGGTCCAGGCCGCGGGCGAGCTCGACACGTCGATACACGTGCTCGATCAGGGTCCGGCCTTCAATTTTTTTCAGGGGTTTCCCGGGGAGACGGCTCGACTGATAGCGTGCAGGTATGATCGCAACTGAGCCGTATCCGTTCATCCGGAGGGTGATTTGTGTCTGTTCCCTCGGTGACTATAGCACACGGACCGGATCGGCGGGTGTGCTTAAACGGTGAAAAGAACTCGCTGGCGAACGGGACCTCATCTGATCTAAGTATAATAATATAAACAACCTGTAAGATCTCACCCGGACTGCAAGTACGCCCCATGAGAGCGTCTTGGGAAGACGTGCGCTCATAGAGTGCACCTACAGTTTGGTCCAAGATATTTCGTAGGTCCTTGGTCGCGGGTTGAAGCATAATGCGACCTGCTTCAAATACCTGCGGATTTCGACGGGAGCTTAGGACATGAGAGCGACCACGCTTGAACCGACGATCTTGTTAGCGATCCTGGCCATCTTTATTGGGCAAACAGGCCTGAGGGCCCAGTCGGAGCTGCCCGAATGGGAGCCGATTACCGAAGAACGTCTGCTCAACCCTCGGGACGGTGACTGGCTGAGCTACCGCCGAACCTATGACGTCTTCGGTTTCAGTCCACTGGACGAGATCAACAGGGCAACTGTCGGCAATCTTCGACCCGTCTGGTCCTATTCGATGAGGGACAACAGCCGATGGGTCCCGACACCGATCGTTGCTAACGGACTCATGTACGTCTCCGAGGGCAGCGGCCGCGTGGTGGCTTTCGACGTGGTCTCGGGCGACGTTGCATGGATCCATCAACGGAGCTATCCCGACGACATCGCGATTTCCCAGGCCTTTCCGCGCCACCGTGGTGTTTCCGTCTACGAAGACAAGATTTACTGGGGTACGGCCGATTCTCACCTCGTCGCGCTGGACGCCCAGACGGGCCAGCAACTCTGGGAAGTCCGGACCGGTGACTACCAGATTGGTGAAGGCCACGCCCACCCGCCACTAATCGCCCAGGGCAAGGTGCTGCTGGGATCGCTGGGCGGTGAACGTGGCGCGCGCGGCTCGATGACTGCGTACGAGACCGAGACAGGCGACCTGTTGTGGAAGACCTACACGATCCCCGCAGCAGGCGAGCCCGGGGCTGAGAGTTGGGCCGACAGCGACATGCCACCACTCGGCGGGCTGACGTGGGGCACGATCAGCTACGATCCAGAGCTCGGATTTGTATATTTCGGAACCGGTCAGCCCACGCCATGGGCGACGACACTTCGTGGTGCCGGCGACGCGCTGTACACGAACTCGGTCATCGCGCTCGACATCGAGCGCGGCGAGATGCAGTGGTACTTCCAGGTTGTTCCTGAAGACAACTGGGACATGGACTCTCCCTATGAGAGTACGCTGGTGGATCTCCCGATCAATGGAGAAACGCGCCAGGCGCTGATCCACACCAGCAAAGTCGGCTGGGGCGTCGTTCTGGACAGAGTCACGGGCGAGTTCCTGCACTCTTTCCGGACCGCATACGACAATATCATCACGGACTGGACGGGGGACGGCCGCCCGATCTTCAACCCGGAGGTCATCCCCGCACCCGAGGATGTCGATTCGGACAAGATCTTCGAGGTATGCCCGCACTTCCACGGGGCACGGAATCTCAATTCACCCAGTTACAGCCCGATTACCGGCCTGTATTACCTGGCTGTGAACAACACGTGCATGGACGCTGTTTTCGTCTCTCAGGAATACGTACTCGGCCAGAGATACGGAGGAATGGAGGGCAGTCCGAAGATGGTGCCGGGTTTCGATTACGTTGGTGAGTTCGTGGCGTTCGACCCGGTCACGGGCGAACGTCGATGGGAATACCGCCGGCCCAACGGAGTCGCTATGACTGCCTCTGCTCTGTCGACGGCGGGTGGAGTCGTGTTCGGAGGAACGGCTGATCGTCAGCTTTTCGCGCTGGATACTGAAACCGGAGAAGCCTTATGGGAGATGCGTTTGAACGGCGATATATCGGGTGCCCCGATCACTTTCGAAGCTGACGGCCGGCAGTATGTCGCCGTCGGTGCGGGAGGCCGTATCGCACAGACAACTTCCTACGCCCGATTTACAGATTCGGATATCCCGCAGGGAACGGGCGTGATCTGGGTGTTTGCCCTGCCGTAGATCAGGGAGTGTTTTCTCTTCTGTAGGTGCGGTCTATGACCGCGCAACCGAGGGAATTCTTATTTGTGTGCGGTCATAGACCGCACCTACAGGTATTCACTCTTTAGGCGTTATTCTGTATGACCGCTACTCGTCTTGTTCGTCGACTCCCAGGGCCTCTTCGGCCTCGGACCGAGACGTAAAGCCCATCTCGATCCACTCGGGCCACTCCTCGGTCCGCTGGTTGGCTCTGCAGCCGCCATCGCTCGGATTGTAGACAGTTCCGTCCTCGGTGATGACCAGGCCCATGGCGCCGCCAGGCCTTCCGTCATGGAGCGGACAGTGGACCATCGTGATTCGTTCTCCGGGCTGGAGTGTGAAACCGTTCATGCTGGGATTCCGTCCGAGGATCGACGCCGGAGCGGCCCCCTCGAACGCCCACTGCGTCCCTTGGTCGTCTTGAACGTACATCAGGACGTGCGGACTGTTGAACCCCCAGCGCGCCACCTCGCCGGTGACTACCTCTTCCTTTGAGTCGTCGAACATGGTGAAGCTGTGATGAGCCTCGACGGCGAGCGCGGTCAGGCCGACCACCAGTGACGCACACACCAACATCCGAAGTTTCTTCATTTTTTCTCTCCTGAACAGTCTTAACTATTGCACCCGGTCGTTGAAAATCGGATTCCGCTCCTGACCCGGCAGGTCAGACGGCAAATCCGGAGTCTGCCGCGGACCGCGGATATCGAAGTAACCTTCTTCCCCCGGAAGCAGAAACTGAGTGGTTCCCTCTTCGGTGAGATAGGTGTTCCGGTTGCTGTCGCACTCCCAGTGTCGGATCCGGAACCCGGCGTCTTCCAGATCGTGGCGACGCCTGTAGGTATAGGTCACCGTCAGCGGCTCGGCCAGCGACAGTTCGTCGTAAAAGGTGGCGTTGACGACAAGCCTCTGGTCGCCATTGGGAAAGGTCTCCAGACGCCACACCTCGACGCCCTCAAACTGGTTGCTTGTCGGCGGGAGGCCGCGAAACCAGTCGTTCGGGTAGACATCAACTGTATGGACGATCAGCATGTCACCCGCCCAGAAACCGACGCTGTCGCCGAGCGGAGAGTGGGTGCCCTCGATGTTCTGATGATCCTGGCCGACATAGATGCGCCTGTTCTCGTTCGCGAGGTCGTTGAGTTGCCAGGACTGATCCGGTGAGTTGATGAACTCGCGAACATAGGGTTCGCGCAGGAACCTGGGATAACCCGGAGCCTCGCAGGAGGTCAGCCGGTCGTACCCTTGTTGGCCGCGTTCTTCAATGAGATCCAGTCGCATCTGGAAGGCTGCCTCGTATTCGGGCGTGAGCAGGCCCTCGACCATTTCGTCTTCCTGGACAAACGTGGATCTCGCACCGTCGCCGCCGGCGGACCACAAACCTTCCCATTTCGGCACGGTCTCGTGGGTGTGGGCTACGCCACCGTCGTGCTGTCGGTACAGGAAGTCATAGTATTCCTGCGAGGTGCGGAAGTTCTGCGGCGGGTCCATCGGCTCCGGCAGTGTCTGCGCGACGGACGGCAATGCGCTCGCCGCCAGCAACAGGCCAGCGCCATACGCCAACAAATGTTTACGAACCTTCATGGGTTCCTCCTTCCAAACTCAGCTGGGTTCCCTAACGCACGCAAACATTGCCACACTCGACGAAGATTGACAACCGGGTTAGGTCGGCGGGATCAGGGAATGAAACGGAAACGCCCCCGGATGGGACCTTTTCTGTCCTAAACCTAAGCATCTAAAAGCACTTTGGGCGTCACGCTGTATGCATCATTACTTGCACCCGAAATGTCAGAGAACTATAATCAGCTCAGTTTCCGGACAAACCTTTTGGCGCGTTCGATTTGAGGGTCTCGAAAGATCCTTTTCCGGGGAGTGGTGCTGATGCGGTGGAAAAAGTCGGTTCTTGCCTTGAGCGCGTTCTTTAGTGCGGTGCTGCTCGTCACCATTGCTGCGTACTCCCAGAACCTGCAGGACGCCCTTGAGCAGACGCTGAGCGTCAACGTCGATCTCGTACTCGTCAACGCTACGGTAAGCGACTCACAAACGGGTCGGCCGGTCACCGGAATGCAGCGACAACATTTCGAGGTCTACGAGGATCGGGTCCAACAGGAAATCCAGTACTTCTCCGCCGAAGACGTTCCCCTGAGCGTGGGCATCATCTTCGACGTCAGCGGCAGCATGAAGGAAAAGATGACAGTGGCACGCGACGCTGCGGTGACGTTCCTTGAAACCGGCAGCCCTCAGGACGAACACTTCCTCGTCCCGTTCAGCGGTCGAGCGGAGGTCGCACAGGATTTCACCAGCGACATCGCCAGACTGCAAAACCAGCTCATTTTCACGCCTGCTCAGGGCATGACAGCACTCTACGACGCCGTTTATCTGGGACTCGAAAAGGTCAAAGAGGGTAGAAACCCGAAGAAAGCCCTCCTGATGATCACGGACGGTCAAGACAACCGAAGCCGCTACACTTTTGGAAACGTCCGGGAATATGTCCGTGAATCCGACGTCCAGTTGTATGCCATAGGGATCGTCGATGCGTTCAACTCTCAATTAGGACTCGGGCGCACCGGGCGTGGATTGATCGAAGAACTCTCGGATATGACCGGTGGCCGTTCGTTCTTTCCGAATTCGGTTTTTGAACTCGAGGACATCACGCGGCGAATTGCCATCGAACTCAAGAACCAATATGTCATCGGCTACTTCTCGACCAACGAGGAAACGGACGGTGAATGGCGCGACATCCAGGTCGACGTTAATCCTCCAAGAGGCGTTCCCCGCCTTTCCGTCCGCGCCAAGCAAGGCTACTACGGCCCCGTCCGTTAAACAGTCCGTGGCACGGACTGATCGCATGCGACGCTTTCGGGGAACACAGATCCTTTACGGCTCTCTTCTTGCAGTGTTGCTGTCCACACCTACGGGTCTGGTCAGTGCTCAGCAACTGGAGCGCGACGAAGATCAGGAGTTCCGGATCAGCGTCGATGTCGAACTGGTTCAGCTTCCTGTGTCGGTGTTGGACCGCGACGGCGCCCCGGTGATCGGCCTCGAACAGGAGCACTTCGAGGTGTACGAAGATGGTGTGCGCCAGGACATCTCTCTGTTCGAGCACGAAGACGTTCCCATCAGCGTTGGCCTCGTAATCGACAACAGCGGTAGCATGCGCAATAAGCGGGAACGTGTGAACAGCGCGGCGCTGGTATTCGTGCGCGAAAGCAACCCGGAAGATGAAACCTTCGTAGTCAACTTCGACGACGAAGCTTATCTGGAACAGGATTTTACCGGCAGCATCGGAAACCTGGTCGATACGCTGGAGAACGTCGATACCCGTGGCGAAACAGCATTGAACGACGCCATCTATCTTTCACTCGAACATGTCGAGGCCGACGGGCGCATGGACAAGAAGGCGCTTCTCGTAGTCAGTGACGGAGAGGACAACGCCAGCGGGTTTGGTTTCAACCGCGTGCTGGAGCGCGCCAGAGAAGCCGAAGTGACTGTATATGTAATCGGTTTGCTCGAATTGAACGATCAGCGAGGCGGCCTGTTCCGGCGTTCGCCATCATCGAGAGCGAGACGCGAACTTCGCCAGATCGCAGAGACTACAGGAGGGCAAGCCTACTTCCCTGAAACGCTGGCTGAAGTCGAAGAGCTGTGCCGGCGCGTCGCGCACGATCTTCGCAATCACTACACGCTCGGCTACAACCCCAGCAACAGAACATTCGACGGCACGTGGCGTGAGATTGAAGTCGAGGTCAATGCTCCCAGAGGTTTCCCCAGACTGGAAGCCCGGACCAAACCGGGCTATTACGCTCCCGACGGCCCTCCGGTTTCGGAGAACCGCTAGAAAAGCTATAATCGTGAACTGTAGGTGCGGTCGTCGCCGACTGTAGGCCGGCGACGACCGCACCTACAGGGTCTTCCATGGACTTTCACAACAAAGAAATCCTGAAACGTTACGCCCGCATGGTGACCGGACGCCCGTTCGCGCCCATTCTGCTGAACATACTGGTCACCTCGGTGTGTGACATGCGGTGCATCCACTGTTTCTTCACCGACGAACTGAATGACAAGCCCCGTAAGAAGAAACAGATGAAGATACACGAGATCGAACGCATCAGCGAAACGCTGGGTGCGAATCTCGGAGTCTTGGTCATCGCCGGTGGGGAACCGTTCACAAGGAAGGATCTTCCCGAAGTCGCGCGCGCTTTCTATGAAAACAACCAGCTGGAATCGATCTACCTCATGTCCAACGGCCAGATCCAGCAGCGCATACTCCCCGACGTAGCCCGCATCCTTGACGAGTGTCCGAATCTCAATGTGACCGTGGCCCTTGGAATCGACGGACTCAAGGAAGAACACGAGAAGATCCGGCAGAAACCCGGCAGCTGGGACATCGCAATCGACACCGCCCGCCAGCTCCAGCAGATCAAGGCTGAGGCACCGCGCCTGGACGTGCAGACGTGTACGTGTTTTATGAACAGCAATCAGGACCGTATCTTCGAGTGGTATGACTTTCTGAAGACCGACCTCCAGCCGGACAAGGTGAACGTCAACTACATCCGGCCGCCGTCTGCCGTACCCACAGAACTCGATATCGACGTCTCGCGCTACTATAAGCTGACCGAGCAGATCGGCCAGGATTCGGCGCATGCCGCGCTCAAAAACGAATACTCGGGAGATGCCGGCTTCTTCAAGGCCGCCATCGACGTGTACATGCACGAACTGATCGCAAAAACGGCGCTGGAGGGACGCCCCCAGCTCCGATGCTTTGCCGGCGACGCCGGTGGCGTCATCTATGACGAGGGCACGGTGTCGAGTTGCGAGATTCTCGAATCCGTGGGAAACCTTCGGGATTACGATTGGGATTTCTCCAAGCTCTGGTACTCACCCGCGATGGATGCACGCCGCGAGCAAGTTGCCGACGGCTGCTTCTGCACGCACGAGAGCAACTGCTACTACCCTTCTCTCGCCTTCAACCCGCAACACCTGGTTCAGATCAAGAAGGTAGAACAGGACCTGAAAGATTCCGCACAGACCCGTGAGAACGAACTCGCGGCAACCTAAACAACGATCCCTCAAATCGGCAGCCCGGTCGCTGGAGGACTGGTTCAAGAAATCTCACCGTCGCCTGCCGTGGCGTGAAACCTACGATCCTTATCACGTCTGGGTTTCAGAAGTGATGTTGCAGCAGACGCAGGTCGATACGGTACTGCCGTACTACAAGCGTTTCCTCAAACGGTTCCCCACCCTTGAACGATTGGCCCGTTCGAGGGAGGACGACGTTCTCGGGCTCTGGTCCGGTCTCGGGTATTACAATCGCGCCCGCAATTTCAGGACGGCCGCGATCACGGTCATGGACGAACACGAAGGTCAGGTACCGGATTCTTATCCGGCGCTTCTTGAGCTTCCCGGAATCGGCCGCTACATGGCTGGAGCCATCATGAGCATCGCCTTCAATAAGCCGTACCCCATCGTCGACGGGAATGTCCGACGCGTTCTCTCACGCGTCAATCAATGGAAAGACGCGACCAATGCGACACTCTGGGCAGGGGCCGATGTGATGGTCCGATTGGGCGAACCTCGTGTGGTCAACCAGGCTTTGATGGAATTGGGAGCCACTGTGTGCACACCCAAGGCACCGAACTGCAAAGCATGTCCATGGAAAAGACGTTGCGAAGCGTTCGGGACCGGGCAGCAGGAATCGATACCCCTGCCGCGAAAACGGGCAAAGACCGTACGGGTCGACCTTACGGCCGTAATCGACAGCAACCAACGCGGCGTGCTCATGCTGGAGAACGACGGCATGTGGGAGTTCCCAACCTTTCCGTCACTTCCCGCAGGATCTTTCGAAGAGCTAGGTTCTTGCCGCCATGCAATCACACACCACCGGGTTTACGTTCAGGTCTATCATGGAAAACTCGGCCGCAGACGCAACTATCGCCGCGTCCGATTCGACGGCCTTCCGGTCACGTCCCTCACACGCAAGATTTATCATGTCTTTGAAAAGAAGATTGAACGCAGAGACGCAGAGACGCGGAGAAAGAACTAATCCTTTTTTTTACGCGTCGAATCTCTGCCTGAATGGAGATAAGGTTCGAAGAATCAGGGCAACTCGCTTTCGCATCTATAAACCCCTCTGCGCCTCTGCGTTGTGGATCTCTCTCAGTCCAGTTCGCTCATGAACTCTTCGATACGGTCGAGGGCCTTTTCCAGGTTTTCCATGGACGCGGCATAAGAGATACGGATGTGTTCCTTTGTGCCGAAAGCAATGCCGGGGACGACAGCCACCTGCTTCTTCTCGAGCAATTGAACCGAGAAATCAACGATATCTTTGACACCCCGTTCAAAAGCGGTGGATACGTTGGGATACGCGTAAAACGCTCCGCCCGGTTCCGGACATTCGACTCCCGGTATGGACCGGAGGCGATCAACGACATATCGACGGCGTCGACTGTATTCGCCCAGCATTTCACCGACCGATTCCTGTGGGCCCTGGAAGGCTTCGACCGCTGCTTTCTGCGCGATCGAGGTGGGATTCGAAGTGGAGTGGCTTTGAAGCTTGCTCATTCCCTTGATCAGCGCTGAATTCCCCAGGACAAACCCCACACGCCATCCTGTCATGGCGTAGGTCTTGGAGACCGAACCGACGACGACAATGGTGTCCTTGAACTCGAGATGGGAAGCGATCGAAAAAGGTTTTCGGCCCTCATACAAGAAATAGGCGTAGCACTCATCGGTGAGGAGCATCACTCCCTTTTCCTTGCAGAGCCCGGCAATTCGGACGAACTGATCGTCGTCGAGAACCGCGCCGCTTGGATTGCTGGGTGAGTTCACGACCAACAGGCGGGTCCTGGGTGTGATGGCAGCTTCAACCATGTCTGCGGTCAAGCGAAAGCCCTGCTCCTCGAGCGTCTCGACGAAGATGGGTTCCGAGCCGACATAGCGGGCTACATCAGCAAACGTCACCCAGTAGGGCGTCGGAATCACGACCTCGTCGCCATGATCCACCAGAGCTGAGAACACGTTAAAAATAGAGTGCTTCGCTCCGACGTTGAGCATGACTTCCGTCATCTCATACGCGGAGCCGAAATCCTGGCTGTGACGCTCGATGACCGATCTCTTCAATTCCGTGATGCCGCTTGCAGCCGTGTACTTGCTGAAGTCTGCCTCGATGGCCCGAATTCCAGCCTGCTTGATGTTTTCGGGCGTTGGAAAATCGGGTTCGCCTGCACTCAGGTCCACGACGTCCACGCCCTGTTCACGCAGCCGACTTGCGGCCTCAGCAACCGCCATGGTTTGTGAAGCGGAAATGCGGGAAATTCTCTCGGTCAATCTCAGGTCCATGTTCTCTTCGGTCCTCATGTGAATTCGGCTAGTGGCAATTGGATGTCAGCTCGATCGGAAGGGCTCGGGGCCCGGTCTTCGAACAACTACTTGAAGCGGTCGTTCAAAGCCTTTTCTACAACCTCAGGGACGAGCCCCTCGAGGGACCCTCTATTTTCGGCTATCTCGCGAACCAGACGCGAGCTCAGGTAGGAATAATTTTCTGCCGGAAGCATGAAAAACGTTTCAATCTCAGGTCGAAAACGCCGGTTCATCAGGGCCATCTGGAGTTCGTATTCGTAATCGGAAACCGCCCGAATTCCACGAACGATAACGTTCGCGCCTTTTTGTTCGGCGTATTCCACGAGCAATCCCTGGAACACATCCACATCCACGTTGGTTATACCTGACGGAATCGACTGCTGGATGAGTTCTACCCGCTCATCGGAAGAAAACAGCGGTTCCTTCTGAGGGTTAACCAGGATGGCCACCATAACGTTCCCGAAAAGCTTGCTGCTCCTCTCGATGATGTCCAGGTGCCCGTTCGTGACCGGATCAAAAGTGCCCGGATAGATCGCGTTCGTTCGCTTCACTCACTCCTCCGGCTCGTAGAAAGTCAGCGCGCTGTCGCCCTGAGGATGTGTCCGCAAATGGACGAGCCCGGCAATGTTAGCGGGCATTTGGACCGACCGCAAATGCTCGGCGACGACCACGGCCCCCTCTCTGAGGAGCGCATCCGATCCGAGTCGTTCCAGGTCCCTCTGGTACAGGTCCTCGCGCTCGTAGGGTGGATCGAGAACCACAATGTCGAAAACGACGTCCTCACGGAGGAAAACGCTGAAAGCCTCGCCGAGCTCCATCTTGAGGACGCGGTACTCCTCTTCGACGTTCAGGGATTCCAGGTTGTCACGAATCGCTCTACCGGCCTTCGATGCGCTGTCCACGAAGTATACCGATCGAGCACCTCGGCTCATCGCCTCGAGCCCTATCGCGCCAACTCCGGCATAAGCATCCAGGAATGTTGATTCTATTACGCGATCCCCCAGAATGTTAAACAGGGTTTCCCGAAGCTTGTCGCTGGTGGGCCTGGTTGCCTCCGGCGGGCCGGCCTTCAGGCGGCGACTTCTGTATCGTCCCGCAATAATACGCATCCCTAGCCTACCGTCGCTAGACTCGCCCAGCCCGCACGCCGGCCGAGATCGGCGATCAGCTTGTCTCGTTTGGCTTCATCGGCGACCCAACGCTGGGCCTCTCCACGCGCCTCGACCAGGATGTCCACGTCTTCGACGAGGTCTGCGATATGGAACTCCGGAATCCCGGACTGACGTGTGCCTGTGAGCTCGCCCGGCCCGCGCAGGCGCAGGTCTGTTTCGGCAAGCCGAAAACCATCGGTGGTGGCGGCAACCGCACGCACGCGTTCTCGGGCGACGTCTCCAATACGATCCGGCGTCATCAGGACACACCCCGATCGGTCGGCTCCGCGCCCCACACGCCCGCGGAGCTGGTGTAGTTGTGCGATCCCGAACCGCTCGGCATGCTCGATCAACATCAGGGTCGCGTTGGGAACATCGACACCAACCTCGACGACGGTTGTGGATACCAGAATGCCGATTTCGCCTGCGTTAAAGGCGCGCATGACGGCCTCTTTCTCTTCTCCCTTCATCCTTCCGTGCAGGAGGGCAACGCGGTCCGCTCCGAAGACTTCCGAAAGCTGCCGATAGCCTTTTGTCGCAGAACGGAGATCGATCTTCTCCGACTCCTCAATCAATGGATACACTACGTAGCATTGCCTCCCCTTTTCCAACTCCTGCCCAAGAAGGTTCTGGGCGTATCTACGCCGACGCTCTCCGATGTGGACCGTCCGAATTGGTGTCCGTCCCGGAGGCATCTCGTCGATGACGGAAACATCCAGGTCCCCATAGAACGTCATCGCCAGGGTGCGTGGAATCGGGGTCGCGGTCATCACCAATGTATTCGGCCTCTTCCCCTTCTCCATCAGTCGAAGACGCTGCATCACACCGAAACGGTGTTGCTCATCGATGACGACCAGGCCCAATCGGGAGAATCGGGCCGGATCTTCCAACAGTGCATGTGTCCCTATCGCCAGTTGAATCGTGCCGTCGCTGATCTGGTCGAGTAATTCCGGTCGGTCTTTGGCTACGCCTTTCTTGATAAGAGCCACGTTGTATCCCAGAGGCTCGAGTACGCGCCTGGCGCTGATGTAGTGCTGCTCCGCCAGGATTTCCGTGGGCACCATCATGACCGCCTGGTACCCGTTTTCGACGGCGACGACGATTGTTTCAAACGCCACGATGGTCTTTCCCGAACCCACATCACCCTGCAGCAGGCGATTCATCGGATGTGCTGCCTTCAGATCGTCGACGATCTCGGCAAAAGCACGCTTCTGGGCCAAGGTGGGATGGAAGGGGAGAATTTCCTTGAGACGCTCCCGGATTCCCTTGTTCGTTCGAAAACGGACTCCATCAACCGATCGCAACTGGTGTCTGCGCAACGCCAGCGTCAACTCGAGAAGTAGAAATTCCTCAAAGATAAACCTGCGGTGGTAGGGAGAACGCCGCCGGTTGAGCAGTTCGATGTCGTCTTCCAGGGTCGGTTGGTGCAGGGACCTGAGAGCCGTCCCGAGATCCGGCAGGTTGAAGCGGGACCGCATGTCTTGTGGCAACGGATCATGGAGTTCTTCCGCCAGTCCGTCGAGCGCGGCAGTCACGATGCCACCGAGATGGCGACTCGTGATTCCGGAGACCTCTTCGTATATCGGCACGTAGCGCCCCAACTCTTCGGCAGAGGTGGCCTCTCCCTCGGGGAGTATTTCAAATTCGGGGTTGAACAGCACCATCCCCTGGTCGTACTTGTCGACCTCTCCCCTCCCCGTCAGGACCAGGGATACGCCTGGAACGAAAATCTTCTTTCGATAGAGCGGACCGCCATTGAACCACTTGGCGTGAGCATACGTATCGCCGTCGGTCAGGACGACATCCAGGAGGCGTCCCTTGGAGCGGGTGGGTATCAGACGGACGCTGTATACCTTGGCCAGAACAGTGCTGGATTCACCGGAGACCAGGGCATCGAGGGAGGCGAGGCGACTGCGGTCCTCGTAACGACGCGGGAAGTGCAGCAGGAGGTCGCCAACCGTGTGAATTCCTCGCGCCCCGAACAACGCGGCCCGTTTCGGACCGACGCCTTTGACGAATTGAATCTCTGAATCGAGATTTAGCATGGCGCACGAGAGTCATGAGTTGAAAGTTAAAAGCGCTGACTCCAACAACACTTAACTTTTAGTCACTTTCGACTTTCTCCGGATTCGCTTTCCATTGAAGAGAAGACTTGATGAATCTCTCCAGATCGCCGTCAAGGACCCGGTCCACGTCACCCATTTCCACCTTGGTCCGGTGATCCTTGACCATGCGGTACGGAGCCAGGACGTAGGATCGGATCTGGCTGCCCCAGGCAATGTCGAGCTTGCTGTCTTCTATCGCCTGGGCCTCGGCCCGTTTTCGGGCCACTTCCGCCTCGTAAAGGCGCGCACGGAGGATCTTCATCGCCACGTCGCGATTCTTGTGCTGTGACCGTTCGTTCTGGCACTGCACGACGATACCTGTCGGGATGTGAGTGATCCGTACGGCAGAGTCGGTGACGTTCACGTGCTGACCACCCGCTCCACTGGAGCGGTAGGTATCTATGCGCAGGTCCTTTTCGTCAATGTCCACCTGCACCTGATCGTCGATCTCCGGATAAACGGAAACCGAAGCAAACGAAGTGTGCCTGCGTTTCGCTGCGTCGAACGGGGATATGCGAACCAGACGATGGACACCATTTTCAGTCGACAGATAACCGTACGCGTAGTCCCCTGAAATCGTAAACGTTGTCGATTTCAGACCCGCTTCCTCTCCGTCCTGATAATCGAGGATTTCAGTTTTATAACCGTTTTTTTCCGCCCAACGCAGATACATGCGCATAAGCATGGCGGCCCAATCCTGCGCCTCGGTTCCGCCTGCGCCCGGATGGATCGTGACGATCCCATTCAGCCGGTCGTTTTCCCCGCCCAGCAACATCTGGAATTCCACGCGCTCAACCAGCGTGTCGAGTTCGGCCAGGAGTTCGGGCAGTTCCTCACCGACGTCTTCGCCTTCACGCGCCAATTCGATCAGCGCTTCGGTATCTTCAACGTGACTTCGGATCTTGTTGTCTAACTCGATGCTTTCGTCGAGGCGGGCTTTCTGGCGGAGTATGTCGCTGGATCGTTCCTGGTCCGACCAGAAATCGGCTTCAGTTATGATCTTTTCAAACTCGCCAACACGCTTCTGCTTGGCAGGAGAGTCAAAGAAACCTCCGTATTTCCTGACTGCGATCCTTGAGGCGCGAAAATCTTTCTAAGAGTTCGTCATTCATATCTGTTCTTCCTATCCCCCACCTGTGGCTCTCGTTCCCCGTGACATGAACAGCGTCACGGTGACCAGAAGCGCTGCCAGCAAAGCGAACACATCACCGAAACGTACATAGAACGTCAGATCGGAACGATAACCGGCTATGCCGTCAAGAAGGGTCCTTTCACCCAACTCAGTCTGGGAAACGACTGTGCCGTATGGATCGATGATCGCCGAAATACCCGTGTTGGCGCCCCGGATGATATATCGTCGATTCTCGACCGCCCGGACAAGGGACATCCGAATGTGCTGGTATGGAGCGGAGGTGGCTCCAAACCACCCATCGTTGGTGACGTTGACGATCACCTGGGCACCGCGCCGGGTGAATTGCCGCATCAATCCGGGAAAAACATCCTCGTAGCATATTGTCGCGGCGACCTTGTGATCGCCCAGAGACGTGAGCGTGTATTCCGACCCGGGAACGAAGTCGCCGACGTTGCGAACGAGTGACTCGGCAAAGAACAGAATGTTCTTCAGCGGAACATACTCTCCAAACGGGACGAGATGGATCTTGTTGTACCGGGAAATCTGTTCTCCGGCCGGAGAAAGAACCCCGACGCTGTTGGAAGGCAGCTCGTCGTCGAAATCGATGTATCCCAGCAGAAAATGAGCGTCGAGCGACCGCGCGATGGCTCCCATCCGGTAACGAAAATCCGCGTCCTGGCCCAGATAAAACGGGGATGGCGTCTCCGGCCAGATCACCAGGTCCGGATTCGCGGGTGCGCTGACCGACAGCGTATGAAGTTCGTCCATCAACCGCTGCTCGGCTGTGGCTTCCCAAGACTGTTCGATGTCGATGTTGGTCTGGACCAACCTGACGGACAGCTCCTCCTCGGGAGGGGGCGGCTGTGGCGCGGGAAGGAAATTGACAATAAGCATGATCACTGCAGCGACACCGACGGTTCCGGGGCTCCCCGTTCTGAGACCAAGCGTCAGAAGCGACCCCACACCGACGAGCACGAATGACAACCCGTACACACCTGTAATTGTCACAAGCTGAAGGAGTCCCCCGTAAGGTGCAAGCGCGTATCCGGTGAGCATCCACGGAAAACCGCCGAAGATCGCATGGGTTTGAATCAATTCGACCAACACCCATGTGGGTGCAGCCAGCAACAGTCCCCAGGTCGGGAACCGGGCCAACTGCAGGCGCAGCAACACGGCAAACAGTGCGGTGTGGAGAGCAAATACGGCAACGAAGAGTGCAAAGACAGCCAGGGAGACGCCCAGCCCGAGCCCCCCATAGGTCGCCATCGTGTTGACGATCCAGTAACAGCTTCCTCCAAAGAATGCCACACCCGCTACGTATCCCACCGACAGCGTTTTCAATTTGGAATCTTGGGTCGAAATCGCCAACAGCAGCGGGACCAGGGCAATCCACGACAGGTAATAGAGATCGGGCTTTGGAAGTGCCAGAACGAGAAACGTTCCTGAGACTGCGGCCGCAACAAGTTTGGAGCCGGTCGAGGCGGGGGTTATAAATTGCCGAACGTTCATGGAAAACTTCGGGGTCAATTCCTGACGATCGGCTGATACCCTTCGTTCTCCAAAAGCGCCCGGACACGTTCGACCTCAGCTTCGTCGCTGAAAGGACCTACCTGAACGCGGTGGAGAGCGGATTGATCGTCCGGTGCAGGCCGTACGACAAAAGCTGGAAAGCCTTTCTCTGCAATTTCGGCTCGGAGCGTTTCCGCCTGATCCGGGTTGCTCAGAGCCGCAATCTGAAGTGTGATGGCAACATCCCCATCGGGCTGGGCAACGACAAGGGCGGCCGGCTCCGGTTCCGGTGGCAGCGGCACGGGTGCCACAGCAGCTTCAATCGCGGATTCGGCTCCAGGAGCGGACTCCAGAGGTGGCGGTTCGCTCTCCTCCACCGTCTCGTAGAACCGCAAATCAAGGTCTTCCGGTGATTCCTCAGGAGGTGTTTCGTCGGTAATCACAGCGACCTCTGCAATTGTCGGGAGTTGAGCCCGGCCGACCAGCATTCCAAGAATAAAGAAAATCGAGCAGAGGACGACGACCCCCCCGAAGATCAACAACGTGAAATTGTGTCCTTTCCAGGAATGTTCGTCCATCAAGTCGACTCTCTAACCGCTATTGCTGTCCGTTTTTCCCTTCATCAAGTGTTCCTGGAAGTAAGACAACAGGTCGACGGGAAGAGGGAAAACGATCGTGGTGTTTTTCTCGAGACCGATTTCCGTCAGAGTCTGCAGATAGCGCAATTGGAGCGCCACCGGCTCTGCGGCGATTACGTTGGCGGCCTCGCCCAGCTTGGCAGCTGCCTCGAATTCACCCGCGGCGTGGATGATCTTGGCCCGTTTCTCTCGTTCGGCTTCGGCCTGCCGCGCCATCGCGCGCTGCATGATCTCGGGCAGATCGACACCCTTGATCTCGACGAGCGACACTTTGATGCCCCACGCGTCGGTGTGCTGATCGAGAATGTCCTGTAGCCTCATGTTCAGCTTCTCGCGCTCGCTGAGCAACTCATCCAGGCTGGCCTCACCCAAGACGGAACGCAGCGTGGTCTGCGCCAGCTGCGACGTCGCATAAAGAAAATTCTCGACCTCGACGATGGCTCTGTCTGCTTCAACGACACGGAAATAAACGACGGCGTTCACCTTGACCGAAACGTTGTCCATCGTAATGACGTCCTGAGTGGGAACATCCATAGTGATAGTTCTCAAGCTCACCCGGACGATCTTGTCGATCGGCCAGAAGACCCAGATCAACCCCGGGCCTTTCGGATCGGGCAACAGCCGGCCCAACCGGAATATGACGCCACGCTCGTACTCGCGAAGAATGTTGAGAGAGTTAAAAAGCCAGATCAGAATGATAACCAGCGCTACGAGTCCGATATTCACGTTCATTGCTGCTCCTCGTTTTCGGTTTCGACCTCAAGGTTGAGTCCGTCCATCTTCATAACCCTAATTCTAGCTCCCTGGGAAATAGGAGTCTGGGAATGCGCTCCCCAGTATTCGCCATGAACCATGACCTTTCCGTAACCGTCAATGCTAGTCGATGCGATTCCAGTCAAGCCGACCATTCCTGCCATACCTGTCACCGCCTTCTTGCGGTGGGAAACCAATATAAGACGTACCAGGAAAACAGTAATCAGTGCGAGCGGAAGCGTCACCGCCATCACAGTCGGCAATTGAATGCGCAGTTCTGGAATCGGACCGTCAACGAGCAACAGTCCACCCGCGATCATCGCCACGACACCGCCCATTGCAAGGATGCCGCTACTGGGGACGGTCGCTTCCACCACGAACAGGGCAATTCCAAGGACGAGCAGCAAGACTCCTGTGAGGTTAACAGGAAGAAGATTGAAGGCGAACAGAGCCAGGATCAGACTGATGCCGCCAATGACTCCAGGAAAAATCATGCCGGGGCTGGTTATTTCAAGGTAAAGCCCCACGAGTCCGAGCAAGCCCAGCACAAGAGCTACGTTCGGATTGAGGATCGTCGAGAGTAGTCTCTCTCTCGAAGTCATCTCGAACACCTCGACCGTAGCGCCTTCCAGGGTCAAGAGCTCAACCGAATCATCGAAACGTGTTATTTCCTCTCCGTCGAAGACCTCGATCATTTCGTTGACGTTGCCCACAACGGCATCGATCAGACTGTTCTCGAGCGCTTCCTCCGCGGTAAACGCCCGGCTTTCGGTAACAGCCAGTTCCGCCAGTTCGGGGTTTCGGCCACGCTTAGCCGAGTAGCTGCGCAGGAAGGCAGACACGTCATTAACGATTTTCTGCTCCATCACTTCGTCGATCTCGCCTCCCAGGGACGAGACCGGATGCGCCGCACCTGTATTCGTACCCGATGCCATTAGAGCCAGATCGCCTGAGAGTAGGATGAAGAAACCCGCTGAAGCGGCGCGTACTCCGCTGGGACCCACCCACACAATGACAGGAATCTCCGAGGCCAGAATGTCCTCAACAATGAGTCTCATCGAATCGACGAGCCCTCCGGGAGTGTCCAATCGAATGACGACTGCAACCGCGCCAACTTCCTGGGCCCTTTCCAACCCGGCGGCAACGTATTCTGCACTGACCGGATGGATGATATCCGCCAGTTCGATTTGGACGATCGTCCGTCCTTGAGCCTGGGCCGGACGCATGGACGGGAGAGCGCCGAGCAAGCCGATGGCCAGGCCAGCGGTCAAACAACCGAAAACCAACGCACGTCGAAAGAGTGGGGCTCTCCGATGGATCCTCGAGAGCCTTCCAGTTCGACACGCTAAGCCGCGTTCAGTATGTGGCCGAATCATCTTCTGATTATAACAAACGGCTTGTAAACCAGTTCGTTTCCGTAACTTTGAATTAAAACGGGGACAGTGAGCAATTCGACTTTTCCGTAGAATCCCGGCGAAGTTGGAGTTGCTTAATTGCTCACTGTCCCCGTTTTAAATACGTTGTTTGCCAGGCTGCTACAATTCACTTATGCGTATCGCCATCGACATCCGTAAGGTCAACGAGTTTGGTGTCGGCACGCACGTCTGGAATCTTGTTCGCAACCTGTCGGAGAGAGACCAGGTCAATCAGTACTTCCTGATCGGATCCCAACGCCAATTTCTCGAATTAGGACCGCTCGGGAAGAATTTCGGGCATATCAACATCCCGGAGGACACCAGCTTCTGGAACCTCCATGTACGCATCCCATTCCGACTGCGGAAAAACAAGATCAACGTCTTCCACGTGCCCCACTACGAAGCACCTCTGCTGGTCGGGTGCCGCCTGGTCGTTACGATTCACGACTGCGTCCATCTGCTGTTCCCTCAAGAGGGTTCGTCAAAGTTCGAGAACTACCGGCACTACCTCTACACCAAGCACGTCGTCCGCTCTGCGGACCACGTCATAGCCGTCTCAGAATCGACACGGCAGGATCTGATCAGTATCTTCGACCTGCCGGCCCACCGGGCCTCTGTGGTGCACAATGCCCTGGATGGCCGCTTTTCCGTGGCACCTGAACCTCAAGAGCAGTTGCAGGTCCTGGAACGTTACCAGCTCAAAGATCCCTTCATTCTCTATTCGGGGCAAATCAAGCCGCACAAGAACGTCGATCGTTTGATTGAAGCCTTTGCTGTCCTGAAAAGCGAGCTCGGCGAGAATAAGAAGTACAAGAATCTGAAGTTGATCATCATCGGAGACAAGCTCAGCAACCATCAGTACCTTCGACTGACTGTCGTCCGGAGCGGTGTGCAGCAGGACGTCCGGTTCTTCGGTTTCGTTCCCTATGCGATTCGTCAGGTGTTTTACGAGGCAGCGGTCGTGTTCGCATCGCCATCACTCTACGAAGGCTTCGGCCTGTCTCCACTGGAGGCAATGGCACACCGGACTCCGGTAGTGGCCTCGAACACTTCCTCTCTTCCGGAAGTCCTCGAGGATGCCGCCATCCTCATAAACCCGGAAAACGTCTTCGAAATCGCTCGCGGGATCAAGCGACTTCTGATCGACCAGGTATTCCGTCAGGAAGTCATAGAAAAGGGTTTGAAGCAGGTAGCGAAATTTTCCTGGCGGACAGCGGCGGAAAAGGCTATCGAAACCTATGCGATTGCCGCGGCGGGCCGGAAGGCGAGAAACGTAGAAGCGCCCGCAGGTAATGTCTCTTAAGAAGTCGTGAAGTTGATGGTGGCGGGCAGCTGAGTGCTGACTCTGCCCAGCTATTCCGGGTCGCTAGGCCCCAGTGGATTAGTCTCCCGGACTTCCTCGAACATGATGTTGGAGACCATTGCTATCCGGGTTCCAGGAGTATCCACGTGCGTCGTAATTCCCTGACGGGTGATACTCAGATCCCGCCCGACGATGCTGATCGACTGAGGACCGGGTTGTGTGGTGATTATTATCGTCTTTCGGGACAGTGGCGTCACGTATCGATCAATCTCTGCGTCACTTGCCCGAAGGAGACCCTCCTCGAACTGTGCATCCTCACCGATCATGTCTAAGATCGTATAGGTTCCCAACCGATTCGTGCCGCCGGTCACGATTTCGACGACCGTCATGATTTCGGCCGGCAAGCCAAAGTCGGCAGACAGACCCACACGGTGATGAAGATCAAACGTGAGCTTCCCCCCTTCTGCGTATAGGGCAGCTTGATCAGGACTCCGTCGGCGGGCTGACTCGATATCGAGACGTCGTAGTAGTCGGTTCCGCTGGTTTCACCTGTTCCGAAAAACAGATTGTCATCGGCTCGAATCGCGTAAGCCGCGTCCTGGGCGGGGGCGGGTATCTCGGACAGCAGCGGCGAAGCCCACAACAACGTTACCAGCAAGAGACGCATCTAAACCTCCGGTCGGAATTCCCTAGACTATAGCATGAAGCTCCATCTCGAGAACCTCTTGCCCGATAATCCGGTACGCACGGATTTCCGGGTCCAGGGCAGCCAATGAAACGATCACATGTGCACAATCCGGATAGTGTGCATCAGCCACGTCACGTTCGGAGGGAACCGCGGGTCCCTTGGGATGGGAATGAAATATGGCCAGCAGATCTTCTCCCGAGGATCTTAGTCGCCGAAACATATCGAAGAGGAACTGGGGTTCTACTTCGAAAGCCGTCTCGCTCCCGAGCACATTGGGAGCCGCAATAAAACGTCGCACGTCGCTTGCATGGCCGACCAGGAATCCACAAGCTTCTTCGGGAAGGCAATTCCGGGCATGCGCAACGACTTTGTCGAGAATTTCGGAGTCGATGGAGATCCTCACGAGAATATCTTTCCGGGATTCATGATTCCGTTCGGGTCAAGAGCCTGTTTGACCGCCTTCATGGCGGCGATTGCTTCCGGGCTCAAGGCCAATCCAATGAACGGGGATTTCATAATCCCCACGCCGTGCTCGCCGGAAATGGTGCCACCCATCTCCACCGCCAGTTCGAACACGCGCGCCTTTGCCGCTTCCACCCGCCCGAGTTCATCTGCATCGGAAGCATCCATCATCAAGTTGACATGGATATTGCCATCTCCGACATGACCAAAGCAGACAATGGGAAGACCGCATTCAACTTCGAGTAGTTCCATCGCGTCCAGATAGTCGGGAACCCGTCGACGTGGAACGACCACATCTTCATTTACCTTATTTGGTCGGATTCGGGCCACGGCGGGAGAGAGGTACCGTCGGAGTTCCCATAGCTCATCGCCGCTGCCAGGCTTAACCACTTCTATCGCATCCGGCTCGAGAACTTCACGCACTCGCCGGAGGCCGTTTTCGAGCGAAAACGTGTCCCCATCCACTTCAACGAGCAGTAATGCCTTTACGTCATCAGGGAGATCAACAGGGGTTTGGATACCTTCTTCGTGAATGTAGTTTCGAAGCGCCGTGACGGACTGCCGATCTACGAACTCCAGCTTCGAAGGAACGATGCCCCTCTCCACGAGCCGATTCGCCGACTCCGCCGATCGCCGAACGGAAGAGTACAGAGCCATCAGAGTACCTGCGGCCGCCGGACGCGGCAACAACCGGAAAATGATCTTCGTGATGATCCCCAGCGTCCCTTCGGACCCACACATCAAATCAGTCAGATCGTAGCCAACAGCGTTCTTAACGACGCGGCCTCCCGTCGAAATAAGCGCTCCGGTCGGAAGAACCACATCCAGCCCCATCAGAAACTGACGTGTCACCCCATATTTGAAAGCCCTCGGACCACCCGCGTTGTGGGCTACGTTGCCCCCAACCGTGCATTCCTTGAGACTGGCAGGGTCCGGAGGGTAAAACAGACCCTGGGATTCCACG
>CBDCLE010000018.1:0-32209 GCA_965218585.1 Terriglobia bacterium
ACGTCGGTTTTGGAATAATATAGGACATCAACGTTTGGTCTCGTATTAATCAGCGTGGAAACCAACTGCCACGCATTGCCGGATCTCACGAAATTATCGTGAGAGGAGAAGCTAAGTGAAGAAGACAATTATCGTATTTGCCCTCGTTATCGTTTTCGGGGGTCTATCCCTGATGGACGTACGTGCCCAAGGCATTATTGAACCAGTGCTGCTCGACAAGGCGACTCTCTCCGGACTCAGTCTGGAGGCAACAGACGCGGAATTTGCGACTCCGGACCGCGAACTGTTTTCCAGAGTTGTCTACTCAGGTAAAAAGTTTGATGTGACCCTCATGGCCGGTAACACTGGTCGGGCGAGGTTTGAAGACTATCCGGTTGATGAGTTTGTCTATGTCGTCAACGGACAGGCGACGCTTACCACTGACGATGGCGTTTCGCAGACGTCCCATACGGGCGACTTTTTCATGGTACCGAAGGGTTTCACGGGCGAATGGCACAGCCAGGGCAATCGGTATTTTCAGGAACTGATCGTGATCATGAAGGACCGTTCTGACCAGGTCAATGAAGGCCAGACCCGGCCGTTCCTGATAGACAAGACGAAGTTCTCTGGTTTAGGAATTGATCGGATCACCTGGGCACTCGACCCGGACCGCGAGGTGTATCGGGAGGTGTTGTATGACGGCACCGAGTTGAACGTGGCCATTGTTGCCGGAGCTACCGCAACGACTGAATTGACGGAACCGGGGGCGGAAGAGTTCGTCTATGTGGTCAATGGCACGGCGACATTGACTCCCAAGGGAGGCAGGCCTCAAACCTTCTACACGGGCGATTTCTTCGTGGTCCCCGAAGGTTTCGTGGGAACCTGGACCAGTACGGGAAACCATCTCTACAGGGAACTGATTGCCATACCCGGCGACCAGTAGAGTCAACTCAATCTGTCGGGCTACCCTCCAGCAACGGTTCGATGAGTAGATTCTCGGCCCCGTTCTCCGTGCACACTGCGTAGGTGGAGTTCTCTCTGGCGTACATCGCGACACCCGCATGTTCGCCCTTCGCGTTCAGGACATAGAAATTGACGTTGAAGTTGGGCTCCCCGCGAGTGTTCAGGAGCCGGCTCTCGATGGTCGCAGTCTTGATTCGATTCAGTGCGTCCATCCCGGCGTCCTTCGGTGTCATGCCCCTGCGCAGATTTTCAACAATGAGAAATGAGCAGAGGCCGTAGAGGTTGGCTTCGCCCCGCCCGGTGGAACCGGCGGCACCCACATCACCGTCGACATAGAGTCCGGCCCCGAGGATTGGAGAATCTCCCACCCGTCCCGGTATCTTCCAGGCCAGTCCACTGGTCGTTGTCACACCGGCCAGCTCGCCCGTGGGCGAGATGCCGTTGCAATTAATGGTGCCGAAATAGTGGTCGGCATCGATCAGGCCTTCGGCCACCATCTGTAGTCCGATCTCTAAGACGGCTGCATCGCGTTCGGCTGGATCCAGGTAGTGCAGCGGATCGATTCGACGTTTCCATTCCAGCCACCGTTCGCGCGACAGCGGGGTGTTGAGATCGTCTTCGATTTCGAAACCCACGTTGCGAGCAAACCGCTGGGCACCTTCCCCGACCAACAGGTGATGGTCCGTGTTTTCCATTACGGCCTTGGCTACCAGCGAAGGTGTTCGGACGCCTTCCAGAGCGGCGACGCCTCCCGCGCGTTTTTTCGGTCCGTGCATGCAGCAGGAGTCGAGTTGCACGATACCGTCGGCGTTGGGCAACCCACCGTAGCCGACACTCGCATCGTCGGGGTCGAGTTCATTGAGGTTGACGCCCGCCAGCAAGGCGTCGAGCACATCGCTGCCGTCGGTGAGACGCCGGAATGCTTCCTCGACACAGGTCGTGTTACCGCCGTTCCTGAAGCGGTTACCGTTGCCCGATGAGATGACGACCGGCCTCACCGATCTGGATTGAATGGACGGTGCCTCGGCGAAGAGTCGCCCACCCGAGGCGCCCGCGGCAACGCCGCCGAGCACACTGGTTTGAATGAAGTTACGTCGATTGATACGTGACATGGCTGGCTCCTTGAAAACTCTCTCCGAGCCGGTGCACTCACTGCGGAAGAAATCGCATCGGGCTCGGGCTCCCCATTTAGCGCTGTCTCGAACCGAAACTCTGAAACCTGGGCAAATCTAACTACAGCTTGGATTTGTAAGCAAGGAGAGTCTTCCGCCCCGCGACACGCCATCGCCGAAGGTCTGACCAAGCCCGATTCCGAGTCAGAGCCCGCGAGATGACTTTGTAGTGTCAAAATGAGGTCTCCCGGCCTCCGTTTGTGACGGTCTGCTGTCGGAAGAAGACTCCCCAACTTTTGGCGGCACTTTGTTTTCAGTTACTCCCGGATTGGTGAGTCGTTTGCATCTTATTCAACTGGATGCGGGCACGTAGAAGTATTTCGAGGGGAGGATTGGATCATGAGGCTTTTGCTGCCGACCATGATGCTGTTTCTTGGGGTGCCCCTCTTCGCACAGACGCGGATTCTGATCGACAACACGACTACTCATGAAGTGGACACCCAACGCATACGCCGACTAACTGAAGAAGCTGTCGCCAGGGCAGGAGGGAACGAACCCACCGTCGTTGTCCACATCTGGCCAAAGATGACGCTCCAATCGGTCACCGGCAAATCGATGGAATCGTTCTTTGTCGGCCCGAACCACGTTTTCATGCACGACGTGGACTACCTGGCGTTTGTTCAGGGTGTGCTTCTGACGTCGTTTCCTGACGTAGACGTTGCTGAATTGGCTCGGGAGGGCCGCCGAATCTGGCTGGAGGAAAGCCTGGTGCTGCGTCTCGATGAGATTGCCACCGAGGTGGCGGCCAGTGTTCCGGAGTAAAAGGTAGCTCGTTACTTGAAGATTGTCTTGGGCCGTTCGAGGGCGATGCCGTCTTCCACGATGTCGACGACCTCGTTGTAGAAGCAGACCAGGCCCTTGATCTTCGGACACTCGGGAATCGGATCGGGGTACGACCAGGCCAAATCCTTGCGAATGCTGTCGCCAATCTTCACTGCGAAGGTTTCGGCAATCCCTTTGTAGGGACACCGGGTCACTGTCTCGGTCCTCTCGATCAGGTCGAGACGTACATCTTCGCGAGGGATGTAGTAGCGGGTCGGTAACCCGGTTTCCCACAGCAGTAGCGGACGGCGGGTGTCGGCCACCTTCGTGCCATCGACAGAAACCTCCACATGGCGTGAGCTTTGACCTGTGTCGATCCGCTTGTACGGGTCGCGGGGGTGCACGTAGATCTCTTCGTCTTCCTCAAACCAATGGTCCATCGTTAGCCACTTGAAGGTGAGGTAGCCGTCTAGGTCCGCCTGGTCGGGACTTGGCGGATTGCGGTATGTATACGCGGCGTTATCTGCCTTCTGGTCCCCAACCTTCAAGTTCCAGAAAATTTTCTCACCACGGGGATCGTCCCCAATGCGCTTCGCACTTTCTTCCAGCAGGTCCATGCGGACATCTTTCTTCGGAAAGTAGTAGGCCGGATACGGAGGTTCGAAAAACAGCATCATGTTCATGCTGTCGGCGATCACCTGGCCGTTGAAGTATGTCTGCACCCTGCGGGGACTGGGCACCGTAGTGTAGGTCTGTATGTTGTACATCGCTCGCCGCCTCCCGGTGATTTCGAGAATCGAATCATTCTAACGCCGGCAAGCGAGCGGTGCCATACCCGGCCGAAATCGTCCTGTTGTAATCCCGATTCACGAGGAGTGAGTAGATCACTGAAATGGGGTATGATCCTCTGACACTTTCATCTTGTGGGAGGGATCAGATGCGGCGGAACGTGTTCATCCTAGTAGCGTACAGTCTGTTGGCAGTTTCGGGAACCTGGATGTTTTCGCCTCAAGCGGAAGCCTTCGAGGTACAGGGTGCGGGGGCTTCGCCCCAGGAAGACGTAGCGGGAGAACTGGTGGGACGGCTGAGCCTGGAGAGCTATAAGGAGACAGTCCGCGGGTTGACCGAGTTTGGCGATCGACGCCAGGGCACGGATCGAAACCGGGCGGCGGTGGACTGGATCGAGGCTCAACTCGAGAGCTATGGCTGCACGACGGGAAGGCTCGGCTACGAGTACAACCCGCCTCCGCCAAGGGAAGGTGGCCGTGGCAACCGGCCCGCACTGGATCCTGTCATTGCCAGTGGCGAGATCCGCACCGGGCCTGGAGGTTCCAGATACCGAGGTACAACCCGGCCTACAGGTGTGAACAACGATCCTGAAGCCCAGCCCGACCTGGCGCTGCGCGAACTCAACAGCCAGCCTTCGACTCCCGGTGCGCGCGAAGAGGTCTACTGCACAAAGGTTGGCTCCACCCGTCCCTACGAGATGTACATCATTGGCGCACACATGGACGGACATGGCTGGGGTCAGGCTGCCAACGACAACGGGTCGGGTACCGCGCTCGTCATGGAATTGGCGCGCGTCCTCAACATGCCTGACGTACAGACGGACCGCACAATTCGATTCGCACTGTGGAACAACGAAGAGACCGGGCTCAACGGGTCCCGTGCTTATGTGGAGCAGCGTGAGGAACTTCAGGGCAGGGAAAACCCGCCGGGATCAGGCCAGTTTCCCGAACCCACCTGGCTTGGCATGATCCAGCACGACATGATGATGTGGGACCACGGGATGCCTCGTCCCGACGGGACCTGGAACCCGGACCAGCGGCCCGAAGCGGATGTCAACATCGAGTTCCAGTCCACGTCGGAGTTTTCCGATGACGCCATGAAACTCGCGTTCTTCTTCCGCGATGCCAACGAGAAGTATGCCAGGGACTATCCCGCGGCCGTAGGATCGCACATGTCGAGTACGGACTCGGTACCCTTCATGGATGCCGTCCCTTCGATCAGCCTTCGTGAAAACGAACGGGGAATGCATACCGGTGCCGGATGGAATCCGACATGGCACCAGCCGATCGACGTGTTTCAAACGTTCAGCGACGACGATTTCCGGCTGGGTCTCAATGCCGCTCAGACGACGCTCGGAGCGATCAGCGAACTGGCAAGTGCGAGAATCGACGATTAGAGGTTAACGCTGAGGCAACAACATTATGCATAAACTATATGCCCGTGGTTTCGTCAGCCTATGTCTGGTCCTGATCGCGAGCGTGGCGCTTGCCTCGTGCACGTCCGGTCAGGATGAGGCCATCGGGGAGGACGAGGGCCGGGCGGCGGAGGGGAATGAACGGCCAAATATTCTCCTGATCATGGCCGATGACCTGGGCTACACCGACATCGGAGCCTTCGGCAGCGAGATAAGGACGCCGAACATCGATACCCTGGCACGTTCCGGGCTTACCATGACCAACTTCTATGCGGCGCCGACCTGTTCCCCCGCTCGGGCCATGATGCTCACCGGCATGGACAATCACCTTACGGGTTTCGGGACGATGGCAGAGCACCTGGCCGTCAACCAGCGAGGTGAGCCGGGATTTGAGGGGTACCTGAGCGAGGATGTGGTCACCGTGGCCACACTACTGGGCGCTGCCGGGTACCACACCTACATGGCCGGGAAATGGCATATCGGCCCGGCGCCGGGAACCCGGCCCCACGAGAGAGGATTTGAGGAATCCTTTGCTCTGATGCAAGGGGGCGCAAGCCACTTTTCGGACAAGAAGCGAATGTTGAATGCCTATCCGAGGACCGTTTATCTCGACAATGGCGAAGAAGTCGAAACGCTGCCCGAAGACTTTTATTCCTCGGCCTTCTACACCGACCGGATCATCGAGAACATCGAGAACAACCATGAGGACGGCGCGCCCTTTTTCGCGTGGCTGGCCTTTTCTGCCCCGCACTGGCCCCTGCAGGTGCCCGACGAGCATTTGGGCCTGTATGAAGGCGTATACGACGAGGGTTATGACGTCTTCCGCGGGCGGCGCCTCGAGGCTGCCCAGAACGCCGGGTTGGTTCCCTCCGACATTGACGAGTTTCCCCGGTTGCCGCGGGTGACGCCCTGGGATGACCTGACCGGAGAGGAGCAGCGATACTCCGCTCGTGTCATGGAAATCTATGCGGCCATGGTGGAGCGGCTCGATCACAACGTGGGTCGGTTGATCCAATATCTGAGAGACACGGGTCAATATGAGAACACGATGATCATCGTGATGTCGGACAACGGCGCCGAGGGTAATGACCGCATGCAACTACTCGACAACGCCACCTGGGTGCCGGCGAACCACGACCTCAGCTACGAGAACATCGGCAGGCGGAATTCCTATAGCTTTCCCGGACCGGGGTGGGGGCAAGTGAGTTCCGCGCCCCTTCGTCTCTTCAAGGCCTATCTCACCGAAGGTGGTTTGCGGGTGCCGATGATCGTGGTCTACGACGGGATCGAGGCCAGCACGGGCTACAACACGGCGTTGGCCACAATCCAGGACCTCGCGCCTACCTTCCTCGAGCTGGCCCAGACAAAGCATCCGGGCACAACCTATGAGGGACGTCCCGTGCGGGCTATGATCGGCCGGTCACTGATGCCCTTGCTGACGGGGCAGACGGAGGCAGTCTACGATGAGGGCGACGCCCTCGGCTGGGAGCTCTTCGGGCACAGGGCGGTTCGACAGGGAGATTGGAAGCTGCTCTGGGCCGACGGGAAGAACGGGTCCGATACGTGGCAGCTCTACAACATCGCCGAGGACCCGCGTGAGGTTGTAGATGTGGCCGGATCCGAACCTCGAAAGCTCGAAGAAATGATAGCGCTCTGGGAAGACTACTCGGAGAACAACAACGTGATCCTGCCCATTGGCGACATCGGAAATCCAAACTGATTCAGTCGTCGAGCTAGAAGTCACCGAAGCCAATGCGGCACGGCCTCCCTGGACGCCTTGGATTCGGTCTACCTTTCGCAACTCAATCCACAATTGCCTGGCTCAACTGCTCCGCGATCTTCGTGTTGAAAGATTTCCCTAATCGATTTCCCGGATCCGAACGTTGCGGAATTTAACGATACCTGCCCCGTACTGGAGTGCAATGGGGCCGGCGCTGAATTCGTCGTGTTCGATGTCTACCGTGCGGGTGTTGTTCAGCGTCACCATGAGCCGTGATCCATCTGCCGTGATCTGGTAAGTGTTCCACTGGCCCCCGGTATTGATGATTGCCTCAGGCGGGGCGACGTTCACGATTCCGCCCGTTCTGTACGTCTGGTCGGCACGCGTGTCGAAGATGTTCACTTCGTAGGAGTTGTCGGCTCCAACATTTTCTGCGTCCGAGCAACGAATGAAGATGCCGCTGTTGGCGGGCTCATCCACCCAGAACTCCAGTTGGAGTTCGAAATTCCCGTAAGAAGCCGGCGTTACGAGAAACCCGCTGCCACTGTCGGCGCCCACGGATCCATCATCGTCCAGTTCCCAATTCGCGTCGCCGAGCAGGTTCCATCCGTCGAGGTTGGAACCATCGAACAGCGTCGTCCATTGATTTTGCCCCGATACTGCCGGCGCAAATTGTCCGGTTAGAAGCCCCGCAACCAGTAATCCGATCACAACCGTTGCCAAACGTTTCATTAGGATCTCCTCTATGGTCATTGCTCCTGGTACATGTAGTCTGTCACCAGGTTCGACAGCGCACGAACCCCAACGATCAGTGCCGATTCGTCTGCGAAAAAGAACGGTGAATGGTTTGGTGCAGCATCTGAGGGATCGGTACCGTCCGGCGTGATCCCGAGTCTGAAGTAGAGCGCCGGCACTTCATTGGCGAAGTAAGCGAAGTCTTCAGCCGTCGTTGTCGGAGGCGTAATGCCTACGCGGTCGGCGCCCGCCACTCTTCTCAGGGTGGGGAGCATGCGTTCTGTCAGGATCGGATCGTTCATGAGTACAGGCGTTCCCGTTTCAATGACCACTTCCGCAGTGGCTCCGGCGCTTTCAGCGATCGCCGTGGCCGTCCGCCGGATCCTTTCGTGGATGTTTTCCTGCATCTCACCGTCCAGCGTCCGAATCGTCCCCACCATCTCCACTTCGTCCGGAATGATGTTGCGTCGCACACCGCCGTGGATCGTACCGATGGTGATGATCGATGCGGCCTCGGTAACGTTGGTCTGCCGGCTGGCAATCGTTTGGAGGCCGATAAGAATCTGAGATGAGACCACGATAGGGTCGACTCCATCCCAGGGGCGGGCCCCATGGGTCTGGCTCCCCCGGACCGTGATCCGGAGGGTGTCCGATGCCGCCATAGCTCCGTTGGGTTGATATCTGAGGCTCCCGCTTGTTCCCGGTACTACGTGAAGGCCAAAAGCGACTTCGGGGCGAGGATTTTCAAACGCGCCTTCCCTGAGCATCAATTCCGCGCCACCCTCTTCGCCGTCAGGTGGGCCTTCTTCTGCCGGTTGAAATATGAACTTGACCGAGCCTTGCAGACGGTCCTGCATTCCTGTTAGCACTTCGGCAACGCCCATCAGGATGGCGACGTGGTTGTCATGGCCGCATGCATGCATGACGCCGACGTCCTGGCCGTTGTATGTCGACCTGACCGTCGACGCGAAGGGCAGATCGACCTGTTCGGTGACTGGCAGGCCGTCCATGTCGGCGCGGAGCGCCACCACCGGACCGGGTTGGCCTCCGCGAAGCAGACCGACGACTCCTGTATGTCCGACTTCAGTCTGAACTTCAAGACCCAGAGTCCGCAGATGATCGGCAACCTTTGCCGCAGTCCGGAACTCGCGGTTGCTCAACTCAGGATTCTGGTGGATATCGCGACGCCACTCGATCACTTTGCTTTCTACTTCAGTGGACCGCTGGTCGATTTCATCAGTCAGTGGACTGACACCTTCCTGTGCCGAAGCTGGGGCCGGCAACGCCATCGATGCGGTCAAAGCCAGAAGAAGCACGAAAGTGCGGGCTGCCCGGGATCCTTTGACAGTGAATTGAGATTCAACACGCATGGAATCTTCTCCTATTCGATCATTCAGTCCCCAGGGACCGGGACACGCTTTCTACCAGTTCGGCGGGACTGAACGGCTTGGAAATGACATCGCCGCCGGAAATAGAATGGTGTCCGACTGATTCGTCAATGTAGCCCGACATGTAAAGGATCTGTGTCTGAGGATTCGTTTTCTCCCACTCCTTCACGAAGGTCGGTCCGCTCATGTCGGGCATGACGACGTCGGTCAGGATAAGGTCTATCGATCGACCCGAGTACACTTCGAGAGCATTCCGAGGTGTCGCAGCACTCAGTACCGAATAGCCGGCAGTTTCCAGGACCATTACGGCGAGTTCCAGAAGATCGGGATCGTCTTCGACCAACAGTATTGTTTTCTGATCCACAGCCTTTACACCAAGACCTCTGGGATCGGGCTCGGCACGGAGTATCCGTTTCTCCCCTATCCTTCAGATGTCGGAAGCAAAAGTATGGTAAATCATACGGAAGGAAGAGAGTGGGATCAATTAAAGTTGGGTGCCACAGAAAGATGCGTTGCGCACCCTGTTTTTGCACGTTCGTTTCGTTCCGTGCTTTTTTCGTTGCTAAGGTTGAACTGCTCACCATAGAGTGTCTTTTGTTTAGGCCGAATCACTAGGAGAGATCTATGTCGCTATCGCTGAATACACGGAAAGTTGATGGAGTGGTCATCGTTGATATGTCGGGCAAGTTGACGATCGGTGAACCCGTATTGTCGTTGAGGACGGCTGTCCGGCGCTTTGTTGACGACGGCAGCCTCAAGTTCGTCCTGAACCTGGGCGACGTTTCTTACATCGACAGCTCAGGCCTCGGAGAGTTGGTCACCACGCATACCTCGCTCAGGAATCGAGAAGGCAACGTCAATCTGCTGAATCTCACGAAGAGAGCAAAAGACCTTCTTCAGATGACGAAGCTACTGACGGTCTTCGACACTTACGAAGATGAAGCGGAGGCAGTTCGAGCGCTCAACAGCTGAGGCGCAAATCCGTTAAATTCTTTCATTAGATGAGTGGACGCTGTCGGAACCGGATCAGGGTATGTCTCAGGCGCAACCTTCACAAGAAGCAGTCATCGAGGTCGTCGAAGAAGGCGAAATCGTGCGGTCCGTACCCGTTAGCGGAAGCCCGTTCCGAATCGGGCGGGGTGCGGACGGCAACGATCTCGGTCTTAATGACGTGTATGTCTCGAGAAAGTCCGCCGCGATTATCTCCCGTGGGGACGAGTTTTTCATCGAAGATCTCGGCCAACGCCGCGGACTGTTCGTCAACGGTGTCGAGGTTGAAGGAAGTGTGGCCCTGCAGCCCGACGACGTTGTTACCTTCTCGAAGAAGGAAGCGCTTCAACTGGTTTTTCGCAGCGGTGCTACCAAGGAATCGCTGAGCGACCTTCTTTCCCGGATTGGGACGTTGGAGGACGAAACAGGGGACAACGTACTGCGGCACCTGAGTTTTTTGCTCGAAGCCACGACGCTCCTGCAGTCGCGCATGCCCTATCTGGACGTTCTTGGGGCCATGGTGGACCGGGCGATCACGATCACCGGGGCAGACCGGGGGTCGTTGCTGGCTTTGGATGAGGAAGAGGAGCTGGGACCGCTTATAGCCCGAAGCCATGGCGGGTTCAACCTTCCCGTTACGTCGATTTCGGCGAGCAAGACGGCGATCGATCATGCTCTTTCAGAGCGCCACGGTTTTATTCAACAAGACATCGAGTTTGCGGACGACTCGGTCAAACATGCGGAGAGCATCGTCAACCAGCAGTTGCGTGCGGTGATCGCGATCCCTCTCTACGCGCATACCCACATCGATTCTTCAGAGACGACGAATGTTTCTTCGGGTGGGTCCCTCCTCGGAATTCTGTATCTGGATAGCCGAAAGCCGGCCGCGTTCTCGGGCCTGGAGACACAGATACTGGATGCGCTTGCCATTGAAGCAGCCAGTGTCATGGATAACGCCCGGATGATGGAGCGCGAGCGGGAGCGGCAGCAGATCGAACAGGATCTGGCAGTTGCGCGTGGGATTCAGCAGCGCCTGCTTCCGAAAGGCTTTAAGCAATACGGCTTCCTGGATGTGTCCGGACTCAACGAGCCGTGCTACTCGGTGGGCGGCGACTATTTCGATGTCGTCGAATTACGTCCGGGACGTGCGGCTTTCGTTATCGCGGATGTATCGGGTAAGGGAACGGCAGCCGCATTGTTGACGGCGATGTTGCAGGGCGGATTTTCTGGAATTACGCTGATGCCGGATCTGACACGCCTGGTCAATAACATCAATCAGTACGTCTGGACGCGCTCGGAACCCCAACATTATGCCACCGTCTTTCTAGGGGTCATGGACGAGGAAGGCCAGGGTGAATTCATCAATGCCGGCCATCATTCGGCCCTGCTGCTCCGAGGAACCGAAATTACCGCACCCTTTCAGTCGGAGTGTTTCCCCATCGGCCTGTTTTCCGAAGCGGAATTTTCATCAAGGTCGGCCAAGCTGGAGCCCGGCGATGCCCTTGTTATGTTTACCGACGGGATCAACGAAGCTACCGATGTTCATGGCGAGGAATTCGGCATGGATCGGCTAACTGAGGTCGTCCGATCGAACGCCGGCGGGTCTGCGGAAACGCTTCAGACTTCTATTCTCGATGCGGTCAGAGGATTTTCTCACGGAGCCGAGCAGGCCGACGACATGACGCTGTTGGTCGTGCGGTACATAGAAAAGCATTAAGAACTGGGGACTAAAAAGTGGGGACAGGTCACTCTTTTTGGCTCCTCTTGTAGAACGTCGCCCGCATCGTCCAAGTCGTATAATAAAGAAGCCCGTCCCGCCCTTCATTGCTTCCTGGATTCGAAATGGCTCGACTCGCTCGTGTCGTTTTACCAGGCGAACCCCATCACATTTTTTTTAGAAATTGAACAGGTTTGTCAGCTTGATGATGACGGCGCGCTGCACGACCTGGCCAGTGCTCGTATCCCTGAGATCGTTATACACGAGAAAGAAATCGCTAAGAGGGCTATGGATGATGTTGAAGCGTATGTTCGAGCTCACCTGTTGGGTGTCTGCGTTGTACTGAACAAATGCGTTGAGAAACGTATTGGGATTGAATGCGTACAGAAAGCGTGCTCCGACCAGATCGTTGGTGAACTCTCCGTTTTGTAGGTTAACCGTGTTGCGGGTGTAGTTGATATCGGTCTTGAAATGGGAATTCAGCTTGTAGCTCAGACTTCCGTTGAATGAAGTGCGACGGCCGTTCCAGAATTCGCCCCATTCGATAGATCCACTGCCACTGAGCTTCCTGCCGGGATTGGTGCCACCGCCCGCAGAATAGCCGAGATAGCTGTAATCTCCCTGGGGAATCAGGATGTCGGATCTGATCTGAAACGGATCGGTCAGTCGATCGAAGGTTTCGACAACACCAAAATCGATAGATGAGTTGTCTTCAAATCGAATTCCGAGATCGATACGCTCTTCGCGAGTTTCGATCTGATCCGTCGTCCCGTCCTTGAAATAGTCCAGCCGTGTTCGAAAGATCAGGTTTCTGAAAATCGAGCTACTTTCGATCAAAGGATTCCAGGAGGCGTCTCCGCTATATCGTGTGTTGTTCCGACGACGGACGAAGCCGACTTCCGGGTTGAAGTTTGGCTGAATTTCGTTATAGCCAGCTGCCAGAACGAATTCGTCATCCCGCCATGCAGCCTGGAACTCCCGGGCCTGATCCCGGCCCTCCAGCCCCGGCGTCTCGCTCTTGAGGATGTGGGTGTCGAATTCGAGCCGATTGTAAAACTGCAGATGTGCGTCGGCGCCGTAGACGCGGTTGTAATCCCCTTCGATCGTCGAGTCACGGTTGGTCAGCATCGCACCCACCCAGGAATTCGTCAGGAAGTTACCCTTGATGCGTCCCACAACGTAGTTGTTGGAGGGCGTTGAACCCTGAGACTCGGATTTCATCGACAGGAAGCCTACATCATAGCGTCCGACCTGTCCCGTGACTCGGGCGCCTCCGACGATTGGTATGGGTGTTCCGTTCCGGCCGAGGCCGATCCGCCGGCTGAAGAAGGGGACGAGGTTGCTGTCGGCGCCAAAATCAAAAATTCCGGAGTTTTCCAGAAAGAAGTCGCGTTGTTCCGGAAAGAAGAGGTTGAAACGGGTGAGGTTGACCTGTTGCTGATCTACTTCTACCTGCGCGAAGTCGGTTCGGTAAGTCGCGTCCAGCGTCAGAGAAGGCGTCAGGCTGTATTTGAGATCCAGACCGCCATCGAAATCTCCATCTGTTTCAAAATTGCCGAAAGGGTTGTTTGAGGGGCGAAGCTGGGTAAATCCTCCAGTGACGAACGGTGTGACTTTCAGGTTGCGCCCCTGCGTGATGTTTTCGAAGCCTTCCAGTGTGCCGTACTGCGAGACCCGGCTCATGTTGTAGCGGATCGGGATGGGCGACCACACTGATTCTTCATTCAGGCGGAGCTGTCTCCGGCTCACGTTGAGACCCCACACCTGCGAGGATTCGCTAGAAAAGCGTAGAGTCTTGAAGGGAATGACGAGCTCAGCAACCCACCCGACGTCGTTGATGTGCGTCCTGACGTCCCAGACGGCGTCCCAATCTTCGTTAAACGTGCCGTCGGTTGTCTGAGAGTCCAATTTGGCGCCACCCGCGTTCACTGTAAAAATGAAACTCGACCGCAACTCGTGAAGACTGTCGAAGGCTATCGATATCACGTCTGAACTTTGGAAGCTGAAGTCTTCTTCCAGTTCATTGATGACGATTTCGGATGGAACCGAGTCGAAGAGAATGACACCGACGTAGACGTTCTCGTCGTCGTAGAGAAAGCGTGCTTCGGTGGGTTCGATCACTTGACCGCCGGGAACAGGACGTCTCTGGATGAAGTTGGCCGCTGGAGGCGCGATGTCCCAGGAGGCCTCGTCGAGATACCCGTCGACGGAGATCTCTTCGGTTATGCGAATGGCCTGAACGACCTTTTCAAGACGGCCCGCTTCGTAGTCGAAATCAGCGGGATCTGCGGGGGTCTGTCCGGGAGCGGGCAGGGCAGCAAACAGGCACACCAGTGCGGCAATAGCTTTATGAGCGGAAAATGATCGCATTATGAAAACTCGGCCTCTGGAGAAAAGGAGCGGGTGATCAATTACAAGGTGAGCCGTCTCCAGAGGTACGACTAACACCATGATGTTACTGAAGTCGAGGAGACGGTTCAATTTTGTCCTCAGAAAAAAGTTGAAAAACCGCGCTTCCGGGTCTATGAATCGTAGAGATCGTAAGGGAGGTCGTAATGGCGACGAGACTGTGCGCTCTCATTGGGATTGTAGTGCTGGGTGTGGGAACGGCGACCGCGCAGGAAGTCGTGACCGTACTGCGGGCGACGTCCGCGGCCATGGGCTCGGACGAAGTGCGTGCGATCCGATACTCCGGGACCGGCTGGCTCGCGGCTGTGGGTCAAGGCTATACGCCTGACGAAGACTGGCCACGGGCCGATCTTACATACACGCGGACAATCGACTACGAAGGCGAAGCCTCGGCTGAGCAATTCACGCGCCGGCAGGGGGACTACGCGCCTCGGGGAGGTGGTGGCATACCCGTCGTGGGTGACTGGGACCAGGAGTTCTATGTCAGCGGCGAATACACCTGGAACGTACTCCGAGGGGCTCGTCCGAGTCTGCCTTCGCGCCTAGCGACGAGCAACAGCGGCATACCCCCAGAGGAACGCAAACTGGACATCTGGCTTAGCCCCCACGGTGTGATCAAGGCTGCGCTGGCCGCTGACAATGCAACGGCCACCGAGATGGTCCTCGAAGGTCAACCGAAGACAATCGTCTCCTTTACGGCCCTGGACAGGTTTCGGGTGAACGTCACCATTACGGAGGACAACTTTGTCGAACGGGTTCAGACCTGGGTGCCCAACGCTGTCTTTGGAGATATGGTGCACGAGCATCGTTATACCGACTACCAGGATTATGGTGGCGTAATGTTTCCCAGGGTCCTGCACTCGCATCGGGGCGATCCCCGACTGAATCCCGGTCACAACTGGATCGAAGTCCAAGTGGACGACCTGACGCTGAACCCTCCGGACGCCGCGATACCGGTCCCGGAGAACATTCGAGACGCGTCGCGTCCACCTGCGGTGACGATAGAGTCGCAGGAGATCGCTGATGGCGTTTGGAGGATCGCAGGACAAGGCCATCACAGTTTCGCTGTCGAATTCAGCGATTTCATTGCCGTCGTCGAAGCGCCTCAGGACGAACTGCGGTCACTCGGGGTTATAGGCGAAATAGAGCGGTTGATTCCCGATAGGCCGATCACCTGGGTCGTCAACACTCACTACCACTTCGATCATTCGGGAGGACTGCGGACATACGTAGCGCGGGGGGCGCGGGTTGTGACCCACGCCGGGAATCTTGGCTTCTATGAGAACGTGTTCTTCTATCCCTCGCCCCGGACTCTGGAGCCCGATCTTCTCTCGACTCTATATCCGTGGTTTAGTGGGAACCGGATGCCTGCGATGGAAGGCGTCACTGAGAAGTACGTTATCAGTGACGGCCGGCGGACATTGGATGTCTACGCCCTCCAGGGTGTGAACCACGACGGGAACATGCTAGTGGCCTATCTGCCGACCGAGAGCATTATGATGAATGGCGATATGTACTCCCCGCCCGCTAACCCTGACCAAATACCGGCTGCAAACGAGAATATTCGAGCGCTCAACCGAAACATCCAGCGTTTGAGTCTGGACGTTGAAACCCATGCCGGAGTCCATGGGTCTGTGGGTTCGCACGACGTCTTTCTGGAAGCCGTAAACAACGATTAGTGGCGTGATTTACTCGGCCGCGGACTGCAACTCGGCGGCCACACGTTCTGTTTCCCTCCAGACGCGCAGCAGATTTCCACCCCATAATTGTGCGACGTCCTCGCGCGAATACCCTCGTCGAACGAGCTCCAGCGTGACGTTGAATGTTTCGCTCGCATCGTCCCAGCCTTCGATGCCTCCTCCTCCGTCGAAATCCGAGCTGATACCGACGTGATCGATGCCGATCAGGTTGACGGCATAGTCAATGTGATCGACGAAGTCGGATACGTTGACTGGAGGAAACTCAGTGTCGATTGCCATCATGCGTTCGTCGAAAGAAGCCCTCTTATCGAAGTAGTCCGTGCGGTCGGCTTCTGACATGTTTTCGAGACGCTGGGGCGTCATCGGACCCTGGGGCATGTCGAGTTCTTCGGCGAGAGCGTCAATGGCGTCGTCGCGTTCGGGTGTCAGCTTGACAAAGCGTCTCAGGGCGACCGTTTGCATCACGCCACCGTTTTCCATCAGAGCCATCAACTGCTCGTCGTCCATGTTTCGGGAGACGTCGGACAAGGCCCGAACGCTCGAATGGGATGCGATCACTGGTGCCTGTGAGAGAGTCGCTGCTTCGAGCATGGCCTGTTTGGAGATGTGTGAGACATCCACCATGATGCCCACGCGGTTCATTTCCGCGATGACCTCTTCGCCGAATGGGCTGATGCCGCCATGTTCGGACTCGGTATCCCCGAAACCGGCATTCGGGTTGGCCGAATCGCTGATGTCATTGTGCCCGTTATGGGCGAGGGTGACGTAACGGGCTCCGAGGGCGTGATATTCCTCGATCAAATCGAGATCTTGGCCGATGACCCATCCGTTTTCGATTCCAATTGCCGCGACACGCTTTCCTGACGCTGCGATCCGTTCGACATCGTCGGCCGTGTATGCCAGTTCGATCTGGTCGGGATACAACTCGTCGGTCATGCGATGGATGGCGTCGAATTTCGTCATTGCCTGTTCTCTCGCGAACGCGTTACCGGCGGCATCTCTCTCCCCCTGACCCACGAAAACGATGAAGAACCCGGCATCCAGGCCGCCTTCGATCATCTTTGGGATGTCAACCTTGCGGTCACCGCGCACTCCCGGATCGACCTCTTCGGTGGCGAAGTTGAACGGGATGTCGTCGTGCGTATCGATTGTGAGCGTTGCGTCGTGTATATCCCGGGCAAGCGAGACGATGTCTTGTTCCGGGGTCGCTGTTTCTTCTGGTGTGGGCGCACTGCATGCCGCTATAGCGACACCCACAAACAATGCAAGTATCAAGAGCTTCATAAACACTCCGTCAGGTTCGAAAATTGTTGCCGTATTGTACGCCGAAGTGGATGAGATTGGGTCTCTGGTTCTACTTTTCGTTGAGAAGCGTTGCTGGGTTGAGCCGGGTTGCGCGGAACGCAGGCATCAGGCTGGCGGCTACAGCAATAGTCGCAACGAGAGTGAACACTGAACTGACCAGGATCGGATCCATCGGTGTAACGCCGTAGACTTGGCTCTCGATGATACGTCCGAGGGCGAAGGCTCCGCCAAGCCCGATGGTCAGACCCAGGGATACCAGAACCAATCCTTCTCTCAGTATCAGCTGAAACATCTGTCTGCTCGTGCTTCCAAGCGCGATTCGGATGCCCAGGTCGCGACTTCTCTGTGTGACAAGGTATGCGAGGATTCCGTAAATACCGATCGCGGAGAGGAACAGTCCAACGACGGCAAACGCGGACGCCAGCCACATCGAGGCTTGACGTGACATGAGAGAGAGATCGAGACGCTCACTCATCGTTCGAAGGTCGAACAACGGCAGTTCGGGATCAATCCGAGCCAGGGCGGTTCGGATCGAATTGATGGCGGCGGTTGGATCGCCTGTCGTTTTTAACGCGAATTGCATGCCTCGAGCCTGTGCTTGAGCGATTGGGAAATAAAACGCTCCCGCCTCGTTGCTGTCACCGGTAAGGTCGTCAAAGATCACCGATTCCACGACACCGACTACCGTAAACCAGCGGGTGTCCTCGTTAATCTCGAGGAGATCGTCAACACTCGACGGCTGGTACATGCGCCGGCCCACGGGGCTCTGGTCGGGTCAGTACCGGCTGGCCAGCCGCTCATCGACGCCGACTACACCCGGAGCGTCCAGGGTGTCGCGCGCGTCGGAATACCGCCCCTCGCCCAGATCGATTCGCATGGCCTCGAAATAGCCGGGCGTGACGGAAGAGAATCGAGGCGCTATCAATGATTCGCCCGGTTGCATGACATATCCCTCGGCGAAAATCACGTTGGAATTGCTTGAGCCACTGAAAGGAAGAACAGTCGTGGCACCGGCCGATTGAACGCCCGGGACGCTCCCAAAAGCATTCAGGATTCGCTCGAGCAGCGACCGCAATTCCTGCCCCCTCTGATAGCGGTTGGCCGGAGCATTTATCGAAGCTGTCAAGACGTTGTCGGAATCAAAGCCGGGATCACTGTCCAGAAGATTGCCAAAGCTCATGAGCAAAACTGCTGCGCCGATGACGAGGACACACGTGATCGAGACCTGAGTCACGACTAACGCTTGCCGGATCCGGTTCTGGCTCCGGCCGCCTGTGCCACTTCGCCCTTCCTCCTGGAGAACTTGGGAGAGCTCGACCTTCAGGATGTGCAATGCAGGGAACAGGCTGATCACCAAACCGGCAAAGATCGATATTCCGATCGTCAAGCCGAGCACGACTCCATCGATCCGGATATCGCCGGCGCGAGGCAACTCGTTCAGCCCAACCACAGACAGCGTCCGCAATATGCCCGTGGCCACGGTCAGTCCTGCAAGACCGCCGAGTGCTGCGACGATCATGCCTTCGGTCACGAGTTGGCGCAGGATGTGTCTGCGTGTTGCACCAACCGCAAGGCGCGTGCCGAACTCTTTGATTCGCAGATTCGATCCGGCCAGTGCCAGATTCGAAAGGTTGAGCAGGCCGATCAGGAAGACAAACGCCGCCCCACCCCAAAGCAGGTAGAGATTGCCCCTTACGTCCCGGACGATGACGTCCTGAAGGCGATCCACGGTGGAATGGAAGCCCACATTGATCAGGAGTTCCGCAAACTGCGGAAAGCGATCGAGTTCGGCTACGTTCGCCTGATCGACCTGGGCCTGGACGTCCTCGATCCGCGCGTCCGATTGCAGACGTCCAATGTGCGACCAGTTGTTGGAGTGCCGATTGTCGAGCCCGGTCATTGCTTCCGCGGAAAAACGCGTCGACACCCAGAGCCGAACGTCCGGATCCATGAAAACAAAATCCGGAGGCATGACGCCGATAATCGTTACCGGCAGACCGCTACGCTCCATCTGGGCTCCTATGGCCGAGGGATCCCCGCCATAGAGCTGCTGTCACAGGCCATAGCTCAGAATGACAGTGGGTTCGGCCTCCACCTCACCATCGGCTTCTACAAACGTGCGTCCTATTTCAGTGCCGACCTGGAGGACCCTGAACAGTGAGGGTGTCGTAGTCATTTCTAAAATGCGTTGACTGACGCCCTCGATTTCCACGGTGCTTCCGGTCAGGTCGTATAGCGCCTGTTCCTCCAGAGCTGTAAGTGCCGCCAGACGTTCACCATAGAAGGGAACTGACGTCTGCGCCGTCACGCCGATACCGGCGTTTGGATATTGATTCGCCACGAGAACGAAACGGTCGGATTCCGGGAAGGGAAGGGGACGTAGCAGGACTGACCAGACGACCGTGAAGACAGCGACGTTCGCGCCGATACACACAGCCAGTGTCAGTATGGCGGTGAGGCTGAAGCCGCGGTCCTTCCACGTACGTTTGGCGGCGAATCGGACATCTCGGAGTAGGGAATCCATGGTTTCTAGAATTATTCCTAAAGGTCTATCGGCCTGTGTCGGTAAGTAAGACGGAGTGGGGCTGGGAAAGTTCCGAAGAAAACGAAAACAGAGGGCCGGTCATTCGGCCGGCCCTCAGATAAAGAAGTGTTCTAGAGACTGTATCCGCGTTCGTCGTGCAGTGCGATATCGAGGCCTTCCCCCTCCTCGTCAGAGGTCACGCGAAGACCGATTGTGCTGTCGATTGCCTTGGCGATGATGAAGGTCCCTACGCCACTGTAGACAATCGTCGCGCTCGCTCCTATGAACTGAAGAACCAGCTGCGCACCGATCCCGTTGTCGAGTCCTGCTCCGCCGAAGACTTCGGCCGTGAAGACTCCTGTCAGGATGGCGCCGACAAACCCGCCCACGCCGTGGACACCGAACACGTCGAGAGAATCGTCGTAGCCCAATGCCCGTTTGATACTGCTCGATGCAATGTAGCAGAGCAGGCCGGACGCGAACCCTATCACGAAGGCACCGATGGGCCCTACAGTCCCGGAGGCCGGCGTAATCGCTACGAGTCCGGCGACCGCTCCGGTCGCAATACCCAGGACGCTGGCCTTACCGTGCTTGAACCATTCCACAAGCATCCACGTAAAAGCGGCCGTCGCTGTGGCAATGTGAGTGACTGCCATGGCCATTCCGGCCACGCCATCGGCAGCGAGTTGGCTTCCGGCATTGAAGCCGAACCAACCGACCCAGAGCATCGATGCGCCGACAACAGTCAGGACGAGGTTGTTGGGCGGCATGGCTTGGCCCGGATAGCCCTTGCGTGTTCCGAGCACCAGACACAGAACGAGAGCGGCAACTCCTGCATTTATGTGAACGACGGTACCGCCGGCGAAATCAAGAACGCCCATCGCTCCGAGCCATCCGCCGCCCCATACCCAGTGGGCGATGGGAGCGTAGACGATGGTCACCCAGATGCCCATGAACCAGAGCATGGCTGAAAACTTCATCCGCTCGGCGAACGCGCCGACGATGAGCGCGGGCGTGATGATGGCAAAGGTCAACTGGAACATCTGGAAGACAGTTTCGGGTATGGTGCCGGAAATGGTGTCTACGCCGACGTTGGACAATAGCGTGTTACCCATCCCCACAAAAGCGTTGAGACTGCCTCCGTCCCCGAACGCCAGGCCGTAAGCGTATAGCGTCCAAAGGATCGTGACCAGGCAGGTAATCGCAAAACACTGCATCATCACCGAGAGGACGTTCTTGGAGCGCACCAGTCCTGCGTAGAAGAGCGAAAGTCCTGGAATCGTCATGAACAGGACCAGGACACTGGAGGTAAGCATCCAGGCCGTGTCACCGGAATTCAGTGTTTCGTCCTGAGCCCATGCAGTCTGAGGCATCATCAGCAAGCAAAACGCGAAGATGCCGACCAACAACAGCTTGTTCTTGAACAATCTCATGCGTGTGGTCCTCCCGAAATGCGGCCGTCGCCGCTAGAGTGCTTCGTCTCCTGCCTCATCGGTACGGATTCGAATAGCCTCTTCCATACTGTTGACGAAGATCTTGCCGTCGCCGATCTCTCCCGTCCGGGCCGCTGACTTGATGGAGTCGACGACTTCTTTGGCGCTCCCGTCTGCAACTACGATCTCGATCTTGACCTTGGGGACGAAGTCCACGGAGAACTCGGCGCCCCGATACTTTTCTGTGTGTCCCTTCTGGCGGCCGAACCCCTTGACCTCGGTAACAGTCATCCCGGTGACCCCGAGACGGGAAAGCGTGTCGCGAACCTCTTCGAGCTTCTGCGGTTTGATGATCGCCGTGACCAGTTTCATTTGGATACCTCCCCCCGCACATGCCCTCCTGGGCGTGTGCCGGAAACTTCGCGACGTGATGTGGTTGAAACGGCGACACTATACACCAGCACCCACCGCCGGCCAAGCAGAACAAATGGGTACGAGCTCGGAAGGGAACCGCAGGCAGGATTAACGTTACATTCCCTTGATGAGTTCGTTGGACTTGATCGATGGATCGAGAACCTTCCGGGCGCCCTCCACGCCCACCACCGGCATGTTTCCGGCCGCGATGAGTCCCAGCTGAACCAAAACGCTTGCCTGATCCCAGTAAATCCGTTCTGCAGAGAGCTTGTCGCCCGTGAATTCGACGACCGCGACGAAAGCCACCTCAACGGGTTTACCAGTCGGATCGATCCCAGGCAGCATCCAATCCATTCTTATCGTATGCGTGAACTTGAAAACGAACTCTTCAATCAGGCGATCCTCTCCTATCGTACGGGAGACCGGAACCATCTCTGTATCAGGAGGCATCAAGGGAATGAAGTGTTTTGAATAGAAATCCCGCAGTTCGGCGTGACCAGATCCACCGGTGAGTACCGGCACATGGTTGACATATGCCTCAGCAACCATGGTGTCGATTGTCGCTCCCGTGTCGTGGGTTTCAAATTCGTGTTTGAGATGTTCTTCCCAGAGGCGGGTCAGTTCCTCTTGCCGCGGTGTCAGTTCGCTCATCTATTCGATTCTCCAGTTTTCGTTTCAGATCTCAACGGTCCCTCCGTCGACAGTGAATTCAGAGCCGACGACATAAGACGACTCTTCGCTTGCGAGAAACAGTGCGACGTTAGCGACCTCCTCGGAGGTTCCGAATCGTTTCATTGGAACTCTGGATTTTATCTCTTCGATCATCTGTTCCACCTCCTCCGGGGGGAAGCCCTGACGTCCATGTATCGGCGTATCGATAGGGCCCGGCCTGACGGCGTTGACCCTTATCCTGCGGGTAATCAACTCTGCAGCCAGGCCTCTGACCAGGGAACGCGCTGCGGCCTTCGAGGCCGCGTAGACGTTGCCTCCTTCGAGGCCCATCTCGTTCGTGACCGATGTCGTCACAACGATGGACCCACCTTCCCTCATGTGAGGCACGGCTTTCTGGATTGTGAAAAAAACGCCTTTGATATTGATGTTGACGATCTCGTCGAAGAATTCTTCAGAGATTTCGTTGAAAGGACGAAATGGTGCAATACCCGCGTTCGCGAAGAGGATGTCGATGTGCCCGAATCGCTCGACCGTCTCGGCAATCAGACGGTTGATGTCTTCCAGTTTCGCAATGTCACCCGACAACGCCATCGCAGGTTCACCCAGTTCCGCGGCGGCATCGGAGAGAGTTTTCGCGTCCCGTCCAAAGATGACGACTCTTGCTCCTTCGATACCGAATCGCTTGGCAGTCGCCAGACCGATACCGCTGTTACCCCCGGTGATGACCGCAACCTTTCCATCCAGTTGTCCCACTTCAAACCTCCCGTTCGATCTGTCGAATTTGCGTTCAAAAAAATTCAACTCCCGAGTAGGCGTACTCGGGAGCTGAACGTCGACGGAGTTTGCTCCTCCTTACGGTAGGGCAAACACGAAAATGTTGTTTGTGGTGCTCGGGTTCAACTCTTCCGCCAGGCGGTTGAGGCTTCCCGGCAATCCGGCCGCGCCGACGCTTACCGCAACATATTGCTTCCCGTCGACGGCATAGGTAATCGGATAACCGGTGACCTGCGAACCTAGATTGACCTCCCAGAGGATTTCTCCAGTGTCCTGGTCGAATGCCCGAAACCGGCCGTTCGTATCTCCCGCAAAGAGCAGTCCGCTGCCGGTGGTGACCATCGAAGTCATGCCTGCACGCTGTTCGTATTTCCAGGTCGTCTCGCCGGTCTCGACCGAGATGGCGTGAATGGTCCCGATGTTGTCGGTTCCCGGCGCGATGATCGCCTGGTTGCGAATTCCGTATCGCGACCTCTGACGGGTTCCCGGAGGTCCATTAAGAAAGTCGAACGTAGGCTCCGGCTCGTTGGATGTCGTGTTCATACAGGTGTTCTGAAGAGGGAAATACATTACTCCGTTCAGAGGGCTGTAAGCACCGGCCGGGAATCCCTTTCCTCCCTGGGTGTTCGGGCAGACCAACCGGGTTTGACCCGGAGCCGTGAACAGCATTTCGGTGTTGACCCTCACTTCGCCGGTCTCGCCGTCGATGTTGTCGACAACCGTCTGGTTGACCGTCGATCGCGCCCATAGGAACTCACCTGTCTCTCGGTCCAATGTGTAAACGACACCGGTCTTGCCTGGGATGCCGGTCATGACCCGCCGTGTTTCCCCCGGCTGGATGTTCGGATTGATCCAGCTCACTTCATCCGGGTCCGGAGTGACGGCCGTGTCGATGAGCAGCCGTTCGAACGGATGGTCCAGATCCCAGTGATCGACGACGTGCTGGTAGTACCAGACGATTTCGCCTGTATCGACGTCGAGGGCCAGAGTCGAATTGTGGTAGAGGTACTGATCCTCGTTGTCGCCCATAAGAAACTTCGCCGCCGGCGACGTGACCGATGTTCCGATGTAGAGGAGTCCCAGTTCGGGATCGTAGCTGGGAACCATCCACGTGCCGACATGCCAACGTCTTTCGTATGGGACATCGCCCCACGTCTCGTCCCCGGGTTCACCGGGTCGCGGAATAGTGCCTATTCGCCAGAGTTCTTCGCCGGTCCGGGCGTCATGGGCTGTGATGACACAGGCTTCCGGGCCACCTTCCGCGTGGCAGCTGCGGCCTGAGATGATCTTCCCGTCAGCGATGATTGCGCCGGCTGTGTGCTGGCCGGAGTTGACCTTGTAGTCGAGAATCAGGTTTTCCCACTCCAGCTCGCCGGTTCTCGCATCGAGCGCGAAGACGTAGAGATCGCCGCTCGTGTCGATGATCCGATCCTCATAGATGGCCAGGTTCCTCTTGATGCCCGGAGCCCGGATGTACTCGGTGACATCGTCAGGCCACTCCCGCCGGTATTCCCAGAGCCGGTCGCCGGTAGCGGCGTCCATGGCCTGAATGCCGTCGTTTGGATTTGGCAGATACATGACACCGTCGTGGACCAGAGGTGTCGATTCCTGAATGCCGTCGGACATGCCGCGCGACCAGACCATCCGCAGGTCTCCGACGTTTTCGCGGTTGATTTGATCCAACGGGCTGTAGCCCCAGCCATCGAGCGTGCGGCGCCATGTCAGCCACTCGCCCGGACCCGGGTTCTGGATCATTTCATCTGTAACGGGAACGAAGCTGTCCTGCCCAGAGGCGCCCAGGCCCGTAGAGAAGATCGCCAGCATGGCGACTACCAGGTAAAAGCGTCGCATGACACCCCCTTTAGAAAATGTTTTCCTACTCCGGCAAAGCAAACACGAAGATGTTGTTCGTGCTGCTCGGAGACAATTCTCGTGCAAGCTGGTTGAGGCCTCCCGTGGCGAGGGCGCTCCCTGTACTCACGGCCACGTATTGCCGGCCATTGACGGCGTAACTGATCGGGTATCCGGTAACCTGTGAACCGAGGTTGACCTCCCAGAGAATTTCTCCCGTGGCCTGATCGAACGCTCGGAAGCGCCCGTTCGTATCTCCTCCGAAGATCAAACCACCCCCTGTCGTCACCAGAGAAGTCGTGCCCGCGCGTTGTTCGTATTTCCATACCGTCTCACCCGTTTCGACGGAAATGGCCTCGATCGTGCCGATGTTGTCGGTTCCCGGCGCGATGATCGACTCCATACGGATCCCGTAGCGGGATCTCTGGCGGCTTCCCGGTTCGTTCAGGAAGTCGAAAGTAGGGCCGGGTTCGTTTGACGTCGCGTTCATGCACGTGTTTTGAAGAGGGAAGTACATGACGTTGTTCAGCGGACTGTACGCGCCCGCCATGAAGTTCTTGCCACCGTTCGCGTTCGGGCATACGAGTCGTTGCTGACCGGAAGCGGTGAAGAGCATTTCCGGATTGACGCGAACTTCACCGGTCTCGCCATCGATGTCGTCGACGACCGTTTGACTGATTGTCGGTCGTGCCCAGAGGAATTCCCCTGTTTCGCGGTCCAGCGTGTAGACGACGCCTGTCTTTCCCGGGATGCCGGTGAGGACACGTCGTGTTTCGCCGGGCTCGATGTTGGGACTGATCCAACTGACCTGGCTTGGATCCGGCGCAACCGCCGTGTCGATCAGCAAGCGTTCGAAGGGATGGTCCAGGTCCCAGTGATCTACGATGTGCTGGTAGTACCAGACGATCTCGCCCGTGTCGATATCAAGTGCCAGAGTCGAATTGTGGTAGAGGTATTTGTCGTCGTTGTCACCCATCAGGAACTTGGCGGCGGGGGAGGTGACCGACGTCCCGAAGTAGGCCAGACCGAGTTCGGCATCGTAGCTGGGGATCATCCATGTGCCGATGTGCCACCGTCGTTCGTATGGGACATTGCCCCACGATTCATCTCCCGGCTCACCCGGGCGGGGAATCGTTCCGGTTCGCCAGAGTTCTTCGCCGGTTCGTGCATCGTGAGCTGTGATGATGCAGGCTTCGGGCCCGCCCTCGGCATGGCAGCTCCTTCCTGAAATGACCTTTCCGTCCGCGATGAGCGCACCGCCCGTGTGCTGGGCCGAGTTGACCCTGTAGTCGAGTATCTGGTTTTCCCATTCCAGTTCGCCTGTCCGGGCGTCGAGCGCAAAGACGTAGGAGTCGCCACTGGTGTCGATGGTCCGGTCTTCATAGATGGCCAGATTCCTTTTGATCCCCGGGACCCGGATGAATTGGGTCAAGTCTTCGGGCCATTCGCGGCGGTACTCCCAGATTCGATCACCGGTAGCAGCGTCCATGGCCTGAATGACATCGTTCGGGTTCGGCAGATACATCACGCCGTCATGGATGAGCGGCGTGGCTTCCTGAATGCCGTCCCTCATTCCGCGCGACCAGACCATTCTGAGGTTGTCCACGTTATTGCGGTTGATCTGATCCAGGGGGCTGTATCCCCAGCCGTCGGGTGTGCGGCGCCAGGTCAGCCATTCGCCTGGATCCGGATTCTGCAACATTGCATCTGTAACCGGCACAAAATCATCTTGTGCGCGGACCTCAACGCCTGTGGTCGATATGAGTACCAGAACGGCGATCAAGATATGAAAACGATTCATCAGACCCCCTTTTGCTGCATCTACGTAATTGATTTAGAGGTCATCTTAACAATTTGAAGGTCCGATGAGTACTGCCCAGGGCCGGGAGGCACTCGGTACAGAATCCTGAACGAGATAGATTCGAAATCAACATCCCGGACGGCTTCGGCAAATTACTGTTCAGCTGCGGAGCTGACAGCACCTGTCTTGGATCGACCGGTTGATCTGGCGTGATTTATCAGGACTTGACCAGCCAAACTAAGGAACCGGAACCCTTTCGGCCAGCTCTTCAAACCAGGTCCCGGGTTCGATCACGAATAAATTCAACTGCAGGTTGAGGTTGGTGGCAAGAGGAGTCTGTGCGCCGGTCGGGTGCTTACTGGCCGAGAAGCGCGCCGATGATCGACAGGAGTATCGCGACCTGTATGCCGACCGACCATATGAACTGGCGGGAGACCTTGTGGTCCAGGGAGCCGATCTGCCCGGCAAGCTCGGAGCGGAAGCGATCCACCTTCTGGTCCAATACGTTGATTCTGGTGTCGATCCCGTTGGTCCTGGAGTCGAAGTTACGCTCCAGCGCCTCGAACCGCGAGTCCATCTTCTGGTCGAGCGCGTCCACGCGTCCGTTCAAGTGAACCAGGAGTTCGCGAATCTCGCCGAACCCTCGGGAGTGTTCTTCCAACTTACCCTCCAGATAGGCGACCCGTGCTTCTAACGATGGTGGCATCCGCGCCTGTCCTCCAGATTATATCTCGCTGAGTTCGGTTTCATGCCCCATTCTGTGCACGCCTTGTTCCACCTCGAGATCAATCAGATAGGACAGAAAAACCGTGTGGCAGGCGAACAATTGGACTCTGTTGTCAGGGACAAGCGCGATTATCTACTTCCTCGTCTGACCCATGAGGGATGCAATCCGATCAAGGAACCGGCACCCTTTTCTTTGAGTTCTTCAACCAAATTCACGACGATGTTGATTGGGGGGCGGCCGGTACTCCCGGGTCGCTTCGCTCACCCGCAGCTCCCCGGTCTGGCTTATCGGGTGGAAATCGGAATTCAGCGATCCAGTTCGATCTGTAGTTCCGCTCCGTAAAGCATCGTCCGGTCGTTGTCCTCGGCGGCCCATTTCATAAGCGTTTCAACACTGGGTTCTAGCTGTCCGTCGAAGACCGTTTCGCCGTTTGCCTCGACGCGGATCGGCTGGCTGAAGTCGAATTCATCCGGTGAGAGGAGCAACGTGAATGCCGTCACACCGCGAGTCGTTGCCTCGATGGTGTTGCCACTGCGCACCAGGTCGACGCGACCTGAAGGCATCGTTCGCGGAAACAACGGCCTGTCGGTTGCCGGATATCGTCCGATGGGGTCCGATTCCCCCGACACAGTTTGCATCCTGTTCCGTGATGCAAACTCGTCGATCACAAGCCAGTGTGCCCGGTTTTGAGTCAGGTCGGCCGTTTCCCACGACAATCTGTCCGGATGGGGATCACGGGGATTGTCGGTCACGAAGGTTTCGAATGTGTCTTTCATGTCCGGCCACCATGACGTGTTGTGTCCGGCCTCGGGCTGAGGATAATAGGCGGTCGGGACGCCGTTGTTCATCATGTGCCTGACGAAAGGTCCCACCGAGGACGTGGGGTAGAGGCGGTCCTGCCCACCGTTGATGACGAACCACGGTTTGTTGCGCATGTTGGATGGAAACGATGTGCCGTCGTCCAGGCTGCTGTTGGCCAGGACCATGATGAATCCGTTGAGCGGGAGGAAGCTGGAGTACGGCGTGACGTCATGCATGCCTATGTAATACGCACCTGTGCCTCCATCCGACACTCCCGAGACGACAACGTGGTTTTCGTCAATGTTGTAGGAGCGTTTGAGCTTGTCGACGATGGCTCCCAGGATCTCGACCTGGCCCGGACTCCACCACGCCACATCCAGCCAGGCGTAGGGCAGGACATAGATCTGTTCGGCACCCCGGAGGTTGATTTCGCCCGATCCCCTGGGCTGATTGTTGGTCCGCCGTCCCATGCCTCCATGGAGTTGAAACCTAACCTGGTATTGCCGGTCGGGGTCGTAGTTGTCCGGAACGTTGAGTGAGTAGTAGTGTTCCAGGCCGCCATCGGTCCGGTTGTTCATTGCGAGAATGCCGGTGGCTTGAGGCTGGTAGTTCCGGCCCGCGGAGAGTCTTTCGTATGCTTCATCGAACGTCACGCCGGTATCGACGACGGCATCGACAATGTGTCGGGCCGCTGCCGGGGAAGAGGCGGCCCAGAACTCGTCGAACGCCTCTTCGACAGATGCCGTGTTGTCCTGGCCCATCGCCGGGAACGCCAAGCCGACCACTACTAGGACAATAAGTGGTGAAAATTGGACGTGTCTCATTCGATTTCCCTTCCTGGAACGTGGGGCGTGCCGCCTACTTTCCCGCCAGTCCTTCTGTAATTTCGATATAGGTTCCGATCGGATCCGTGATGAAGGCGATCTTCAGTTCGATCTGGGGTATCTCCCGCGGTTCGACGTCAAACTCGATACCTTCGGCTCGCATCTTGGCTGCAAACGCATCCATGTCTGCGACCTCGAAACCGATGTGGTCGATCGCGCGTCCCTGGGTGGGTTCCATCGCTTCGTCGACTGCACGTACGTCGATCCTGCCACCGGGAACCATCGCCGAAGCCCAGTCGGCACGCGAGCCCGATTCCGCCCCGAACGTTTTCACATACCAATCCCGGATCTCTTCCTTTTCGGTGCCTTCCAGGTGGATATGATGAAACTCGATGGGGACCGTCGTCGACTCGTTTTCGGTGAACTCGATCAGTGCTCCGTCCGGAAACAGAATCACAATCTGCTTGTTATCCACGTTATCGGCTATGACATTCATGTCATGTGCCAGCAACTTCTCCCGGATGGCGCTGTGATCGTTGACCCAAAAACCGAAATGGTGGACTGCGGATCCGGCCGAGGGCCCGTCGGCGGGGCGATCTCTGAGAATGAGGTACATCCCCGGGATTCGCAGCAGTTCCAGGCCGCCCGTCGAGGTGACCTCCGCGCCCAGGTCGAGCCATAGCGCCTTCTGGGCCTCGACGTCAGCCACGTTCAGATGGATGTGTCCGGTGGCGACTCCCGTCGCGTTAGGCGCCGGCAGTTGGGCCTCGAGCCCTCCTGGCTGCACGGCCAACACGAGCAGGGCAGTGATAATCGCTAGGGTTAGGCGTGTTCTTCTGTTCATCACAGGGTCCTCGGGTTTTCTGTTATAAGAGAATTGGGACCTCAAGATACTACTGCCGTGCGGAAGTGAGATCAACCAATGCTCCGGAGCGTTTAAACCGCGTGCAGTGGTAGACTGCGGTTTCCCGTTAGCCCGACGATTGCTCGAGGAGATTTCCGATGGCCTTGAATCGCCTTCTCATCGGCACCCGGAAAGGTGCCTTCTTCCTGACCGCGAACGGTACCCGCCGGACATGGAAGCTTTCGAGCCCGTTGTTTCTGGGTCATATCGTTCACCACGTCGTCCTCGATCCGCGCAACCGCAAGACCATACTTGCGGCTGCCCGGACGGGCCATCTGGGGCCGACGGTTTTTCGGTCGACGGATCGGGGGCGGACCTGGGCCGAAGCCTCCCGGCCACCTGCCTTTCGAAAAGCCCGCAAGGGAGAACCCGCGCGCACGGTGAACCACGTTTTCTGGTTGACCCCCGGCCACGTGGAGGAATCCGGTGTGTGGTATGCGGGGTCTTCACCCCAGGGCCTGTTTCGATCCGAAGACGACGGTCGCACCTGGAAGAGTGTCCGTGGGTTCAATGAGCATCCCCGGCACTTCGATTGGGTGGGGGGAGGACAGGACGGAACGCCCGACGGGCCCAAGATGCATTCGATCCAGATCGATCCCCGGGACCGGAAACACATGTACATCGGGATGTCGACCGGCGGCGTGTTTGAGTCCACTGACGGCGGAGCGGACTGGCATCCGTTGAACGCCGGTTGCGAAGCGGACTTCATACCGCAACCCGATCCCGAATTCGGGCACGACCCGCACAATCTGCAGTTGCACCCTCTCCAGCCCGATCGACTATATCAACAGAATCATTGTGGAATCTACCGCATGGATCGTTCGGACGGACGATGGGTGAGGATCGGCGAACGGATGCCCAAGAAGATCGGCGACATCGGTTTCCCAATCCTTCTGGATCCCCGGGACCCGGAGCGGGTATGGGTTTTCCTATGGACGGTACTTCGGTCTGGCCACGCACGAGTCCCGGCGGCCGTCCGGCGCTGTATCGCACCGTAAACGGAGGGAAGACCTGGAAGCGTCTGGATAAGGGGCTGCCGCGAGGCAACGCCTGGTTCACGGTCTTCCGTCAGTCGATGGCTCGCGACGAAGAGAAGCGCATGGGTATCTACTTCGGAACGACGGCCGGCGAAGTGTGGGCAAGCCGGAACGGAGGCGACTCGTGGTCCTGCCTGGCGCGGCACCTGCCTCAAATCTATTCAGTCGAAGTCGTGGGTGTGCCCTGGTGAACGTGCACGTTCCCGGACCGCTGAGATCCTATACAGGCGGGCAGCGTGTGGTCGAGGCCCACGGCCGAACCCTTGCCGAACTGTTGAACTTTCTCGATGGAGCCTATCCCGGCTTTCGTTTCCGGATCATCGATGAGCAGGATCAGATTCGTGAGCACATCAAGATATTCGTCGAGGGCGAGCAGCAGTTGAAGATTCGAGGTCCCATCAAACGCGGGACCGAAGTGCAGATCATTTGTGCCCTCAGCGGGGGTGCAGTTTTCGAGTGATCTGCACGTCTTCCACTGTAGGTGTGGTCTATGACCGCACTTTTCGGTCCATAAGAAATCGGATTTTGCTTCGCTGCTAAACCTTAGCGATGAACTTGATCTCAATGAGCTGTGGCGGCAACGCCAGACGCGGAGTCACCAGGATCGTGCTGGCGACGTCCGGTTTTTCCGACCCGTAAGCTTCCTTTCTCACTGTTCCTGCGACCGCAAACGCAGCGTCCATGTCGGTAACGTAGAGGACTTCGTCCACAACGTTGTCCAGCGTCGCACCGTATTTGGCGAGAATCTTCTTTGCGTTCGCATAGGTCTGCCGCATCTGGGTTTCCATATTCGAGTGATCGGAGATGCGCCCCTCTTCGTCCAAGGGCGCCTCACCAACAATGTTTCCTTCATCGTCATGGCTCAACTGGCCTGAAACGTAGATCGTGTCACCTACCTTTACGGCTTGAGCGTAGCCATAATCCGGTTCCCAGGACATTTCCAGGCCCTTTGCATCCTTACTGATCGCCATCGGCTTCTCCTTCCCGAGCGCTATTCCATCGACCGGGTTATTTCAGCATAGATTCCCTCTGAGCGCCCTGCCCGCCCCGTCCGGAGAGATCCCAGCCGAGGTCTTCGCTCTGGAGACTCGATACGAATTCTTCCGGCGACATGCCTTCGGAAATCAGTTCTCGCGCCCGCGTTTCGAGGGCCGCAAACTTGTTTCGAAACGCACGCACTTCGTCCTTTGTCAGCAGGTCACCGTGTCCCGGAATAGCGGTCTGGAAATCCAGAGTCAGCATGCCGTCGAGCGTGTCGACCCACTCCAGAAAGCTTCCACCGTTGTTGAAGTCGACAAAGATGTTGCCGGTATTGAGCAGATCGCCGCCGTGCACGACTCCGAGGTCGGGGAAGTAAATGACCGAGTCGCCATTGGTGTGGCCGCGGCCCATGTGGTGGGCCTG
>CBDCLE010000019.1:0-197602 GCA_965218585.1 Terriglobia bacterium
AGTCGCTGCATCTGGTTACGCAGGCGTGTGATTTCCCCGCGGGGGCCGCCAGAATCACTGGAAATTCCCAGCTTCCGCATGAACTGGGAGAGCGAGCGGCCGAGGACCAAGGTGGGAGATTGCGTCCGCACCGCCTCGGTGCAGATCCAAGCGAGCAGCAGTCGCGGAATGTTCCCGTAAGGGAGACGGTTGTTGAGTCCGGCAATCATCCCAGCGTGAATGGTCCGTTGCGCCGAATGTACTGCAAGCGCTTGCCGGGGTTAGTTCTCGGCAAGCTGCACAGAGCCAGCCACCGCGACATGAAACCAAGTTTGGTGTCCGCTTCACCGGCCTCGACTAACTGGTTCACCTGATCGAGGCGGGTGTAGTGGTGGCGTGCTTGGGGCGTCACCAGAGAGAGTGCGGGTTTTGATTTATGGTTCATGTCCTGGCAAGCCTCCATATCCTTATCATGTTTTACCGGCCAGATCGGGACCGTTAACCAGAGATTCTTTGCCGCGTTGTATCCACGAACCAGTAGAAGCATCGCCCTGACAATCCCGGCCCGCCTCCGTTTCATCCTCCTGGCAGCGTTGTCTGGCATCACCGCACCTGCTTCAGTTCGAGCTGGGGGTCGGCGAACGCCACGGGCCTGTAGTGCCAGCGCCGCTTTGCGGTGTCGTAATCGCTCACGTGAAGGGCTTCTTCGACGTAGCGCTTCCCCTCGCGCCGCGTCATGTGAATCACCATGGAGATCCCGTCCACGACACCCCGGCAGGTGACTTCCCACGGCAAGTCCGTCTCACCTTGCATGGCGCAAGTCGCGAGGCGGGACAGGGCGGACTCGGCGTTGTTGGCGTGGATCGTCGTCAGGCTCCCGCCGTGCCCGGTGTTGAGCGCCTGCAGGAGATCGGCGGCCTCGCCGCCCCGGACTTCGCCAACCACAATGTGGTCGGGCCGATGCCGGAGCGCGTGTTTGACGAGGTCGCGGATCGTCACCGATTTGGTGTCGATCCCCCGGGCCTCGAAGCGGACACAGTTTTTCCGGTCGATCCGGAGTTCCAGGGTGTCCTCGATGGAAACGATGCGGTCGTCCTCTGGGAGCAACTCGACCAGGGCATTGAGCAGCGTGGTCTTCCCCGAGCCGGTCCCGCCCGACACCAGGATATTCCGCCGACCCAGGAGCGCGGCACGGGCCTCGTCCAGGACTTCCTGGGGCAGCGAGCCGAAGCGCACGAGATCGTCGGGCGAAAAGCTTCGCTTGCCGAAACGCCGGATCGTGATGGCGACGTTGGGCGCGGCCGGTGGGACACAGATCGCCACACGGGAGCCATCGTCCAGACGGGCATCGAGGATGGGCGCTGTGGCCGGATCGAGACCCAGAGGTCGAGCAATCTGAATGGCCGCCCGATCCAGCGCGGCCTCATCGAGGGTGAGGGCAGGATGTTCCCGGATTTCACCCCGGCTTTCAACCCAGACGTTGCCCGGTCCGTTAATCATGATCTCGCTGACATCCTCATCTTCGAGGACCGATTCCAGCCCCGGCAAAAACGGGCGCAGGTAGTCCATGCCTCGGGTGCCGCTCATATCTTCCCCGCCTCGACGGCGCGCCAATAGGGCATCGTCTCCGGAAGGTAGTACGGCTTGAGATAGACGCGGACGGCGCTCGCCGCGCTGGTGCCGTCATAGGGCAGGCAGATTGCCTGGCAATTGGGAAGCAGGGCAAACTCCCTGGGCTGAAACAAGGCCTCCCGCTGTTCCCGGAATGACTTGCTGGTTCCAACCGAGCCCTGGCCGCCGCCGGCCTTGCCGGACAGGAGCGACACTTCGGCTTGCCGCGTCGACTCGGTGACGGTCCAGCTCGGCTTGATTCGGGCCACCTGCCCGCAGAGTTTCGAGGCAATTTCGGCGCTGGCGTCGTCGCTGAGGGAGAGGAAGATCCGGGTACGGAGGGTCTGAAGCAGCGCCCGCCAGGCCTCGGAGGTACCCAGCACAGATCGGAGCGAGGATATGGATTGGGTGGCGACGATGGGGATGACACGGCACTGCCGGGTGAGGGCAAACGCCTTCTCGTCTCCCGAGGGGTCGTCCTCGCCGACTGAGGCGAACGATTGATATTCGTCGCAAATGAAAACAGCGGGCCGGAAGTAACGCTTGGAGTCCGCTTTCATCCGTGCCGGCCGCCGGAGCAGGGTCTGGAGCCAGGCGTTTTTGAGGAACACGCCCACGGCGCGGGCCAGGGCCGGATTCGATCCGGCGGGCATGTTGAGCGCGAGGACTTTCCCGGTCTCGATCAGCTCGTCCAGGGGTGGAAGATGTTTCCAGGTTCCTCCGGATTCTGTCGGTTCCCACTTCGGCCTCTCGGCCGTGTCCTCCACCGGCGGTGCCTGGGGGCAGAAAATGGAGGCGACGTCCTCCATGTCAAAGAGAGAGAGGAAACTGGAAATGCCCTCGACACATGAGGTCCGCAGTTTCGGATCCAGCTTCATCCAATCGTGGTCGTACCAGATCTTCACACTTTGCCATCGCGCGAGGAGACGTTCCGGTTTGGTGTGGCTCTTGGGCACGGTGACGCGGTATGGGATCCCCTCGGTTTGCAACCATTTCTCCAACGCAGGCGTCTTGATGGCTTTACACTCCCCATCTTCAAGTTGATCCCAGTTTCCGAAGGCGAGCAGCTCTTCCTTGCTCGCTGTCCAATCGTCCGCTGAAATCACAACTTCCCCATGCAACTGGATGTAGACAACAATGCCGGCCTCATCGATTTTTTGCTGGAACAGTTCAAGGTCGATCGCGCACCGGTAGACATCCTGCAAGGTCACCCAGCGATCGGGAAAGATCCGGTACAGCTCGATGATCCACTTCACCAGGTTCGTGTAGGCCTGTTGCCAGAACGGGTCTTTCCCCTTGCCGAACAACTGATTCAGTAGAGAGGAAACCGTATAAGCCAGTGAGTAGGAATCGAGCCAGTGGGCGGCCAGTGGGTTCCACTGATATTTGCCGTCCAGGCTCAGCTCCATGTAATCGTCTTCCCGGCCGGCCTGTTTCAGGATCTCCCGGATGTCGTAGCAGAAATCCCCTTTGACCTCGAGGACCAGGGCAGCGGCCCGGCTCTCGGGTTTTGTGGCTTGCCAGCTGAGCAATTGCCGGGCAAACGGGTGCATGCACGCCGAGGTCTTCCCGGAGCCGACCGCCCCGAAGATGGCGATTCCGGTATAGAGGCCCCGCTCCGGGATCACGAGCCAGTCCGGGGTCGGAATCTCCCAGGCCTCAACCGGGTGATGCGTCTCCCCCGACGACGATGGCCGGTTTCTCATCCGTGTCGGCAATCGGCCATGGGGGCAGCTCACCCTTGCCCTGTTTCTTCCGTGGACCGGGTTCGAACCAGACCCGCCAGACGTCCAAAACGAGCGTGCCACCGATAAATACAACGGTGCCGGGCATGGCGGCATACCAACCGTGGATCAGCCACAAAAGCATGGGCGCATCGAGGGCCATCAGCGCGACGACGGGATTTTCAGATCCGGGGGGAAACGGGCTCCACACATACCGGCCCGTCGAGGCGGCCACCGCCAGGACAAAGAGGACAATATGACTCCATCTCATTGGCCTTTACGTCTCCAGACTTCAAGCCTTCCTGCAAGGATCGCTGTGGCGGGAGCGACCCCCATTGGGGAGGAAGGCACCGGCCCCCGTGATGCGAAATAGCACGGGGGTCCGGAGCCGAGTGGAATGCGAAAACGGGGGGGGTCGCTCCCGCCACTCCGCCCCCTTCCAGAGCGGCTCTGAACCGAAGCGTTCGAAAGAGCTATCCACGAGTGAATGCAGGGGATAGGGAGCGTTTCCGCATACAAAGTCTGCGAAATAGCCATGCGAAAAAGTACCCGCTTTGTTTTTCGCACGCTGGCTCGGTGTTAATTTGCACGGAAAAGTGATCCGGGTTTTGCATTGAAAATTGACCCGGGTTAGAGAGCCGGATTATGGCTCATGGGTTGGGGTTTTTCCGGGGTTTAGTCTCCTTTGTGTGTGTGGAACTGTTTCTAAAACGGTAACTGTCATTGCCGGTTTCGACGATGTGGCAATGGTGGGTGAGGCGGTCGAGCAGCGCGGCGGTCATCTTCGTGTCGTTGAAGACCCGGGGCCATTCACCGAAGGCAAGGTTGGTGGTGAGGACCCTGCGGGTGCGCTCGTAGAGTTTGCTCAGCAGGTGGAACAGCAAGGGCGCCGCCGGCCTGCGAGAACGGCAGATAGCCGAGTTCATCGAGAATGACCAAATCGACTTGCAGGAGCCGGTTGGCGATCTGCCCAGTCTTACCCTTGGCTTTCTCCTGTTCCAGCGTGTTGACGAGTTCGATAGTGGAGAAGAACCGGACTCTGAGGCGATGGTGAGTGATGGCCTGCACGCCGATGGCCGTGGCGAGATGGGTCTTGCCGGTGCCCGGTCCGCCGATCATCACGATGTTGTGAGCGTCGGCGACGAAGTCACATCGATACAGTGAGCTGAGCAGTGCCTCATCAACGGGGCTTTCATTGAAGTCGAAGTTGGAGAGGTCGCGATAGGCTGGGAAGCGGGCGGTCCTCATCTGGTAGTTGATGGAGCGGACCTCGCGCTCGGCGACCTCGGCCTCGGTTAAGGTGTGGAGCATGGGCTCTATGTTTGAGAAAGCCGGAGCGCCTTGCCGCGCGAGTTCATCGACCGCTTGCGCCATGCCATGGAGTTTGAGCGACCTCAGCGCGCTGACCAGAGATTCAGATGACATGGCCATCTCCTCTCAAGCGGTCGTAGCGATGAACATCGGCCTTCGGTTCATTGAGCAGTGTCAACGCATCGGGTATATCGATGAGGCTGGGCGGCGAGGCTTCCAGTAACCGGCTCAAGATATTGAGCACATGTTGCTTGGAGGCGGCCCCGGCTGCGAGTGCGATCTCGGCGGCACGCAGCACCGCCGGCTCATCGTGGTGCAGCACCAGCGCCAGGATCTCCACCATCTCCCGGTCCCCGCCAGGTCGCTTGAGCCGCGCCGCCTGGAGGCGCTTGAAAGGTTGGGGAAGCTCGGCGAAGGGAGCGCCGTTCCTCAACGCGCCCGGTTTTCGTTGGAGGACGCTCAGGTAGTGGCGCCAGTCGTAGACGGTTCGCCCTGACCGGCAGTCGCGCCCGCGCGCGATCACCCGCGGATGCTCAGCGATGACCTGGCCTTCGGCGGCAATCACGATGCGTTCGGCGTAGACGCGGACACTGACCGGCCGGTTGGCAAACGCGGCCGGCACGCTGTAGCGATTACGCGCGAAGGCGATAAGGCAGGCCGGAGAAACACGCTTGGTGTGCTCGACAAAGCCATCGAACGGCGTCGGCATGCGCATCAGATGCGCGTGCTCATCGGCCCAGACCTCGGCGACTGTACGCTGGGGCTGCTCCGGGTGATGGATCTCGTCCCAGAGACCCCGGCATCGCCGCTCAAGCCACACGTTCACGTCACGGAAGCCAGCAAACTCAGGCGCGTCATGGAACAGACGGGGCCGCGCGTCCCGGACGTTCTTCTCGATCTGGCCTTTCTCCCATCCGGCGCCAGGCGTGCAGAACTCCGCTTCGAACAGGAAATGGCTCACCATCGCCTTGAACCGGGCGTTGACCACCCGGGCCTTCCCTCGGCCCACTCGGTCCACCGCTGTCTTCATGTTGTCGTAGATGCCCCGCCGGGGCACACCGCCCAACGCCGCCAGACAATAGTTGTGGGCGTCGAACAGCATCTCGTGGGACTGTAGCGGATAAGCCCGCAGCATGAACGCCCGGCTGTGGCAGAGTTTGAACTGCGCCACCATCAGCTTCGTGCGTTCACCGCCGATGACCACCCAGTCCTCGCTCCAGTCGAACTGGAACGCTTCGCCGGGCGCAAACACCACGGTCATAGGACCCCGTGTAGCCAAGCTTCATCAACTCGCCGTGCAGCTGCTTGAGATTACGCCGCTCCTTGCGACCCCGGGCCGATTCCCGCTTCAGCCACGACGCCAGCAACTCGGCGTAGCCGTCCACTTTGCTCCGGCTCCTGCGCTTCGGATAGACCGCCTCCAGAGCGCCGTTCGCCAAGTGCTTCCGGATCGTATTACGCGACAGCTTCGTTCGCCTGCTGATCTCTCGAATCGATACGCCCTCTCGTACATGCCAGCGTCTGATCACACTCAATATCGCCACGTCTATCACTCCTTTGCCCTCCTGCTCTGTTAATCGGCAGGAATGGGTATACACGTGGGTCAAATTTCGATGCAAATACCCGCTTTAAGTGGATCAGTTTTGGGTGCAAATCAACATCGTTGACACTCGGGCCCTTTAAGGAATAGGTTTGCACTGACATTCCCAGATTCAGTAGGAGGAAGCATGCGTCGCTCTTTACCCGTATTTCTAGCGCTGGTGTTGCTGACCGTTTCGACTGCGTCAGCTGAAGTCGTTCGCATCGAAGTGGATTCGAGGGCAGATCTGGCCGGCGGAAAGGCCTATGGCCTGGCCGGTGCGTACGAAAAGCTGGTGGGTACCATCTACTTCGAGGTCGACCCGGCCAATTCGGCCAACCAGATCATTGCCGATATCGACCTGGCACCTCGAAACGCGCGTGGGAAGGTCGAATTTCACTCCGACTTCTTTCTCATCAAACCGAAAGACGTCACACGCGGGAACGGTACTCTTCTCTATGAAGTCTCGAACCGGGGTGGAAAGGGTCTATTGCGATACTTCAACCGGGGAGAGGGAAGCGTCGATCCTCGGACCGAGGCCCACCTGGGCGACGGCTTTTTGATGGAGCAAGGTCTTACGTTGCTCTGGCTGGGTTGGCAGTTCGATCCCCCGTTCCGAGACGGACTGGTTCGTGTCTACCCTCCGATCGCTACCGATGAGGGTGAAACCGTTGAAGGCCTTGTCCGAAGCGAGATCGTCGTCAACCAGAGGGTATTCGATGCATCGCTGGCCGACCGCAACCACATTCCATATCTCGTATCAAACCCGGGTGACCCTGATCACGAGATGACGGTTCGCGATTCGGTCGAGGGACCGCGCCGGGTCGTGCCTCGTGATCAGTGGCAATTCGCGAGACTTGCTGATGGCAGGGCCGTTCCGGATCGAGGGCGCGTATACCTTGAAGGCGGATTCGAGCCCCACAAGCTCTATGACGTCGTCTACACCTCACAGGATCCACCGCTCGTCGGCCTGGGTTCTGCCGCGATCCGCGACGCCATATCACATCTGAAATATGTTTCCGCTGAAGAACTCTCTATTCCGGAAAACACGATCGATACAGCCCTGGCCTTCGGCACCTCTCAGAGCGGCCGTTTTCTACGAACGTTTCTTTACTACGGATTCAACGAAGACGAAGGGCACCGCAAGGCCTTTGACGGTGTGATTGCACACGTAGCCGGAGGTGGGGCGCGGAAGTTTCAACCATCGGTTCGCGCAACCTTCCCGCGACGGACACCCTTTCCTGAACAAGCTCTACCCAAGCGACATCTTCCCCTTCACCGACGTCGAGCAGAACGATCCGGAAACAGGCATCCGGGATGGTCTCTTGTTATCTGTTGAACCTCAGTTTCTGCCCAAGGTTTTCTACACGAACTCTTCGTACGAATACTGGGGTCGGGCGGCATCGCTGATCCATACGACCATCGACGGCCTGGAAGACATACCGCTGATGGAGAATGTCCGGATCTATTCGTTTGCCGGTGGCCAGCACGGTCCCGGACGATTCCCGCCCGTGCAGACGAGCGGGCAGCAGTTGAGCAATCCCAATGACTATTCCTGGTTCATGCGTGGTCTTCTAGTTGCGATGGACAAGTGGACGCGGGAAGGATCGCTTCCACCAGCGAGCAGCTATCCGCGCATCACCGAGGACGAACTCGTGCTGCCAGCCCAGTTGAACTTTCCCGACCTACCCGGTGTCGGTCAACCTGCCGCTCCTCACGGTGCCTATCGCGTCGATTATGGGCCTGAGTTTCGAACGAAAGGTATCGTCACGGTGGAGCCGCCGGAGGTCCTGTCCGGCTTTCCCGTGATGGTTCCCAGAGTCGATGTGGACGGCAACGAGTTCGGTGGTCTGAAAATGCCCGAGGTAGCCGTACCGGTGGCAACTTACACCGGCTGGAATCTGTTTCGTGCGGAATCGGGACCGGAGAATGTGTTGTCCAGCATGCAGGGGTCTTACATCCCGTTCGCTCTCACACGCGAACAGCGCATGCGCGATGGTGACCCGAGGCCGTCGATCCAGGAACGCTACCAGGGCCGGGAGCATTACGTAGGCCTCGTCGCCGAGGCGGCGATCGATCTGATCGGCGAGGGTTACCTTCTCGAGGGAGATCTTGGGCAGATCCTGGGCCGGACCCGAGAGCACTGGGATTACCTCATGCAGGAGGGAGAGGCGCGCTAGCAGCTTACCCGGCACGCGCTAGGGAACTGGTACCGGAACGCTTTCGAGTTGTCGGCCGAACTGGTCCGGGTCGTAGCGGGACGTGGATTCGAGAAGGTTGAAGAGTTCATCGATCGGGCTCAGAGCACCGCCCGTCTCTTCCGCGTTGCGCTGATAGGAAGTCCAGAGCGCTTCGATCGCCATTGCCGCCTGCTCGGCAGAGTGGAGTCCGGAACTCGCTATTGACGGCCCGCCCGAGGCGATTCGGGCGGTGATCTCGCTCAGAGTCTGAGCATCGTATTCGAAAGCGGTCAGGGTCGGCAGTAGGCGATCGGTCAAGTCCGCAATCTCCTGGGCAGTTTCGGCGACTTCGGTCCGATTCTGAAGCGAGCGGAGTTGTGCCCCCAGGTCTGCCACCAACCGATCGAGCTCCTGGGTCGATCCCGGGACCAGAACCGGGAGCGATTGCCGGAAAACGACATACCTTGACGAGTCCCAAGGAGGGATTCCCGCCGCCCGGGCTTCACGACCCGGATTTCCCTCAGACGAGGACAAGTTGTGATGACAGGAGAAGCATTCGAAATCGGCGAACTCGGGCCAGCGTTCCGCCCCGCGTGCCCTTCGTTCCAATTGGAGCATCGATTCCCGCAAGGCGAGGGCCTGTCCCACCGCCCACTGTCGCGCTTCCAGCCATTCCTCCTCATCAGTGCGCCAGTGGGTGGGCATAAGGGCCGTCATTGTGTCCAGCTCGAACCGAAGATCTGGATGACCGGCCGCTATGAGTTCGTGATCGGCTGTCTTACTCGCGTTGCCCAAGTGGCAGCTCAAACAGAGTTCTGTTCTCGGCACGAGGTCCCTGGAGTCGGACATCCCCACCCTGTCGCGATCCCCATCGGCAACCACGTGGGAACCTAGCCATTCGGAGGCCGCAGGAATGGCAATCCAGGCAAACGTTGGCTTCGTGCGCTTCCTCTATATTCAGATTGCGGGCGATGAGTCGTGAGTCCTCAGACAGCAGGACCTCGTAGGCTTCCGCGTGCTTGTCGTTTTCAATCCACGTCGTGAATGCGTTCTGTTCGATGGCGCCGTTTGTGACCGGCGAAGGACTCCCGTTGACAGCCGGACGATGCGCAGGACAATGCTCCCAGAACAATGGTGGGCCGTTGTTCTCCAGTGGGGGCTTCTGCGATTTCCTGCGGGCCGGCGGATACGACGAGCCTGATTGCGGCAAAGGAAACCAGCGCAACGAGCGTCGGCCAACCCACGGATCCGGTTCTGAAGTTAGAAGTCAGCGTTCACCTCCTAGGAGCGGGGACTGGGACTGGGCCGGTCTTCCCACGCGGCCCAACTCCTCGGAAAAATGCTGCGGACTGAACTCCTCAAGTGACGCATGGAGTTGCCCTATTCGCGTCTCCATATCAGGATCCGAAGTTTCTGTCGAAGAACGAAAAGAAGCGTAGAGCGACTCAACAGCCAGCGTTGCCTGCTCGGCGGAGCGAATCCCGACCTGGGCGATCCTCTCCGAGTCATTCGATATGGCTCCAATAATCTCGGACACCAGACGACGATCGAGTTCGATGGTCGAGAAGCGCGAGACCAGCCGGTCTAACGTCCGGGAAATCCGCTCCACCTCTTCGATCAGATTGTTTTCAACCGCCAAATCTTCCAGAGCGGTCATCAATTCCCCCGTCTCCGTGCCAAGCGAATCCGATTCGTCCGCGAGGACGATAGACCCCACCTGACGCCAGACGATGTAGGCCGAAGGGTCGAGCAGGGGGAGGCCGGGCCGTCCCGGGTAGCCCCTCTCCTGACGCGGACTGGGGAGGAACAGGCTGTGGTGGCAGGAACTGCATTCAAGGTCTGCGAAGTCCACACCGTACCAGTGACTCGGGTCGTATCGGCGCTGCAGTTGATCGAGTGTTTCCTTCAGCGTCAATGCCTGCCCTATCATCCAGAGACGTGCGCCTTCCCAGTCCTGGGAATCCTCTTGCCAGTGGCGCGGCATCCGCTCGGAAAGGGCTTCGACCTCGAATACGAGATCGGGGTGTCCGGCAGCGATCAGCTCGTGGTCTACGTTTGCCCGAGGGCTACCCACGTGGCAGGAGATGCAGATCTCGGTCCGGCGTACCAGATTTTTTGTGTCGAACATTCCGTCATCCAGAGACTGGGAGCGTGCGCGGCCTTGGGTGTAATGCAAATCGACCCAACCGGAGGCCGGACCATGGCACGCTTCGCAGGAAACCCCCTCGGAAATGTCGAAGTTGGCCTCTTGATTGTCCGGATTGATGGCGTGGCAGGCGAGACAACGATCCTCTTCCCACGGGATTCCCGAGTCCCAGCCTTTGTCCCATCGCCTGGGAGTTCTCGTTGTAAAGCAGAAGGAAGGCGTTGGAGTGCTTATCCTCCCCGGCCCAGGTCTGGTACTCGTTCTGCCATATCGAATCGCCCGGGGCCCTGTCGTTCCGACCGTGACAGGCTGAGGCTGAACAACCCCGCAGACCCACGTAGGGAATGGATGTCCCGATCTCCGGGGGAGAAGTGAACTCCTGAACCGGCGCAGTGAATGTGCGTGGTGTTTGGGCCGCACCGTTCCCCAATCCTGGGTTGAGAGTCAACGCGACTAGGATGCAAGCGAGAGCAGTACTGACCAGCATCTTGCTGGAAAACGCCAAGGACTACCTCCTCAGGCACGATCGGGAAAGGTCACAAGCGCCGGATATCAAGGACCGACCTTAAGTGTTGAAGTTCGGAGAAGTCAATCAGGAATCCGGCCGTTGATCGGCCTGGAAAACAAGTCTCCTCAATCGTTGGGTTTCTCCCATCCTCGCTCGAAATGCTCTGCCCAGTTCTGGGCCCACGGCCGTCCGAAGTAATCCACATAACCTGGGTCAGTAAAGAGGAGCTGGGTCGGCCGACCGTCAGGGCCGTTGACGATCGTACTTGCCATCCGGCACTGTTTTACGACATATCGATTGTTTGCATCGTCAGGCTTCGAAGCGCTTGACCCAGGGTGTAACCGTATGCAGGGGCTGGGCGAAAGCCAGAGAATCGTAGAAGGTTGCTTCCACCGTCAAGCTACCATCTGCGTTGGGCCTGAACACTTCGATCGCTTCGAACTCATCGCTGAATTCGGACATGGAGTGGGACAGCTTCCATCCCTGGACGTTCGCCGTCCAGGCGACGAGCGTATCGCCGTTCCAGAATCCGATGGTTTCACCGTACCATTGCCGAACCTGCTGGACGTGCTCGCGGCCAATGAGGACCTTGCGCAACAAGTTGTCAGCAGTCCCGCTCAGGAGCTGGACTTGATAAGGCGTCATGATGAGTTCGATGCCTCCGCCAAGTGTGGCCTGTCCCCACCAGCGCCAAAGTCCTTCCGGATAACAGAATGCGGACATCCACTGGGGTGAATTACTCACGCCTTCGTGATAGTTCTCCTGAGCCATGTACTCCTGATACTGAGGGGTCAGGACGGACAACATCGTGGAGGACTGCAGATTTCGTCCGTAGACCCACTGCTCGTCCGCAGCTCCCCGGGTGTAGTTGCCGTCCCATTCAGGCATCGTCTGCCGTGTGTGAATGGTCGGGCCTCCCGCCTCCTCGGCTTCAGCCAGCAACGCGTTGTAATGTTCTTCGGCAGTCTGGTAGTCGTACGGGCTGACAATGTCGGCGATGTCGCGGTCAAGATTGCAGTCTCCCCATCCGCCAACCCGCGTTTTCCCCTCCACATGTCGGTCAGCTGGCGCGGGGTATTGCACCGGGTGTAGCGTGGATCCGTCCAAACCGCCTCGTCCATGTAGAAAATTCTCGGTGTTGAACATGTCCACCGGCAGCGGCTCGATTCCCGGTGGTGGCGTCGGTCCCACGAAACCTCCCTGGATCAACGGCGCGTTGTCTTCCAACTGAGGATCCTGTTGGGCTTGCTGCGCGTCTGCGGACACCCGTCATGCCGACAATCATTGAGATGAGAGCGATCGAGATCAAGATGATGCGTGACATATCTATCCGACTCCTTCTTGTTCCGACGAGGCGATTCGAGTTTAGGTAACGCTTGGACCGATGGTATGCGGAGTGAGGGCGGTGGTCAAGAAGTGGGGTTTAGAGAACGGCGAAGCGATGAAAGAGGGATCGGTGTTACCCGCGGCTCTGCCGCGGGTAACGGGGAATGCTGGATCAATCTCCGCCGATATAGATCCTGCCGGTCTCGGCCGTGCAACCGCCGTCAGGCATAGCCAAGCCGCAGCCGATGAGTCCCCCGGCCGTGTTCGTCATGGCGCCAAACGTGCGGCCATCTCTGAGCGGGTTCAAGGTGACCGTAATAATGGTGCCCAAAGGAAAACTATCTACGGTGACACCGACACGTGCCAGCGATGCCGCCGATCCGGTTTCCACACCCCACTGAACAGGCCGTCCATTTTCCATGACCTCGCTGCCATCCGGATTGAGCAACGCGAAGATGAGCTGAGCGTGGTTGGACCCGGGTATGTACCGGGTCAGTTTTCCCGTCACCGTCTTTTCCATAGTCTGGTCATACATCGCGAAAGAGTGGTGTGACAGTGCCGGCGTCGTCATCATGCCGATGGACATGACACCGACGACCGCTGCAACCACCCAGATATTTTCAGTGTTGGCTTATTCATGAATGATCTCCTTGTTTCCCTTCTACCATATGTAACATGCGCAGGGTCTGACGTCAATTATTTGGCCTCTCCCAACCCTGTTCGAAATGCTCTTCCCAATTCTGTGCCCATGGTCGACCAAAGTAGTCGATCCAGCCTTCATCGATGGGAAGTAGCTGGGTCGGTCGTCCGTCGGGACCGTTGACGATCGTGCTCTGGGTTCGGCACTGTTTGAACGTATACCGGTTGTCCGGGGTCGTCAAGCCCAAACCGCTTGTTCCATGGAGTGACCGTGTGCAGGGGCTGAGCAAAGGCCAGGGAGTCGTAGAATGTCGCCTCCACGATCAGCCCGCTCCCGTCGGAGTTCGGTCTGAAGACTTCGACGACCTCGAATTCGTTGCTCCATTCCGGCATGGAATGCGACAGCTTCCATCCTTGGACGTTGGCCGTCCATGCGATGAGCGTGTCGCCGTTCCAGAACCCGATGGTCTCACCCCACCATTGCGGAATTCCGTCCTGCACATGTTCGCCGGCCGATGAGAATCTTGCGAAGGAAGTTGTCCGCCGTGCCGCTCAGGAACTGAATCTGATGAGGCGTCATCAGGACTTCATACCCCCCGCCGACGGCGGCCTGCGACCACCAGCGCCAGAGCCCTTCCGGATAGCAGAACGCGGCCATCCACTGGGGTGAATTGCTCACGGCTTCGTGGTAGGTCTCTTGAGCCATGTACTCCTGATATTGAGGCGTCAAGAGCGATAACATAGTTGAGGTTTGGAGGTTGCGGCCGTAAACCCACTGTTCGTCGGCGCCTCCGCGATTATAGTTCCCATCCCAGTCGGGCAAGGTACCCCGCCTGTAAATTGTTGGGCCTCCGGCCGCCTCGGCTTCGGCCATCAACGCATTGTAATGTTCCTCGGCGGTCTGGTAGTCGTAGGGGCTCACGATGTCGGCGATGTCACGGTCCCGGTCGCAGTCTCCCCATCCACCCGACGCGTCCCTGCCTCCACATGTCGGTCAATTGGCGTGGGGTGTTGCAACGGGCATAAACGGGGATCGGTCCAGTATTCCTCATCGAGATAAAAGTTTTCGGTCGTCCACATGTCGACCGGCAGCGCTTCGATTCCCGATGGGGGTGTCGTAGAGGTAGAGCCCCCCTGTCGGCAGGCCTCCGCCTCTGCCTCTTCCCTGCTGCCCTCCTCGTCCCCGTTGCGCGTCTGCGACCACCGCCATCCCCTGCTACGAGCATCGCGAGTAGAACGATCGAGGCTACAGTTGTTCGTGATGTACCCATTGATTCCTCCGTTGGGAAGATGACTTGTTATCGATGAAATGCGACTAAGACGTCGATTCGTAGGCGATTAGTGCGTTGATGGTATTCGGAGTCGGGTCAATGGTCAAGCTTCGGATAGGTGTCTTCCCGGCCTCACCTGGACAGGATCGCTTTCGATGTGAATTGGGCGGTGGTGTATGGCATGGGTGTCACTCGAAACGGTTTGCTGAGTCGTGGCTGCGGCGAGGTTGGGCCTATTTCATCAGCAGCTTCGCGACTGCGTCCGCATGGCGCTCGATCACATCCGGAGACGTCGTCAGCTGACCGGTGTAGTACTCGCTGTCTGCCGGGGCGATCAGTCGATGCAGGAGAGCACCGCGGAACACGAAAAGTAAGTCGTCAAACGGGATGTCGTCCTTGACCACGCCCTCTTTCTGCAAGCGTTTCAAAAGACGTTCGGACAGCTCTATGAAACCCGTAACGTGTTGTTTGTAGGCTTTCCGATAGCGGTCGCTGCCCTTCATGGCCTCGCGAAAGAAGATCCGGTGCAGCTGAGGATTCCACGCCAGGAGCCAGGGGACTGCGAGGATGTGTGCGCGGAGCTGTTCTCTGGGTGGCAACGACAGGATGGCCTCCTGGTCTTTCTTCCCGACTTCCTGCGCCTTTTCGCTGAGGGTGGCGACAACGCTCTCCCACAGACGCTCCTTTGAACCGAAGTGGTAACGGATGGACTGGAAGTTCACGCCTGCGGCTGTCCCGATATCGCGGAGCGTAGCGCCGCTGAAACCCTTTTCGGAGAAGGCCCAGGCCGCCGTCTCCAGTATGCGTTCACGAGTCTTTTCGGAATTGGCGATCGGCGATCCCGTCGCTTCTTCCAGAATGCCATTTTCTTCAGCTGACATCATGAGAATCTTACACTTATCAAAGCCGTTGTCATCCAGGAAATCCTCCGGATTTCCTGCCGGATTCCTGCCCTACTGTGTCGCAGGTACCTGAGGGCGGGTTTGAACCAGATCGACGCAGGTCTGTTCGCCTATTAAACCCCCTATCAAAGCCAATGAAAACGCGGCCTTTACTCAGCCTTTCTGTATAAAGCCTCGTACAATTGCTTTCGGGTCACTCCCAGGCGCCCGGCCGCGATCTTCAGTAGCTCCTGCCGCGAAACCGTCTCCAGATCCACGACGGGCGGCTTCGATTCTGTCTTCTCTGCCCCCGCGAGAACGATAACCGCCTCTCCAAGCTGCTTCGTCCGTTGTGCGACTTCGCTGAGCTTCCCAAAAACGTACTCTTCGTGCAGCTTTGTCATTTCGCGCGTCCTACAAAGACTTCCCGGTCGCCCAGGACTTCCTGCATATCCTTCAGTGTTGAGGCGATGCGTCGGGGAGCTTCATAGAATACGAGTGTGCAGGCAACCCGCTTGAGGGATTCGATATGCCGGCGACGCGCCTCCTTTCGTGATGGGAGAAAGCCGGCGAACAGGAATTCATCTGTCGGCAGCCCCGATACCGACAGGGCCGCCACCGCAGCCGACGGTCCTGGTATAGGGATCACGGGAATGTTCTGCTGGCGGCAGAGGCGTACAAGCCTGTATCCGGGATCGGAAACTGTGGGTGTGCCCGCGTCGGAAACCAGGGCGAGTTTTTGTCCCGACGTCAGCCTTTCGATAAGGGTTTCGGCCTTGTCGGTTTCGTTAAAGTCGTGATAGGCCTCCATCGGTCGCCGGATGTTGTAGCGCCCCAGCAGCTTACGTGTGTGACGCGTGTCTTCACATACGATGACGTCCACCTCTCCCAACACGGAGGCCGCCCGGTGTGTGAAGTCGTCCAGGCTCCCTATTGGAGTTGCGATCACGTAGAGCATTCCGGGAGACATGGTTTGAATTCGGGATTGTTTATGAGGTTGCTATTGACTGGGTTCGAGGAGGCGCTACAATGTATTGTTTGGGCGCCGTGTGAGACCCATGCCAGTGCGCCTCGAGGAAAATAATGAGTTCGAACCTACCATGAATGCCCAACCCAATACGAACCGCTGTCTTTTATCAAGAGCAGTCCCGCTTATATAACTATTCAAATACTGATTTCCTCACAGAAGATAAAAGCCCCGGTTTTTTTGAAAAACCGGGGCACCACTCCGTGTCGTGCTCACTCTAGAGTTCTAGAGACTGAAGATACTTGCGGAAATCCGCTCCGAGATCGTCTCTCTTGAGCGCGAACTCCACGGTTGCTTTCAAAAAACCCAATTTATCGCCCGCCATCGTATCGGGTCCCGTCGAACATGTATGCGTACACGGGCTGTTGCTCCAGCAGGAGCCGGATCGCATCCGTGATCTGGATTTCGCCGCCCGAACCTGCGTCCGTGTTTTCGATCGCATCGAAGATTTCCGGGGTCAGGATATAGCGCCCGATGATTGCCAGGTTCGAGGGTGCCTCATCGCGAGGCGGCTTCTCTATCACGTCTTCGATTCTGTAAACACGTCCGTCGTAGCCGTCGAGGGGATAACCCCGGATAATGCCGTAGTGGGAGACGTCCGGCTTGAGGAACGGCGCATGTTGCGATGATCGACGACCTGCAGTTTTTCAAACAGCGACATCATCTGCTTCAAACACGGGACTTCGGCGTCAATAATGTCGTCGCCGAGCATCACGGCGAAGGGTTCGCTCCCTATGACATCCCCGAGCCATTTTTATGGCGTGTCCGAGTCCAAGGGCTTCTTTCTGGCGCACATACGACACGTCGAGCATGTTTGAAATTCTGCGCATGTCTTCGAGTTCGGTGTCCTTGCCCCTCTGGGCCAGGACGCTTTCCAATTCGTAGGAAACGTCGAAATGGTCCTCTATGGCGTTCTTACCGCGTCCCGTCACGATCGTTACGCTCTGGATTCCTGACTGCACGGCTTCTTCGATTACGTATTGAATCAAAGGCTTGTCGACCAGCGGCAGCATCTCTTTGGGCTGGGCTTTCGTTGCCGGGAGAAATCGGGTGCCCAGTCCAGCGGCTGGGAAGACCGCCTTCTGGACCTGCATGGTACGAGTGGTGGAATCGCGCTTCAAAGATCTGTCCATCTGATCATTCGATCATCATGCCCATTCGGAACCATCGGGTTCTGGTGAAGAAATGGCCGACAATTGATGCGTAACTCTTTATGCGATCTACGACAGTACGCCGCCCGGGAATGTATGTGTCTGCGGCATAAGACCAATAGACGAACAGCGGCTTGCCGATCATATCCGCCCGCGTAATAAAGCCCCAGTACCGGCTGTCATTGCTGTTGTCACGGTTGTCTCCCATGGCGAAGTAAGAGTCATCCGGTAGTGTCACCGGTCCGTAGTTGTCGCGGATTCTGTATTCATCAGGGGTCCAGGGTTCATCTTCGTAAAGATTTTCGTCAACGTGAATCTTGTAGGGCTCCTCGATTTCGAGGTCGTTTATCCAGACCCGTTTGTCGCGAATCTCGACTATATCGCCCGGCATCCCGATCAACCTCTTTACGAACGGTATGTCTCCCTGTGACGGTGCACGGAAAGCCACGATGTCGCCTCGCTCCAGAGTACGTTCAGGCAGATACGCTCGCATAAACCGGGGATAGTTTGCGGGGTAAGCGAGTTTGTCGAGGAAGAAATGGTCACCCACCATGATGGTGGGCTTCATCGATTCCGTCGGAACCTGCGTCGCCTGGGCGACGAACCGTGTGAATATCAGGACGAACATCACCGTGAACGCCAGGCTTTCGATCCATTCCCGGATCTGACTCTTCCGTGAGTATGTTTCGGGGATACCCGGAGAGGTTTCGGGAGGGGCCGGTTCCCCTGGCTGGCGATTCTCTGCGGACGGGGCCTCAGAGCCAGGTTCAAGTTCCGGTGAATTTTCCATTACGCTCGGTTCAGTCCGCGTCGTTGGGTGCCAGAGATTCTTTCACCAACGTACTGACATGTTTTCCGTCGATCGTCTTTCCGGCCAGTCGCTCTCTGGTCGACTTCATGACCTTGCCCATGTCCCTGGGCCCCTCGGCACCGGTTTCTTCGATAGCCTCGGCTGTAGCCGCCTGGATCTCTTCTTCCGTCGCCCGAACGGGAAGATACTCCTCGATGACTCCGATCTCGGCTTCTTCGTTTTCCGCCATCTCCTCCCGGCCTCCCTTCCGAAATTGCTCGGCGGAATCGTGACGCTGCTTCACCAACGTCTGAAGGATGGACCAGATCTCACCGTCTGAGAGCGTCTCGCGCTTTTCGATTTCTTTGTTCTTGATGGCCGTCTTAATCATGCGCAGCGTTCCCAGACGCAGTGACTCCTTGCTGCGCATCGCGGCCACGAGGTCAGTCTGGATTGTTTCGGATAGCGACATCTCTATAGAGGTTGGCCGGTTCAAACCCTGACGACCTGCCCGGATGCGGCCCGGCAAGCACCTCTTTCATGATACCTTGCCTTTCCGGATTGCTCTGGGTTTCCTTTGAGTTAGAAGCTCTTACGAGGGTTGCAAACTGGACGCGGGTGGACCTTGTCACCTAGACATCTAGTTCAACGTTCCAGTAGAGATAGTCCCGCCAGCTGTCGGGCGGAGACTTGATTCTGAACGTAATGTGATACGCGGGAAGCCAACTGGGTTCGGTCGGTCGGCGGATCAGTTTCATCCGGGCCTGGGCCGGCGTTCTCCCCCCCTTCTTGTGGTTACATCGGAAGCACGCAGTTACGATGTTGTCCCACTTCTTTTTTCCGCCCCGAGCGACCGGTACGACGTGGTCGAAGGTCAGATCTTCCGTGGGAAACCTCTTGCCGCAGTACTGGCAGCTGTACTTATCCCGGGCATATATGTTTGCTCTCGAGAACTTTACGCGGTTCCAGTTCTTGACTCGAACGTACTTGACCAGCTTGCAGACGGATGGGAGTTTGATCGAAAACGTGACGCTGTGGACCTCGTGATCATACTCGTCGATCACTTCTACTTTTCCTGCAAACAGCAGCGTGAGAGCCTTTTTCCACGAGATGACCCGGAGCGGTTCGTAGGAGGCGTTTAGTAGAAGTGTGGCCTGCATGCTTTCAATTGTCCCCAGTGTCTATTCGAAAAGTCTGAGAGGTGTCCTGTATCTTTGTCAAGGGTTTTTACGCTCAAACCCTTACGCCAAGTGGGTTTGGGCCGAACCCTCGGCCGTTGGCCAAACGCTGCTACAATGACTCGCTAGCTGTTGAAAGCTAATAGAAAGAGTCGGGAGATCCTGCTCCGAACGGTTGACCGGTAGCGTTTGACGTTTCCCCAAAAGAGGAGTCGTTCTGTGGACCGAGGAATATTGGAAAAAGAAAACCGGCTGAAGGGCATCCTCCAGGAGATGGGCTCCTGTCTGATTGCCTTCAGCGGTGGTGTGGACAGCGCCTACCTCGCCGTGACGGCACATGACGAGCTTGGCAAGCGGGCGCTTGCGGTAACCGCGGAAAGTCCCAGCTATCCCGCATACCAGAAGGAAATGGTTCTCGACATCGTTGAGCGATACGGTCTTCGTCACGAGTTCATCCGTTCCGAAGAGCTGGAAGACCCCAACTACGCAGAGAATCCAATCAATCGTTGTTACTACTGCAAGCACGAGTTGTACACCAAGTTGCGGTCGATGGCTGCGAGACGGGGTTTCTTCTGCGTGACGGATGGAAACAACATTGACGATACCGGAGACTATCGGCCTGGCCGTGAAGCTGCTCGGGAACTGTCGGTCCGGAGTCCATTGATCGAAGCGGGACTTGGCAAGGACGGGATTCGAGCGCTCTCGAAGAGAAGGGAGTTGCCCACCTGGGATCAACCGGCTTCGGCCTGCCTCTCCTCGCGAATACCTTATGGATCTCCGGTCACCAGAGCCAAACTCAGAATGATTGAGGACGGAGAGGCGGTACTGAGGTCGCTGGGATTCCGCCAGAGCCGCGTGCGCCATCACGATGAGATCGCCCGTATTGAAATTTCGTACGAGGAACTCGAGAAGGCGATGCGGCTGGAAGTGTTTGAGGCGTTGGCCGACCGGTTCAAGGAGATCGGCTTCCAATTTGTGACCCTCGACGTTGAAGGGTATCGGACTGGCCGGCTCAACGAGTCCGTTGTTCCCCTTACCGAAATAGAGGTTCCCAACAAGTGAAGCTGTTGGTCGTAGGTTCCGGCGGGCGTGAGCACGCGATTGTGCACGCGTTGGCGGCCAGTTCCAAGGTCTCGAAGATCTACGCCGCACCCGGGAACGGGGGGACTGCCCAACACGCCGAGACGGTTGCCATTCGAGCCGACTCGGTTGATGAACTGGCTGTCTTTGCCGAGAGCCACGCGATCGATCTGACACTGGTCGGTCCCGAGGTGCCTTTGAGTCAAGGTATCGTGGACGAGTTTCGAAAGCGTGACCTTCCTGCTGTTGGACCCACCGCCGAGATGGCGCAACTAGAATCGAGCAAGGCCTTTACCAAGCGTCTCTGTTCGCGTCACTCGATACCGACGGCTGCTTACACCGAGTGCTCGACGTCGGAAGAAGCCTACAAGATCCTCGATGAAACCGAATATCCAACAGCCATCAAGGCTGACGGTCTGGCTGCGGGCAAGGGTGTAGTCATCGCGGAGTCCGCCGAGCAGGCCACCCAGACAGTGAAGGACTTCATGGAGTCCGCCACGCTTGGTGATGCCGGTTCCCGCCTGGTGATCGAAGAATTTCTCGAAGGCGAAGAAGCCTCGTTTCACGTATTCGCCGACGGGACTGATTTTAAGCCGATGGTTGCTTCCCAAGATCACAAGCGGCGTTTCGCTGGCGACCGAGGTCCCAACACGGGAGGCATGGGTGCCTATTCCATCGACACGATCCTGTCCGACGATGTACGCCAGGAGGTGATCGATCAACTGATTCGTCCCACCCTGGCTGCCATGGAGACGTATTCGGGCGTTCTCTATGCGGGCCTGATGATGACGGAAGCTGGGCCTAAGCTTCTCGAGTACAACGTTCGGTTTGGAGACCCTGAGACACAGGTGATCCTGCCCCGAATGGAAACCGACCTGGTCGATGTTCTGATTGCTGTTAGAGACCACCGGTTGCGAGAGCTGGAACTCAGGTGGAGGCCCGTTGTTTCGGCCACAGTCGTGTTGGTATCCGGCACCTATCCGGGAAGTGTAGAGAAAGGGAAGGAAATCTTCGGTCTGGAGGAAGCCGCCCGCGTTAGCGACGTCACCGTGTACCACGCAGGTACGCGGAGAGACGAGGGGCATGTCTACACGGCTGGAGGTCGTGTATTGAATGTGACCGCAGTCGGCCCCACCCTCAAGGAGGCGCTGGAGAAGGCTTACTTTGTAGCTGAAATGATAGACTTCGAAGGCAAGGACTACCGTAACGACATCGGACAGAAAGGACTGGCTAAGAACAGATGAAACCTCTTGTGGGCATTCTCATGGGAAGCGATTCAGACCTGCCTGTTATGGAAGGCGCTCTGAAGGTTTTGAAGGACTTTGGTGTCGATGCAGAGGTCGAGGTTGTCAGCGCTCACCGGTCGCCCGACCGGGCGATCGAGTACTCCAGAACGGCCCGCGCGCGCGGGCTGCGGGTGATCATTGCTGGCGCCGGTAGCGCGGCCCACCTTGCGGGCGTCATTGCGGCAGAAACGACTCTTCCAGTGATCGGAGTTCCGATCGACAGCTCGCCTCTTAAGGGATTTGATTCGTTGTTGGCCACGGTTCAGATGCCGCCCGGCGTTCCTGTGGCAACGATGGCCGTGGGTAAGGCTGGAGCAACGAATGCGGCACTGTTCGCGATCCAGATCCTCTCAAACCGAGACGAGGCCCTGGAGGCACGCATGGCCGAACACAAGGAAAACCTGGCCCGCGGTGTTGCCGAAAAGAATGCCCGACTCCAGGAGAAGTTGAACGGAGACTGATGTCGGAAAAGAAGTTCCATATCGCGAACTTTGGTTGCCGGGCATCCCAGTCCGAGGGTGGTGCTATTCATAACCAACTCTCTGCTGATACTGTCGAAGCCGAATCTCCCTTCCATGCCGACGTCCTGATTATCAATTCATGTACCGTCACCGAGGAGGCCGACCGCGATGTCCGGCGCCTGATTCGAAGGGTTGCACGGCGAAATCCCCGGGCCGAGATCATCGTGACGGGCTGTTACGCGCAGCGGCGTCCCGAGGAGCTGGCTGCCATGTCCCAGGTGCGCTACGTCGTCGGTAACTCCCATAAGGCCATGGTTGGGTCGTTGGCCAAAGAGCGGCTGGACTCTCACGTCGATGCCGGTCGCGCCGAGATATTTTGCAGCGAGATCTGGGGCGAGCTCTCCAAACCTGCCCATCAGGGTTCGGGCGGTCGTACCCGCGCGACCGTCAAGGTTCAGGACGGCTGCAACGCGACGTGTTCGTTCTGCATCATTCCGGCCGTCCGTGGCCCCAGCCGGAGTCTTGGAGCCGACAGCGTTGTTGCGCAGGTGCGTGATCTCGTAGCGAGGGGCTTCCGTGAGGTCGTCTTTTCCGGAATTCATTTGGGTTCGTACGGGCGCGACATCACCCCGCGTTATTCGCTGGAACAGCTCGTTCGGCGGGTCCTTGATGAAGTTCCCGACCTTGAACGCCTTCGCCTCAGTTCGATAGAGCCGTTAGAGGTCACAGAGGGGATCGTCGACCTGGTGGCCCACAGCCCAAGGATTGCCGACCACCTGCACGTACCGATGCAGAGCGGATCTTCGCGAATCCTCGAGGCGATGCGGCGGCCCTATCGGGCGCCCGATTATGCGGCTTTGATCGGGCGCATTCGCGACGCCGCTCCCGATGCTGCGATCGGTGCAGATGTCATGGTTGGATTCCCGGGTGAAACCGACGACGATTTCCTCCAGACCTATCGCCTGATCGAGGATTCCCCACTCACCTACCTCCATGTCTTTCCGTATTCACCGCGTCCAGGCACGGCCGCGGCGGAATATTCGAATCCGCTTCCCGAACATGTCTCCAGGTTCCGGGGACAGCAACTTCGTCAGTTGATCGGGCGGAAGAACGAAGCCTTTCGACAGAGTTTCGTCGGTCGGGATCTTTGGGTCCTGGTCCTGGAAGAGGAAGCGCAGTCGGGTCGGCGGCCGGCGATCAGCGACAACTTCATCAAAGTTCGCGTTCCCGAAACGTTGGACACCAACCGCTGGTGCCGGGTGCCGATATCCGGGATCGAGGGTGTGGGTCTGACGGGCACGCTTGCCCAGGAAGAGAAGTTATCGGATAGGCAGCGACCTCTCAGTTGGCTTCCGGCAAACGGTATTGTTTGAAGTCGAAAAACCACTCTATTTCAACGAAACCCTAAAAGGACGACCTCTCAAGACTTGAGCGAGTTCGCGGCCGAACGATAAGCGTTGATGCCGAGAGCCTCCCGAATATCTTCCGTGGCTTCGAGGGTCATGGCTTCGGTGGGAAGACCGAGGCAGTTTGCAACCCGGTCGCTGTTGCTGAAACATCCGGCAATGATGGCGGAAACCGCAACCGCAGCCGGTCCAAGTTGCTCGGAAACGGCCGTTCTTGCACGGTTCAGCCTGCCCGGGTCATCGCCCAATACGGCGTCGGCAAAGTTCCGGAGTGCGGTGCCGCCGTCCACGCCGATCTCTATACCGGGCTCAACCAACCCCCTCAGGTTGAAGTCCCGTCCGATCACGCGGCCGCTCTCACGGAGGGCCATGGCGTGTCCGGAGGTTCAGTAAAAGCACTCGTTAACGGCCGAGACCCTGCCGGCGATGACTTCCGCTTGCGGGCGGGTCAGTGCTTCGTGATGTTGATAGTCGAATTCTGCGAATCGGTACGAGGGCAGGTATTGGACCTTGTCAGTCTCCAGGTGGGCACGCGTCTCGGGGGGCACGAGGCTGAGCGCCCGATAGATGAAATACATCATTTCTTCGCCGTACAATTCTTTAGCATCGTCGCCTCCGGGGGGGCCGGAAGGCACGGTGTCTACCCATGCTCCTTCGGGAATCGCCGCCGCCGGTCGCTGCCTGGATGGATCGCCTTCGCGAGGTGCGCCGATAGCCCGCGGTCCTACGCCAATGCCTCGTGCAATGACATCCATGCTTACGACGCGCCCCGTGACACCAACAACTTCAACATATTCGGCATCGGTCAACCCATCTTCCACGGCCTGATCATAGAATTCGCGGACGATGGTCCCCGGCGACACCGCAACCTCCCGCGCAACACGCTTCGCGGCAGAGGAGAGGTCTCGGCCATCGGTAACCGGGGCGGGCACGCCAGCGGCCTCCTGAACACCAGCTTCGATACGCGCAGCGCGTACCTCTTCGGCGAGCGCGACGCGCTGAATTCCCGTGAACCACGTCCCAGGTTCGCGGAGCGCATCGAGCTGGCGCGCATGGAGCTCCTCGAGGGCGGTGTCTACAGGGTATTCAGAATCACTGTACAAACTCATCCGCTCTGTCCTTTTGTATTGTAGTGATCGAATCGTTAAGGCCGTTTGAAGCCTACCAGAACGCGAATGTCTGCCCCAGCTACAAATCACTACATCAATGCGCTGATTAAGATGCGCCGATTGAAGTTGGGTATTGTAAGGTATGAGAGCCCCGCAGGTTCAGCGATGCCTGGCGTGGGATCCGAAGGACAAACAGGGAAAATTACGGCAGAGACAGAGCGATTGCGATGATATCCGATTATCGAATCTGGCGCCTCCCGCAGCACGAGTGGTGCAAGCGGCTACCTATCGAACCTGCGGTTCAGATCGGCCAGCGGCTGTTCATTGCTGGACAAGTGGCGTCGTCCATTAGCGCCGCGTCGGCGGCGCAGGGGATCGAAGGCCAGGCAGTCGCGGCTTTCGAGCAAGTACGAAGTATCGTCGAACAGGCCGGCGGCTCGATGGCAGACCTTGTGAGCGTTACGTCTTTCACGAGAGACCCGCGCGACATTCCAACCGTTCTCGATGTTGGGGGTCGCTTTCTGAACGACCCGTATCCGGCCTGGACCGCGGCAAGCATGATCGGGACCTTGAACACGGCAGACGACGTTGTCGTCAAAGCTGTGGCAGACCTGGGGCCGGGAGCGAAGACGAGTTACCGTCCCGAATCGTGCAATTGGATGAGCCCGTTCCCGATGGCCGCCGGATGCCGCAAGGGAGATATCCTCAGTATCGCGGGACAGACAGCGGCCGCCAGTGACGGAACAATCACACCACCTTTCGACCACTTGGAACAGGCTACGATAGCGTATCGAAGAATGAACGATGTTCTCGTCGAGGCCGGCGGATCATTCGAAGACGTTCTCGATTTCACCTCGTTTCATCAAGATATCCGCGGCGCTGAAGCGACACTTCTTGATGTGTATATGCCCACCGTAATGGCGGGCGCGACCAGCGAGACGGCGGCGACGACGAGTCACATCGGCGTACCCGGACTGGTTGCGCCGGGTGTGATCGGTTGCTACTCGGCGACCGCTGATCTCTCTGACGGTGAGCGTCTGGGATCCACTCCAGACTCGATCTGGTGGAAAGGGATATACGCGATCTCCGGCGGCGCAATGAAGGCTCGCGGGTCCATAATTACGATTGCGGGCCAGGTCGCTTCGGCTTCTGACGGTTCGCTTGTGGGCGCCGGCGATCCCGACCGACAGGCCCACTACATCTTCTCCGCCATGAGGGAGATCCTCGAGGGATTCGATGCCTCGATGAAGAACGTCGCCGAAATCACTTCGTTTCACAAGGACGCGCGATCGATCGAGGCGGCGATGGAGGTTGCGAGGGGCTACCTCGACGATGATCACCTGCCTGCGTGGACACCGATCGCAGTTCCCGGGTTGTGGGTGGAGGGGTTCTTACATGAGATCGCGGCGGTCGCCGTCGTATAAACCTTCCGCTCTGAACTCCCGGCTTCATCCCGTAGCCGAGGCCGAATCGATAGGACCCTCGCCCGGTCGCAGTGATCACATGTGGAGGATTTAGCCATGGGTCTGGAAATCTCCTTGGCCGGTAAGGTAGCGCTGGTAACGGGCGCGAATTCGGGTATCGGTCGTGCCATCGCAGTGAGTCTCGGTCGAGCCGGGGCCTCGGTGACGCTCGTCGGCCGCGACCAGTCACGTCTCGATCAGGCGGTCGCGCTCGTTGAAGCGGAAGGAGCCGCGGCTTGGGGCGTCGCGCGTGACCTCAAAGATGAACAGGGCCACCATGAGATGGTGTCGGCAACCGTCGAACGATTCGGTGGCCTTGATGTCCTCGTGCACTCGGCGGCCGTGTGGGTTCCCGAGCCGTTCGCCGAGACGACGCTGTCATCACTGGATGATCACTGGAATGTGAACGTGCGTGCCCCCTTCTCGCTGACCCAGGCCGCCCTGCCTCACCTTCGTGGCGGAGGCTCGGTCATTTTCATTTCCTCCATATCGGGTAAGGTTGGTGATCCGGGGTTTTCGGCCTATGCCGCCACCAAGGGTGCTATAGAACTCCTGACCCGCGTTCTCGGCAAGGAGTTGATCGAGGATGGCGTGCGAGTCAACGCGGTTGCACCCGGTGTAACCGCTACCGAAATGAACGCGGGACCGATGTCCGATCCGGTTTATAAGGCGGAGGTAGAGGGCATGATCCCGGCCGGCCGCCTCGGCCGGGCCGAGGAAATTGCGCCCCTGGTCACGTTCCTGGCCAGCGAGCATTCAACCTACATAAACGGGATGAGTTATGGCGTCGACGGGGGTTGGACGGCTTAAAGAAAACCTCTCGATAAACGTTGTCAAGCAAGTGTGCAGCGCCGTAAGGTTTCATCCTACAGCTGTCCGGGAGACGAGAGGTGCTCTCGGGCCGACCGAAGGGATGTAGCCTGATCCCGGAAGCCGGAACCCGAGTGCTCGTTTGATCGTGATGTCAGACGGAGATGGCACCTCGTTCAACGGTGAAACAGGAGGAATCAAATGATATACACAGAGAATAGGCCGTTAAGACAGAACATTTCGCGAATAGTTGTGCGAGTGGCCTTCCTGGTTGTGGTTGCGGGGTGTTCTCTCCTGACCCTTCAAGCTCGACAGGTGGACACTTCTCCAACGCCAAACCTGTCTGAAATTTGGAATCGCACCGGATGCATGCCGAATGGGTTCAGCTGTCCCTTCGATCTCACCGCACTCCCGTTGACGGCCAGGGCGAACGGTTTCCGGCAGGCGTTCGATGAAGTGCTGGGTCCGAAGTATGATTGTGTCCAGGCGACAATACCCTCGCTGATCGTCGATCCCTACAATTTTCGGATCGAACAGATGGAGGATCGCATCATTTTTACGTACGAGAAGGACGATGTAGTTCGCACTGTCTGGCTGGAAGGACATGGGCATCCTGATCCCGGCCCCTACGATTCGACTCACCATGGGTATTCGAAGGGCAGTTACGAGAACGGTGAGCTGACCATAGAGACGACGAAGTTCCTTTTTGATCCTACGGGACTCGACGATCTATCCAATGTACCTTCGTCAACATTGAAGCGGGTTGTGGAACGTTACAGCAGAGCAGGTGATCTTCTGAACGTAGAAGTGACGGTCGAAGACCCACTGATGCTCACCGAACCCGTCCGGTTTACTTACGGCTGGGAACGGTCCCAAACCCCGTTGGTGCTTCCCTACGGATGCGATACCGAAGTCGCCAGACAGCCGACTGAGCTTCTGGCACCCATGTATCTCGATCCAGGATGGGTTCGGCTCCCAGCGCCGGCGTTTGAAATCTCTCAATGAGCGACGTCTTTCACCAAGTGCCGTATTCTCGTCTGTCAGAGTTGCGGTGGGACCGAACAGGAGGTTGAAGAAGTGAGACTATTTGCGTCGATGCTATTGACTCTCTTGGTAGGAATGCTGGCTGTGATGGTTCCCGCCGAAGGGCATCATTCACAGGCACCGTTCTTCGATCAGAATCAGGTTATCGAGATTGAAGGGGTTGTGCAGCGGTTCATATTCAGGAATCCCCATCCACTGATCTACATCGAGGTCACCGAAGAGAACGGTGAGAAGGTGGCCTGGTCGGTCCAGGGCGCCAACGCGACATCCATGAGCACCGACGGCTGGAGTGACGAAACGGTCGCAGTTGGCGAAGTGATCAGAGCAAAGGGGCATCCATCGAAAGCACCGGGAACCCACGGCATTCAGTGTTTGGAGGTAGTCAAAGAAGACGGCACTGTGGTCCCAGTCCGGTGGGTCTTGTGACCTGGCCTAGAAATCCAGTCCCGTTCTGAGACTCTGGAAAAGCGAGGGTCGGCCTCGCAGAATCAGCCGTATTGATCTCTACTCAGGTCTCCATGACGACGACGGCGGCCGAGATCGTCTGATCATGCGTCAGTAGTAAGTCGAAATTCACTACGTTTGATTCTCCCGATTACTCCTCGTCTTCTTTCAGCCCCGGTTTCCGCTCACGGTTCTTCGGCGGATTCCAAGCGGCCGACGTAGTTGGTAGTCGCTTTAAGCTTCCGGCCAGTGAGCTAATTTCGACCGTCACGGATCTAACGCGGTTTGCGGCAGCCCTTTTCAACGGCGGAGCTGCTTGAAGACGAAATGATTGAGGAAATGTTCACTGTCGTACCGGATAGTTCCGGACAGGTTCGCTTTACTCCGGGCTGGACTCCACGAGGTGAACAGCCCTACGGCCGGGTCTTTGATTTCAATGGGTCGATGGAAGGGACGACGGCGCTCATCGAGGTCGTGCCTGAGAGGCGGTATACGCTGGCCCTGCTTGCCAATCGTGAACGCTACGTTCCGGAATTGCTGCCAATCGCAAGCGAAGTGCGCAGTCTGGTGCTCGGCGCTCCGTAACACTTCGCGTCCTTAAGGGTTCGCTTCGCAGAACGCGATGGCTTCGGCAAGATCGGACTGCAACTGTTCGCCATCTGGAACCGTCAGTGGAGGCACAGCCTCGTAGTCCTGGCCGCACATTAAAATCAACCAGCCCTGATCGTTCGATACTCGCCGGTTGCTCCACAATGTTCGCTTGGATCTTCTCATGCTTAGGACGGATGCGTTGCGCCAGACGGTTACATACTGGCCAAAATATCTCTGACCTCGTTCGTCGAGTTCATATTTGGCATACAACTCAGACAGAGTTATCGGTTCGTCTTCATCTGCTATTAAATCGTTTTCTTTCTTGGTTTCAGACATCACAACTTGCGTCTAGAAGCGCAGCCGGAATGAGTGGCGCAAAGATGTTTACTCAGGCTCTATTTCTTCATCCATAAATCGTTGAATCGCGCCATCGTCGAATTGAACTACATAGACGCGAGGGTCTGCCCTGGGTTGGTCTGGCTTTGCCTCTAATTGTGGCAAGTGAGAAATCCCGATGATGGACCCCGACTTGGCGAGCGACCCTTTTATGACTTTGACCCCGTCGTTGAGTTTGAATACGGAAATTCTGAGACCAACTACCTCCGCCAGCCGTTTCCTTAGCAATAGCAGGTGTGGGTCCGGCTCGCGCTGTCCATCCACCGGTCGCCATGTAGAGTCGTTTGAAGCGTCAAGCAGGTCTCTGGCATCGGTCTCCGACAACCCCAGTGTATTGGCTGCTTCCATGCACATGGCGTCACCATACGGCGTGCCTGTCTGTATGTAGCAAACCGTTCCAATCGCTTCGAATACCAAGCCCTCGGGTCCATCCTTGGCAGTTCCCCGGATCCACATGCGCGGTTGAGATCTTTTCTCTGATCCAGAGCCGGTATCGGGCACAAGTTTCCACTCGAACAGATGCTGAAATTTTGCTAGAGCGTGTTAACACTAACGTAGTGCCTCGACGATGAGTGCGAAGTGAAGGAAGGCGAGGAACATGACGTCGAGTTTATCGAAATGGGAGAAGATACGCCGAAAACCCTTGAGTCGGCGGAAGAGCCTCTCGACTTCGTTCCTGCGGCGGTAGAGCACGCGGTCGTATTCCCACGGCTCCAGGCGGTTGCGCTTGGGCGGCACGACGGGAATCCACCCAAAATCCAGAGCCAATTGGCGGGTCTGGTCGTCCTGGTAGGCACGGTCCATCAGCAGCGGCAGCGGCGCGGGCAACGGCCCCAGGCCGGCGAGCAGATCGCGGCCCTGCGGGGCGTCGTGCGCTTGGCCGGGCGAGAGCGCAAACGTTATCGCCGTTCGAGCATTCGCGGCAACCAGATGAATCTTGGTGGTCCATCCACCGCGGGATTTGCCGATCGCTTGCGGACCGTTTTTTTTAACGCTCCCGTGCCGTCGGGATGCACCTTCACAATGGTCGAGTCCATCGAAACGGCTTCCACCCGGATGCGCACCAGTTGCTCGCGCTGGAGTTTTTCGAAGACGGCGTCGAGCACCCCGTTCTTGGACCAGCGGTTCATCCGGGTGTAGATGGTGTGCCAGTTGCCAAAGCGCTTGGGCAGACCGCGCCACTTGCAGCCCTGCTCAGCCACATACAAAATGGCGTTCAAGACCGTCAGGTTCGAAAGACTGACGTTGCCCCGCTGACGCGGCAGTTCCGGCTCGATGCGACAATACTGCTCCTGTGTGATCTCCATGCCTGATTATAAAACATTCATGCTCATTAGTGTTAACACGCTCTAGTTCACTTATGAGTTCTGAGGAAGTCATCGGGGTTAGCGTGAAAGACATTTCTCTGGGGATTATCCCGACCAGAAAATGTTCTCTGAAAACGTTTGGTTCCGGTAGATTGAAAGCCAACAAGAACTACTGGGCCCTCGGGGTGAGGAATCTCAGCTATTGAAACCCCCAGCCGAAAACGATGAACTGTTTTGGGGAAAAAGCAACCCGGCGATAGTTCCCGCGGTTTTTTCTACTCTCTCTCGTCGGTGTTCTGGCACTTGTCTTGCATAGGCCATAACGGCATCTAGAGCTGCTTCAAGATGAGCTGGACTCACCTCAAGATCCTGACTCGCTTCTGCCTCTTGGAACGTTTGAGAAGTCTCCCGAAAAAGTTGTATCCGGTCAGGAGCGCTTGGCGCAAATAGCATCAAGGCATCAGTCACAATAGCCAAGTCCCGCCGATCCAGCTGAGCTTTCAAAATGCTCTCCCCGATCACACTAAATTGCTGGAATTATAACAATTATAGGTCTATGTTGGTAGGTGGATTTCTCGGGACCCATGCTCAAGAGGCCATCTTCAGTTTGCGGTTGGTGGGTGGCTGTTTGGCGCGGAGTGATCGTCTGACACGTGAGCTAGAGAAGCAAAAAGCCGAGCGGTTGGCTCGGCTTTTTCTAGATTTCTTCCATTGTATGTACAAGTTTGGCACGAATCTGCCCAGGATAACCGCAAAGTATGACGTCCCTTGGACAAATGGCCTCACCAGAAGTTCGCCACGTTGATTTCTTGAATTGTGAAAGAGTGACCGCGGCAGATGAGACACTATCCCTTAGGCGGCAGGAGAATCCATGCAGACTCCCAGGGAAGTGGTCCAGGCTTGGGTAGACGCGTTCAACCGCGCTGACGCGGACGCGGTGGCTTCCCTTTACACTAAAGATGCCACCAACCACCAGGTTGTTCGTGATCCCGTCGAAGGTCGACCTGCGATTCATGGGAAATTTTTAGGGACTCTACCGTTAGAGCCTGACACGTTGACTTGTGTCCAACGTCAATCAGAATTCCTTCTCGCATTGACTCATTGAAAATGTTACCGAACTGAGGGTTGTTGCCTCATTAGAAATGTTACCCAACTCTATGAGAACGGAGGTGGGAAGTGAGGACACACATGACTGTTGCGGCAAGGCGAGAATTAGCTCTACGAACGGCGGTTCGCTACAAGAATGCGGCGCGACCGGAGAAGAAGCGAATCCTGGATGAGTTCCTTGAATCGACCGGGTTCCATCGGAAGCACGCGACACGGCTTCTGAACGACATTCTGAGGGGCGAACGGCCCCGACGGCAACCGCGCGGCCGGGTCCGTCGATACGGCCCCGCGGTGCAGGCCGCCCTGATCGCGGCCTGGCGCACAGTCAATGATGTCTGTGGCAAACGGCTCGTTCCGTTTCTGCCGGAGCTGATCCCGACCATGGAGCGTCACGGGCATCTGTCATTGTCTGATAAAACGCGGGCGGATCTGCTTGAGCTGAGCGCCGCCACGGCTGATCGGATCTTCCGTCAATTCCGATTCGATCATCGACCGCACGGCAAGACCACCACCAAGTCCGGACAGTTACTCAAACACCGCGTTCCGATTCGCACATTCGCCGACTGGGCGGACACGCGGCCGGGATTCATGGAAGCGGACTTGGTTGCACACTGCGGCGGGAACTCGGAAGGCCCTTTCCTCCACACCCTGGTACTGACCGACGTGGCGACCGGCTGGACCGAATGTCTGGCGTTGCTACGGCGTACGGAGGCGGACATTCTGCAGGCGCTCACGACGGCACGGCAGATCCTTCCGTTTCAGCTTGTCGGCCTGGACACGGATAACGGTTCCGAGTTCATGAACTACGGACTCCTCGCCTACTGCGAGCGTGAAACGATTCAATTCACCCGAGGCCGGGCGCGCCGGAAGAACGACCAGTGCTTCGTCGAACAGAAGAACGGCTCGATCGTCCGCCAATTGGTCGGCTACGACCGCTACGAAGGCTCACTGGCATACAGGCAGCTTGCCGAGCTCTACCGAGTGGTCCGGCTCTACGTGAACTTCTTCCAGCCGTCCATGAAGCTCACGACGAAGACTCGCGATGGATCCCGGGTGACGAAACGCTACGATATCGCGCAAACACCCTATCAACGGCTCTCGAATTCGGATGCGCTCGACCCGGAGGTTCGCGTTCGCCTTGCTGCGATTTATGAACGTTCGGATCCGGTCGATCTCCTACGACAGCTTGAGAAACTCCAGGATGCATTCTGGAGACATGCGAAGGAACTGGCCTCTCCCACGCTAACGGACGACATCGTGCGCGCCGCCCTTGTGTCCCCGAACTGCGACGCAGATGCAGACCGAGCCCCGATTGAGGCGGAACTCCCCGATCCCGGCTTCGAGCAACGAATCACGCGTCGGTATCGCAAAACACGGAAACAACCTGTGCCCCACATCTGGCGTACTCGCCCGGACCCGTTCGACGGCGTCTGGGAGGAGATGCGGTCATGGCTTGAATCCGATCCCGGGCGAACATCAAAGTCGCTGTTGCTTGAGCTTCAGCAGCGGCGCCCGGGACGTTACCCCAACGGTCAGTTACGGACCCTGCAGCGGCGCGTGCGCGAATGGCGGCGTCAGATTCTGGAGACTTTCGATGGCGAGTGGCTCGAACTGGATCGGGTCCGCCCGGCTTCAGCATCTGCGGGCGACGGGGGCTGTGGAAAAGGCGGTCGCCCCACAGCCTCGACGGCGGGAAGAACTCTCCCGTTTGACCGGTCGTTCGGTAACATTTCTAATGAGGCAACAACCCTCAGTTCGGTAACATTTTTAAATGAGGCAATACGAGAAGGAATTCTGATTGACGTTGGACAACGCCCACAACGACTAGATCCAGCATCTCCGTACGCGAGTTCATCTGGACACGGCCCGCCCCGATCTGTCTCGATAGCGCCTGGTAGGCACCTAGCAGCAACTGTTGCCCCGTCTGGCCTCGAGCGTAGAACGTCCGGGATACCTGCGCTCCGCCGAAAGAACGGTTCGACAGAACGCCTCCGTACTCACGAGCGAAAGGAACCCCCTGGGCGACACACTGGTCAATGATGTTGAGGCTGATCTCGGCCAGACGATAGACGTTTGCCTCTCGCGACCGATAATCTCCACCTTTGATGGTGTCGTAGAAAAGACGAAACACGCTGTCGCCGTCGTTCTGGTAGTTCTTGGCCGCGTTTATTCCCCCTTGGGCTGCGATGCTATGCGCTCGGCGAGGGCTATCCTGGTAGCAGAAGCATTTGACGTTGTAGCCCAGTTCCGCTAGGGATGCCGCCGCCGCCGCACCCGCCAACCCGGAGCCGACGACAATAACGCTGTGCCTGCGTTTGTTCGCCGGATTGACGAGCCTTAACCGAAACTGGCGTCGTTTCCACTTCTTCTCAATAGGGCCTGACGGAATTTTCGGCGATTACTCACTTCACACGCTCAAATCTGCATAGAGATTTGCCACTAACTCCAGAAGCCCCTAGAATTATTACACTCTAGGGGCTTCATTTTGGAGAGGTGGCTGAGAGGTTTAAAGCGGGTGACTTCTAATCACTTGTGGGCACAATCCACCGTGGGTTCGAATCCCACCCTCTCCTCTAAGCTGCTCTCCCCAAATTCAATTTTAGTACGACTATCATCACCGAAAGACTGTCATAGGGAAGGTCGAAAACATGAGGCCATCAAAGAATAATCCTATAGCACTTACCGGAGAATCACAGAACAATGTACCCCTCCTAATTATAAATTCATCCTCTGGAAGACTCAGTATCTCATCTATGAATAGAGTATGACTGCTCTTTGATCCAATAGAAAACTCAAAGAAGTATTCTTCTTTGTAGAATACTTCTATTGAGCAATTTGCATCTCTATTTTGGTCATTAGCAATTCCCACAGCCATACGCTGCCCAATCTCTACCCACTGGTTAATCCACAATGTAAGAAATTCTCCTGGTTGGGAGGAAAAGACAGCTGCTATTCCATAGGGAAAATAGTTAGCGTCATAGAACCCATATTGTATGAATGCTGCAACAGGAGCAGTACATTCCAAAGTAGCATATCCAGTCTCTATGTCACTACCAGCACCGGTAGTTCTTACCAACATATTTGGATTATTCTCTGGAAAAGTAAAAGCTGCCCCATCATCAATTATAGAGAATACCGGACTAGGAACAAGCCGATCTGAGCTTATCCCATAGAGAGTATAAGCACATCGAGGATTGTTCGGATAGCTAGTATTGGTAAGGTATAAATGGGAGAAGAAGTGTGCCCCATCCCCAAACTCCCCATCTGCTATCACAGGAAATACATGATAGGTTTTGGATGTCTCATCTACGTTCTGTCCTAGCGCCGAAGCAGAAACCAACAGAAAAGATAACAAAGTTAGGAATTTCATGGAAGGCTCCAATTGAAATCCTATGCTGAGGGAATGGTACAGAAGAAAGCTATCAGGTAAGATACCGTCTAGGCTAACTCTTCCTCAGCATAGGAGGGTTAGCTCAGAACCCGCTCGGTGACTGTAACACTGGGCGGGTTCGTCCCAATCCCCTCATAATATCACACATGAGGTTTGCTCAATGACTTGACTTTCACGACAAATCGTGCTCTAATACAAGCGGTGCGGTGCATGAATAGAATGAACCAGTCATATCACAAATTCTGAGAGAAAACAGCTCTCAGAAAAGGAGGTGCCATGTGAACGGATTTGGCGGACTACATGAACCAACTCCTATAGTGTAGATGAGACGGACACAAGTGCAGGCATTTCTTAGGTTTGGTGGTTACTAATCAATGCCCTGTCCGCCTCATCAATCACCGAGACATGACTGGTTCATTCTATTCATGAATCCTACATAGCAAATTTTCCCCCTTGCAATTTTCGTCCTTCATGTGCTAAAATCAGGTATAGGAAACGACGTAAGGAGGAAAGAAAAAATGCAAGTTGGACCATCTATCTTATTGCGTGAAATACCACCCGATGGGATTCGTCTGATTCTCCAAAGTACAAATCAACCCCACGACATCCCAGGGAAACGTCTCCTTTCAAAAGCTGAGGCTGCTCTTTTAGCTTTTGGGCTTCTTCTGGAGTTAGGGCACACCACGGACAATCAGATTCTTGATTCTTTTCATTGGGCTGAGAAATTTCTGCAGCAATAACCGAAGAGTGCGTCAAGTTAGTTGACATTTGCTTACCTCCAAGATAAGACGTTGGCAGTCAAGGAAAAGAGAAATGCAATTCAGCATTGATCGCGTTCAAGGCTTAGTAAATAGAGTTGAACTTGCCGGATCGACTGGAAAGAACAAATTATTGTGCTTGAATTTTCACCTCGAACCACTACAGCTTCAGTATCTCCCCTTTCAACCTGAAGTCCTCCTTCTAATTGCACCCAACGAGGCACAGAAGCTATCCGACGATCTGCTAAAGCTTCTAATTCCGCATCAGAGGTAGAGCGTGTCAAGTGAGTAATCGCCGAATTTTCGTGTCGAGTTTCATCAGTTGATTCAGCTCACTACGCCGATCAGCATGGCGATCGGGATGGATATGTAGCCCAGGACGATGAGGGAGCTGACGACGACCGATCCGTGCCGAATCAGCGGATCATATCTGGAGTGATTGAGGCCCAGGGACTGAAACATGCTCCAGATCCCATGTCCCATATGAAGTCCGAGGCTTCCCACGGCTGCTATATAAAATATCGCTACAGGCCACTCCTGGAATCCTGTGACTACGTTTCGATAAACACTTTCCGCGTTGAAGTTCGGGTACGACGGATGAACCGTGCCGAACGTAAAGTGCAATAGATGGTAAATCACGAAAAGTGCGATGATGGGCCCGCTCCAAACCATCGTGCGAGACGCGTAACTCGCGTCCCTGTATTTGTGGCGTTGGTAGGGCACAGGGCGGGCCGATCGGTTCCGAGTCGCAAGATGCACTGCGGCCAGGACGTGAAAGCCGACCGCGCTAACAAGGGAGATTCGGGCGGTCCAGAGGAACTGTGGCGTTCCCTTCAGCAGCTTTGCCCAAGCGTCGAGGGTTTCCGGACCTGCGAAGATCTGGAGATTTCCGGCCAGGTGCCCAATGATGAACCCGAAAAGGACAATGCCGGTCGCGACCACCACGATCTTCTTGCCGAGGGATGAACGATAAAAGCCGGGAATCCACATCGCGCTTTCTATTCCAGGAATGGCTGGCTGGTGTCTTCAGTTGCGGCTTCGAGATCGTGCTCAATGATAGTGCGCGCACAGGCGTTCCACCTCAGCAGCGCGTCGTCGTTGCCCGGAGGGCGGTTCTGCTCCGATTTCTCATACCAGTCCATGGCCTTACGGAGCCAATCGTAGGCTACGTATCCGGACCCATGGGACCCCTGCTTGAGATGAGCCCGGCCGCGTCTCTCAGAGACGAGGCCTGAATAATAGGTTCTTTCGTACTGGTCCCGAATCCTGGGAAGCAAGTCTCGAGCCCGGGTATATGTGTCCCGCTCACTGTGAGAGAACTCGTCCGTGAGTGCGAGAAGGAGTACGACGAGCGCCTCCTGGTTTTCCGGGTCGATCTCGAGAATGTCCAGGCAGATGCTCTCCGCCTGCTCGGGTTCGTTCAAGAGGCGGTACTTTTTCGCCCGTTCGAGAGCTCGGAGTAGGGTTTCTCCGGATAAAGGCTTGAATTGAAACTGCATCTGTGGTTTTTAGCCGAATGCCGAAGGGCTCATCGAATAGAGATGAGCATAGCGACGAACTCCCAGAATGTTCCGAAAAAGACGGGATCTTTTGTCTAGCATCTGCACAAGGCTTTGTCGGGTTTGTCAACAGGTCCTCGTGGAGTTCTTTTGACCTGTGGCCTGCGAAGCCAGGGAGAGCGGACCGCAGAGGAAGAGGTGCTGGGGTGCCCATCGCGTCTACGGACTGTCAGCTTCATTGCTTTGTTATGCCTCACTTGAACTCAGGTCACCTTGACTAATTTCTTCGTATTCTCGCCGAATGACCTCTGCGCCGTATTTTCGCTCCAAGCGTCTGACGGTGAAATGGCCGCATGCCATATCTTGAAAATGATTGATAAATACGAGATTGATCGCTGCGCCTCCAGCTCCGCCTATTGCGGGTACGGCTTGTGCAGCGAACTTCTCGGACACCGGCACACTGAATCGAGTGGCAACCTTCGTAATTAGTCGAACAATCGCGGGGGCACCTTCTGTGGCGAGCCCTTTTTTGGCTATGTATTTTGCGGCTTCAGAAACAGCTCGAGCTAGCGCGGCGCGTGTGGCGTAGTATCCGGTTTCTGCACCATCGTCGGCTTGTGAGTGCCCTCCAAGCGCGAACACCTCGATGCACGCGAGCTGAGTGTCCGCCATACGAATATTCTCGCCCTCGCCACGAGCGATATCCGCTATCGAACGGAGCATGATGGTTGTCGACACGGGTAGCTCAATCGCCAATGCAGGAAGACCAAACGCACCACCAACTGCGCCACTCAGTGTCGTAAGTATCTTATGCGTGAGGTTGGACGGTCTTAGATCACGCTCGTTGTTCATAGTGGCAACGGCCAGTCGCAAGGAAGATTCGAGGGCGTTACGTGTAGCGTCCCCGATACGTCGGGAGACGGAATCGGGGAGTTTATCCACGGCATGTTCGATCGGCTTTCCGATAAGGTTCGTGACCTCAATGGCGAAACCGGGATCCTCAAGGATGCCGACCGCATCTTTGAGAGCTTGAAGGTCATCGGCTTCAAGTTTCATGGCGTTCCTTGCCCTGGTTTGGTGGCGTAACGGATTCGGAATTCTGTTGGCGGACCACGATGCCGACTCCCGAAGTTAGAAAATATTGTCAGGTTTCGTTTTCGGTTGTGGCCCGGTCGATCCACTTCTTTGCGAGGCCGTGATGATCCTTCCATGCACTCCATGTGGAATCCGCCCACTCCCTGACCCGCTTGACGTGTTCTTCGGGATCGGCGGCGCCGTGCACATGAATAATCGTCAGCTCACCCCGCCGGCCGAGGGCAGGCCCATCAGGTTTCTCAATGGCCTTCGCGCCATTCAACCATCGTTGTAAGGACTGATTGATGGCATCGGTCTCCTTGCTTTCGAGGGCCACCCACATGCCAGTGAGGTGCGCAGCAAACGATTTCCCCGACCGCATGTATCGTGGATGTTGCAAGGCGTACGTGTCTACGGTCAGGCGAAGAAGTTTTCCGTATCGGTAGTCTTCAAATTCCCGGGCGAGGACCTCGTCGAAAAGCGTCTGACAGCTTGGGTTGCCTTCAGACACTAGTGCGCCGCAATCTTCGCATTGGCGACCCGATGTCGCCTGAGGGTCAGGGTTCGGCATTATGAGTCGGCGGCATTGCCCGTCCAGCCGTTTCGTTCGATCGTACTGGTGATGTGTGCAAGATGGTGTCGCCCGTGCCATGTATAGCTTCCCACGTTCCACCGCAGCTCGGTTGGTCCCGAAACCGGGTGTACAAATCGTCGGGACAACTGATCGGGCGATAGAGCACGAAGCAGAACTACCCATCTTTCGTGGAGTGCTGCCAGAAACTTCAGGCTCGTCTGAACAGGAGTGTCGCCATAATCAGCCAGCTCAGCCCAACGTTGCTCGTCATAAACCTTGATCAGTGGCTCCTCTTCGGTCAGCGCCCACTTGAATCGGACGTAGCTGTGGAGGTGACTGTCCCCGACGTGGTGGACAACCTGGCGGAGCGTCCAGCCACCCGGCCGGTACGCTGTGTTCAGTTGATCGTCGCTCAAGACGTTTACCGCCTTGAGCATCTGCTCAGGGAGCGCCTGGATTTGCCCGATCCAGAGATCAAGATCATCATCGGCCACGGGCCCGTCATGTTCGAACAGGCCAATCGGGTAGCGAAGGTCTTTCATCACTTCAGTTCGCTGTTTCCCACTCTTCGTCCGTTGCCGGCTGCTTCTGGTATTCCATCACCATGAGCCAAGCCCCGCCTTTCCGTACAAGCAGCCCTTCGAAATGGACCGTGGCGACTGTCTGATTCCCATCCTCCGGTTTCAGCGTGTACCGGAAGATCCCGGTCTCGTGTGCTGTCGTCTCGTCGTGAAGCCGCTCGGTGAATCGGAACGTGACGCTGGCCTGGGCCTTTCCGTCGCGGGTGTCAAGGAAACCCTGCTCCCATCCCGCGAATGCCTGCTCAATTGGATAGCTGGTCCCCGACTGCAAGTTGACCAGGATCGCATCGGGATGATAGAGTCGGCTGTAATCCTCGAAATCGCCTTCCTCGACAGTCCGAGCTACCTCGACCCAGTAGTCGTCGAGCTCGGCGATGACCTGGGCTTCGACAACTGAGGGAGAGAGAAGGATCAGACCGTTGATTGAGAGCCGAATCAAAGTTGACTTCATTAGAGCCTCCGAAAGTCGTGACGAAGTTGCTGGTTCAACCGTTTTGGTCATACGCCGCTCGCAGCAAATGCTCCACCTCACCAGTGATTTCCTCCACGGATGTCAAGGAGAGCTTGTGCGTTGCCTGTCCGGGCACCTTTGCTGGGATCAGTAGCTTGGAGTCGGGCGGATCCGTGTAGCGCAACCCAACGTCCAACCGGGTGCGAGTTGCGGCGGCCACTGCCGCAAACTGTCGACGTCGCACAAATGGAGTGTAGGTTGCGCGACCTTCCAATCTGATATCGTTTCCGAACGCCTCTACGATCTTAAGTAAGCGATCAAAGATAGGGCTCAACGTCGTCTTTGCGCCGGCGTACTGCTGATCGACATACTCCTTGGTGCTAGGCCGCTGCCACCCCGCGGCTCGCGCAGCCGCATCGGCGATGGTCCACTGTGAGTTCTGCCCCACCCCGTGTTCGGCCTTCAACCAACGGCGTACGGCCTTCTGGTCCAACGAATCGATCGGGCCAGAGTCAACGATGGCCACCCACTCCTGCAATGTGCGTCCCGTGCGCTCTCGCATGGACTCGGCAACTGCGGCCATCATGTCTCGTGGGTTCTTGGACTTCACCGATGGATTGCCCCCGGAACACTGATTGTCGAACAATCGACTGCTCGTCCGCCCAACGGACCGGCATCACGGACTGCCAGCTTCATGCTTTGTTATGCGCCGTTCCATTGCGCAAGGTGTAGTAGCACACCTGAAGGGTCCCACACGTATGTCACCAGCGCTCCGTACGACTCCTGTTTCGGTGCTCTGACGCGTACGTCAGGAAATGTGTTCGACTCGACAAGAGATGCCACTCGATCATAGCAGGCCTGAGCATCAGCTACGGTCACATGAAGCATGAAGTTTTCAGCCCATTCTTTCGCGTAGTAGTTCTGCAGATAGAAACGTTGGTCCGCCACCTCTAAGAGGGCAAGATTGTCATCTCCCCATTTCACCGTCCAGCCGAGCGATTCGTAGAACGCCTTCGATATCGAGAAGTCCTTTGCAGGCACGAAGACCCTGACGTCTGTGATCTCCAGGTTGGTCACTTCATTCCCTCGTGTGCCATGATCGGCCACGGTTGTTTCATGCGCTTCTCCTTGGGCAGGGGAGGCTGGAGCGAATTGTTAGCCTCCGATCTTTGTGCCCTCGGCCACGAGGACTAATTCATCACGATGAAGCTGCACTTCCCCCGCGGCAAATAAATCTTTCCCCTTTTGCCTAAGACGAGAAGCGTGCTTTTCATAATAGTTCTGAAGTGATTGCATCGTCTCGAAAAGATAATGGGTTTCGAATTCGGTTTCCGATTTCCTAAACACGCGACATTCAATGCAGCCTGGCACTTCAAGAAGATCGTCTCCGTGCTCATTCAACATCCAGGAATAGAATCTCTCACCCGCTTCTTTGGATTGCGCGGTTGCGCTCACGCGGTACAAGACCGTTTGCTTGATAGCTTTCATTCGATTTCCCTGCGGACAGCCCCGGAATCTAACATCTAAGTCGACTGCAAAGCCCCCACGTACAACGCTATAAGGAAGGACGCCCCTTTGTCGGCTGTTGCCAGGAGGAAAATCTCCCGACAACAACCCATTCAACGTAGCTGCGTTGAATTCAAAGACAAAGGAGCACGTAAATGAAACAGGCCAAGTATATCGGCATGGATGTGCACCAGGCAACGACGGTGGTGATGGTCTTAAACGCAGACGGCAAACTGGTCTGGGAAAAGATCGTAGAGACCCAGGCCGGGCCAATCATTGATTTGCTGGAGAGTCTGAGTGGTGAGCTGCACGTGACGTTTGAAGAAACCACGCAGGCCGAATGGCTCTACAACGTGGTCCGGGGATATGTGAGCGAAGTGATCGTGTGTGATCCCAGACGGAACAAACTGCTCAGTGACGGGTCCAAGACCGACCGGGTGGATGCCCTGAAACTGGCCGAGCTGCTCCGGGCCGGATGGCTGCGGTCGGTCTACCACGGGCACGATGCGACGCGGACGTTGAAAGAACTGGTCCGCGGATATGAGACCTTGACCCTGGATACGCAGCGGACGATGGTTCGGATCAAGGCAATGTATCGAGGACGTGGGATCCGGACGCCGGGCCACGGCGTCTACCTCCCATCGCAGCGGGAACACTGGATCGAACAGCTCGCCAATACCGGTGCACGGCGGCGTACCGGATGGTTGTATGAGGAGCTGGATCATCTGAGAGGGTTAAGAAAAAAAGCGAAGCTGGCGATGTTAACCGAGAGCTGCAAGCATCGTGCGGTGGGGATATTGCAGACGATTCCCCAGTTGGGACCGATACGTTGCGCCTTGATTGTAGCGACGGGGGACACCCCGCATCGATTTCGAACCAAACGCCAGCTCTGGAACTACAGCGGTCTGGCCGTGGCAATGCACATGAGTGCGGAGTATGAGCAGGAAGGGAGTCGTGTGGTACGTCGTCGAAAGCCGATCGCCACGCGGGGACTGAACCGCAACGGCAACCGACGTTTGAAAGATGTGTTCATCGGGGCGGCGACCGGAGGCATGGGGGCCGAACCTTGGAAAAGCTACCTGGAGGGGCTCCAGAAAGACGGCAAGCGTAAGGAGATGGCTCGGCTGACACTGGCGAGGAAGATTGCAGCGACCGCACTGAAGATGTGGAAGAAAGGAGACACGTTTAACGCAAAGAAACTGAACTTGGCGACATAGCCGTTTCCAGACTTCTGCCGACAGCGCGAGGCATTCGACCGCTCGTCGTCGGTGAGGCGTCGGAACGGTAGGGTCGAGGGTGAGGATCCGATACGCGGTTGGCACACAGCGCTTGCTGAAGGCCCATGTAATACTCTATCCCCCCTCGCACGACCTGGAAAAGCGATAGCCCTCGAGGCTCAGATAGAACCGTGGTCGGCAATCACGACCCCTTTGCGCTTTTCAGTTTCTCGAAACCACACCACGTTGTGATGAGTGATCGACTTCTCTGCGATGCCGGATCAACAGTTCGTCTCAACGGAGACAGGGGCTGGCTGCCACGACAGTGTTGGGTCCGGTGGTCCGCTCGGCGGGGACGTGTTTCTCTTGACAGCCCCTTCCATAGAACCGCGTTTTCGTCGCAATTTTTTGTACGAGCTGGTTGAGCCGACTGATGCTTTAAGTGATTAACAGGGCTTAGCTTACACCTGTTCAGTCCGGTTGGGGCAATGTAATTATGCGGCTGGATTGGAGGCACAAGTCCCTAACTGATGATGCGACTTGCGTGGCCGGGCTCACCTACTGCCAGTCCCAAAGGGCTCTAGGTTAGGGGTTGCACAGGGGAGTGACGTATCCATTACCATGGAGGCCCATGCGCATCGGTATCGATACGGGCGGGACGTTCACGGACTTCGTGTCGATTCGCGACAATCGGATCCAGATACTGAAGGAACCGTCCACTCCTCAATCACCCGAGCAGGCTATCCTGACGGGTCTGGGACGACTTGACGCGTCCGTTGATACAGGCCTGGACGTTGTTCATGGATCCACCGTCGCGACCAATGCGTTGCTCGAACGCAAGGGTGCTCGGACAGCACTGATCACAACGGCTGGCTTCGAAGACGTGTTGGTTATCGGTCGACAGACTCGTCCCAATCTCTACGACATCTTTACGACACGGCTGCCGCCTCTGGTCGGAGACCGGCTTCGAGTAAGTGTCTCCCAACGTACTCTTCACGACGGTACTGCAGCGGTTCCGTTGGATCGAGCCGAACTGAAAGAGCTGGTATACGGACTTCAGCGCGACGGTGTGGAGTCGATTGCGGTGTCTCTCCTGTTTAGTTTCCAGAATCCTTCCGACGAGCTTGAGATACGGAAGGCGTGTACCACACTCGACATTCCGGTGTCCCTGTCTTCGGACATTCTTCCCGAATATCGTGAGTACGAACGGACCTCGACGACAGTGGTGAACGCTTATCTCGCGCCTGTCATGAATCGTTACCTCGGTCGGTTGGAGAGTGCGCTTTCCGGTTCCCGATTGCGCGTGATGCAGTCCAATGGGGGTGCGGTCAGGACAGGGACTGCAGCCGCCGAACCGGTGCGAACAATTTTGTCCGGTCCGGCCGGCGGTGTAGTCGGGGCCTTGTCCCTGGCCAATCGAGCTGGATTTTCGAAGATCATCACTTTTGACATGGGAGGAACGTCGACCGACGTGGCTCTGTTGGACGGCGAGATACGGTTGACGCATGAGAACGAAGTCGGAGAGATGCCGATCGGTATCCCGATGATGGACATCCATACTGTCGGTGCCGGCGGCGGTTCGATCGCGCGAGTGGACGCAGGAGGAGCTCTCCGAGTCGGTCCTGAAAGTGCAGGTGCCCAACCGGGTCCGATCTGTTATGGGAAGGGATCCGACCTCACCGTGACCGACGCCAATGTCCTGCTCGGACGTCTGCGGCCCGAGTTCTTCCTCGGGGGCGAAATGAAACTGCAGACGGAAAGGATTGGAACCGTTCTAGGGAGCAATCGATGGGTTCGCAAGTGGCGAAACATGGAGAGCATGGCGGCTGGCGTCATTGACGTCGTGAACAACAACATGGAGCAGGCCATCCGTTTGATTTCGGTTGAGCGCGGTCATGACGTTCGGGAGTTTACGCTTGTCTGCTTCGGCGGCGGCGGCGCACTCCATGCCGCGACATTGGCCGCAAACCTCGGCATTCCGCGTGTTGTCGTGCCGCCGTATCCGGGAGCTCTATCGGCCTTGGGTCTCCTGCTGGCCGATGCGCGAAAGGACTATTCGAAGACGCTGCTCGGAGTGCGCCCGACGCGTTCGAATATTCGAAAGTTTCTGGCCTCGTTGCATCGGGAAGGGATGGCCGATCTCGGGGACGAGGGTTTCCGCCGCCGCGATATTGCGGTCATCGATTTTCTGGACGTTCGGTATATGGGTCAGTCCTATGAATTGACGATCCCGTACTCCACCGATTGGCAAGTGTCGTTCCATCGAGCGCATGAGAAGCGCTACGGCCATTCGAATCCCGACGGTTCCCTCGAAGTTGTCAACGTGCGGTCGACCCTTCTGGGGAGAACCACTAAACCGGAACTTCCCCGCTCTCGCCGAAGCCGCCGGCGCCCAATTCCCGTCGAAACGGTTCGTGTCTGGTCTGGTCGATGGATAAAGGCTGACGTGTATGACAGACAGATGTTGAAATACGGAAACGTCGTTCGGGGACCGGCGATAGTCGGCGAGTACAGCTCGACAACTTTTGTGTCACCCGGATTCCGTTGCGATGTGGATAGGTTTGGAAATTTGGTACTTACAAAAGGATGAAGAAGATCATTCATCACAGAGGCGCAGAGAACTGAAGATGAAAGTCGACCCGGTAAAACTGGAGATATTCAAGAGCCTCTTCCACTCTATCGCAGAGGAAATGGGAGCGACGCTCAGGCGGACTGCGTATTCTCCCAACATCAAGGAAAGGCGCGACTATTCCTGTGCAGTTTTTGACAACCAGGGACGGATGGTCGCCCAGGGAGATCATATGCCGGTCCATCTGGGTTCTATGCCACTGTCGGTTGCTGCAGCGATCGGTAATCGGGACATCGGACCGGGCGACATGGTCATGTTGAACGATCCCTACGCGGGAGGGACCCACCTGCCCGACATCACGCTTGTCTCGGGTGTTTTCGATAAGAAGAGATTGCTCTTCTACGTTGCGTGCCGGGCCCATCATTCCGACGTGGGAGGAATGTCTCCGGGCTCGATGCCGCTGGCCGAGGAAATCTACCAGGAAGGACTGCGCATCCCACCCGTCAAACTGCTTTCCGGCGGGAAGCTCAATCCGGACGTCTGGGATCTGGTCCTGGCGAATGTCCGAACGCCGGAGGAGCGCAAGGGGGATCTGGCCGCCATGTTGGCTGCGAATCGGACCGGGGAGAGCCGGTTGCTCGAGATCGTCCGGAAGAATGGACTGAGGGAGGTGCGAAGCTACGTTTCGGAATTGCTGAACTACACGGAACGGATGACACGGCACGTCATATCTCAGATCCCGAACGGCACATACAAAGCCGAGGACGTCCTCGACGACGACGGGTTATCCGAAGGCCCGATAAGCATAAGAGTTCAAATTGACATCCGCGGCAATCGCGCGCGAATCGATTTTTCAGGTTCCGATCCGCAAGCGTCGGGAAGTGTCAATGCGGTCTACGCGATTACGGCATCCGTAGTCTTCTACGTGTTCCGCACGCTGGTTCCGGTATCGATTCCCTCGACAGAAGGCGGCATGCGCCCACTGGAAATCATCGCGCCCGAGGGCACGATCGTGAACGCGCGCCCGCCGGCAGCTGTATCGGGGGGTAACGTCGAAACCTCTCAGCGCATTGTGGACGTTCTCTACAAGTGCCTCGCCAAGGCCCTTCCGGATAGAGTTCCGGCAGCCAGTCAGGGAACGATGAACAACGTGACCTTTGGAGGAACGAATCCCAGCGGACAACCGTTTGCTTATTACGAGACGATCGCAGGAGGGATGGGAGCGCGGCCTGGGATGGACGGGATGTCCGGTGTCCATACTCACATGACCAACTCGATGAACACGCCGATCGAGGCGATCGAGTATGTCTATCCTGTGCAGATTGAACGGTACGGGTTACGTCCCGACTCGGGTGGAGACGGTCGATGGCGTGGAGGCGACGGCATCGTTCGCGAAATTCGTTTTCTGACGCCAGCCGAGGTGACAGTCCTGTCTGAACGTCGAAGTTCACCTCCCTACGGTTTGAGCGGTGGCGATCCTGGCCTGACGGGACGAAACCGCGTGATTCGTCGGGACGGGTCGGTCGAAGAATTTGGATCGAAGTTCACCACACGCGCTGCGGTCGGGGATATTCTTTCTGTCGAGACACCTGGAGGCGGAGGATGGGGTCGAAAGCAACCGAAGAGGGTTGAAAAGGTTTAGTGAGGCGGACTTTTTGGTCCGCCTCACGTACGGCCTGCCGGAAGGAGTGAGATCAGCTCGCCTCGATCTGCAAGTTGTTAATGACCTCGAACGCCGCTGTTGCTGCGAGGACACTGTTCTCGGCAAGTATCCGGTCCATCTCGTTTCGGACTACACCTTCGAGACGAACCCGTCTGTTGGTCACGATGACGTGGATCGGTGGTCTGACCAGTCGGGAAAGAATGGGTAGCGTTTCCTCGCTGTAAATTGCGTTGACAGCCGCCAGACGGATCTGGTCGTCCCATGTGGACTGGGGCAGCACTTCGAGGTTGTTGATAACCCTCGCGACATCTGACACGCGCGCCACTGTAGCTTCGTAGCCGCCCCTCTGGAAAGGCTCACGGACTACTCCGTTCAATGTTACGACGCCATCTTCGACTGTGGCCGTGACCCAGCCGTAGATATCGAAATGAGAGTACCGCCGAATTGAGCTGGCGACGGTTTCAGCAAGTGTCCGATCGAATTCGGTAACGTCAGCCGCCTGTCCGACATCAATGTCGGAGACAACTGCGGGTGCTGAATCTGCCGGTGCCGCATCGAGCGCAGGAACCAACGCGCTTAAGCTGAAAAGCATGACGAACACAGCAACTGAGAGCAGAGATTTTGTCATCACAAGTCCTCCTTGAACTTACCCATGTTTGACGGGAGGATGGTGATTTGGTGAGCGCGACAGGGAAGCGTTTGATGTCGACTATGGAATCAAAGTTCGGAACTGGGGGTCGTGTTGTTGCCTTCAAGCGACGACTGTGTACAGAAATCTCTCTTCTGGTTCACAGGGCGTGGTAGGTAGCGTCAGTCTGTGGTTAATCCGCTGCCGGATGCTGGGTCAACCCCTCCCAGCTACCCTTTATATCCCCCCCGTGCAACTCGCACTTGTGCGGGAAGTCCAGATCGCACTGAGGAATCGGTTTACGCAACTTTGGGTCCATGAGCTCGTGGATATCCAGCCGCATGGCTTCTCTCGAGTAAGCGGCCAGATCGAGAATTCCGGTGTCCATCCGGATGGCATCCTCAGGGCAGACCTCGACACAGTACCCGCAATAGACGCAGACTCCCAGGTCGATGTCGAAGCGCACCGGGTACTTCTCGACGTTCGGATCGGGGTGCTCCCCGGCCACGATGGTAATGCACCTGGCGGGGCAAACCGTTTCGCAGAGCATGCACCCCACGCAGCGTGGCGTGTTGTTGTCGCGCACGGTCAGCCGATGCCTGCTTCGGTAACGGGACATCAGTGGCCGGAGTTCTTCAGGGTACTGGATGGTGGCCGCGGCAGAAACGTTCTTGAAACGGCCCAGTTGGTGGGCCGCATGGAGAAAAAGATTTCGGAAGAAGTGTTTCGAAGTGATTCTGAAGCCAGAGATGATCTGGGGGATGTAAAGCCTTTCCCAGAAAGTCAGTTCCGGTCTCTGGACAACTCTGACGGCCACTAGGATCCCTCTCCAAAAAACATCAGCACGCCGGCTGTGACTACAATGTTAACCACCGCGATCGGAAACAATCCCCGCCAGCCCAATTTCATGAGCTGGTCATAACGGAAGCGCGGCAGGGTCCAACGGAGTTGCATGAACACCCAGCAAAAAATCACGACCTTGGTCGAAAAGCTCGCCACACCAAGGAGCACGTAGACCCAGTTGGAAAGGAGGATCTCCCCTCCCCAGGGGAAGTGAAAACCGTCCGGCATGAGAAAGGGCACCTGCCACCCACCGAAAAAGAGCGTGGTCGACAAGCTGGCCACCATGATGGTCTCCAGGAAGTCCGTGAGGAAGAACATCCCGAACTTCATTCCGCTGTACTCGACGAAATACCCGATGATCTCCGATTCGCCTTCAGGCATGTCGAAGGGCATCCGCTTGGTTTCGGCCAGCGCGGCTGTCAGAAAGACGACAAAGGCCACCGGTTGGGCGACGATGCCCCAGAAAGGGATCCAACCGCCGATCATCCGCCCCTGGGCTCGCACCAGCTCCGTCAGATCCATGGTTCCGTAAACCATGACCACGCCAACGATGGCGACACCCAGAGCGATCTCATAGGAGATCATCTGCGCGGTGGCCCTCAATGCTCCCAGGATCGCGTAATTGCTGCGCGAGGCAAGGCCGGCGAGGATTACCCCGTAGACCCCGAGGGAGAGCATGGCAAAAATGTAGAGGAGCGCCACATCGATTTTGGCGACCTGGAGTTCAATGACCCTGTCTCCCAGTATAAGTGTGTCGCCGAAAGGAATCGCGGCGAACGCCACCAAGGCAAAGAACACTGAAAAGAATGGGGCGAGAGTATGGAGGGTCCTGTCTGCTCCGCTCGGGACGATGTCCTCTTTGGTGAACAGCTTGACCGCGTCGGCCAGACCGTGAAAGAGTCCCAGCAACCGAAAACCAAAAATGTCCGCCCGGTTGGCCCCTATCCGATCCTGGATCAGGGCGGACTGTTTCCGCTCTGCCCAGGTATGAAGTCCCGCGAAGTTCAGGACCGCGAAAAACACGATCCCTGCCAGCACAAGCTTGATGACCAGAACTTCTATCACGGAATTGACACCGTTTCAGCAGGCTCGGTTGGCCGGACTTGAACCCCTTGATCGCCGATCGTCTCGTAGCTCAATCCTCGGAAAGGCGCTTCCGCCCGAGCAAGGCCCACGAAGATTTCTTCGGGCTGTCGCCAGTCCAGTTCGAGCCCGAGCAACCGGGCCAATTCCAGGAGAACGCGCCAATCCTCGCGAGAGTCGCCAAGCGGAGGAAACGCCTGGCCGATTCGCTGGACACGTCCGTGGCAATTGACGAAGGTTCCGTCCTTTTCGACATAGGCCGCGCTGGGCAAGACCCAATGGGCAAATTGTGCGGTCGGATTCTCGTTCGTTCCGGAGAAAACGAAGAGACCCACCTTCTCTCGGAGCTCGGAGACTTTCTCTTCCCCGAAGAGTTCCACCAGGTCGTGTCCGGTGACCCACAGGACGTCAAGTTTACCTGCGAGCGCGTCGTCCAGGATCTGTTCTGCATCCGGGGTGTCGGGACCGGATAAGCCCAACAAGCTTGCTCCCATAGTGTTGGGGTTCTTATCCGCCTTGATGAGGAAATCGTCCGTAGAACCCGGCTGTTCAGGAACAGACGTAGTGACTCGGGAGTCCAGAGCGCGCTCGAAAATCTCCCGGACCAGAAACAGTTCTTCGTTGCTGAGCTGGGCCGAGGCGATCACCCCAATGCGTCCTCTGGGCAAGCCTCGGACGGCGGTAGAGATCGTGTCAAGAGCCTGATCCCAGGTGTGATCCTCGGTGTTGGGAGCGTCGGCCTTGTCGGCTGATGGTCCGTACACTTTCAAAAGGCGATTCTGATCGATCCAGCCGAGGCCATAGCGCCCTTCATCGCACAGCCACCATTGGTTCACGTCCGGGTTCTGGCGTGGCTTGACACGCACGAGCCGTGCGCTGTCGTTTAGATGGGGTCTGTCCAGAACGTAGTGCAAGTCCATATTGCAGCCCTGGCTGCATCCGTTGCAAACGGTGGGGGCGCTGGAGAGGTACCAGACCCGTGTCTTGAAACGAAATCTCCGCTCGGTCAGCGCACCGACCGGACAGATGTCCACGACGTTGGCTGAATACGGATTATTGAGTTCATCGCCAGGATACAACCCCAGCTCGCTGCGGTCCCCACGATTGAAGATGCCGAATTCGCCGGTTTTCGTGATCTCGTCAGTGAAGCGCACGCAACGGGAACAAAGGATACAGCGCTCCTGGTCCAGCATCACGTTCGGGCCAAGTGTCACCGCTTTCTGCTTCTTGACTTTGTGCTCCCTGAAGCGAGGATTGTAGAGCCCGAAGTTCAGGTAGAAGTTCTGCAAGTCGCACTCGCCGGACTGGTCGCAGACCGAGCAGTCGAGCGGGTGGTTCGCCAGGAGAAACTCCAGTACCGCGCGCCGTCCGTCCTGGGCTGTGTCACTCTCTGTGTGAACAACCATCCCATCGGTCACCGGAGTGTTGCAGGCGATCTGAAGCTTGGGTGCCTTCTCCACCTCCACAAGGCAGATGCGGCAGTTGCCCGCGATAGAAAGTCCGGGATGGTAGCAATAGCGCGGAATGAAAATTCCCAGGGTTTCCGCGGCTTGGATGACTGTGGTTCCCTCCTCTACGCTGACCTCCCGGCCGTCAATCGTCAGGTTAGGCATGGGCGGCTTCCTTCCCCGGAACGCGCTGACCGGAACGGATGAAATCTTCGAACTCGTCTCTGAATTTCGTGATGTATGACTGGACAGGCCAGGCCGCCGCGTCCGCAAAAACGCAGATCGTATTGCCTTCCATATCACCGGCGATCGCCAGAAGGTCGTCCAGATCCCTGGGACTTCCCTGCCCCTGGGTGATGCGGCCGACGATGCGATGGACCCAGCCGGTTCCCTCACGGCAAGGTGAACACTGGCCGCAGGACTCGTCTGCGAAGAATCGCGACGCGGACCTCAACGCCTCGACCATGGAGGTGGATTCATCCATGACGATGACGCCCCCGGATCCGGCCATGGTTCCGGCATCCCTGAGCGAGTCGAAATCCATTTTCACGTCGATCTCATCAGCTCGCAGGATCTTGGCTGAGATACCCCCGGGAATGACGGCCTTGAGCTTGTTGCCATCGCGCACGCCCCCGGCATAATCCTCGCTCTCGATCAATTCCCGCAGGGTGATGCCGACCGACGCCTCGTAGACGCCGGGCCGGACCACGGGCCCGCTCACACAGAACAGGCGTGTTCCACCCTGGGTGTCGGAACCGATACCGGCGAAGCGCGCGGCGCCGTGGCGCATGACGAATGGAACGGCCGCGAGAGTCTCCACGTTGTTAACGATGGTGGGGCATCCGAAGAGACCCGAAATAGCCGGAAAAGGAGGTTTGAGCCTTGGAAAGCCTTTTCCTCCCTCAAGCGAGGTCAGGAGCGCGGTTTCTTCACCACAGATATAAGCGCCGGCACCACGGTGGATGACCACGTCGAGGTCAAAGTCCGTCCCCTGGATGTCTTTGCCAAGCCAGTTCTCGCTGTAAGCCTCATCTATGGCGCGCTGCAAACGCTTCGCCGACCTGAAATACTCGCCCCGAATGTAGACGTAGGCCTTATGACTGCCAATGGCATAGGCTGAGATGATCATGCCCTCGACGAGGGCGTGCGGGTCCCGCTCCAAAATGTAGCGGTCCTTGAAAGTCCCGGGCTCACCCTCGTCCGCATTAACCACGAGGTATTTGGGCTGGGTCGTGTCCTTGGGAATAAAGGACCACTTCCTGCCAGCCGGAAAGCCCGCTCCGCCGAGACCACGCAGGTTGGCGTTGGAGACTTCTTCGATCACCTGGGACGGGGTCATGGAGGTCAATACCTTCCCGGCCGCAGTGTATCCCGCATCGCCAACGTAGCTTTCGAACCAAGTTCCCTCGGGATCTATGAAGCGGGTGGAGAGCACGGGTCCATCCGAGGAAATATAGGGTTCGGGCTCTGGTGTCGATTCCGGGCTACCGGGTTCGGTGAAGGCGTCCTGGATGAGAGTGCCCACGGCCTCACTGTTGAGAGGACCCACAAAGCGTTCGTCGAGCTGCGCCATTGGCGCCATCTCGCACGCACACAGGCACTCAACTTCCGTGAGAGTGACCTCCCCACCCGGGGTGGTCTCACCCGGGTTGATCTTCAATCCATTCCTGATCCGGTCCAGCAGATCTTCGGCCCCTCCGAGGAGGCACGGCAGACTCGTGCAGACCCGAAGCTCCCGCCGCCCTACGGGCCGGGTATGAAACATGTTGTAAAAGGAGACTGCTTCACGCACCTGGGCGATAGATACGCCAAAAAGGCGTCCGACCCAGGCTTCCGCCTCGCCAGAAACGTAACCCTGATTCTGCTGGACGAGCCACAGGAGGGGAAGCATTGCCGCCTTCGGGTACTCGTACCGTTGGAGGATCTCCTTCGCCTTGCCTTCGAGTTCTGAGAGGTTCACCGGTCGAGTTCTCCGCCGATCATGTTGACTGACCCAAAAGTGGGGACCATATCGGCCATCATGTCCCCGATGAGGAGCGTGGGCAGTGCCGACATAATAGCGAAGCAGGGCGGGCGGACCCGGACCCGGTAGGCACGTTCGGCGCCGTCGCTTACAACGTAGAATCCGAGTTCTCCGTTTGCGCCCTCCACCGGGAAATAAACTTCTCCCTCGGGCGGTCGCACGCCGTGGCCGAACATGACCAGCTTGAAGTGGTTCATGAGCCCCTCGATGTTGCCGTAGGTATCCTCTTTAGGGGGTAGGGAGACGCGTTTCTCATCTGTGGCAATGGACGGATGTTCCCCGCGACTCGCTCCCTCGAGAGTGGGTCCGACCACGGCCCGTCCATCTGAAATGGCCTCGATGTTGCCGATCTTGGCCAGGTCCACCATCTCGGCGGCGGGGATCGCCCGACCCGTCTCAGGGTCGACCAGAATCGGACCGGGCGGTATGTCGGCAAGCGCCGTTTCCACGATACGCATGGACTGTTCCATTTCTTCCATGCGTACCAGATAGCGATCCATGTTGTCGCCCCGGCTTCCGACCGGCACGTCGAAAGGTATCCGGTCGTAGACGGCGTACGGGCAGTCTTTGCGCACGTCGTAGTCCGATCCGGTGGCACGCAGGAACGGTCCTGTGATCCCATAGGCGATCGCGTCGTCTGTGGAAATTACACCTGTTCCGTTCATGCGGTCGGTGAAAATACGGTTACGCGTGAGGAGCCCATCGGCCTCGGCGAGGACCTTGCGGGTCTCCCGAAAGGCCTCGTGGCAAGGCTCGGCGAAGTCATCGGGAAGGTCGGCTTTAACACCGCCCACGCGGCAGTAAGTGACCGTCAACCGCGCGCCGGTGACCTTCTCGATCAATTCCCACAGATACTCACGGGCCTTGATCATGTACAGAAAGACGCTGAACGCGCCCAACTCCATAGCGGTGGCGCCGACGCAGGTCAGGTGATCCGAGATCCTTGAAATCTCGGAGAGAATAACCCGGATGTAGTGGCAACGCTCGGGGACCGAGATCCCGAGGAGCTTCTCCACCGCCATGCAGTAGCCCATGTTGTTGATAAGTGGCGACACATAGTTGAGCCGGTCGGTGTAAGGCATGACGCCGTTGTAGTCCACCGTTTCAGCCATCTTCTCGAATCCGCGGTGCAGGTAGCCAATCTCCACTTCGGCGTCCTCGATCTGCTCCCCGTCGAGCTTGGCGACGATCCGGACAATCCCGTGCATGGCGGGGTGTGCGGGGCCCACGTTGAGAAGCATGTCGCGCGTTTCGAGTTCTGCTGGCTCGCTTCCAGACGTCGGTGTCGCTCCGTGGAATGGGATATTTTTTGCCATGGGCTGCGGCTTAGTTGGTTGGTCCGATCAGCGGCTGACGCTTTTTGACGGGATAGTCCTTCCGTAGAGGATGCCCTTCGAACCCTTCGTACAAGAGAATGCGCTTCAAATTGGGATGCCCTTTAAAGCGGATCCCGAACATGTCCCAGACCTCACGCTCAAGCCAGTCGGCGCCTGGCCATAACGAGGTCAGGGAATCCAACTCGGCAGCGGTCTCTTCCACCGGGACAACCAGCCGCAGTCGGTGCTTGTGGACTGTCGAGAAGAAGTGGTACACGACCCCGAACCGCCCTTGCTCCGGAGGGCCGGGCCAGGATTCTTCATCAGGGATCTGGGAAGACGGCCTTACCTTCACTCCCGAAGAAGCGAAGAAGGCGGGCGTTGCCTGTTTCCCGAAAGCGGAGTAGTCGACGGCCGTCAGATCCATGAGTGCGTTCAATTGTAAGGCTGGCTCTTCCTTGAGAAATTCCGCCACGTCGAGCAAAAAATTCGAACGAAGAACCAGCGTGGCATCGCCCCTGTAAGTATGGGAGGTTGCTACTGCAGCGGGCCAACGGTCTTGGACGGACTGGATCAGAGAGGCGGCGTTCATGCTTCAAAGATGTCCGGGCGAGGTTCAGCTGCGGCGCGCACGCCGGTTATTCCATGGTCCTGAATCTTGTCCTGGAGTTTTATCAGACCATCGAGGACCATTTCGGGCCGCGGTGGGCATCCGGGTATGTAGACATCCACCGGGATGATGGTATCGATGCCCATCACAGTCGCGTAGTTGTCGTAAAACCCGCCCGTGCACGTGCAGACGCCAAAAGCGACTACCCACTTGGGATCCGCCATCTGCTCATGGATACGATTGAGGACAGGCGCCATCTTGTGGCTGATCGTGCCCACGACGAAAAGTACGTCGGCCTGTCGCGGAGAAAACCTCGGGAAGCCGGCTCCGAAGCGGTCCACGTCGTAGTGAGAGCAGGCCGTTGCCATGTATTCCATCCCGCAGCACGCCGTGACAAACGGGTACTGGAAGATCGAGTATTTTCGGGCCCAACCGATTGCGTCATCAAGCCGGCTTGTGAGAAACGATGTGTCGTTGAACATAGTTTATTGATCTAATCGCCAGTTCATTCCCAGTCAAGAGCGCCGTTATCCCAGGCATAAACGTAGCCCGCCATCAGGATGCCCAGAAAGATTCCCATTTCGACCAGACCCAACAGCCCCAGCTGGCGGTAAAGTACGGCCCATGGATAGAGGAAGACAAGCTCGACGTCAAACGGGATGAACAGAATAGCAGTCAGATAGAACTTGATCGCCAACTTACCTATCGGGAGGGAAAACGGATCCATCCCGGACTCGAACGGCGACAATTTTACGGGCGTCGGATTCTTCTTTCCCAGCGTGGAACTCAAGAAGACCATTGCGCCCGCGATCCCAGCAGCCAGAACGAAGCTGACGGCGATCCCTATGTATTCGTTCATAAGTCGCTATCCCGGACCCGACCATTTGCCAAGCCGTAGAAACTCCTCTGATGGAGCTTGTGCTTCGCAGAGACGATGCTGCCAGAGAGTTTTCGAGCAGACTTGCTAGTGTACATCATAGCAGCCATCACGGCGACACCGCCCAGAGCGTCACACTCCCCGGGGAAATTCCGCCAATCAAGGTGACCAGAGCGGCCAGGGCGAGTGCCGCCGACACCGCTACCGGGAAGGGCTTGGGCGCAGATTCTTCGGGTTCCCTCATGTACATGAGGACGGCTACCCGCATGTAGACAAACGCTGAAATCACGCTGCAAGCCAGGGCCAGCACGGCCAGTGCAATGTAGCCTGAGCCGACAGCGCTCAAGATTACAATGAACTTGGCGGCGAACCCAGCAGTCGGAGGAATGCCGGTCAGAGACAAAAGAAACAGCAGCATGAGGGCAGCTACACCGGGTCGCTGCCGAGCCAGACCCCGGTAGCCGTCCAGGGTCTGGCCGCGCTCACCCAGTGCGATGACCACGCCAAAGGTCCCTAGCGTCATGAAGACGTAGAAGAAGGCATAGGTCATTGTTGCGGAAGTCCCTTCGGGGGTACTGGCGATCAGGCCCAGGAGGGCGTAACCCGCATGCGCGATTGAAGAATAGGCCAGCAGACGCTTCATGTCGGTCTGGGCCAGAGCCACTATGCTGCCGACGACAATCGAGAGGGCGGCGAACCCCGCCAGAATAAGGGATAGGACGTAGGCCTGGGAGCCGAACGCGATCAGGGAGACCCGTCCCAGAGCAGCCAGGCCGACCGCCTTGGAGCCGGCTGCCAGGAAGCCCGCGACGGGTGTTGTCGCACCTTGGTAAGCGTCCGGAGCCCAGGCATGGAACGGCACTGCCGCAACCTTGAAGGCAAGCCCGCCGGCCACCAGCCCGCCGGCCATCAACAGAAGCGGGCTGTCCCCCAGACCTTGATCGGAAATAGCCGAGGCAATGGAGGGAAAGTCCGTGGCGCCGGTAACGCCGTAAGTCAGGGCAATTCCGTAGAGAAGCAGGGCCGAGGCGAAAGAACCCAGAAGGAAATACTTGATCGCGGCCTCGTTTGACGCCGGCCTGTCGACCGCGATCCCGACCAGGATGTAGGAGCAGAGCGTCATAAGTTCCAGGCCCAGATAGAGGGTCAGCAGATCCAGCGATGAAACTGCAAGCATCATTCCCGTCGAAGCTAACAGGAGCAGGGCATGGTACTCCCCAGGCGGAACCCGTTCGGTCTCGTGGCTCCTCACGGAGAGAAGAGCGACAAGAGCCAATGTGCCGGCGATGAGCACCTTGAAGAATTGAGAATAGCTGTCCAGGGTGAGCATTCCACCAAATCCGACCTGGGTGCCTCCAGACAAAGCCCAGGCCGAGGCCAGGCCAGCCGACAACGCAGCAAGTACTGTTCCGATTGCGGCAGCCTGCGTTTTCTGGATCCGACGCGCGACTAGAATCAGCACCAGGGCCATGCCGACCAGAATCAGCTCCGGGACCAACAAGGCGAGGTCAGACAGGGTCGCACCGTTCATGGTGTGACTCCGATAGCAAGGAGTTCGGCCACGGGAGCGTGCAGATAAGACAGGACCAGATCAGGGTAGACGCCGAGACACACTGCGAAAAAGACCAGAGGGGCAAGGGTTGCCACTTCCCGGACGTTGAGCTCGAGCCGGAGCCCCTGGAGAGCGGGGTTGATCTCGCCCATGACTACGCGATAATAGAGCCAGACGAGGTAGGCCGTTCCAAGGACCACGCCCCAGACTGCCGCGGCCCCCAGCCAAACCTCGGTCCTGAAAGCCCCACCGATGATGAGAAACTCTCCTACGAACGAATTCAGACCTGGGAATCCCGCGCCGGCCAGGCAGAAGAGCGCCAGGAGGGTGGAGTAGACCGGTGCGGTTTTGGCAACCCCCCCATAATCCTTGATCTCGCGCGTGTGGGTACGCTCGTAGATCATGCCGACGCACAAGAAGAGCGCTGCCGAGATAATCCCGTGGTTGATCATCTGGAGGATCGCGCCTTCGACCCCGCTGCGGTCGAGCGTAAAAATGCCCAGCGTGACGAAACCCATGTGGCTGATGCTTGAGAAGGCGATGAGCCGTTTGACGTCCGTCTGGACAAGCGTCACGTACGCGCCATAAACGATCGCCACGACGGAGATGACGAGCATCGGCGTCAAGAAAAGATCCACGGCATCGGGGAGAATGGGCAGCGAGACGCGCAGGAAACCGTAGGCTCCCATCTTGAGAAGGATCCCGGCCAGGATCACGCTGCCCGCGGTGGGGGCTTCGGTGTGGGCGTCCGGGAGCCAGGTATGCACCGGAAACATGGGCACCTTGACCGCGAAGGCGGCCAGAAAAGCTGCGAAGAGCCAGGCTTGCTGCCCCGGTTCGAGGCTCTCCCGGGCCAGGGTGAGGGCCCTGAAGTCCAGTGTGCCCAATGCGTTGTAAAGCGCGATCATACCCACGAGCATGAAAACGCTTCCGGCGAGAGTGAAGAGCAGAAACTTGATTGATGCGTAGACGCGCCGAGGCCCTCCCCAGACGCCGATCAGTAGAAAGACGGGAACGAGGATGAGTTCCCAGAAGACAAAGAAGAGAAAAAGATTCGAGGCCGCAAAAAGGCCGATCATCGCTGTTTCCGCTACCAGGAGCGCCGCGTAGAACTCTCGAACCCGCGTTTGGATGGCTGACCATGAGGCACCGATGCAAAGGATGCCGAGGAGCGAGGCGAGGAAGATGAAGGGAAGGCTGATGCCATCAACTCCCATGCTGTAAGCGATGTTCCATGCCGGGATCCAGGCCCGCGACTCGACGAACTGCAGGGCGCTTGAGGCCTTGTCAAACCCCAAGTACAGTGGGGTCGAGACGGCCAGCGTCGCTAGTGTAGCGGTGAGGGCGACCCAGCGCGCAAGTCGCTCGCTGCCCAGGAGCAGGATAAGGACCGCACCGGCGAGAGGCAGAAATGTGGTGACTGTGAGGACTGGATAGCTCATTAAAAGAACACTGCCAGGGCCAGAAGTGCGAGAATTCCCGCAGCCATGATCAACCCGTAATACTGGATGTGGCCGTTTCCTACAATCTTCAAAACTTGGCTCAAGGTCTCGGTCGAGCGGCCCACTCCAACGATTGTGGAATCAACGACGAGGCTGTCAAGCCGGTTTAACAGATTTGCCACTCCCAACACGGGCCGACGGACCACAAACTCATAGATCTCTCCGATAAAGCCGTACTCAAGGCGCGCCAGCGGTTCGGGGACGAGAGTTCGAAAGCTGGCCGAGGGACGGCGGTAGAACCAATCCGTGTCGAGGCTGACCTTGGGTTCCGGATCGAGGTGCTTAAGGAGTAAGAAAAACCCCAGCGCAGTAAAGCCCAACATTCCAAGCGTGCTGGTGACGTGCGTCAAGGTATATGGAATATAATCCGCCGGGTTCGGGAGGTAACCGTACAAGAGTCCGGGAAACACTCCAATCAAAACGCAGGCGAATGCAGCCAAGCCCATGGCTACGAGCATGTTTGCCGGCGGCTCCTCGGCGCGCAGCCCGGAGTCTTTCCCGAAGAACATGTAATACGGCAGCTTAAGGCCCGTGTGCAGGAACGTGCCGGCCGAGGCCAGAGTGAGCATTAGAAAAACTAGCGTTAGGTGTTCCTCCCCCGCGGCGGAGACCACCATGGACTTGCTCACGAAACCGCTGAAGAGTGGGAATGCCGAAATAGCAAAGGCGCCGATCATGTAGAGACCGAGCGTTACGGGCATCGTCTTGTAGAGTCCCCCCATTTCGCTGAGCTTTCTCACGCCCGCCATCTGGATGACGGCGCCGGCTCCCATAAAGAGAAGTGCCTTGTAAATGATGTGAGCGAAGGCGTGGGCCGTGGCACCGTTTATGGCCAGCGCGGTGCCGATTCCTACCCCACAGACCATGTAGCCTACCTGGCTGATGATGTGGTAGGCCAGCAACCGGCGCGCATCGTTTTCAAGCACCGCGTAGACGACGCCGTAAATCGCCATCGCCGCTCCCAACCAAATCAGGATGTCCGTCCCTGCGAAGCCTCGGATCAAGACATAGACTGCGGATTTGGTTGTGAAAGCGGTCATGAAGACTGCGCCTGTAACCGTTGCCTCGGGGTAGGCGTCGGGAAGCCACGCCCCCAGAGGAGGAACGGCTGCGTTGAGAAGGAAAGCAACGAGGATCAGGGTCCAGGCCGCGCCGCCGGAAAATCCCCCCATGTCCTCGAAAGCAAGCGACCCGGTCTGGGACCAGTGAATTACAATCCCTGCCAGGAGGACGAGTCCTCCGACAATGTGGACGAGAAGGTAACGGAAACCGGCGGCCACTGCAGACGGTTCCCTTCTGAGCCACACCAGGAGCACGGACGAAATTGCCATGAGCTCCCAGAAGAGGTACAGGGAAAGGAAGTCCCCGGCAAAAGTCACTCCCAGGGCGCCCCCTGCATAAGTCAGCGCGCTGATATGCTGGAAGTCGTCCTTGACATGAAGAGCGTAGACCATGCCCAGGAAGGCCATGAGCGAGAAAACATAGGAAAACACGAGGCTCAAACTGTCCACCCGGCCGAGCACCAGGTCCTGCCCCAGGAACGTTACGGCACCATAGGTTCCGGGCGACATCCACAGACAATCGATCAGCGCGGCCCCAGGTACGACCAGCATGGCCACGCGTTTGACCGGGCCTTTGAGGAATACTATGACCCAGGCGCCGCCGATGAGCAGGAGCCCAGGGTGGATCCACTCAAGAGTCATAGTAATTCTCGCGGCGCATGAGCCACGCCTTTCCGATCAGTTTGGATATGACGATGATCGCCACGCATGAGATCAGCCCGTAGATCGAGCCCCATGCCGGGAAGCCCTCGAATCCAAAGTGGTGATCGCCGCCATCGAAGATGAGCGGCAGAACGATTTCGGCGACGGCTATGACACACAGGACGAGGTAGAAAACGCGCTTTATGCGGGTAAAACGAACCTTGTCTTCCAACTGTCTTTCCAGAAAGTTCACTGCAGCACTCTCCCGGCGAGTTCCAGAACCGGAACTGGGTAGAGTCCCAGCAGCAGGCTTATTGCCGCGCAAATCGTCAACGGCGCAACCATCCACGGCACCTCGCGGATTTCTTCGCTGGTCGACGTCTCCTGTTCGAAGTAAGCCTTGTACACAATCGAACCGAGGTAAACCGCGTTCAGGAGCGAGCTCACCAGAAGTACACCCAACAGAATAAAGCGCCCCTCATCCACGGTGCCGAGCGCAAGGTACCACTTGGAGACAAATCCGCTGGTCAGAGGAATGCCCACCACGCTCAAGGAAGCCAACACAAAGGCGGCCATAGTCCACGGCATGCGTTTGGCCAGGCCGGACATCTGGCTGATTTCGGTCTTATGAGCGGAAACGTAGATCGAACCGGCGCACAAGAAGAGCGTGATCTTCGATACGGCGTGGTTGGTGATATGGGCGACCCCACCCAGCACCCCGCTGGAGTTCAGGAGTGCCGCTCCCAGGATTATGTAGGAGAGCTGGCTGACCGTGGAGAATGCCAGCCTGGCTTTGAGGTTGTCCTGGCTGAGGGCCAGAAGCGATCCCGCCAGAATCGTCACTGCGGCAAAGCCCAGAGCCAGTTGGTCTGCGCCGATTTCGCGCATGGCCTCGGGACCGAAGACGAAGAGAAACACCCGAACCGTGGAGAAAACGCCGGTCTTGACGACGGCCACTGCATGCAGAAGCGCGCTCACCGGTGTCGGGGCCACCATAGCTGCAGGCAGCCAGCTATGCAGCGGCATCAATGCGTTCTTGGCGAATCCAAACAGGAACAGAGCAAAGATCATTAAGAGAAGCGTAGGTCGCTCGCTGATTTGCTCGGCAGGCAGAATTCCGCCACTGCGGAATTCCAGGGTCCCGGCTACGTTGTAGGTCAGAACGATGGCGGCCACCAGGAAGACCTTGGCCGCACCTAAAAGATAGATCACGTACTTGCGCGCGCCAGCTCTGGCCTCGGCTGTCTCGTTGTGCCCCACCAGCGGATAGGTGACCAGGGTCAAGGCCTCGTAAAACACGAACAGCGTGAAGAGGTTGGCAGAGAAAGCCACTCCGATCGTAGCCGTAAGAGCCAGCGCGAAGCACGAAAAATAGCGAGTTTGTGCGTGCTCTTTGAGAGAACGCATATAGCCGATCGAGTAGAACGAGGTCAGGATCCAGAGCAGCGACGCCCCCGAGGCAAAAAGAACACCGAAGGCGTCCGCTCGAAAGGCGAGTTCGATACCCGGGAGGATCCTGAAGAGCACAAATTCCACCGTTCCACCGGCTAGAACCTCTGGGATCATGCTCGCGATAAGAGCGAACATCACGACACCCGTTGCAATGGACCAGAATTCCCTTAGATTGGCCCGGCGCTGGCCGGTCCATGCGATGAGGAGCGCACCGAGGGCCGAGACGAGCACCGCTAACAGCGGTATGACCGAAAACGTCACCATTTGAGTTGGGTCAGGTCTCCTACGGTGACGCCAGGTTTGTTCCGGTTCAGGGCGATCACAAGCCCCAGACCGATGCCTGCCTCGGCAGCTGCCACAGCGATTACAAAAAGGGCCATGACCTGGCCTCGCGGATTCTCGAAGTATCGGCTGAAGCCGACCAGAGCAACATTGATGGCATTGAGCATGACCTCAACCGAGACGAGCATCAGGATAATGTTGCGCCTGGCCAGGAACCCGAATACACCGATTCCAAACAGGACGGCACTCAATCCCAGAACTGCACCCACGGGCACAATCATGGCCGTAGCGCCCTCCTTCTTGCAAGGACGACAGCGCCGACGATTGCGGCCAGAAGCACTAGGGAGGCCATCTCGAACGGCAGCGCAAACGGGCCGAAGAGCTCCATACCGATCTCGGCAAGGCCCCCTTGTAGTGGACCTCCCGTCGAGGGTGCGCTCCTAGCTCCACCCGGGTCGAGCGGTTCCAGTTGGGCGATAAAGGCTAAGGCTGCAAAGGGGAGTCCGGCGGCCGCAGCGAACGGCCAATGTTTGCCGAACCGGGGCCGGGTGTCCTCGTCCGACAGGTCGAGCAGCATCACGACGAAGAGGTAGAAAATCAAGATAGCACCCGCATACACGATGACCTGCACCGCCGCCAGAAACTCCGCGCCGAGCAGCAGGAAGATGCCCGCGACGTGCCCGAAGAGAGCGAGCACCCAGAGGAGGCTGTGCAGGGGATTTTTCCGTGTCACGGCCAGTAGAGCACTCGCGACCGAGGCGGCCGCCATGTAGTAGAAAGTTGCGGTAAGCAAGGTCATTCGCCGTCGTAACTAACTGAACTCTTTATACTCCAGATCGCAGATCGTGAGGTCCTGAGGGATGACCAGTCGAAAACGTCGTCGAACGACAGCACATTCGTGGTTTCGACCGATCGATAATCAAACCACAACGAGTATGTCGCACGCAAGAGAGCGAAAGCCTTATCGTTGGGCTGGTCAAACCAGACCCGCTAGCTTGCAGGCGGCGATGCGAGTCGGCTTGTTCAACTGGTGATGTATTTTGTCAGTTGCTCGATCTGGGATTGGCTATCTTCGATGATGCCCCGCACCACATCCCCGATCGAGATCACACCGACAACTTTTTCATCGGCCACGACCGGCAGGTGTCGGACGCGTTTTTCGGTCATGAGGGCCATCGTCTGTTCGACGGTCGATTCGGGATTGACGCAGATAACCGGATGGGACATGATCTCGTGGATCTGGGTTTCCCGGGACGCTTTCCCCTTTAGAATCACCTTGCGAGCGTAATCCCGTTCGGAGACGATGCCGACAAGTTTTTCTCCCTCCATCACCAGCAGCGCTCCGATCCCCCTCTGGGCCATCTGATCGATGGCTTCGTAGACCGAGGCGTCGGGGGACAAGGACCAAACGTCCCGCCCCTTGTTGTTTAGGAGATGCAACACCATTGTCATGGAGAACCTCCATTGTCTTATCGTGCAGACTAGCATTGTCAGCTGTGTTGTCACAGGCAAAAGGGGGGGCCGGTGCGCTTCATGAATTTCGGGTTCTGGTGCCCGGACTCGGGCGACCATCCTGGCAGGGCGAAGCCGAGTACGTCGAAGGAGTTCTGCGGAAGTTCACAATGAGTGACGCTGCTGGAGATATCCTTATCGATTGAGACGTCCGGAGACGGCGGGGGGGGGCAGATCCGATGAAGTGGCCACGCATCGACTTCAGTCGACGTAATCTCTTAATTGGTTTTGTAGTGATGGTGGTCGGCGCGGGGATCGCCTATCTACTGATTCCGGAATTATTGGTTTGGTCAGGCACCTTGTTGATTGCCGAAGTCGAACCGTTTCCGGCCGATGCAATCGTGGTCCTGGGTGGCGGCGGACCCGACCGGGCCCGCGAAGCGGCGGACCTTTTCAACGATCGTTTCGCACCCAGGGTTGTGGTGACAACCGAAGAACCGCCGGATAACTATCGCGAGCTGGCCGCGTTGGGCATTGAGCTGGTCTTGCCCCATGAGAACTATCTTCGGGTTCTCAGAGGGTTCGGAGTCAGAGACCAGGATATCGTCCGGATCGAAGACACCAGCAGCGAATCGATGGATGAGTTGATCGGGGTGCGTGAGTTCGCCGCAGGACAGGGCTGGCGCCGACTTATCATCGTGACATCAAACTATCATTCGCGCCGCGCGCTTCTGATAAGCGAATACGTTTTTGGCGACGACTGGCAGACTGCCGTAATCGGTTCCCGCTACAGCGAGTTCCGGCCCAATGGATGGTGGCAGGAGGTCCGTCACGTTCGTACGTTTCTGATCGAGTTCCAGAAGCTCCTCGCCTACGAACTCTACCTGCGGCCCAGACTCTTGTTCTGATTTTTCTTTACAAACACGGCCCCGCTGAGGTCGTTCCAATCGGTGTGTAAAAAGAGAAGGCGGTGTACGCTTTCGGTGAATTCGAAACCGTAAGCAATCCCGGCAGCAATCGGGAGAAAGGTACACCACCCATGAAGAAGAAGAACATACCGGCATCAGTGGCGTCAACGAACGCGTATGAAGGTTTGGAGGACTGGGCGCGATCCCGGGTCCAAGTCTGGCTACAGGAGCTGCTCGAGGACGAAGTCACTCAATTTCTGGGTCGGGAAAAGTTGGAGCGGAGTCCGAATCGACGAGGATACCGGAACGGTCACGGGAAACCGCGACGCTTCGCAATGATGAACGGTACGATGGAGGTTCGACGACCTCGGGTTTGAAACACCGCCGAGCGGTTCGAGAGTCAGATCCTGCCGTATTTTCGACGGAAATCGAAACAGCTGGGCGAGCTACTTCCCGATCTCTACCTCCACGGTCTGGCCACAGGGGACTTCGAGCAGGCCATGCGCGGACTGCTTGGCGCTGGCGCTCCGTTGTCGCGAGCATCGATCCAACGACTGAAATCGACCTGGCAGTTGGAGTATGACGAGTGGGTCCAGCAGGACCTGTCCGGCCTCGAGGTCGTGTACCAGTGGGCAGACGGCTTGTACGTGAAAGCGGGGATCGCGAAAGAGCGAGCGGCATTGCTGGTGATCATCGGAGCCTTGTCAGACGGGCGCAAAGTGGTGTTGGCCTGTGAGAGCGGGCAGCGGGAAAGCAAGGAGTCCTGGAGCCGCATTCTGCGCAATCTCCAGAGACGGGGCCTGAAGCTGGGACGGCTGACTGTCGCGGACGGTCACCTGGGCATCTGGTCCGCGCTGGCCGAGCAACAGCCCCAGGGCCAGGAACAACGCTGCTGGCACCACAAGTCGATCAACGTGGTCGATCATCTGCCGAAGACCGAGCAGCCCGCGGCCAGACAGCTGCTTCATGGGATGGCCTTCGCGAACTCCCGCGCGGTCTGCGAACGAAAGCGGGATCAGTTCGTCCGCCGATATGAGAAGAACTATCCCAAAGCGGGTGAGACGCTGTTGCGGGACTGGGACCGGATGATTACTTTCTATGAGTTCCCGAAACAACACTGGGTGCATCTTAGAACGACCAACATCGTCGAATCGCCCTTCGACATGGTTCGCCTCCGCACCAACGCCGCTCGCCGATTCAAGCGTGTCGAGAATGCAACGGCAATGATCTGGAAGCTACTACGTGTCGCTGAGAAGGCTTGGCGACACTTAAAAGGATCCGAACTCTTACAAGAGGTCTATGATGGTCAGCAATTCGCTGACAGCATCAGAGTCGTGATGAAATCGAAGGCCGCCGCCTGATGACTTTTACACACCTTTTGTAATGACCTCGCCCCGCTGTATAATTCAGCTACTGGCAGATGAAAGACATGTGTGGGGAACGCTTTCTTGAAGGAGCGGCCATGTCTGAACTGCGCTTCAATCGCATCACCGGGGACTGGGTGATTATTGCCACCGAGCGGTCCCACAAACCCGAAGAATTCATTACAGAGCAAGATACGTCGGACCCGCCTGTCCGGGTAGACAAATGTCCTTTCTGTCCTGGCAACGAAAGCAGCTCGGAAACGCTGTCCCGGACGGACAGAGGCGAATCCTGGGGGGTTCGGCTTGTCCGCAACAAATTTCCTGCGCTGTCGCCCTCGGAGATCAAGCGGAAGAGCGGGAGCAACATGCGGAGGTCCATGACAGGCTTCGGTCACCACGATGTCGTGATCGAACACCCCGAACACAATCGGTGGCTCTGAAGACAACCGGTGAGTGGTATATCCGAAGTCTTCGAGACGATTCGGAAGCGTTATGCCGAACTCGGACAGGATCCCCGAATCGAACTGGTCGTCCCCTTCAAGAACCACGGCCGATCGTCCGGGACCTCGATATTACACCCGCACTCTCAGGTGGTTGGAACACCGATCATGCCCGCCGATGTCCGTCGACGCGTTTGGGATGCTGTCCGGTATTTCGACGAGAACTCACAGTGCCTGTTCTGTTCCGTTATCGAAGACGAGTGTGAATTTGGAGAGCGTGTCGTCCATAAGACTCGTGGATTCGTGAGTTTCATTCCGTACGCAGCACTATCACCTTTTCACATCATGTTGTTCTCGACCGAGCACTCTCCGGACTTCGGGCAGCTATCGGAAACGAATCTTTCGGATCTGGCCGAGCATCTGAAAGCCGTGCTGTCCAAGATCGAACTCGCCCTGCTGGGTCCGGATTTCAATTTCGTCGTCCGCTCCGTGTTCGCCGATCGCACCGATCCGCGAAGTTACCACTGGTACCTCTCGATCATTCCACATGTTTCTCGTGTGGCGGGGTTTGAGATGGGTTCGGGGATGTTTATCAACCCCTCGATTCCGGAGGAGACCGCCAGGTTTTTGCGTGAAGTACCGATTGCCGCGACTGCTCAGGGGGTTGTATAGCCGCTGCGTGTCCGGACTGAGTAGTTGTTCCGATCGCGAATGCGAACCCGAATCTCGCGGAAGCCCGCCTCGGAAGGATTCGAAGGATAGTATCCGAGAGAGTACTGGTTTCGAAGCTCAGCGGACACTTCATCGAGTACTACGTCGATGTCGTCGCTGGTGCCCCCTGCCCACGTGCGGGTTACCTTGAAGGCCTGACCTCCACTGGCTTCGGCGAAATCGTTCAGGACGTCCATGTCCACAGGGCCTTCTCTGGGCGGTCTTCGAAGGATGTTTGCTGAACCGGGAAGGGATGTGCCGGGCCAATCGAAGCGAACGTGTTCTGCGGGGTTTCCAAACCGCATGGCGTCGATACCGAGTCCGTAAACAAGAACTTCAGTTTCTTCGACCGCGTCGAGTGCATCCCCCAGGCCGAATTCGCTTGCTGTATCCGACCCATCCGTAAGTACGAGAATCGCCCTTTTGTCGTGGCGTCCCTTTTCCACGGTGTCGAGGCTTGATACCAGCGCATCATAAAGAGACGTACCGCCCCATGGGCGGGCCTCAAGTAACGCTCTGGAAAGCTGTCTTCGATCGCTCGTCAGGTCCTGGATCAATGAAACACGATCGGAAAAGGTCATGAAAAATACGTCGTCATCCTCGTGCAGCGTTCCCACAAAGCGTTCGACTGCAGCCAAGGCTGTGTTGATCCGCTTCAACATACTGGCGCTCGTGTCCAGAACGATGCCGATGCTCAAAGGGACGTCACGATCCTGGGTAAAGTGGACGATCTGTTGAGAAACACCCTCGTCTTCGACGATGAAATCTTCCGGGCCGAGTCCCGTCACATAACGGCCTTCCTCATCGGTGACTGTCGCCACTACGTTGACCAGTTCCACATCTACTCGAAAAGTGGCTTGTCCACTAGCTGTTGTCGTTGTGAGGATCGATAATGCCGTGAGAATCGATCCTACGACCTTGAGTTGGGTGTTCATCAGTGCGTCATCGCGTAAACGACGAAATTGATACCCATTCGGAAGGCTTCGGTTGAAGGCCGGAGAGGGTAGCGCGCCTGGTCAATCCAATCCCAGAAATTCGCGAGGTCGTTGTTATAGCAGGCGATGACGGCAACGTCGCCTTCATCGTTCAGCAATCCGTAGTAGAAGGAGTCTCCACCGGGAACGTACGGGGCCATGACGTTCAGGTCTTCGAGATCGAAGAACGCGTGGAATATCGGATGGCTTATCGTCAGCGAGACGAACTCCTTGTCTGGAAAGGCTCGTCGGAATTGCTGACGCATCGTCGCGAACTGGTCGGGCCCGTCAAAATCGTCGATGAGTACGAACCTCCCCGGTTGACGTACTGTCGAAGGTTTTCAACTTCCAGGTCGGTGAGTGCCATCTCTCCCGGTTCTGAAACATACGTGAAAGGGTGATCGAAAACCCCATCGGTACCCAGATCTACGATCTGGTAGGACGTTGAACTTACATTCACGCCCGTGGTTTCTGAAATCAACTGGGCAATGTGTTGCTCCGAGTACGGATAGTTATGGGACCAGCCCATGTTTCCAAAGCGGCCGTTGCCTTGGAATCTCCATCGGGCGATGACCAGTTCGGTTGCCGGCGGGTTGTTCTGATCGATAAAGGTTCTCCCGAAGCGGCCGAACCTCTGTCCGTAAACGAGAAGCGAGCCAATCAGGACTAACACGCCGACGAGCAGCGTTATTAGTTTCGGATGTCGCATGGGTGCGTCAGGTAAAGCTTAGCCCGATTGGGATTGGAGGGGGAAAGATTCGAGGTAATCTTTCCAGCGAACTCGAAATCAGGTCAGCCGGCGTTCCAGAAGCGGATTGATACGCGACAGAACTTCGTAAGCGATCGTGCCGGTCTTTTCTGCTAGTTCCTCTGCGGTGATTTCACTCGTTCCCTGACGTCCTATGAGGACGACCTCGTCGTCCAGGTTGGTATCCACGTCTGTCACGTCCAGTACGGTCATGTTCATGGCCACTCGCCCAACAACTGGAACCGACCCTCCACCGACGAGCGCACGTCCGGAATTCGAGAGCGCGCGATCATAGCCTTCGTAGTAACCGACGGGAACAACGGCGAGCGTCGTTGGGCGTGTGGCTTGGAAAGATAATCCGTATCCCACGTACTCTCCCGTTTCGATCTTTTTCAGCTGGGCGATTCGTGTCTTCCAGGTCAGGACGGGTTCGAGGTTGATCCCCCGCCCGCGCTCTCTTGCCGCGACCTGAGTTTCACGTGAAGGCCACACTCCGTAAGCGCCTATACCCAGGCGGACCAGCGTGAAATGGGTTTCCGGGTAAAGAAGGCCACCTGCCGTTGCGTTGGTGTGGATCTGGGGTGGTGAAGCCCCGCTATCCCTCAGTTGGGCAATTGCATTCTGGAAACGCTCCAGCTGCAAATTTGCAAACGAGGGATCGAGGGTGTCCTCAATGTTGGCGAAGTGTGTATATACGCCTTCGATCTCGATTTGGGAAAGATTCTTCACAAACCGGCCAAAAGTTCCGACTTCATCCAAAGGAATCCCTTGCCTGTTCGTGCCGGTTTCTATCTTCAGGTGGACTCTTGCAGTCTTTTTCGCCCTCTGGGCGGCTTCCGACAGGGCTTCGGCGACGTCCTGACGGTAGACGACCTGCCGGAAGTCGTTCGCCACTATCTGGTCTGCGTCCTCGACCTTGGAATAGCCCAGGATCAGCACGGGTTTTCCGGGGGCCACCTCGCGGACTTCGATGGCCTCGGTGAGTGAGTCGACACCGAACCAGTCGACGTCGTTCTTGATGGCGTCGGAGACAACACGGAGTCCGTGTCCGTATGCGTTGGATTTGACCACGACCATGAGATTCGTGCCTGAGGAAAGGACACTTCGAAATGATTCCAGGTTGTTCCGGAGCCGACTGCCGCTGATCTCGATCCAGGATTCGTTCAAACTCAAACGACACTCAACCTTCGGTAGGAAATTCCCAGCCCCATGCTCACCAGATGCGGATCAATTATACGGTATGCTTAGGGGCCCAATGTCTCAGGGTCACAATCCACCTGCCAGTATCGAATTTCAAGATGTGAACTACAGGCTGGAGTCCGGGAAGTCCATCGTTGAAGGCCTCAACCTTCGGATTGCGCCGGGTACCTCAGTGGTTCTTCTCGGTCGTAGTGGGTCGGGTAAGACGACGACGTTGAAGCTGGTGAACCGATTGCTCGAGCCCTCGAATGGCCGGATCGCCGTGGATGGCACTTCAACTCTTGAATGGGATCCGATCCGTTTACGCCGGCATATCGGGTACGTGATCCAGGAAGTCGGCCTCTTTCCCCATTTTACTGTTTCTGAGAATGTAGCTCTCGTGCCGTCGCTCGAAGGCTGGAGTCTGGAGAGGACCGGCCAGCGCGTCCGGGAAATGCTGGGATTGGTGGGTCTCGACCCGCACGATTTCGGCAGCCGCTATCCTGACGAGTTATCGGGAGGACAACGCCAGAGGGTCGGCGTGGCGCGAGCCCTCGCGGTCGATCCCACGGTGCTGCTTCTGGATGAACCATTCGGGGCGCTCGATCCGATCACCCGGGCCGAGATCCGGCAGGAGTTTCGAAGCTTACAGGGCCGTTTGAAAAAGACCATGGTGTTCGTGACTCATGATGTGAGCGAAGCCTTCGTTCTGGCCGACCTCATTGGGCTCATGAAAGAGGGGAGGCTTCTTGCTCTCGTGCCGCCTGAAGACTTCAGAGAGCTTGACGAGCCTGAAGCGCGACAGTTTATGAGGTCGCGGACATGAACATCTTCGAATACATGCTCAGGAATTGGGCCGAGGTCGCCGAACTGACACTGGAACACCTCGTTCTTGTCGGAATATCGACCTCGCTGGCGATTCTGATCGGTTTTCCACTCGGCGTGATAATGACGCGCCGTGAAAGTTTGAGCCGGCCGATCCTGACGTTTGCCAACATAATGCAGACCATTCCCAGTCTGGCGCTCTTCGGTTTTCTCATACCGATTCCTTTTATCGGTGGTATCGGTGCGAGGACTGCTATTGTTGCGTTGTTGCTGTACTCGTTGCTGCCCATCATTCGCAACACCTACACCGGCATTACGCATGTGGACCCAGCCGTTCGCGAAGCGGCGCTGGGAATGGGAATGACCGACCGGCAGCTCTTGATGCGAGTCGAGATCCCGCTGGCTATGGGCGTGATCTTTGCGGGGATCCGGGTCGCCACCGTTATCGCGGTCGGTTTGGCGACGATCGCCGCTGCAATCGGAGCCGGCGGTTTGGGCACCTACATATTCAGAGGGGTCTCGATGGTCGATTCACAACTGATTCTGGCAGGCGCCGTACCCGCGGCGGTGATGGCCCTGCTCGCAGATTTCGGTTTGGGCCGCGTCGAGCGCCACTGGAGCCGGCACCGCAGGAGGAGTGAGGGTTGAGTCGGCAAATCTTAGGGCTTTCGCCCATTCCGCTATCGCGGATTCTTTGGATCGTCCTCGGACTGAAACTGATCGCAGGGTGTTCTGGCTCGAACCAGATCGTGATCGGGTCCAAGAACTTCACCGAACAGATCATCCTGGGTGAAATGATTGCCCAGCACCTGGAGAATCAAACCGAACTCTCAGTTGAAAGAAGGTTTAACCTGGGAGGTTCGTTTGTCTGCCATCAGGGCTTGATCGCAGGACAGCTGGACATTTATGTCGAATACACTGGGACCGCACTGGCTGCGATCCTAGAAGAGCCACTCCTGACCGATCCAGAGGCTGTGCTGACGCGAGTTCGACAGGTTTACCGCGAGAATTTTGACGTCGAGTGGATGGAACCGCTCGGGTTTAACAACACCTTTGCGATCCTTGTCCGCGGAGAAGACGCCCGGCGGCTCGACCTCTCGAGCATTTCCGACGTCGCTCCCTACACTTCCGAGTGGACAGCGGGCTTCGGTTTCGAATTCGCTCAGCGCGAGGATGGCTATCCCGGATTGGCCCAGATCTACGGCTTGCAGTTTCCGGAAACACCACGTGTGATGGAATTGGGCCTAACATACCAGGCTCTGGCTGACGGGCAGGTCGATTTGATCGCAGGAAACTCAACCGACGGGCTGATCGACGTACTCGACCTGGCCATGCTTGCCGACGACCTGCAATATTTTCCGCCATACGACGCGGTGCCTATCGTTCGACAGGAAACCCTGGAACAGCATCCTGAAGTCGAGGAGGCTCTCCGGTTTCTCGGTGACCTCATTTCCGAGGCTGAAATGCGACAGCTCAACTACCGTGTCGATGGCGAACGCGAAGACGTTGCCGTGGTTGTCAGCGAGTTTCTTGCCTCGAAGAGACCTTGATTCAGTATCGGCTGACGGCTGGAAAATTCAGGGTGACCTTTTACTAAAACGCATTCACGACGTCCTGAACGGCGATCACAGCGAAGAAGACGAGGACCGTTATGAGCAGCACGTTCGTAATCCGACTGTTCTTCTTGATCGGCGAATCCCATGCGACCTTGTTGTTCAGGTAGAGCAGCGTCGCTGCCAGAAACGGGAAGAAGAAGCTGCCGACGACCGTGTAGGTGATCAGGAGTAAGAGAGGCCGGTTGAGAAAAGCGAAAGGAATCGGTATCAGGACTATGGCAAGGAGTGCGATCCGATAGGGTGTGCTGTTTGCTTCTTTGAGCCGATCCCGCACGTCCTGAGGATACTTACGAACGATTCCGTAAATATCGGCGAACATGTAGGGAACGCCCTGCCAGACTCCCAGTAGAGAAGACGCGACAGCCCCCCAGAAACCGATCGAATAGGCCAGGGATCCGAACGGCCCGAGAGTTGTTCCGAGCATAGCGGCCATTTGCGGGACTGCGGTAGCGCTGTCGAGTTCAACGCCGCTCGTAAAGAAAGCGCGGTTGGCCATCATGAGAACCGCTATAGCAAGCGCCGCGGTCATCGTGTATGCGATCAGAAGGTCGATTCGTACGTATCGCAACGAACCGGCGCCCGTTATCTTCTCTTCCCGCATCCAGTAGTTGTAGTTGATCACTGTAATCGTCCCGCCGACGCCGCCGATCAGTGCCAGCAGTGACGTTGTGCTGCCCGGAGGAACGGTGGGAACCACAAGGCCCCTGACGGCCCCTCCAAGATCCTGGAAGGTCAGTACCGCGCAAGCGACAATTCCGACGACCATGATGCCTATCAACGCCCGCATCAGTTTTTCAAACCCCTGGAAACCCCCTATCCACACCAACGCTCCTCCGAGAAGGCTATGGATTACGGCTCCCCACGACGTGGGAATTGCACCTCCCGTCAGATTAGAAATTCCCAATCCGCATGCATTGGCCATAGCAGCACTCACCGCGACTGTCCAGAGGAGCAGATAGGCGCCGAAATAGACCTGAACCCAACCGGGAAGATATTCAGCCCAACCTTCCAGAATCGTTTTGTCCGTTGCGAGTTGCCAGCGTGCGAGTCCTTCGTTGAGAACGAACTTGAAAAACGCGCCCAGGACGACTGCCCAGATCAGTACGAGGCCGTATCTGGCCCCACCCACCGTCGCCGCCGTCAGATCTCCTGCGCCGATGCCCGTAGCGGCCACCATCATGCCCGGACCGACCAGGGTCGCTAATCCGAACTTACGTCCCACACCTGTTGTCGTTGTTGACATTCGATTGGATCAGAAACGGCCACTCCCGAAGACGGGCCCGTGCTGAAAGCTTCTCATGTTCTGACTACTCCGACTCCCCGACCGCCGTCTTGGTCTTCGCCTCTGCCTCTATTTGCGCCAGGCGAGTGACGCTAGAGAACGGTTCCGCTTGCCCACAGATTGGCAGGATGAGACTGGTTGGATCGGACGGGATCCGTCTCGCCCAGCCCGGAGCGTTCATCCTTCCAATAGGTGTCCCCATAGGGATTGAATCGGAGATAATCGACGACCCGGATCAGTAAACTCGGGCCGGGGAACACAACGCGCGTATGCTAGCATGAGTGGCTTTTCCTGGACTGCGGAATCCTGGTAAGTTGTTGGATTAGACAGTGATGACAACGCGAATTGAAATTTCCGGAGAACCCGTACATTCCATATCGGATGCATGGTTTCTGGAAAGGCTGGACGAGTGGGCCGACAAGGACCCCACACGCTTCGCCTTTGCTGTCGATCATTCCGATCGTCTAGAGGAGTACTCGTACGAGGATGTCTCCCAACATTCTCGACGCGTAGCAGCGAGTCTTGCGGCGAAGGGGATCGGCGCCGGAGACCGGGTCGGGATACTCATGGAAAACTGTCCCCATTGGGTGTTCGCCCTCCTCGGGATTCTCCGTGTCGGAGGTGTTGGTGTACCGTTGTCGACACTCTTGCCAGCTCCGTCCGTTCGGAGGCTGGTTGACCACGCCGAATGCCGTCTTGTGTTTGCTGACGAGTCGAATCTTGACACGATCCTGGAGGCGCTCAAGGGAAGCCCGATTCCGGTTGTTGCAACCGCGACGGATCCGGCAGTCCAGAACTGGGAGTCGTTCCTCGAGAAAGGTGAGGGAACAGAGTGGACGCCTGCCCTCTCTCCTGATGGTACTGCAGTGTTGATGTACACGTCGGGAACGACTGGAGATCCTAAAGGTGTGCGGATATCCACGAAAGGTATTTCACAGGACATCTACGGCATCGTAGAGTTGCTCGAACTTTCGCCGGATCATCGCATTCTGTCCGTTCTGCCTTTTTCCCATGTCCTGCCGCTTGTGGCTAACGGGCTCGGTGCTCTGGCCGCGGGTTGTGGTGTTGTCTTTCTAACTGCGATTTCACCTCAACGTATCGTGGATGCTTTCAAACGTTACCGAATCAGTTTTTTCGTTTGCGTGCCCCAGTTTTTCTATGCCGTTCACAAGAAGATCTTTGGTCAGGTCGCAGAACTCGGATGGGTTCAGCGAAAGCTGTTCAAGCTGCTGCTGGGTCTATCCAGAAGGGTCAACAACCCGAGACTGAGCCGCCGGTTATTTTCCAAGATCCATCAGTCCGTTGGCCCTGACCTTGATCTTCTTGTTACAGGCGGTTCGCGTTTCGAACCTGCCGTGGCCGAGGATTTCCAGGCTCTGGGCTACACGATGGTGCAGGCGTACGGACTGACAGAAACCAGCGCAGCTGCCACGATCACACCGGTGAGTCGCAATGCAGTTGGAACCGTTGGCCTCCCTCTCAGAGGTGTCAGCGTTCGCATCGACCATCCCAACGACACAGGTGTCGGCGAGGTGTGTATTGCGGGTGCCGTTCTGATGCAGGGGTACTACCGCAATCCCGAAGCTACGGATGAAGCTGTGAAGAACGGGTGGTTGCACACGGGTGACCTCGGAAAGTTGGACAAAGAGGGCAACCTGACTCTTACTGGGCGAAGCAAGGACGTGATCGTTCTCTCAAACGGAAAGAACATCTATCCGGAAGAGGTCGAGGAGCACCTCGAAAAATGCCCCTACATCAAGGAAATGTGCGTGATGGGAATGCCCGACACCTCGGGACCCGGAGACACGCTTCACGCTGTCGTGGTTCCTGATCTGGATGAATTCCGCAGGCTCAACCAGACTTCGATTGCCGAAATGATCCGTTACGAGTTGGAAAATCGTTCGAAAGAGTTGGCGTCTTTCATGCGAGTCCATTCCATGACGGTTCGGAACGAACCCCTTCCACGCACCTTGACGCGGAAGCTCAAGAGGTTCGAGATCTACGAAGAGGAGACCGCGCAGTCCCGGTCCGAGAGAACCCCTGAGGGAGGCGTCACTGACCACGAACAGTTAGCCGAAGGCATCGGAAAGGCCGTGGCCGAAGCTATCCATGACGCGAAACAAGATGTCGGGGCCCTGGAACCTGATATGAACTTCGATCTCGACCTGGGATTCGACTCCCTGGGCCGGGTCGAACTTTTAGCCGAGATCGAGGCCGAGCTAGGCGTCGAGATTCCGGAAGATAGGTTGAACCAAATCCTCACGATTGGAGAGCTTGTACAGGCTCTCGAAGATGCTGGACGGATCGATGGCGATGGCCCGAGGGGTTGGAAAGGGAAGCTTACCGGCGATGGAGACGAGGAGCTTGCGCGCCAGTACATAAAGCAATCGCGCGCGAGTCTTACGTTCTTCGGTTTCCCGACGATCCGGTTGCTTGGGATGATCGCCAAAATCCCGTTCCGTACGAAGACAAGGGGACTGGAAAAACTTCCCGCTACTGGACCCTACCTTATTTGTCCAAACCACGTGTCCTACCTCGACCCGTTCCTGCTGTGCTCGGTCCTTCCATTCCGTGTGATTCGGGACATATTCATCCTGGGATATACCGATTATTTCGAAGGACCAATCAGCAGCAGACTGGGAAGTAGTGTCAACATCGTACCCGTCGACCCAAACGCCAATCTCACACGCGCCATGCGAATTGCAGCCGTTGGCCTTCGGAAGAATAGAATCCTGCTGGTGTTTCCTGAGGGTGAGCGTAGCATCGACGGTAATTTGGCGGAGTTCAAAAAGGGCGCGTCGATTCTTTCTGTGGAATTGAGCGTACCGATCGTTCCTGTGGGAATAAGCGGGACGTTTGAAGCCTGGCCACGGGGTGGCGAACTTCACGCGCATCCCGTCGAGATCAGGATCGGAGATCCAATTTATCCAGACGGAAGCGAGCCGGGTGACCGGTACGAGGTGCTCAACGACACACTAAAAGACGCGATTGGCCGGCTTCTGAAATAGGGATGGTGTTTTGACGATTGAGGTGCCGGGCGCAGGAATCGAGGGAAGGTTGTTTCCTGCAGAGCTATGTAACCCTGGAGATCGCTCGCATGGCGTTAAGAAGCTTCCAACTTTCATCAGCGGCGTTCAGGTCTGGAGAAGCGGGGTCGTACAGGGCTCGTGTAGCCAGTCCGCTGATTCCACGAAACGTATTCGGCACCGGTAGGCCTTGCGATTCGAGTTTCGTGATGTAATCCACAGGGCTCTCATGCACTTGCCTTACGGGATATCCTCTAAGCTTCATAAGATTCAAGGCCTTCAGATAATCTCGCACCACCTTGCCACGTGAAGGTCCGGCAAGCGATCCATATCCCCCAACGCGTCCCTTGGGCGGTCGTCTTCGCCGGAGTTTTACAAAGAACGCCCACAGCGCTGCAAACACGACGGAAGCCGAGAGGATGGCCATGAATACCGGCAGCTCGTTAAAGGTGGTTACTGCTGCGACAGTCCCAATCGCAACGCCAGGCATTCCGAACAACCAACTTGCGAATTGAGTGCGCATGACGTCCTGGGCCGTCCGGGTAGCACCTATAGAACCGGCGTCCAGAGCCCATGGTGAATCAGGACGGGGAGTAGGAGCGAAAGCGACCCACCCATGCTCGATGAACTTTATTTCCACCCACGCGTGGGCATCTTGAAATCTTACAGTGTGAGCGCCAGTCAGACTACTGTAGACGCCCGGGACGTAACCTGTTGCCACACGAGCGGGCAATCCCACCAATCTTGCCATCACCGCCATCGCGGTTGCGAACTGAGCGCAATAGCCAGCCTGTCGCCCGAAAAGAAAGTCGTCAACTACATCGCCGAACGGCGAGAGTGGGGGAACACTCAGGTCATATCGAAAGTTGATGAGAAGGTACTGCTCAAGACGAGCCGCCTTTTGGAAATCCGATGTGGATTCTGCAACGATGTCGTTGGCGAGGTTCTCAACCCGCTGAGGAACAACAAGCGGTTCCTGCCTCTCCAGGTAGCCAAAGTCGACGGAATCAAGAATCAACTGGTCCGGCGTTAGATCGGGAACGGCGGAAGTTACGCTGTAGCTATTGGCTGCGCGTAATCGCTCGAAGTTCCGAGGGAGGCTGGATGAGAAACCTACGGTTCCGGTTGCGTCCAAGATGGCGACATATCCGGGGCTGTATCCCGTGAAGATGGCGTTCGGTTGTATCACTTGAGGGGAGAAGGTTTGTACGTAGCGTCCGAATCCCAGTCCTCTTAGTGAGGCATCGCTAAACCTCAGTCGTCCAAATCGGTCCACCTCGATTTGCGACATCGTGTCGACGCTCCTCCAGCCTCTTCCGTCGTATTCTTCGAGGACTTGGCCACGCCAGAAACTAGCCAGGGGACTCCGAACGTACATCACGATGTCGTCTTCGCGTTCACCGGTGTACCCCAATGTGGCGTAACCGGAGGAAGGACTCATGCCAACTGTCCCCATGGCGCCAGCGTTATTTGCCAAGTCTGAAGGCAGGAATCCGCTGGACTCGACTGTGTCGCCCGCAGCCAATGGAGCCGGTGTTGTGGGTCGGCCCACGGTCAGGTCCAGGCGACTGGGGAGTGGAGAGGCGTCCTGGAGTAAGTAGGATTGAGGAACAACAAGAAAGACCCCGATGCTCACTATCAGCGTAATCGGGATGAGTCCTGTAATGGCGATTGCTAGACCTTCCATCCGGATCGAGCTCAGACGCTCAATCTGAATTGATTCGTTGGTGGAGTTTGCTGCAACAAAAAAGATCAGTGCGACAAGGCTAAACGCGAATATGAACACGAGAAACAAGGGTGTTAAGGCTGCCTCACTTGCCAGCAGAAGCACTGCCATGCTCAGAAGAAAAGAATCGTAAAGGCTGCGTAACGTGCGTAAGGTAAAGCTCGTCATCACTTGGAAGACGGCGAGTAGTTTTGCCATCAAGAAGAGCGAGCCACCTGTGACGATAATTATGAACTCGGCCCACGTTGCCGAGATCAGCAAGAGCGCAATTGCGAAAATAGCCAGATCGAGCCGGAACTTTTTAGGTCGGACGGAAACGAGGTGTCCCACTCCTACAACAAGTATGAAGAGGATGTAGAGGGGGTTGCCCCCGGATGCCCATGAGACTGCGCCCAGTGCCAGAGCCGTTCCAGCGAAAGTAAGAATGTGTAGAAGAAATCTGGCTTGCCCCTCGAGAGTTCGTTCACCCTGCACAGGACTACTGTCAGACCATGATTCGAGAGTTCGTGGCGAGCTTGCATGTCTTCTCGCGAATCAAACCCTTCCATCATAACGACTACGATGTCCTGAGGATACTGAACCCCCAAAAGCTGCTGTAAGGCGGCTTGGTCGGCAGCGGAAATGGCCATAATTGAGATCCCTTTCGGATCCCTATAACTGAGCAACTCGCTTACCGATGGTTGCGGCTCGGCCTGTATGCGCGCCAGATGTTCGAGTACGTTATGCCAGTTTGTGAGGTCCGTCTTTGTGCCGCCCGGCCACATTCGAAACGGTCGTCCATCGTTGAAGGCGTAACGGGCAAGGCTCGCTGCAATTTTTATCGCGTATTCCAGTGTCGTCTCCCGGCCCGTTCCGAGGTTTACTCCCGGATTGAACGCCATTCTCAGTTCTACCCGAGGCGTCTGGTCAAACTGTTTCACCATGAGTCGTCCACTTCTTGCGGAGTTCTTCCAATGGATGTGTCGGAGATCGTCTGATTGTTGAAATTCCCGGGAGCTTCTCACCTCCCCGGCGTAAGTTGGCCGACTAAACCTTGGCGAATCACCCTGAAGAGCACCTTGGTTGACGGCGATATCTAGGGGCAACACCTTCGGATACACAGTCACTTCCATTGGGGCGGCGAGAGAGCGGACTGCCTGAAAGAATCCAAACGGGGCTGAGCTCTGCACGCGAAGCGGGGGGAACGAGTACACGCCCCGGCGGTAACAGGTTCGCTTTGACAACGTAAAAAGAGCCCACCCCGATCGAGTAAAAAGGACCCACCCCCCGGGTTAATGGTTTGTAAGTAAATCCGCCGTCGGGGTTGCGGGAAGTGTGGAAGCCGAAAGCTTCCAAGCCGCGGTGGTAACGCGCCGGCTTTGCAGCGGGTTTCCACGGTGGCGGCACTTTCCACAGCCGCTCGCTCGCGTGTGTTTCACGCGGAGCCTTCGGCGGACCGGGGTTTCTTCTTCCGCTTGTTGGCGGCACCGAGACTCTCGGTGAACCGGATGCTTTCCCAATCGAACTGATGAATCGCGCAGTGATGGGTCAATCGGTCCAACAGGGCCGCGGTCAGGGCGGCATCGCCGAACACGCTGGTCCACTGCGCAAACGGCAGGTTCGACGTCACGATGAGGGAACCCTTTTCGTACCGGTCCGAGAAGACCTGAAACAGCAACTGGGCACCCTCGGCCGAGAACGGGATATAGCCGACCTCGTCGACGATGAGCAGCTCGAAGCGGGACAACTTCGCCAGTTGCTGCTTCAACTGTCGCTCCTCACGGGACTCGATCAGCGAATTGACCCGCCCCGCGGCCGTGGTGAACCCGACGCGGTAGCCCCTCCGGCAGGCTTCCACGCCCCACACCGTCGCGGCGTGAGTCTTGCCGGTGCCGTGCTTGCCCAACAACACAACGTTCTCGCACCGGGTGATGGTGTCGCACTCGGCATAGTCGCGCACCTGGACCGCATCCAGTGCCGGCCACTTGTTCAGGTCGGTCGTTTCCAGGGTTTTCAACCGTGGGAACCGGGCCGTGCGCAACCGGCGCTGGATCTGATTGGCTTGCCGCTGTTCCAACTCACGACTGGCCAGAGCCAGCAGAAAGCCGGGGTACCCCTCGCCGGCTTCCTTGGCCTGCCGGCCGTATTCCCGCCAGGCACGGACCATGGCCGGCAACCGGAGCTGCCGCAATGCGTCGTCCAGGACCACCTCCTGACCCGGAGTCATCGCACACCTCCAGCCAACAGGTCGTATCGATTCAGATCGGTTCCGGCAATCGCCCGGTCCGTGATCCCGGGCATCAGTCCGGACTCAAGCGGGGCATGGGATCGGGCGGGCGCGTCCTCCCGCATCAGAATGTGCCGCACCGCTTCCAGTTCGGCGCAGTGGGCATCGAGCGCATCCTGGACGGCGGCCGACACCCGGCCCAGATCCCAGTCCTGGTGGAGTTGCAGGATGCTGATGAACTCCCGGGTGCCCCGGCTGTACCCATGCCGGTCCCGCAACCGCTCCAGCACCGTCTCGTAATGGGCCGGCCACTGGGGCCGCCACTGCCGGATCGGGCGGGCACTCTCAAACGAGGCCACCTTCCGCCGGATCAACTCCAGGTAGTGCAACGGATCGGTCCGCCAGTCGCTATGACCGAAGGCGCGGGCATGTTCGGCCACCTTCTTCTGGTCCGCGTAAAAGCTCACCCGGTCACAGCCGATATGGGCCCAGAGCCGGCGTCCCACATACGCGGTCGGCACCGAGTAGCGGTTCGAATCCACCTGGGCGGCCTGGTACCGGCTGATCCGCACGCCCACCACCTTCGTGTTTTCGAATGGCGTCTCGGGCAGCGCCAACAGGCGCTCTTTCTCGACCGCGTGCCGTTCCCCGATCGTGCGGGCGTCGGCCCGGCCGCCGATCCGGCGCTGCTCGTCGGTCGCGCAGCGTTCCAGCAGCTGCGCGTTCAGTTCCTCGAAGTCGGCCACCTCGGGAATCGGCACCAGGAAATTCCGGCGTGCGAAACCGATCAGGCCCTCGACACCACCTTTCTCCTGGCCCCGGGCCGGATTACAGAACCGCGCTTCAAAGGTGTAGTGGGCTCGTAACGCCGTGAACCGGTCCTGCTCGATCCGGGCCTTCCCCCTCAGAATCCGCCTCACAGCTGTCTTCAGGTTATCGAAGACCACGGCCGGGAATACGCCGCCGTACCAGCCGAACGCCCGGATGTGACCGTCCAGGAACATCGCCTGCCGTTCCCGCGGATACGCCCGCACGAACGACTTGCCCGAGTACCGGCTCCGCATGCAGAACAGTTTGACCTGAACGTCTTCACCCTTCATCCGGACCCAGCCCGTCCCCCAGTCCACTTCCGCTTCCCGCGCCTGTTCCGGATCCAGCGGCACCACCGCCCCCGGCCGGTGCCAGCCCAAACGCATCTTCCGCTCCCGGACCCATCGCCGCACCGTCGGCTCGGCTCCGGTGAACCCATGTTCATCGACCAGGCGCCGCCATACCCGGTGCGCCGTGTGCCGCTGCTTGACCGGCTGCTCCCGATCGGCCCGCAGCCAGCCCTCCACGATCCCGGCCACCGGGTCCATCACCGGACAGGCCGGCTCCTTCTCCCGCCGATACTTCGGCTCCTGGCCGGCCAATACTTTCCGGACCGTCCGTCTCGTGTGCCCGGTCTCCCGGGCGATCTGTCGAATGCTTTTCTTGTAAACTCGATGTGCGGTCCTGACCATCTCGTACTGATCCATCCCTAACAACTCCTTATCCTCCCTCCGCCATGCCGGTTCATCCAGGCACTCGCCGGGGGAGGCTATCAGGGTGAGTCCTTTTTACGTTATCGAAATCAGGGGAGAACACCGGATTCTCGAAAATCGCGCGCTCCCCGACTGTGGTCACGAAATTTCCTTGGCGGTCGAATACGGTGAGTACTCGAGCGTTGGCCTCAAACTGTTGCGCATTCCGTATGGCATTGGCCTCGTCGTCGGCGTTGGCTGGGGTCGGCACCTGGGCCATGGCGGGCACAGGAGCCATGAGCAGGGCAGCAGACAGAGCAGCCCCCGTGATCACGATCGCAACCTGGTCAGCATTCCTCATGAGGAACCCTCCTTGCGGGGGTCGGCACCCGCCACACTCTTTACTCAGATTTCAACAGTTTTGCGGACACAACGACACAACCTGGCCCTCGGGCAGGGTGATCATGCGAATGAGCCCAGAGAGAGAGCCGTCCCTGGCGCGACTGGCTTCCACCGTCACAGTCTCGCCGATGGCGTTCTCGAAATCGCTCTTATCGGCGCCCGCGAACGACCACGTTTCCACCAGCCCCTGGTCGCTCGTCACGTCGACGAACAAGTAGATGTGCGGATTCCTCCAGTCGAGCTCGGTGAGCGTGCCGATCCGTGTGAATCGCTGGTCAAAGTCGAAGACTACCGACATATTGTGGTGCGCCCATGCCGATCCCGTGACAATGACGGCAAGAGCAATGGAAGCAAACATGCGCTTTTTCATGCGGTGCTCCTGTGCCTATGCCACGCTCCTCGGCCCAGATTCTTCCATAGCACCCGCACCTAGCTGCTCGTGGATCTCATAGGGACCGAGTTTGGTGCCGATTCCATCGTTTTGGTGTGTCGTTAACTGGACCGTGAAATTCTCTGTAAATTCAACTACAGGTGGGGTTTATTAGCAAGAAAACTGTCAACGCTTGGTAATTCGCGCAATTCTCAACGTCCGACAAGATGATTTATCAGGACTTGAGGATGGATTCGTACGGATAGCCGGTTATACAGGCAAGTGACTCGCATCGGGACTGGGATTTCCAGAAACCGCTTCTGGCCCCTTGAGTTGCACGAATCCTAAACACTAGGCGACATTTCGTTACCGAATCGTTGCGGACTTCAAACAAGAAGGTTTGCGGGCGGAGTGCCACCCACTAAAGGCACCAACACCCGTACCAAAACCAGTTTGATGCCTTCGTAGTAAATTGCGAATTGTCCAGACCGATCAGACTCTGGACGTGTTTCGACTAGAAATTGAACAGGTTCGTGAACTTGACGATCAACGCTCGCTCGACGACCTGCCCGTTGTCGGCCGAACGTCGGTCGTTGTAGTATGTTGAAGCGGAGATTGGAGCTCACCTCGTCCCGTTCGGCGTTGTACTGGATAAAGGCATTAAAAAATGCACGTGCCGTGAACGCATATACGAACCGCAGGCCCAACGGGTCGGTTGTAAAGCTTCCGCGGGTCAAATCCACCTGGTTGCGTGCGTAATTCACGTCAACGTTGACGCGATAGTTCGGTTTTACGCTTAAATTGGCCGTAAATGATTCGCTCTCCCCGTCCCAGAACTTGCCCCACTCGACGCTGCCGCCTCCACTGATCTTCCTGCTCGAATCGCTCGAGGCACTGACCCTCTGCCTCCGGTACACATAGTCCCCCTCGGGAATGAGAATCCCCGGACGGATCCGAAACACACGGTTCAATCGTTCGAACCTTTCGGTTAACGTGTAATTGATCGAGGCGCCGTTCTGAAAGCGAATCCCCAGGTTCAGGTTCTGGGTTCGCGTTTCGACCTGTTCGGTCGTACCGTCTTCAAAATACTCCAGAGTCGTCCCGAAGATCAGATTTCGAACCGAGCGACTGCTTCGGATGAGCGGATTGAAAGAAAACTCTCCCGTGTACTTGGTTGCGTTCGGACGACGGACGAAACCGACTTCTGGATTGAAGTTCGTCTGGATAGCGTCGTAGGCTCCGGCAATGACCAGTTCGTCGTCGCGCCAGCCCGCAGCGAACTTCCGGGCCTGATCCTTCCCTCCAGACCCGGCGTGTCGGTCTTAAGAACGTATGCATCGAAATTGAGCCGGTTCGAGAACTGAAAAAATGCATCGACGCCGAAGAGCCGATTGTAGTCGCCTGTTACGGTGGAGTCGCGGTTGGTAACAATGCCCCCGACCCAGGAGTTCCTCAGGAGGTTCTGCTTCACCCGACCGACCGTATAGGTGTTCGACGGCGTCGACCCGGTCGACGCCGTCTTCATCGTCAGGAACCCGACGTCGTAACGGCCCACCTGACCCGTGACCCGTGCTCCGCCTACAATCGGAATCGGAGTTCCCTGGGCACTGAGACCGATCCGCCGGCTGAAGAAGGGAACGAGATCGTTTCGGAAGCTCCGACCCTGGCCACCTCCCAGGTTGAAGGTACCGGCGTTCTCAAGAAAGAACTCTCTTTTTTCTGGGAAGAAGAGGTTGAAGCGGGTGAGATTGACCTGCTGCTGGTCCACCTCGACCTGTGCGAAATCGGTCCGATACGTCGCATCCAGCGTCAACGACTGAGTTAACCCGTATTTGACGTCCACTCCCCCGTCGTAATCCTGATCTGTAACCCAATCCCCGAACGGATTACCGCCGGATCGCGTCTGGGTAAATCCCGCTATTGCGAACGGCTTTACTTTCAGATTCCGGCCCGGCCGGATGTTTTCAATACCTCTCAACGTACCCGCCATCGAGACGCGCGTGGTCTGAAAGCGTCGCGGTATGGGTGACCAGTTGCTCTCATCATTAATGCGCCGAACAGTCCGCAGCATGTTGAGACCCCATTCCTGCGACGACGCGTTGGAGAATCGCAACGTGTTGAACGGGATCTGGAACTCGACTGTTGATTTGCACCCAAAACTGATCCACTTAAAGCGGGTATTTGCATCGAAATTTGACCCACGTGTATACCCATTCCTGCCGATTAACAGAGCAGGAGGGCAAAGGAGTGATAGACGTGGCGATATTGAGTGTGATCAGACGCTGGCATGTACGAGAGGGCGTATCGATTCGAGAGATCAGCAGGCGAACGAAGCTGTCGCGCAATACGATCCGGAAGCACTTGGCGAGCGGCGCTCTGGAGGCGGTCTATCCGAAGCGCAGGAGCCGGAGCAAAGTGGACGGCTACGCCGAGTTGCTGGCGTCGTGGCTGAAGCGGGAATCGGCCCGGGGTCGCAAGGAGCGGCGTAATCTCAAACAGCTGCACGGCGAGTTGATGAAGCTTGGCTACACGGGGTCCTATGACCGTGTGGCGGCGTTTGCGCGGGTATGGCGGCGCCAACAGCAAGAAGCCTCGAAGGTGAGCCGGGACACGTTCGTGCCGCTGGTGTTTGCGCCCGGCGAAGCGTTCCAGTTCGACTGGAGCGAGGACTGGGTGGTCATCGGCGGTGAACGCACGAAGCTGATGGTGGCGCAGTTCAAACTCTGCCACAGCCGGGCGTTCATGCTGCCCCAGGTGGTCAACGCCCGGTTCAAGGCGATGGTGAGCCATTTCCTGTTCGAAGCGGAGTTCTGCACGCCTGGCGCCGGATGGGAGAAAGGCCAGATCGAGAAGAACGTCCGGGACGCGCGGCCCCGTCTGTTCCATGACGCGCCTGAGTTTGCTGGCTTCCGTGACGTGAACGTGTGGCTTGAGCGGCGATGCCGGGGTCTCTGGGACGAGATCCATCACCCGGAGCAGCCCCAGCGTACAGTCGCCGAGGTCTGGGCCGATGAGCACGCGCATCTGATGCGCATGCCGACGCCGTTCGATGGCTTTGTCGAGCACACCAAGCGTGTTTCTCCGGCCTGCCTTATCGCCTTCGCGCGTAATCGCTACAGCGTGCCGGCCGCGTTTGCCAACCGGCCGGTCAGTGTCCGCGTCTACGCCGAACGCATCGTGATTGCCGCCGAAGGCCAGGTCATCGCTGAGCATCCGCGGGTGATCGCGCGCGGGCGCGACTGCCGGTCAGGGCGAACCGTCTACGACTGGCGCCACTACCTGAGCGTCCTCCAACGAAAACCGGGCGCGTTGAGGAACGGCGCTCCCTTCGCCGAGCTTCCCCAACCTTTCAAGCGCCTCCAGGCGGCGCGGCTCAAGCGACCTGGCGGGGACCGGGAGATGGTGGAGATCCTGGCGCTGGTGCTGCACCACGATGAGCCGGCGGTGCTGCGTGCCGCCGAGATCGCACTCGCAGCCGGGGCCGCCTCCAAGCAACATGTGCTCAATATCCTGAGCCGGTTACTGGAAGCCTCGCCGCCCAGCCTCATCGATATACCCGATGCGTTGACACTGCTCAATGAACCGAAGGCCGATGTTCATCGCTACGACCGCTTGAGAGGAGATGGCCATGTCATCTGAATCTCTGGTCAGCGCGCTGAGGTCGCTCAAACTCCATGGCATGGCGCAAGCGGTCGATGAACTCGCGCGGCAAGGCGCTCCGGCTTTCTCAAACATAGAGCCCATGCTCCACACCTTAACCGAGGCCGAGGTCGCCGAGCGCGAGGTCCGCTCCATCAACTACCAGATGAGGACCGCCCGCTTCCCAGCCTATCGCGACCTCTCCAACTTCGACTTCAATGAAAGCCCCGTTGATGAGGCACTGCTCAGCTCACTGTATCGATGTGACTTCGTCGCCGACGCTCACAACATCGTGATGATCGGCGGACCGGGCACCGGCAAGACCCATCTCGCCACGGCCATCGGCGTGCAGGCCATCACTCACCATCGCCTCAGAGTCCGGTTCTTCTCCACTATCGAACTCGTCAACACGCTGGAACAGGAGAAAGCCAAGGGTAAGACTGGGCAGATCGCCAACCGGCTCCTGCAAGTCGATTTGGTCATTCTCGATGAACTCGGCTATCTGCCGTTCTCGCAGGCCGGCGGCGCCTTGCTGTTCCACCTGCTGAGCAAACTCTACGAGCGCACCCGCAGGGTCCTCACCACCAACCTTGCCTTCGGTGAATGGCCCCGGGTCTTCAACGACACGAAGATGACCGCCGCGCTGCTCGACCGCCTCACCCACCATTGCCACATCGTCGAAACCGGCAATGACAGTTACCGTTTTAGAAACAGTTCCACACACACAAAGGAGACTAAACCCCGGAAAAACCCCAACCCATGAGCCATAATCCGGCTCTCTAACCCGGGTCAATTTTCAATGCAAAACCCGGATCACTTTTCCGTGCAAATTAACAAAGCCGGGATAGGAAGGGGTCGTGGGCGCGGATTCCTGTCTCCACTCTCCGGCAACCACGTCGAGAGTTGAAAAAAAACCAATCAGAAATAGGGACACGCCGAGGACGGCGCCGCCAAAAAGCAAGGTTTTGGAGTATCTCATTGAGCGTTCCGCCCGCAATATATCAGAAAGTCAGTTCAGCCTCGAAGAAGGTCGATATCAAAGATTTCGACGTATAAATGTCGCGGAACCCCTTACCTGGTATCAGGGTCGCGACGCCTCCTGTAAAGATGATGTTGTTGTTCAACCAGGGGCGGTATTCAGCTCCGATGCTGAACTCCGGCCCGATGAAGCGTTCGATGTCCGATTGAAAAAGCACTGCTTCGAAGACTTCGGTGTGAACGAACGAAAGGACGTTCAGATTCGCCGAGGCCTTCCATTTGGGCGTCAATTCGGCATCGATTCCAGCGTTGAAGATCATCAGCCCGGGATTGACGAAATTGGCCTGCCCTTCGTCTTTCGAACTCCTGAGACTGGGGTTCAGACTGAAGCGCTGATTGAGAGCCACGGCGGTACCCGTGAGCCGGATCTCCTGACGGTTCCACAAGCTCACGCCTCCGCCGGCAAAGAAAGGGACATCGACGATGCTGTCGAAGCCACGGGAGCGATTGTCGCGAAGATTGTCGTCACCGGAGGCAAAGTAGAAGGAACCCTTGTACCTCCTCCAGTCGCGGTCTATGGACACCTCCAACGCCACCATCTGTGCATTGATGTCGGAGTCGACGGGTCCAAAGAAATCCCCAGCGATCTGATTGGGCCGCTCCTTCCCCAGGACCTGGTAAAACGCGTGGTTTACGTTCCAAACGCCGAAATGTCCGTCACCTGCCCACCCCAGATACGCAGCGTTGATGCTTTTGGGAACGACGTTCGAAATCGGGGCCGGCCGGACCAGGAGATCGTTCTCGTTGAAATGAACGCTGGGGAGATCGTTGTTGAAGTGAACGCTGAACTGGGCGGTGTAACCCTCCTTGACGAAATCCTGGATGTAGTAGTTGGCAACCATGACGTGTTGACGGCGCCAGTCGAATGTGTTGAGAAGGCTGTTGGTGTCCTTCTCCATCATGTAGAAGTAGGCGAGGTTGTACTGGTGCTTGTTCGACTTGAGGTTGCCGAAGAAACGGATACCGGGCTGATTGTCGAGAAACACGAAGCCTCTGAAATCGCTGTTGAAGAACTGGGTGCCGGCTCGGACGGATAGAAAATCGAAGAAAGGACTGGTTTCGGCCAGCCTGACTTCGACGAAAGCCTCTTCGAGGGAACTGTGGACGTCATTTCGGGTTGTGCCTCTCCTGATGTCAACGTTGACCAGCCCAAGTTCCTCGACGTTCAGGTAGTTGTAATTCACGGCCGGTGTGAAACGAAAGCGCAGATCGAACGGTCTGAACTGCGTATAGCCGCGAAACAGATCCGCCGTAAACTCAAACTGCTGCACCAACTGGAACTGATCGCCGCGACTGAAAAACCCGGGCTCACCGGGACGCTGGGAGCTGGGGGGCCGGCCACCGGAAGGCTTCGATATTCGGCTATGGTTTCGCTCCGGCCCTCGAGGGCCAGGAACCAGTTGCTCCCCAGAATCGGGTAGTCGCCTTTGAGGACGTTTAAATTGTAAGGGTCGATGGGACTTCCGGTAACGAAAGGATACGTCTCGCTGAGCGAGGTCCCATAGCGGTCCCATCTCGGAAAACCGATACGCCAGCGATCGTCCACGAGGACGAAGTCCAGACTGGCTATGCTCGTCGCCGCTCCGCCTCCGGCATTACCCAGCGGCAGAAACCGAGGCGCCACTCCAGGGAGACTGCGCGTAGCTTCCAGGGGCACTTCCTCTGGCCTCGGGCGAACGGCCGGAGTGGGAGGAAAGGACTCGGGATCCTCCAATACGGCGGGGCTATCCGCTGGCTGCCGGCGCCTTGGACGGGGCGTGAGTCCGACTGTGTCGGGTGTCGGGATTTCTACGCTCAGAGTCAGTTCCTGTCCTGCCTCCAGGCGGAATCGTTGAGGCAAGCTCTGCCGTGCCGGTCCCTCGAGGATGGATGCGACCAGCAGGTACTCGCCAGCGGGAAGTCCGGTAATCAGAAACTGGCCGTCCCTATCAGAGACCGTCCCAAAAGTAAGCTCTGTGGCTTCCAGGCTGGCGATCAACTGAACCCGCGCGAGGGGACGCCCGACCTGGTCTGTGACCTGGCCGGCAACGTTCCCAAGTAGGGAAGCCGGCGCCTGTTCGGGTCTTCGAATCTGGGCCGTGGATTCTGTCGGCAACCAGACGCACCCCCACACACACCCTGCCAAGAGCAGACAGAACAAGGCCGGGCTTACCCTTTTCCGGCACAGGAACCCAATCATTGAGCTTTTCACCTACTCGGATTGCGATTGAACTTCAGATAGGGGAGTCTTGCCCTGTCTATGATTACCCGATCTGCCAGGATTTCGGCGGGTGCCTCAAAGCCGGTGGCTCCACCCGCCGAGACGACGTCATCCTGTTCCACCCCGTCCCCGCTGATTCCGAGTCCTCCGACCAGTTGGCCATTCTTGTAGAGCGGCACGCTTCCCGGAAAGAAGACTACGCCATTCGTGTTCGGCGGATTTCGATCGTCGAATCCCTGTGAGCAAGGGTTGGCCAGATCGTATACGAACAGATCGAAGAAAGGTCCGGCCGAACTGCCGCTGATACCGGGAGGGTATAAGGGTTGGCTGCCGAAATTGATGGTTCGGTTCGTGACCGCGGTAAGAGGAGGTACCTCGAGGAGATCTCCTTCCTTCCCGTCTTCCCCCTCCTCCCCGGCCCTCGCCGCCCGTTCGGGACCACTGAAGTAGACCACGTTGCGGGACTTGGCCACGGCTACATCGATGCTGAAGACGGTGGCATCCGGCATCCGGTACAGGCCTAGTAGATTACCGTCCAGGTCCGAGACCGCTATCACCATCCGGGTTCGACTTCCCAGAGGCAACCGAATCGCCGCCCGCGTCTGTTCGGCCGTTCGAATGGACTGAAGGATGATCCGTTCGACTTCATCCGGACCGAGAAGCAGGCTGCCACGTGGTCGGTCCGGGCCTCCGACCAACCATCCTTCGGCAGCACCCTTTCCGGGACGAATGAATATATTTCCACCCGGGTCTTTGTCGAGGGCAAGATACTCTCCACCCAGACCGCCTGGTTGGGTGAACAGAGGCTGCCGCGTGTTCCGTACAAAGGGCAGGCGGATTCCGTCCACGAAAACGGCAAACGGCGGCCCCACGCAGGCTCCGGGACCAAAAACCAACGTCCCCCGGGGAGCGATGCTGGCCACGAGAGCGGCGAATTCTGCATGATCGGGAGGAGGGCCAAAAACGCCAACGCCGCCGACCAGCCTGCAGTCCTTGAAAATGGGAATGCCGCCTCCATGAACCTGTGCGGGAAAGGAATCAGACTTCTCTTCCTCGGCTACGTCGACCAGTCGCCCGTCTTCAAAGCGACCCGTGTATTTGCCGGTATAGGGTCCCAGCCGCAACCCTCCCGTGATTCTCCATTGCAGGGCAAACGATCATCAGACTCGCCAGCAAGAAGGCCGGCATTGACCTGGTTTCTGACCTGGAGTTCCCGGAGAGACGTGGCGCGAGGAACACACTTACCGGGATTGAAAGCCACGTTGAAAGCACAGCCGCGGTTGGTGTTCTCGATGCCGTAGAGCGCTCCGTTGGGAAGGAAGTCGATGCCGGGCGGGAAGTTCTTCTGGCTGATGAAGCGAACCGTTCGTGAAGAAAGAGGCGCCTAATCGTTACTGAAAAAGCCACCGGTTCGAGCCAACGCAACAGCCCGCTCGGAATTCTCGAAAGTGGAGAGAGTCTTTTGCCAGACTGCCAGAATGTGCCCCGCGCGATCGGTGACTGCCACCGAAAACCCTTGAGAATCGAGAGCCCGAACTGCCGCCTGGATAATCGTATCGATCTCGTCGGTCGAAAGTCCCGCGGGGTCGTCGGGCGCATCGCAGAAATCATCAGACAGTATTTCGAGATTGGCGCGGAGAGACCGATCGGGATCGTTCACGCTCTGACCCGGACCTGGGCCGGCAGGGCTTGGCTCGCCAGAACCGGGAGAAAAGCGGTCGCAAGAATCAGGCATAGAAGTCGCGCGGATGGCAGCAAGGTCCGTCTGTGATTCGACATCGCGGTATTATCTACCAATGGTTCCACCCCCGCAAGAAGGTCGACTCGCCCAGTCGCGGCGATGTTTGAGGGTAGCCAACACCAGGCGATTCAGCCTATTTATCGTGCTGTTCGCGCTCTGGTCATCGCCCCGGGGCCTCGAGGCACAGCAACTGGATAACGTCCTGGGTGTCTCCAGTTGCGCCACCTCGGCGTGTCACGGGTCGGCCATTCCACGCACACAAACGAGAATCCTACGCAACGAGTTCCGCACCTGGCTGGAAGAAGACTCTCATTCGGATGCTTACGACGTACTGCTCGGGGAAGATTCCAGGCAGATCATTCGGAACCTGCAAGGCTTCGGTTCGCCGATTGAATCCGCCGAGACCAGTGCGGTATGTCTGGACTGCCACGCCACCAGCCAGGATCGGTCACACGTCACCGACGGTGTATCGTGCGAATCCTGTCACGGAGGGGCCCGAGCCTGGATCGATCGCCACGACGAAGTCTCTTCGCCGGAAGAGGCATTGGCGTTGGGCATGGTCCCGACATGGGAACCGGAAACACGAGCCGATGTCTGCTTGTCGTGCCACCTTGGAACAGAGGAACAATTCGTGACTCACGAGATCATGGCTGCAGGACATCCGCGACTTGCTTTCGAACTCGAGACCTTCACGTATCGCCAGCCAGCCCACTTCTCTGGCCCGGAAACCGGCTCATACTCAGAGAGAAAGCCGGAATCGGCTGACAGCGGCCGGGTCTGGGCCATCGGCCAGGGCGTCCACCTGAGAAACTATGCGCGCCTTCTAAGCTCTTCTCCGGGTGAATCCAGGTGGCCCGAGTTCGCCAAGTTCGATTGCTTCAGCTGCCACCAGGCTGTGGAGCGGGACCAGGGACCGCCCGAACCCCCAACTGTCGGTTCGGGGCTTCTTGCTCTGAATCGTTCGAGCGCGCTGATGTTCCGCGAGGTGATCGCCGTTCTGGACCCGGAACATCTCGAGAGTCTCGATGTTCAGATGGACAGTCTTGATCAAGCTCTGGCCGAGCCAGGGAGCGAACTTCGCCGAGTCGGGGAAAGCATCGTCGAGATCGTCTCGGCCGATCTGGGGCACATCGCCACCCGGGAGTGGGACCGGAGTGACCTGCTGGCCCTTCTCGACCGTCTGACCTCTCCCCGGCTGGCAGCTACTTACCGAACGTACGCCGATGCGGAACAGGTCACGATGGCGGTTCAGGCCCTTGTGGCGGGACTAGAGAACGATCAGGTACCGGACCAGTTGAACCCGGCCCTGAGGTCTTTGACGTCCCTGTTCGAGGCAACCACCGACGAGTTTGCTTTTCGAATAGGGGCTTTTCGGGAAAACCTCGCAGATTTCCGTCGATCTCTACCTCCCTAGGACCGAGGAGGGCCAAGCTCAAAGAACCGCACGTGCGAATTACTCGGAGCGGAGAAGGCCGTATCTGGGCCGATGAAAGCTATGGCAGAGTACGCACGGGGAAGTCACGCGCTGTGCGCTGGGTGTGGCGCCAGTGTGGCATTCCAGGCAAAGTTGGATCTGGGGCAACAGCAGGGCGGAATCAGCTTCGGCCTCACTCACACCGCTGTGGCAATCCTCGCATTCCGAGATTGAATCGTGGGCCTGGTGGCTGAAGACGGCGGCCGGCATCCAGCCGATGCCTTCGGTAGAGGGCACCGGGGTGAGGCGCTCGACTTCGGCGATTTCGCCGGTCCCACTGACGGTGTGACATTCCACGCACACGCCTTCGCTTCCCAGCAGCCTGTCCAGCGCGCGAGCGGTTCGTTCTTCGGCCCAGGCCACCAGACCCAGCCTCTCCACTTCGCTGATCTCTCGACCCGGTCGACGGCGAGCGGGTAGCGGCGCCTCCGGGTCGCGTGCTTCGCCTTCCAGGGCCAGTGCCGAATAGAACTGGAACGTGCTTGCCGATACGAGGACGACTTCTTCATGAGGAGCCTCGTCATCTTCATGGAGGGCGTCAAACGCGAGCGAATGACAGCTCTGGCAGTCTCTCTCAAAAAGAGTCGGCATCATGGTGGTCCCGGCAGGTTCCGGCCGGTGGCAGTCTCGACACTCCAACTGGATGTCCTGGTCCCGGGCATCCTTGATCGGCCATCAAGGTGAGACTCGTGCGCGAATGGGACACCGGATCGGACCAGAGGGAGGTCTCCTCCCTGCGGAACGCGTTCACGCTGCCCGCTGTCCACATCGATTGTTGCCGAGGGACGGAATGCAGGGTGACTGGTGGCAAAGTCGCCGGCGTCGAGCAGATCGGTCGCAGCAAACACCGAAGCCAGACCGGAGTGACAGCCCTCACACGTGGTGTCGCTGACCGAGGCCAGGGCACGAATCTCGTTGTGCTCCAGATGGCAGGACGTGCATTGCTGTTCCGCTAAGATTTCCACAACCTCGTTCGCGCGCGAGGAATGCGTACCGATACTCGGATGGCAGTCTAGACATGCAACCTCTGGGACTGACCGAAAAACGTTGATGTGACATGTTTCGCAATCATCTGCGAAGTACTGATGCGAAGGAGCCAGTGGACCCGGATTCCAGCTTCGAGTCAGGGAGTTGTTCCCGAGGAAGTTGCCGCTCGATCCACTCTGGCTCAAAGGCAGCACCAGGAAACCCCAAAACACAGCAAGGCCCAACACCCAGGACAGCCGTCTCCGCGTCAGCAGGAGGCCCGAGATTCCCAGCTTCGTCCGCTTTTCGAGTTCTTCAGCCGCATGGCCCTGGGATTCGATCTTCTCGATTTCCAGCGCAAGATCCTCGCCCTTAGCGGGTTCAACGACACGGAGTTCGTGATGGCCGATGCGAACAAGTGTGCCCGGATTGAGGACTTGAGGCGCCGTCTTGAAATGACCGTTGACAGTGAAGTGATCGCCTTCCAGCAGATCCAGGCGCACCTGGCCCCGGAAGATCTCCATTTTGGCGTGATTGAGTGCGACCGACAGTTCCGGAATATATTCCTCGTCGATATCGGCGATATTCCCGAGGAGCGCGGCTATCTTCTGACCGGACCGATTCTCGGTCATGGATTCCGGAATGAAGCTGTAGAAAAGAACCCCTCCTATACCCGAAAGAATCACCAGCGACATCAGAACATAGGCCAGCGTGTGGACGTTCCAGCCGAACTGGAAGCCGCTGTGAAGCGGCACCAACACCAGGAGCACTAGACCCAGGTAAACGTGAGCCGAGAGCCAGCCTCGTAGCGGCGCACTCGGAACCTTGTAGTAAGTGCGTTTTCGGACTCCGAACCACATGAGCCAGATCATCATGCCGAACGAAACCGTGCCCAGCAGATAGCCAAACCCCGTACCGCCGTTGTGTCCGCCGACTGGGGTATAGACCGCGTAACCTGCGAGCGCCACTCCAAGCAGCAGAAGCGCAGTCTTGAGATAGCGGAATCCCCTGTATACCCAGAATGCCTCGTGCAGGATCATGTCTCGAGCGACTCCTCCATGACCTTCTCGACATACTCGGTAGGATCAACCCTCAGGACCGCTCCTGTTGGACAGGATTCTACGCATGCGGCCCGCTTACCGTTTGCACCGGGCCCTGCGGGAAGGTTCGAACAAAGGTCGCACTTTACGGTCAGTTTTTTTCTTCCTCGCTCCCCGCCGTTCGAGCCTCTCCAGCACCAAAGAAGAGACGCATGAGGAGATTGGGCGGGGGCGTCGGATCAACGGCGGCCATCTGGATCACGTCATAGGGACAGTTCGTCGCACAGTTTCCGCAACCAATGCAGTTGTCCATGATGTAGACTTCGCCGCTCGGTTTGCGACGGATCGCGTCGGGCGGGCAGTCCATCATGCACTTGGGATTCTCGCAGTGGCGACAGGAGGTCGGGATGTGCAGGGTGGCAAAAGTCGGCCCGGCCTCGCGGTCAAGACGTGACACACCACCATGAGTCCCGGCGCAAGCCTTTTCGCAGTTGTCGCAACGGATGCAGAGCGACTCGTCTACGAGCAGAATGTCTGTGGCTTCACCGGCTCCCGCTTCCATCAGGAACTCGACGATGCCTCCGGCCCGCCGGTCGGAACTGCGAAGAGCGTTTTCGATCAAACGCTCGTTGGCCGTCTTCTTCTGCTCCCGATGGATTTCGGGGTGACGTTCATGAAAGCTGGCGATTGTGCGGGCAGGCAGACGGATGGTTTCGGTCAGGACGCTTGCCTGAACCGTCGCGTTTCTCCTGGCATCCGGAGCAAAGAAGGCCATCTCGCCGACCACGTTGCCCGCAGGAAGGTAGGCCAGGACCTGCCTCTCCTGATCCTTCAATCGCCAGACCGTCACCGATCCCCGGCGAATCAGATGTAAACCGTTGTTGGGATCGCCCTCGTGGAAGAGTTCTTCTCCCTTCTTATAGGTTTCCACCATCTCTTATAGGTTTCCACCATCGCCTGAGCCGCTAACTCCTGCAGTTCTTCCACCAGCACATCCGGCGCCAGCCCGGTCTGGAGTTTCCTGCGAACGAATACCTCATCGATTATGTTGTCCACTTCCGGCACCGAACTCTTCAGCCTGATCATCGATAAGCGCGGCGTCTCGATCAGAACGCACTGGTCCCCGGCAATCACTGTCGAGGATCTCCTACGGCCGGAGATCAAGCTCATCTCGCCAAAGAACTCGCCTTCCCCCAGAACGAATTTTTGCTGCGTGGGTAGGGAGTCGGGGAGCCGGTCGATGTCGGTGTCGGCATCGGAGGGCGGTGCCACGATCTGGACCCTGCCTCGCAGGATGGAATAGAAGCTATCGCTGTAATCATTGCGCTCGAATATGACCTCGCCTTCCGAAGGGGAGTGAATCGTCGAGTCCACAAGAAACTCGCGGAGCTGAATCCGGGTGATGTTACTGAAGATGGGAAGCTTCCGACCGATCTCTTCAAGAATGGAATCAACGCTTACCTCGAGAGTCCCGAAAACGTTTTCTAGTAGAGGCTCGTCAGCGGGAGTCACTGGATTTCCCAGTATCTGCTCAACGACTTCGTAGCCCTGGTTAACGCAGTTCTTGATCAGCGGATAGCCGGCCACAGCACCGATCAGATACAGGCCGGCCACGTTGGACTCATAACGGTCCGAGATGACGGGCGCGGCGGCCGGGTCCGGTGTAGGGAACTCGATGTTCAGACTCTCCAGAAATTTGCGGGGAGCGACGGCTCCCAGTCGACCAATGACGAGACTCGCCTCCACCCGCACCTCGCCGTCAGACGTCTCCAGAACAATGTGATCCTCCTCGATCCTCTTGGGTCGTGAGGTGGGATAGTGGGTGATCTCACCCGACTCGATAGCCGCTTCAATCAGAGCACGGTTCTTCGGTTTCGCCTTGGGAAACTCCTCGCCCCGGTTAACAATCGAAACGTCGTTCTGTTGGGCCAGAGCCAGCGCGTTTTCGATACCCGCATCGCCGACTCCGACGACGACGATTTGCCGGCCTTGGAACGCCGCCGGATCGTCAAGCTGGTACGCGACATGGGGCCGTCCCTGGCCCGGCACTCCGAACTTGCGCAAGTTGCCCTGGACACCAAAGGCAAGAACTGCGTTTCTGGACTTCAGGCGTTCGCCGTTCTTCAGGATCAGGGTGAAGAGGCCATCAGAAGTCTCGAGACCTGCGAGTTCGACACCCGGATCGCAAACCAGATTCGTTCCTGCTGCCTGGGTTTGCACCCGCCATGTCTCCAGAACCTCTTCCCGACTACCCTCCGCGAAGCCGAGGGCCATGTCCGAGTGTAACTGAAGCCTGGACGGCTCGGCCATGACCAGCTTGCCTTTCTGATACCGGAAGACCGTTTCGGCAAGGTTTCCCCGCTCGAGTACGATATGGGAAACGCCTCGTCTGGCTGCCTGGGCACCCGCAGCGAGGCCTGCGGGCCCTCCGCCGACTATAGCAATCTCGAAAGTTTTCTGGATATCAGTCTCCTGCATCCCCGGCCTCTAAAACAGATTCCTCGCCCCCAGTCGCTCGAGATCGCTGCTCCAGGAAACCGGAAACCAACCACGCCAGCCCTCCAAGGACCAGGGCAAAGATCAACCAACCCAACACCATCGTTACCAGCGAAGCACTCAACTCGGGCCATGGGTACTGACCCAGTACAGCACCACGATCAACCATCCAGTGCCATGCCGTATGGGCCACCAGCACCGAGAGCACGATGATTCCGATGCGTTCGGTTACCACGTACCGGAACAGCAATGCCAGAGCCGGTATGAACAGCGCGAGAACGAAGAGCTGCCCCAGTTCTACACCGACATTGAACGACACAAGGGAGCCGAGAAGGTGTGATCCGGCAAACTGCAGGGTTTCCCGGAGCGCAAATGAGAATCCGAAGCCGTGAATCAGTCCGAAACCAAGCGTGATCATCCACCGGCGTTCTACGTTCTTTGCGACGATGTTCTCGATCGCCATGTAGACAATCGACATCGCGATGAGCGTTTCTACCAGCGGAGGAAACCATAGTGATGTTGGCGCGAGACCATACGCAGAAGCTATGAGCGTGATCGAGTGGGCAAAGGTAAAGGACGTGACCACGAGCAGGAGCGAGCGAAAACGGCGAATCGGAATCACGAGACACAACAGGAAGAGCAGATGGTCGATCCCGTCCAGAATGTGGAGGAATCCGAACCCTACAAACCGAGCCGCAGCCTGGTGCCACCGGGGATCGAGTGTGACGACGCCCGGATCGCCCAGAACTTCGAAGGCACGGACGGCATCGCTCGGGAGCATGAATCGAATGACGGTAAGCACCTCGAGTCCCAGTCGCTCCAATCCTGGCCGTATGGAAAACTCGGACTGATCCGATTGAATCGGGTACTCGAGCGCAACGTCGAGCATGGCCTGTTGCCAGAACAGGTCGACGTTTTCGTCCAACCGGAGGCCCGTGATGTGTTCCCGGGCCGTCTGGTAGGAGGCAAACGAAGGGTCCGACGGCAAGGACACACGTGCAGCTACTATCGCCGGGATGGGAAGACGGTCACCGTCCTCGTAGATCTCGATGTCGTTGGCAAGCCACAGCGTTGTGGCGTTCTGCAGCAGAGTGTCGATTCCCCTCAGTTCCAGGTAACCGGGTCCTCGGGTCGGCCAATTAATGTCGACCATGGCCTCCAGGGGAACCCGTATCAAGACATTCAGCTTCTGCCCTTCGGGCTTGATCCATGCCTGAACCGTCACGTCGCTGGGTATTTCGTGGGCGAGAACTTCCAACGGCAGCAACAGAACGATCAATGCCACGAGAAGACCAATTGGCCATCCTCTTCTGACTCGATTAATCATCTATGTAGAGGGAGGGTAATGAGATCAGCCGTGACCTGACAAGCGAAAAGCGAACGATTTAATCTTAGGCTCACTAAACCAAGGTGTATATACTGGCGCCCTCAGAACCACATCCTGGTTCCTTGATTTGTCCAGACTTGCTCGATAGAGGGGGGATCATGCAAAAGTCGATACCTTACATTGTCATAACCTGCGTCGCGGCGTTCGCCGTGGCTGGTTGTGCCGGGGAAACCGCTGTCGAGGGTACGGCGACCGACCAAGTCGCTTCGGGGCCCCAGGCACCCATGTTCGAAGTGGATCCATTGTGGCCTAAGCCTTTGCCCAACCACTGGATCCTGGGTTCAACCATCGGCGTATCGGTCGATTCGCGGGATCACATCTGGGTGATTCACCGGCAAACAACTTTCAACGCGGGTACCGAAATCGGCGCCACTGCAGACCCTCCCATCGGCGTGTGTTGCGTTCCCGCCCCAAACGTTCTGGAATTTGATCAGGAAGGAAACCTGGTCAGCTACTGGGGTGGTCCCGGCGAAGGATACGAGTGGCCCGCATCCAATCACGGGATAACCGTCGATCACATGGACAACGTATGGATCGGCGGCAACGGCGAACCTGACGCGCATCTCCTGAAGTTCGCCCGCGATGGAACGTTTCTGATGCAGTTGGGACGCTCCGGTGGCAACGCCGGCAGCAATGACCTGGAAAATTTCGGACGCGTGGCCAAGATCTCGGTCGACCCGAACACGAACGAGGCCTATATCGCTGATGGCTACCTCAACAAACGTGTCGCCGTCATCGATGCCAGCACTGGAGAGTTCAAGAGATACTGGGGCGCCTACGGTAACATGCCTGATGATACCGATCTGGGCCCCTACGATCCGGATGCGCCTCCCGCCCAACAATTTCGCACTCCGGTCCATTGCGCCGAGATCTCAAACGACAACTTTGTCTACGTCTGCGACCGCGTGAATAATCGCATCCAGCAGTTCGGGACCGACGGCACGTTCGTTGACGAGGTAATCATCGCGCCGCAGACGCTCGGCGCGGGTTCGGCATGGGATCTCACGTTCTCGAGAGATCCGGAACAGTCTTATATCTATATGGTCGACGGCGTAAACGAAAAGGTCTACATCATCCAGCGCGACACACTCGAAGTCCTGACCAGCTTCGGCGACGGTGGACGATATCCCGGACAGTTTTTCGGCGTGCACAGCGTTGCCACCGATGCGGCCGGCAACATCTATACGACCGAAACTTACGAAGGAAAACGTCTGCAGAAATTCGTCTACATGGGTATGGGGCCCGTCACTGAACAGGATCAGGGCGTCGTCTGGCCGGAATAGACCAGGAACGCCTGGATTCGCCGCTGAACCGGAGGAAGTATGAACCCTAAAATGGGCCGGCGGACCTTTGTCCGGATGGCCGGCACGGCCGGAGCCGTCCTGGCCTCCGGGGGATGGGAACTCGCACACGGACAACAAGGGACCGCACTTGCGGCGCCAGGGCCGGATGCCGGAGAACGCGAACTGGTTTTGCTTGCCTTGGACGCCATCAAATCGGCCGGCGCCGCCTATGCCGACGTTCGGATTACCAGGCGGGATTGGGAATCGGTCAACACGCGTGAAAGACAGATCACCAGCGTCAACAACAACGAAAGTTATGGAATCGGGGTGCGGGCGCTCGTCGGAGGCTCCTGGGGATTTGCAGCAACTCAGGACCTCAGTGAAGCTGCTGTCGTCAGGGCCGCACGCGAAGCTGCGGCTGTGGCAGCCGCGAATGACCGTATCAATCCTGTCGAGACTGTCCTCGCTCCTGTCGAGGTCGTCGCCGACGGACGCTGGATCACTCCGTACGAAATAGATCCCCTGGCGGTGTCGATCGAAGAAAAGGCCGAGCTGCTCTTCCGAACCAACGAGGAAGCCTTGAAAGTCGATGGCGTTCGCTTCGTAACGTCCGGCGTTTCCTCAGTGAGAGAAAGTCGATTGCTCGGTACAACAGACGGTTCGATGATTCAGCAGACTTTCTTCCGATTGCTTCCCTACGTCAACGTTACTGCTGTTTCGAGCGATAATTCTGATTTTCAGAACCGGGATGCGGCGCTCTCACCTATGGGCAGCGGCTGGGAATATATTGTCGACCTTCAGCTACCCGAAAACGCTCTCCGCTGGGCCGAAGAGGCTGCGCGAAAGCTGACGGCCCCATCGGTAGAGCCCGGGGAATGGGATCTGGTCCTGGACCCGTCCCATTTGTGGCTGACGCTCCACGAATCGATCGGTCATCCGACGGAACTGGACCGTGCGGTGGGCTATGAGGCCAACTACGCAGGGACTTCCTTCCTCTCGCCACCTGAAGACGTTCTCAACAAATTCCAATACGGTCCGGAGTTCATGAACGTCGTTGGCAACCGAACCGAACTGGGTGGGTGCGCCACCTGCGGATGGGACGATGAAGGCGTTCCCGCAGGCAACTGGCCGATGATCGATAAAGGAATCTTCCGTCAACTACCAGACAACCCGCGAGTCGGCAGCGTGGATCTCGGATCTAACGAACGTTTCAGACAGCCTGGGATGTTCCTATGGAGAGGGTTGGTGGGCTGTTCCCTTCCAGCGGATGCCGAACATCAGCCTGATGCCTAACGAAGAAAACATCAGCGAGGAGGAAGTCATCGCGGCAACCGATCGCGGAATCTATATCGAAGGGCGGGGCTCCTACTCGATCGACCAGCAGCGGTACAACTTTCAGTTTGGTGGGCAGAGTTTCTGGGAGATACGAGACGGCCGGCGCGGCCGCATGCTTCGCGATGTGGGATATCAGGCGCGCACACCGGACTTCTGGAATTCGATGGCCCTGCTGGGAGGAGAACAGACCTACGAACTCGGCGCCACGTTCAACGATGGCAAGGGCCAGCCACCACAGGCCAACGCAGTCTCACATGGATGCCCGGTTGCCCTGTTCAGAAACGTCAACGTCATCAACACGGCATAAGACGATGCAGATTGAAAATACGGAAAGGCACGGCCTGTCATCAGATGAAGCACGTGAGTTAAGTCAGCGCATCCTCGGCTTTGCGCAGGCAGACAACACACGCGTAAATGTTTTCTCCGGAATTCGAGGGTTCACGCGCACCGCAGTCAACCGTGTAACGACTGCCGGGACTTCTGACGACACGACAGTGCGTATCACAAGCGTCTTCGGAAAACGCGTCGCCTCGGCAGATACAAACCAACTCGACGACACGTCCCTTGAGCGCGCAGTCGCCCAGTCTGAAGCACTCGCCCGTATTTCCCCGGAAGACCCTGAATATCTTCCCGAGTTGGGAGAGCAGGCGTTTCGGGAAGTGGATGGTTATTACGCCAGTACCGGCGATCTGACCACGGAGTCGCGCGCCCGTGCCGCCTCCTCTGCAATCGACATCGTCGAAGAGTCGGATTCGGTAGCCGCCGGTTTCATCGATGTGAGGGCCGGCTCGGAGGCCATCGCGACATCGAACGGACTGTTCGGTTACCATTCGCAGACCAATGTGGCGTCAAGTCTGACAGTTCGAACGCCTGACGGCGGATCTTCCGGGTGGGCCGGCGACGAGGGTGCAGACTGGTCGTCGATCGATTCCGAACGAATCGCCGAAGATGCCGTCCAAAAGTGCCAGGACTGGCGTAACCCGACGCCGCTGGAGCCCGGCTTCTACGATGTCATTCTGGAACCGACGGCCGTCGGCAATCTGATGGTATTGATGATGAGGTCTTTCGGCGCGCGGCAGGCCGACGAGGGCCGAAGCTTCTTTTCCGGATTGGGCGGCGGCAACCGTCTGGGCGAGGAACTGTTCGACGAGCGTATAACGATCGTCAGCGACCCGGCCGAACCCAACAGCGAAACCCCGCCGTTCAGCCGAAGCGGATTGCCTGTGGGGCGCAACGTCTGGGTAGAAAATGGCGAATTGAAAACTCTCTCATACTCCAGGTTCTGGGCTGAGGAGAAGGAGGTGGCGCCACGGCCGTTAGCTTCGAACCTCGTCATGTCCGGCGGAGATGCAACGCTCGAGGACATGATTCGCGACACCCAACGCGGCGTTCTGATCACGCGCTTCTGGTACATTCGCAGCCTGAACCCGAGAACGATCGCCTACACGGGACTGACCCGGGACGGCACGTTCCTGATTCAGGACGGACAGATTACCCGACCCGTCAATAACTTCCGCTTCAATCAGTCTCTCACCGACATGCTCGCCAGCATCGAGATGCTGGGCCGTCCCACACGTGTTTCGGCCTTCGGAGACGCTCAGAGCCCACCGATCGTCGTCCCTCCGCTTAAAGTCAGAAACTTTCAGCTCTCAAGCGTAAGTGAAGCAGTCTGACCGGCAACGAGGGAAGTTCCGTCAACAGCGATCCGCGACATCAGCCGCAGCCGATAGAGCGCGACTCCTGGCCGCAAACTGTGTGGGGACGTCACCCGCGCAAGGCAGAGTCTGGATCATCGGACTGTCATCGAGTGCATTCAATTCGATCGGGTCGGCCTGTAGCTTGAGATGCGCGAAAAGCGGCCGTCCACCACCGTCGATAGGGCGCAGATAGTCTTGGCTGCGAACTGCCGGCAAGAGCTTCAAACTCACCGAGCCGCGCACGTTACCACCAATCGCAAGAATTCGCCCGTCGGATTCGTCCAGTTTCACTACGATGTCACAGTGTGTCCGTGCACCGGCGCCGATCTGTCTGCGCCGTTCCGCGATGGTCTGATAGGCAGGCCGGCGGCCACTGCAGAGCAGGTCGCCTGGCTCGATAGCCGTATCGCCAACGTCGTATGCGACGAACGCCGCTCCGGTCGCAACGCCGTCACGGGCGCGGATGGCCTGGTCGATATATGTATGGTGGGCAATGGCGCGGCGGAACTGATCTCTATCGCCCAATCCACCTTCGCACATCACCCATGAAACGAAGGCAGCGGACCACGGATCGCGCCATCTTGCCGCAACACCGTTACGCCCATTCCATGCAGCGTTCTGCCGGTCGAGAATCCAGGCGCCGTCCGGAGTGACCGCCCAGTAACCGGCGATTGAATCCGCGACCCGGGCCGATTCGACCGGGTCCCGACGCCGAAACCGACGTCGAGAATCTACTCCACTCACGCCAACCGTAAACTGAGGTCGCTCCTCAACCCTCGTCTGGTCGACGATCGTAAACCCAAAAAATCCCCATTCCTGCACCGCAATGTCGACGATCCGGCGACGGGTATCTCCAGTGGGAAGAATCTCGCATGAGGTCCGCCGGATCGACATCTCTCCCGGCGCACCCTCGACCCGGTCCGTAGGAGGTGCCGCACCGAACTGTTCGGGAGGCAGCCGATCGAAAGGTGTTTCTTGCGCGTACCCGTTTAGTCCAAAGGGGACAAGCGTCAGCACGGCCAACAGTGAAAGAACCATCCTCAATATGAGTCTCCCCGATTCATTTTCGTCGAGCATGGTAGCGCATTTTCGGCTTTCCACCGCGTTTATCAGGAAATTCTTTACACAACGGCGCAGAACCGGTAAGGCGGCCCTTTCGACTTCTGCCACAGGCTGCTAGTCTCCACCCAAAGTCTCAAGCTCTCGGAGGAATTCCCTTGCAGACCTCGGACGTTCCATACTTTTCGCCGCGAAGCACCACTCGAAAAAGGATTGCTGCCGGATTGGCGTGAACCGCCCCCCTGCCAAGTCATCGCGCCACTCCCTGGAGGGAATAACGGCGAAGGGCCGAGCGCCCGTCAGTACTTCGTAAGCGATGACACTGAGCGCCCATACATCCCAAGCGATATCGGGACTCTCTCCCGCCACCTGTTCCGGTGAGGCATAGGCTGGAGTGCCCACGAAACGGCCCGCCACCATGCCGAGGGTAGAAACCGTCGCTTCGGGATCTTGCCGGGGAGGCATCAACCTGGCGACTCCAAAATCCAGAACCTTCACGGTTCGGTGCGATTCTGTATCGTCGTCCGTTAGGAAGATATTTTCGGGTTTCAGATCTCTATGGACGAGTCTGATTCGGTGCGCGGCGTCGACTGCGGCACATACGTCTCGGAGGATCTCGATCGTCTGGAAGGGTGTGAGGCGCTGTCGGCGGTTCAGCTCTTCTTTCAACGTCACACCAGCCAGAAGCTCCATGACCAAGAAACCACCGACGCCCGCTTCAACACCATAGTCGTGCACAGTCACGACATTGGGATGAGCGAAACCGGCAGCGGCCCGGGCTTCACTGCGGAAGCGCTCTTCGGCTTCGGCACTTCCCACCCAATCTTCACGAATGACTTTTACGGCAACACGCCGGTCCAGAGCCTTGTCTTTCGCCTCGTACACCTTCCCCATGCCGCCGCTGCCTCTTCGACAGTCCAACCGATATCGACCCACCAGAGTCCGGGGAAATCGAAGCAGTTTCAGATTGCTGTCATCGTGAGGGCACGTTCCATCCGCCGAGTCATAGCACACGCCACACTCCGGGCACTCACCGAAACCCTCCGCCGGAGCTCTTTCGATCAACGAGGATTGATCGACCAGCAAAGCAAGACCTGCAGCAATCGTTTCCAACAATTCCTGGTCCTCGCGCGTATAAGGTTCTTCGGACCGTTTGACACCCAAAACCAACAGCGCTTCCGTCTGGCCCGGCGTGGTAGCGATTGGGACCAGGAGATCGATGCCAGCCCTTTGGATAAATTCGACCTCTTTGCCGGGTAGCTGTCCCTCGAGCCAGTGCGTGTCGGCCGCCAGAACTTCGAGCGGCTGATCCAACAGTCGGGCCAGGCCCACCAGCTTGCTGTCTGCGGAAAGAGGCGGAGGCGCCAATCCGGATGGAAGCGACGCGAGAGAACTATAATCGGGTTCTTCCGCCGCTCGGACCATCACCGAAACAAACTCGGGATGCAGGGAGGTTTCAATCTGCGCCAAAGTCCGGGGGAGAACGCGCTCGATCGTGCCGGCCTCGCGGATCTCTCTGACGACCTGGCGGAGCACCTGTTGTGCATCATATTGTTCCCGGAAGAAACGCCGGTCCAGCGTCTTGAGCCAGCTCTTCCGCCGCCAATGAGCCGCAAAGACCAATCCGCTTAACCCGGCGTAGGCCCAGCCTCGATTCTGTAAGATGCCGGCGAGCGATTGCTGACTGTTCGCCAGCATGTCTATCACCAGAATGCCAGCCAGAATCGGCACCAAAGCCAGGATCACGCCACGCGCCAGCGCGTACTGCAACCCTTGCCGGATAATGACGGAGATGTCGAGGATGCGATGTCGGACGATCGCATAGCCCAGAGCTATCTGAAGGGCCACGTCGGCCGGAACGACGAGCGCCTGAAATAAAAGACCTCCTTCAGCCAATCCGAAACCCCAGACGTTCGCGGACCAGAAACGCCCAAAGGCCCCCGCAAGGCTGATCGCCGCCCCCAACATCAACACGCGGACGCGGCGCCTCAAGTTCACGTCTGTCAGGCGGTAATAGCCGATGACGAGGATCGCAAAGCCGGCAACCAAGTACAACGGCGTACGCAGAAATGCAGCTTGGGAAACCCACTCTGGAGTGGAGGGGGACGACTCGAACATCCGGATCGTCGCATTGAAATCGAAGACCCGCCAGGGGAGCGTCGCGAGAACCGGGAGCCAGATCACAATCCACGGCCAGCGGGAACGAAACAGTCGCTTCGGAAAGACAACGAAGAAGGACAGAAAGATACCCTCGACGAGGAACCGGCTGAGGGTCGGAATCCACAGCAAGACTTCAAAAACGCCGGGAATCTGCCGCCAAGCCTGGGCCCAACCGTTAGGCAAACCGTAAACGATAGACACGGTCAGGATCAACCAGGCGCCGAGCCTCGCCGTCGGATCTCTGGGCCGGAGAAAAATGATCAGAATGCCGAGGACAAGGCCACTGAGAACGCGAGCGACATATTGAAGATACCCGTTCGCCAGACGGTTCTCCCACGTGGCTTCCCGGGGCGTGAACTGGATCTGGAGTCGCTGGCCCCCTCTCAGAATTTCCCAGGTTTGCGTTCGGCCGACTTCATGGTTCGCGTTCACGGCGGCCCAGTCGCTCGTCCCACCAACTGTTCGGTCGTCCACAGACAGGACTCGATCTCCAGGGCGCAATCCGGCTTGGAAGAGCAAGGCGTCAGAGGCAACCCCCTCGACCCTCATCACACCGTCGTCGAAGTTAGCTTCCAGTCCTTCCAGATCGGATGGCCCCCAGACGATCAGATACGTCGCAAGCATCTGTATCGCCAAGATGGATGCGACGAACACATACATCCACCATGGCAAGAGGGGGAGGTTTCTCCTCAGGGTAGCCGTAGCGGTGGAATAGCGCCGCCTCGATCGTCGCGGCAATGGGCGTACGAAATCCGCCGGCGTCTTGGTCTCGTCGAGGCTGGCTGCGATAGCGGCAATCTGGATCCCCAGGACGCCCATGTCGGCGGGTCGGTTCTCCGGATCCTTCTCTAAGCATCGCCTCAATACTCCATGGATTCTCGGATCGAGACCATCGGGTAAGGCCTCCCACCGTGGCTCTCGGCCCAGAACATCCCGAAGGATGTCTGCCGCCCCCTCCCCTTGAAACGCCGGAGTTCCAACCAACATCTCATAAAGGATGGAACCAAACGACCAGACGTCCGTCCGCTCGTCCACGGTTTGCCCACGCGCCTGCTCCGGGCTCATATAGCGCGGTGTTCCCAGAACGATTCCGGCTTCTGTGCCGGCCCAGGTAATCGTTAGTCCATCCGAAGGATCCGAACCACCGCCGGTCGTCACGGCCTTCGCGAGCCCGAAGTCGAGAACATTCACCATGCCGTCGGGCGTGATCTTGATATTGGCCGGCTTGAGGTCCCGATGCAGGATGCCTTTTGCATGCGCCGTCTCCAGTGCGTCGGCGATCTGAGCGGTGATCGCGAGAGCTTCGCTCACGGGTAGCGCGCCCCTTGAGAGACGTTCCTTTAGTGTTTCGCCCGGCACCAACTCAAGGACCAAGGCTCGGTTTCCATCGAACTCTTCGATACTGTAGATGGACGCGATGTTCGGGTGGTTCAGCGAGGCGAGCAGCCGGGCCTCCCGACGGAATCTCTGCGCTTGGTCGGAATCGGCAGCGAAGAATCGGGGCAGGATCTTGATTGCCACTTCTCGATCGAGATCGGTGTCCCGGGCGCGAAACACTTCGCCCATACCGCCTTTCCCGATCAGCGCGAGTATCTCATGCCGCCCAATCCGCGTTCCAACTGCGACCGGCGATTCATTTCGTTTCGGAGAAAACGCCTGAGCGTTGCGGGGAGGGCCGGTCTCAGTTGAATCTAACGCGTCAGTCACTTCGGCATGACGGAGTACGGATTCGACCTGCTTTCTGAGCTTGTCATCGCCCGCACATGCTTCCTCGAGGAAACGTGCGCGCTCAGAGGGCTGTTTCTCCAGGGCAGCGTTGAACAGCGACTCGATTTGCTCGAACCGAGTGTCGGTCACTCTCATCTCCAATCCCACTGAGATCCGGCGCGGACAGCACCGGATCACTCATGGGGAACCTGGTCTCCTTTTGGTCGACCAGGTTTGTCCGACCCATGGCAGTCCTCCGACGGATTTCACTGAGAGATGTTGAACAGACTACACCGCAGGCGGGCACAAACACTAGCAGTCCCTGGGTAGTGGTCTAGTTTCCATTTCAAAGGGCATCAGTACAGCTACTTTCGTTCCAAACTAGACCAGTACCAGTCCCTGGTATCTGTTGACGCAGATGGAAGACCCAACCGCGGGACTCAGGACGAAACTTCAGTTGGGCGCGGAATCTTGGCAAAGCCCCGAGCCTTCACTCGTGCCCTGTAGAACGAATCAAAAGATGTTCGATAATATAGTTACTTTCGCGCGTCCCCGAAAATCGTTCGGCGAACGAAGAGAAAGAAAGCCATGAAACTTGTTCCCAGACCATACCCGTTCGTGAGAACTGTTTTGGTGTTGCTACTGGGGTTGGCAGCAGCTTGGGAATTAGCGGCACAGGACCCAGACGGAGCCTTGCGCGCGAGGGCCGCCCCTGCAGTCTCCCCGATAGTACTTGACGGTGTTCTCTCCGAATCGGACTGGCGGTCGGCGATTCCAATTGGAGAACTTCAGCAACGGGAACCTCTTGAAGGAGTCCCCCCAACCGAAAACACGGAGGTCCGCGTGCTGTATGACGCGAACACTCTTTATATCGGCGTCATTTGCGGAGACTCCGACCCGGAAGGAATCATCGCTACGCAGATGTCCCGCGACGCCGACCTCTCGGTGGATGACCGCATCGAGATCCTTCTGGACACCTTCCAGGACCGACGCAACGCATTCTATTTTGCGACTAACCCAGCGGGCGCGCTCGTTGACGGCCTGATCATTGAAAACGGTGAACTCAACAGCGACTGGGATGCAATCTGGGACGTTCGCACCGCACAGAACGGAGATGGATGGACCGCCGAATTCGCCATTCCGTTTAAGAGCTTGAGTTTTGCTCCGACGCTTGATTCCTGGGGCTTCAACGTATCCCGCTCGATCAGCCGGAAAATCGAAGAGGACCGCTGGGCCGGAGCACGTCTCGACGTCGAGTTTGTTCAGGTCTCCGAAGCGGGTGACATCGAAGGCTTGACCGGAATCGAACAAGGGCGCGGCCTCGACGTTCGACCCTTTGTCTCGGGACGATGGATCAATTCTCCGCGGAACCAGAACGATCTGACCGATGGTGACGTGGGTGGGGACATTTTCTACAACATCACGCCCGGCCTTCGCTTGACGGCCACGATCAACACGGACTTCGCCGAAACCGAGGTCGACGATCGCCAGATCAACCTGGACCGGTTTGCTCTCTTCTTTCCGGAAAAACGGTCCTTTTTTTTGGAAAACGCAGGCGTGTTCGATTTTGGCGTCAGTGGGGGATTCGGCCCAACGCTGCTTCCCTTCTTCAGCCGAAAGATAGGGCTACTGGAAGGGCAGGAAGTTCCAATTCTGGGTGGCGCTAAACTGGCCGGCAAGGTGGGTCGCTTTGATGTCGGCGTCTTGAACGTGGGAACCCGGGAAACCGACTTCGCCCAGGAGAAAAACTTCTTCGTTTCTCGCATCAAGCGGAACATATGGAACCAGAGTTACTTCGGCATGATCTACACTGACGGAAATCCAGCAGGGTCGTCTTCGGCGCGAACGTTCGGGGCGGACATACTCCTCGGCACGTCGAACTTCCTGGGCACCCAGAGCAACTTCAACGTCCAGGCTTTTGCGATGGGCGTCAGCAACGAAGGAGTTTCCGGCGAATCCGGCGCCTACCGACTTGCCGTCGCATACCCCAATGACCTTTGGGAAATTGAAGCCGGATGGCTCCGGACCGAGCGGAACTTTCAGCCGGCACTCGGTTTCGTCGCGCGCGCGGACACTACGCGTTTGGATTTTTCAGTGAATTTCGCGCCCCGTCCTACGGATTTTCTTGGACTGCGCCAGATGCTGCACCAGCTCGACCTTACACACTACAGGCGGATCGACACCGGACAGGTTGAAAGTTGGTCGCTTTTTACAGTGCCACTCAATTGGACATGGAACTCCGGCGACCGATTCGAATTGAGCTGGTGGGGACTCTTCGAACGGCTCTTCGAGCCGTTCGAGATCTCGGACGGTGTGGTATTACAGTCGGGCGATTACAGATGGAATCGTTACCGGGTGGAGTTCTTCACGTCGAACAACCGTCCGTGGAAGCTGGACACAACCTGGTGGTTCGGCACATTCTGGTCGGGCCGTGCCCACGAGCTGTCGGGTCAGTTTCAATACAAACTGGCTCCTAACCTGGATGCGGCCGCAAGCTACAACTTAACGTTCGCCCGTCTCCCCGAGGGCAACTTTGCCGCACGGATCCTCACCCTGCGCGCTGATTATTCCCTCAGTCCGTTTTTGACCTTCTTCAACCTGGTGCAATTCGACAACGATTCACACAACCTGGGGTGGCAAAGCCGCGTCCGGTGGATCCTCGAGCCGGGGCGCGACCTGTTTTTCGTTTTCAATCAGGGATGGATTCAAGAACAGCAGCCAGACGGGAGGACACGTTTTCGCAAAACAGATACGGGGGTTACTGCAAAGCTTCAATACACGTTTCGCTTCTGACCCGATTCTGGTTTCGGATACATACAGAGCCTCTCATTGCTCACTGTGACCCGACAACAATGGCCGGATATATCCAGTTGCGCACTGAATCCTATAGGAGCGAGTCGTCGATCGGATTGGAAGCGGGAACGCTTCGGCGCTGAGGCTCTTCGGGTGGGGAGCCCTTCTTCGGATCCACATATCGGCTCAACCGCGTTCTGGAACCACCAAAGAAACTCTCGATGAGCTCGCTCACCGCCTGGGCTCTTGCCTGGTTTTCCGTAAAACTGGGTTCGTAGACGTGCGCGCGCGATTTCTTCGTGCGCCCGAGGGCTCCCTTCTTGAACAGGCGATCCATTACTGTCATGACGGTGGTGTAGGCCAGTTTACGTTCCGGGAGCAGATCCGCCTGTACTTCGCGCACAAGTGCGGAACCACGACGCCATAGAGATTTCATGATCGCGAGTTCCAGCGGAGTCAGGTTGGTAGGGTCGCTCAAGGATCAAACTCTCTCTTACGATCTTCAAGAACTTCGATGAGTTCTCGCGCTTCAGCTTTTCCCGGTGAACGAACCGGAATCGACCGGATACGAAACTTCAGAATCCGATGTGGTAGGAGAACCGACACCACATCATCGATGTGTAAGTCCCGGCCCGCCCGCGCAACGTGGTCATTGACCCGAACGTGTCCTGCGTCGCAGGTTGCTTTGGCCATAGAACGCCGTGGTATCACACGGCACCACTTGAGAAATTGATCGAGGCGCAAAAAGAATACCGGAAGGAACGCGATCCGCTAGGGGAGCGAACCCGTATCGACGTATCCATCCCGAACCGACACGAAACCGGTCTTTCGGAGGTCGATCAAATAGTCCCGAACACCCGGCTCAAGGCGCTCGTTGAAGAGCACACCCTCTACCTCCTGCCGCGCCAGATCAAAGGGCAGTATTCCGCCATCGTGCTGATCCTGAAGTTTCAAGATGACGAGTTCACCTGCCAGTTCCCTCACGCCACTCACATCTCCGCGTCCGAGTTCGCCAATGATTTCCTCGTAATCCTCGCGGAGTGAGCCACTGGGAAGATAACCCAAGTCTCCACCACTGGCGCCCGTCGGCGCTTCGGAAACTTCTGCCGCAACCACGCCGAAATCCTCTCCATCGCTTTCGATACGACGGAGAGCTTCCTCAGCCCCGGTCCGGACTTCTTCGACCTGCTCAGTCGTCAAGTCGGTTGTTTCGAACACGATCTCCTGGACCCGGTTTCCTTCGGGTCGGTCAAAGTCGTTCAGGTGTTCATCGTAGTACGTCCGCATTTCTTCAGTCGTAATTACGATCCTGGAGTAGACCTCCTGCTGGATGACCTGTTGGGTTACATATTGCGTCCGAATAGTGTCCTTGAAGACTTCGACGTCAGTTCCCTGTCCGGCGATCGCAGCTTCGAGGTCCTCGAGCGTCTCAAAGTCGAATTCCTGCCGCATCTGCTCCATCGTACGGATCACCTCAAGATCGGTCCGAATCCCAAACTCTTCGCCTTTCTGCATCAACAAGCTGCGGTCAATCAGGTCTCGCAGCGCATCCTGTTCAGCTTGGGCGACGGCTTCGTCGAGTTGGTCGCTCTCGAGTTGTTGCCCCAATTCTTCGCGCATCAACAGGCTCTGACGCTGCAGATCCGACAGCAGAATCACCTCGTTGTTGACCTGAACGATTACCCTGTCAATCGTTCGCTGTGCATGGCCAGTACCAGCCAACAGAAAAATTCCGATAACGGTTAGCGTTAAACGATTCATCGAAGTCCTCGCCGAATGGGATGTGGGCAAATGTTCCGAAAGATCAAGGATATATCAAGACACCTCCTCGAGCACACTCTGTATGCTTTCGAAAATGCTCCGCCCGGGACCTGGAGGCTTGATTCGAAGCGTCGCAGGGGGAGCAAAGACGACATCCGGGTCCCCCTCAACCAGTTGGACGATCCGCTCGGGGTCGATGTGAGCTTTTTGATCAAATACGATGTTGATAGCATCCCGTTTGCGTTCGATCAGATGGACACCAAGCGACCGGCCTCGAAGCCGCAGACGAGCATATTCGAGGAGGTTCCGGATGGCATCCGGTAGCGATCCAAAGCGGTCTTCCAGATCCTGATACTGAAGGTCAATGGCCCCCTCGGTTCGGGCAGAGGCGATGCTCTTATACATACGCAAGCGCAGCATCTCATCAGGAACGAAGCTCTCGGGTATCTTCAGGTCTGAGCCGAGTCGAATCGTCGTTTCGACTTCGGGAGCGACTTCACCCGTCCGTAGTTCCTCCATGGTTCGTTCCAGCATCTGACAGTACAGGTCAAAACCAATCGCCTCGATGTGTCCATGCTGCTGTCCTCCCAGCAGATTGCCCGCACCACGGAGTTCGAGATCAAGAGCTGCTATGCGAAAACCGGCGCCCAATTCGCTGAATTCACGAATGGCAGCAAGCCGACGCCGGGCAATCGGTGTCAGCACCTTGTCGGAAGGAATCAGCAGATACGCATACGCGCGTCGATTGGATCGGCCTACACGCCCACGCAACTGATAGAGTTGCGACAGACCGTAACGATCCGCCCTGTTGACGATCAGTGTATTCGCCAGGGGTATGTCCAGACCATTCTCGATGATGGTCGTTGCGACAAGAACGTCGAATTCATGGTGCATGAAGCGCAACATGACGTTCTCCAATTCTTTTTCTCTCATCTGGCCGTGCCCGACCGCGATACGTGCCCTGGGACATATGCGACGGATGAAATCTGCCAGGGAATAGATGGACTGGACCCGGTTGTGGACCAGATACACCTGCCCGCCCCGGTCCAGTTCAAAATTGATCGCGTTTTCTATGACCTGTGGATTGAACTTGAGGACAGAAGTATTGATCGCAAGTCGGTCCCGCGGAGGCGTTTCGATGACCGACATGTCCCGCAATCCCGTCAGAGCCATGTGAAGAGTTCTCGGAATCGGCGTTGCGGTCATCGTCAGTACGTCCACCTGTTTCTTGAGCTGCTTCAGGCGTTCCTTGTGGGCAACTCCGAAACGCTGTTCCTCGTCGACAATCAAAAGGCCGAGATCGTGGAAATGGACATCCTTTGAAAGGATCCGGTGCGTCCCGATCACAACGTCAACCTTTCCGGCTCCGGCCTCAGACACGATCTGTTTCTGTTCTTTGGGCCCTACGAAACGACTGAGCATCGCGATCGACATCGGAAAGGCAGCGAATCGCTCTTTGAATGTTTCATAGTGCTGAAAGGTGAGCACGGTTGTTGGAGCCAGGACAGCAACCTGTTTGCCGTCGGAAACCGCTTTGAACACAGCACGCATTGCAACCTCGGTCTTGCCGTAACCGACGTCTCCGCAGATCAACCGATCCATCGGAGTCTGCAGTTCCATGTCATCCTTTATTTCCCTGATCGAAGTGTGCTGATCCTCGGTCTCTTCGTACTGGAAGGCTTCCTCGAATTCTGTCTGCCACTCTGTGTCGGGCGAAAATGCGTGTCCCAACGCCACCTTCCGTTCGGCATAGAGCTGCAACAGTTCCTGGGCCATGTCACGAATGGCCCTTCGGACCTTTGCTTTTCTCTGGACCCAGGTCGTACCACCCAGGCGGTCGAGCTTGGGATGGCTGCCCTCGGTCGCCGAATACTTCTGGACCAGGTCCAGCCGGTCCAGTGGAACGTAGAGACGGTCGCCGTCGTGGTAGGTCAAGACCATGCACTCCTGGCCGTGAATGGTCTCGAGCCCTCCGTAATTGCCAACGCCATGGTCGACATGAACCACGTAGTTCCCGGGTTTGAGATCCTGTAGATCGGAAAGGAAGGTAGAGATCCTGCTCTTGGAACGGCGCGACGGAGTGAAATGCTCTGTTTCGTCGAGTATGTCCGTCTCGGCGAAAACCTCCAGGCCGACATCGGGAAGCCTGAAACCGCTGGAAATTCGCCCGACGGCAACGACAGGGGCGTTCCCATCTGTGGGCGCTTTAAGCGGAGCATCCCCAAACTCGGTCAGGATCGGTAGTTCATATTCGTGCAGAATGTCGCGCAGACGCTCGGCCATTCCAACTGTGCTGCCCATCAGGAGAACCTGCCGACCCGCCTCGAAGGAATCGCGAATCGTCTCTACCATCTCGCGCATCCGCCCATGGAAACGCCGGGCAGGTTGTCCAATGACAAGAAAATCCGAGCCACCGGCACCCAGTTCTTCCAAACCTAACCTGGGGTACTTATCCAATACCGACGTCACTTCATCGGAAGAGAGAAACAACTGCTCTGGTCCAAGAGCCAGGCCTCCAACGGATTCAGTCTGCCGAAATCGGTGCTCCAACGTATCGCAATACTCCGCGTATCCCTTGTCTAACAACTCCGGCTCATCCAGAACAAAGACGGCTTCGTCGAGATAGTGGACGAGTGTCGATTCGAGAGGCTGAAGAAGAGGAATCAGGAACTGGGAACCGGGGAAGGGTTCACCATCATCGGCCAGGGCCAGCTTTTCGTTCAAGTCGTCGTGGTAGCGCTCTTCCTCCCATTGTCCGCGAGCCTTCCCGGCCCAATCCCGAAACATTTCGCGCGTCACAAACTGCTCCTGCATCGGAAGGATGTCGATTCGCCGAAGAGGGTTCGTGGACCGCTGATCGTCTGGATCGAACTCGCGAATTGATTCAACCGTGTCGCCAAAGAATTCGATCCGGGCGGGATTGGACATCAAGGGTGAAAACACGTCGACGATTCCACCCCGTTCAGAGAACTCGCCTACCGAGCCGACTGGCTCCTGGGCCACGTAACCGGCAGTGGACAAGTGCTCCAGCATGAGTTCCTGGGAGAGTTCGTCACCCAGTGTGATGTGGAGACCGCAGGAGTCGAAGCTGGTTGGCCGCGGCAGGCGGCTGCCCAGTGCCCGGACACTGGTCGCGACGATATCCGCGTCCCCCGAGCGGAGCCGCCAGAGCGTACGGGCCCGGGCCTGTCCGATGTCGGCGTGGGGCGAGAGCCCCGAGTAGGGATCGGTGTCCCAGGCCGGAAAACTGGAAACGCGATCCGCCGAACGTTCATTGAGCTCGGAATGGAAATACCCGATGTCCGAGGAAAGACTCTCCGTGGCCGTTTCCTCACGCGTCACCAGCACGATCGGCCGTCGAAGGCTCTGCCACAGGGCAGCCAGAAACAAACCTTTCACCGATCCACCACCGAGACCCGCAACGGTCACCGGCTCCTGGTTCTTCAGAGTTTCGGCCGCAATCCGGCGGACGTCGGCGACTTCCAGAATTCTGGACAGAGACTCACGGAGTTTGTTCCGCGGAAGATTCTGAAGGGACACGCTACGTCTTTCCCAGACGGGAGAGGACGCGCTCGACTACGCCGGTACTCGACTGACCCTCGACTAACAGCACGGCAACTACTTTGCCACCCCATGCCTCGACTTCTTCCTGCCCGACGATACCCTTGTCCTTCCAATCGGATCCCTTGACAAGTACGTCGGGATGGATCTCGAGGATCGCCTCCAGAGGTGTGTCTTCATCGAAAACACACACGAAGTCAACCGGCTCCATCGCGCTCAACACTTCGGCCCGCTCTGATTGATCAAAGATCGGGCGTCCTTCGCCTTTCAATCGCCGGACCGATTCGTTGCTGTTTATCGCGACAACCAGAACGTCACCATGCTCCCGGGCCGCCCGGAACAGTTCGATATGCCCAGGATGAAGTATGTCGAAGCAGCCATTCGTGAACACCACGCGTTTACCCTCAGCCTTCAAATCAGGAACAATCGCGGCCAGGGAATCGACGGTTTCTATCTTGTGGGTGGACATGTGCTTGTGGGGTTTCCAGAGGATTCAGACCGCTGGTTTTGCAGTCCCAAAGTAGTATAGCATCGCCGTTGTGCGTCTCCGGCTGACGGCCATAGCCCTGTGTTCGGGTGCTTTTCTCGTGGGATGGTTGGGTCTTCGGTCTGCGGCACCAGACACGGTTCGAGGTGTCCTGCCCCTTGACCCGGCGACGCCTTACATACGCTTCGTACCCGATTCTTCACCTACCACAACGGCTGTCCTCGTTCACGGCCTGAACTCCAACAAGGAATTCATGCAAACGTTCGCGATGGCGCTGGCCGATGCGGGCGTGGACACTTACGCCATTGACCTTCCCGGCCACGGAGACTCGTCAGCGCCCTTCAACTATGCGAACAGTCTTCGGGCAGTCACCTCCCTGCTCGATACGTTCGAGCGTCAACCTGTCGTCGTCGGTCATTCAATGGGCGGTGGTTTGCTCGCCGATCTGGCACCCTTACGCGAGTTTGAAACGATGCTCCTTCTCTCTCCCGTGCCCGTACCCGTAGAGGACTTTCCTGCCCGGCGGCTTCTGATAGTCAGCGGCGCGCTTGAAGCTCCACGGGTCAACGCGTTTTTCCCCACCTTGATAGAATCCGCAAGCGGCGAGACCCTCTGGTTGAAGTTTCCTGACGCAGGTCATTCCACCGCCCTGTTTGCCCCTGGAAAGATTCGACAAGTGGTGGAATGGGTCGTCGGTGACGAGGTCTCATCACGGACAACCGAACGCTACGTGTGGCTGCTGCTCATCGCTCTGGCCGGCATCACCGCTGGATGGGTGCTCCTCCCCAGGGGGGAAACCCCGACTCTCACTCGGCGCCCGCCGGTGCTCGGGCCCACGCTCGTCGGCTACGTCGCCGCTTCGGGAGTGGTGATCCTGTTGCTGCGCTTCGTCAACCCGATGGGGTGGCTCAACCTGTTCGCCGCGGACTATCTGGCCGGTTTCATCCTGGTGACGGGACTTCTACTCTGGAGAGGAAGTGGCTTCTCGATGACAGGCAGAGGCGTAACCGTCGGTGCGCTGGCGGCTGTCTACGCCGTCACAGTGCTGCTGGGGGGCGTTGGCGGAAATCTGATTCATCTCGTTCCCTCCGGGATCCAGTGGCTCTGGTTCCCCGTATTGACCCTAGCCAGTCTGCCGCTGTTCCTCCATGACGAACTGGCGCTTCGACCCATCCCGGTCGCATGGAAACGCTGGGGCATGTTCCTGCTGACCCGAATCATCCTGTGGGCCGCCGTCGTTATCGGGGTGCTACTCCTGAACACAGACAAAGAATTTCTCGTTCTGATCATGCATCTGATCGTAGTGTTCTGGATAGTGCTTTGGGGAATCACCGGTTTGATCGCCCGCCGGACGGGAGAGGCGGGCGCCGCGGCACTGTTCGCAGCGATTGTGCATGGGTGGGCCCTTGCTGCCGTGTTTGTAAGGATCTGAACCAAGGTCAGGCCTGACTCTGACCTTCAGTGTAGAGGCTGAAAATCGTTTCTACCGGCCCGCAGCGATATCTCTGAGCAGACTGAAGGAACGGCCGAGTTGAAAAGCGTGGGAATAGGCTGTTCCGTTTCTCAAAACCTGTGTCCAGTTGGAGCGCCGCCTGGCCTCGCTCGTTGCTAGACTCCGCCAGTCGCCGAGTCTCTCGAACGCCAGAGGCATTGACCGATCGATCTCTTCACGAACCACGTCTTCGACATTATCGATCGCCCGGAGTTCAATATCGATCAGGGCCTGTGCTTGAACTTCCTGGCTCGACCCCGGAAAAGCAAAGTTCGGACGACCATCTGATGCCATTCGTCCGTCATAGGAGCGCAGGATGTAACCGGCTAACCGCTCGGTCGCCTGAGCCAGGCTTAGAGCGACACAGTCAGTGGAACCTCCGGTAACCAAGCAGACGGCCTGTAGGGGTCCCCGCACCCGTGTTGGTCCCAAAACCTCGACGGGATATACAGTTGGCAAAGGACCAACCTGGGGTGCCGGGACTGGCGCGGGTACGGGCAAGGGAGTCGGTGCGACAGGAACCGGTATGGGTGTCTGGGTCGTCACGGGAAGCGTCTGAGCGATGGCAACCGGGACATGGACGACCATCAAGATCGCTGACACGAACGCCAGAACCCGCCAGTTTCGGAAACAGTTCAGGTCCACTTCAAACTCTCCCATTCGTTTCGTTCCCATAGGATGCTTCGATCGGGAAACGGACTATTGCTCCGCGATGGCGTGGTATTCGCCCTCGGTGAAATTGAGGATGTCTCTGAGATTGAGTTCCTCAGGATTTCGTTCATACGCCTGACGGTACAGTCGGAGTGCGACCTCGAAATCTTCAGACGAAGGATCGGCTTTCGCCGTCAACGCAAAACCGCGCTCGAGCAGCGACCACGTTTCGTAGTCGTATTGCTCTTGGGGTGTCCGCCCAAGGACGGCGTCGTCAAAGCTTTCTTGGATGACTTGTCGGAGGCACGCGGCGTCACACCGCGGACACTGGCCCATTCCCGAGGTCAGACCGGCAAAGTATCGGTGCGCATCCCGGACATCCAGGTCATCCGGATAGCGTTCCCGGGCCGTGGTCAGCCATTCGAAACTTTCTTCCCAATCGGTGCGACCCACTTCCAGCGCGTCCAGCAGCACGGTCGTGCGGTTCTTGCTCGCTGGAGCAGGAACCCGAAGAGCGTTGCCCGACTGCTGCACCCATTGGGTCTGCGCCTGCCGAGACATCGATGCCAACGCCGGGGTAGTCGACGGCGCCCGAAGGACACTGGGATCCACCGTGATGGGCCGATCGCCATCAAGGTCCCGCAAATCTACGACATTCGAATCTACAAAGACGGAAGCGTTGGAACCGGTCGCTGGAGTGCGCGTCCCGAGCCCGCTTGAAGGCTGATCTGCACCCGCCACTGCATCGCTAAGGTTCGTGTCGGGATCAGAATCGAAGTCCGATCCCACCGGTACGGCGTTCCCGCCGTCAGCCCCAAGGCTATCGGAAATCCCACCAAGAACGTCGTCGATCCGCCCCGCGGCCCGCGCCAACTCCTCGGCCCGCCGCTGACGTTCCAACTCGGCCTGCCGAGCCTGCTCGGCTTGAATCTGGGCAAGACTGTTCCGGGCGCGCCGCATGTTCTCCCGAATCGCATCGTAAGTCCGGGCGTATAGAGAACCCGGGTTGTACGTAAAATCGGGGTTGCCGGACATCGCCTCAAGACCCGCTTCGAACAGAGCGATCGCCTGCGCGTAGTTACCTGTATAAGAGACCCTCATCCCCAACTCGTTCAGAGTATCCGCCAAATTCTCGTTAATGATCCCGTCGCGACCATACCGGAGGCGCGCGGCCTCAGTGAAGAGCCGAGCTGCGGTCTCCAGATCACCTGAGTTTCGCGCGTCCCAGGCCTGTCGGCGGAGCTGGGCAGCCTGTTGTCCGCGGATGGCATCCTCGGACGCCTCTATCGGGCCGTCATCGTCGTCACCAAAGCCAAACAGCTTCCCAAGGGCATCAAAAAGATCACCAAAAGTAGGGCCCGAACCGCCCGAACCGCCGCCGGTATTGCCACCACCGCCGCTACCATCCCCACCACAACCCAACGGACTCTCCACACAACCGCTGGGACCGACGTCAGGAACCTGGGCCTGAGCTTCCGTAATTCCAAAAAGAAGGACCACTGACGCAACCGTACCCAAGCAGACTGCCAAGCGTCTCATCGCAAACTCCATAAGGGAAAGCTATGCGATCCCGGTCGTAAACCCGAAACGCACCTGCGAATAACATTCTAACACGCTGAAAAAGAAAGACTTAATGGATATTAGCATGGGTGTCACAACCTGACCAACGATTAGCGACACCTCCACATCATCTGCTCATTAGTCGATACCTCGTTCTGGTATGACCCGTGGCGTTTGGCGGTCTTGGGCAGGCGATGGGAGTCGTCCCGGGGCTTGATGACGATCGTACTAACAGCGAAATACGGAACCGCGGCGATTGGTGGCCGACGGTGGGGCCCCAGCGACCGGCACCCAAATCTCCTCTTGGTCGTTCCAAGCAAGGTCGTACCACACCCCCCCGATTTGGCCCAGTTTCACCGGGCCGCGCGCGCGCAACAACCGACCGTCCGGCCCCCGTTCACTGACATAAGCGATGTGGTCAGCCTCGATGTAGACTCCAGTCGAACGACCCTCGCGCAACCGGTCAACGGTTCTCTGGGACCATAACTGCCAGTATTGGCGGTCTGAACTCTCGTTTGTGGGGTAGTACGTCTGACCTGCTATCCGCACCGTACTATTGCTGTTCAGGACCCTGTCCGCACGCATCTGGAAAACGTCGCGTAGGGTCGGTATGGAACCGACGCCTCCGGGAAACTCGAAATCGTTGTCACCCCTGACGCGCCTGAAGTCGATGTTTCCGTTCGGGTCGATCCTCAGCCGGTACTCTCGGGCCGTAGGGTTGCTGCTGGTGTCGTCCAGGGTAAACGTCGCGTCCCTGCAGTTGATCAGAAAGCGCCGGCCATAGACGTCATTTGTATTGGTGATGTCGTAGATCTCGAGCTGAGCCGTCATTACTGCGCCAGGGGGTGACCCCTCGAAGGTGCGCTCGGAGCGAGCAACCATAGAGATTGCGCGACCATCGAGATAAAACACGTTGCGGTCGCCCCAACGCCCGAACAGGTTAGCGGCGCTCCACGGTCCACCCCGGTCGGAGGACTGCCGGAGTAGCTCAGCCTTCGCCTCCGTTGGACGTAAAGAGGCAGGAAGCACGCTAGTAGCAAGCGTCAATATCAGAAGGAGGATCAGGCGGCGCGTGGTCACGGGCCGAATGTAACAGGGCAGCACAACGTATTCCAAGAAAAAGGAGACACAGAGCTCTGACACCTTTTTCTTGTGCTTTAATGGTTCCGTGAAGTTCCTCCCGCTGATCCTCAAAAATACCTTTCGAAACAAGCGACGGACGCTCCTGACCGTGCTCAGTATCGGGATGTCGCTTTTCCTGATCAGCACCTTGCGAACGCTCTTGACCTCGCTGGAAGATCCGGACATGACGCCCGACTCGGCCCTTCGCGTCGTGACGCGTCACAAGGTCTCGCTCGCGAACGTGATGCCGATCGCCTACAAGGACCGCATCGCTCAGGTTGCCGGCGTGACCGCCGTCAACGCGCAACAGTGGTTCGGCGGCATGTATCAAGATCCGGCGAATTTCTTTGCGAACTTTGCCGTCGATCATGAAACCTTCTTCGAAGTTTACCCGGACATCCAGACCGGCCCCGAAGCGCGAGCGGCATTCGAAACGGGACGGACCGCCTCACTGGTGGGCGAGGATCTCGCGGAACGGTTCGGTTGGGAAGTCGGCCAGCGCGTCACACTGGAAGGTGTCATCTTCCCGTTCGACGTGGAAACCTTAATCGCGGGCTTCGTCACGGGCGCCAACAGCGAGAACGTTTTCTATTTCCGGTGGGACTACTTCGACGAGTTGTTCGACCGTGAGGGTGTCTCCGGAACTTTCATTGTCCGCGTCGAAGACGCAGACACCGTGCCTGAAGTCGCCGAAGCCATCGATGCCGGGTTTGACAGCACGAATACGCCGACAAAGACCGAGAGCGAACAGGCGTTCGTTCTCGGTTTCATGGAGATGTGGGGGAACATCCGGGCGCTCATCGTGAGCATCTCCACCGTCGTCCTTTTCACGATCATTCTGGTTGCAGCCAACACGATGGCAATGTCGATTCGGGAACGCACGGGCGAAATCGCAATACTGAAGACGATCGGATTCCGCGGCCCTCAGGTCCTGGGTCTGGTAATCGCCGAGTCGCTGCTGATCGCTGTGACCGGGGGTCTGGTTGGAGCGCTCGGTGCCCGCTACATTTACGCTGGCGTCAATTTCAGCGCGATGACGATGGGTTTTATTCCCCAGTTCATCGTGCGATGGGACACGGTCGGACTGGCTCTTGTTATCGCCGTCGGCGTGGCCATGGTCAGCACGTTCATCCCCGCATACAGCGCCTCGCGTCTGGCAATTGTGGACGCCGTCCGGCGAAGGGGCGAATAGGCCGCCACCGAGACGAACGTTGATACCCATCCGATACAACCTGCGCAGCCTCATCCGACGGCGCATGGGCACGCTCATGACGATCCTCGGCGTGGCCTTGACGGTCGGAATCTTCGTCTCGGTTCTGGCACTGGTCCGGGGGCTTCAGAATACCTACAGCGATACGGGGGGGCCGCTGAATCTGCTTGTAATCCGGGAGGGCTCCCAGTCGGAAACCAACAGTTTCTTCGATCGAGACGTCAAGGGGATTGTCGAGACGATGGACGGCGTCAGCCAGCTCTCCGGCGAAATCATCATCCTGATCAGTCATCCGCGCGCGACGGGAGAGGAGGCAAACGTCCTTGTCCGTGGCGTTTCTGAAAATGCCATGGACCTGCGGCCGGCCATGGAGATCGTCCAAGGCCGGATGTTTCGTCCGGGGTTGCGGGAAGTCATCGTCAGTCAGTCGGTTTCCAACCGCTTCGCCGGAGCCGGACTCGGCGAGCGAATGCGGATTGGTCAAATCGATTGGGATGTCGTGGGAATATTCGACGCCGGGAGGACTGCCTACGACTCCGAAATCTGGGCCAGCTACGACGAGTTATCCGGCGAGTTCGAGCGTCCGATCTATTCCTCGCTGATCTTTCGTGCCACGGACGCGTCGGCCATTCCCGCCCTGGAGCAACGCATTCTCGACGACCGGCGTCTCCAGCTGGATGTGTTTCGCGAGATCGAATACTTTCGATCGCAGACATCCACGGCCCTACCGATCCAGATTATCGGTACGTTCATTGCTGTCATCATGGCGATCGGGTCCAGTTTCGCGGTGATGAACACGATGTACTCGGCCACGGCATATCGGACTCGGGAAATAGCGACACTCCGGATGCTTGGGTTCCGCCGCAGGGACGTTCTGGCCTCGTTCTTCGTCGAGTCCCTGATTCTGGCCCTGGCCGGAGGCGTGGTCGGATGCATCCTGGCCCTGCCGGTCAACGGGATCTCGACGGGAACTCTGAATATCGCCACCTTTTCCGAGGTTCTCTTCGAATTCCGCATCACCCGGGAACTGATGGCGCAGGGGATGATCTTCGCTGCCGTGATGGGTGTCGCCGGCGGCATCCTCCCAGCCCGGCTGGCCGCCCGTTTACCTATTATTCGTGCGTTGAGAACAGAGGTATAGTGTCTTTGTGTCGAAGTGGTATCGGGCAGCGAGGCTCAGAAAACGGCGGATCTTAATAAATGGACGAACTTTCCAACGAGTTACACAAACTGAAGATCGACAAATCTAAACGGATCCGTCACCGGGAAGGTCCGTCGCTGGGATGGATCCTATTGCTCGGTGGCGTCTTCGCCGGTGTCGTTGGGGGAATATTCCTGTTCCGAAGCGCGACCGGAGTGGTGGGTGTTCAGACAATCCGCCCCCGCACCGAATCGTCGGAAGCTGCAGTCCTGGTCGCCACCGGATACGTCGTCCCGCACCACCGGATCGAGCTGGGCACGAAAATCCTTGGCCGGGTCGAGTGGGTGGGCGTTGAAAAGGGAGACTCGGTCCAGGCCGGTGAAGTTCTGGTCCGGCTCGAGGCTCGGGAATACCGTGCGCAACTGGACCGAGCACTCGCGGTCCTCGAAGTCACCGAAGCCCAATTCGCGGAATTGGACCGGGGTTCGCGCCCCGAAGAGATCGAGCGGGCTCGGGCTGCGGTTGAGGGCGCCGAGGCACAACTCCGCGCCGACGAGGCGAGTTACCGGAGAATCGAGGCCCTGGTCAACGAAGGTGTGTTCACGCCCGAAAACCTCGACGACGCCCTCGGGCGTCGCGACGTCTCCCGAGCGAGCCTGGAGACTTTGAGGCAGGAATACGAGCTGGTTTTGCTCGGCCCGCGCACCGAACAGATCGATGCGGCCCGAGCCGAAGTCGGACGGGCCCTGGCCGACGTGGCCTTTGCCGAAACCCAGATGGATGCTGTCGAGATCCGGGCTCCGATCGCAGGCGTGATCCTTGAACGAATCGTGGAGCCGGGCGAAATGGTGACGACGTCCTTTGTGGGAGACCGGGGGGCCAACTCTTCTACAGTAGCCTTGGCGGATCTCTCCGATCTCCAGGTCGAACTCGACATCAGCCAGAACGATTTCAACCGTATACTGCCCCAGCACCCGTGTACGGTCGTCACCGATGCTTATCCCGATCATCCCTATGACTGCGCCGTAGCCGAGATCGCTCCCGAGGCAGACCGGCAGCGGGCAACGATTCAGGTCAAGGTGCAGGTGTTCGATCCGGACGCTCAAATCAAACCTGAAATGAACGCGCGCGTCACTTTCCTGAATCCTGAGGTTTCGGAGCTGGCGACCCCAACCCCACGGGTTTCCATTCCCTCGAACTCTGTTATCGAAGATACCCCTTCAGGATCGGGGGTTTTCCTCCTGGTGAACGAAACCGTAGAACTCCGTCCGATCACGGTGTCTGGAGAACAGGGCGAATGGAGCTACGTGTCAGAGGGCCTTTCAGGAAACGAAACGGTCATCGTCGGCCCGGACCTTACCGTTCTGAGGGCCGGGGACCGCGTCGGGTCGCGCCCCGAGTGAGGCCATGGCTGCAGTAGAGGTTCGGGGCGCCAGCAAGATCTTCAAGAAGGATGCATCCGAAGTCATCGCGCTCGATGACGTTACGCTGGACATCGAAGAGGGATCGTTTCTCTGTCTGATGGGTCCGTCAGGCTCGGGCAAATCGACGCTGCTAAATCTGATCGCGGGCATCGACCGGCCAACGGAGGGTTCAGTGGCCGTCCTGGGCGGTGAGATCGCCGAAATGAGCGAATCCGATCTGGCGGGCTGGAGAAATCACCACATCGGTTTCATTTTTCAGACGTTCAACCTCATTCCGGTCCTAACGGCATTCGAGAACGTGGAACTGCCGCTACTCCTGACCAAATTATCCAAGGCTGAACGCCGCGAGCACGCCCGGACGGCCCTCAATCTGGTAGGTCTCGAAGACCGGATGACCCACTACCCCCGCCAGCTTTCGGGCGGACAGGAACAACGGGTTGCGATTGCACGCGCTATCGTCACCGATCCCACACTGCTGCTGGCCGACGAACCGACCGGAGACCTCGATGCCCGATCGGCCGAAGAGGTCTTGTCTATCCTGGAAAGGCTCAATCGGGAATTCAACAAGACGGTCATCATGGTTACACATGATGCCCGCGCGGCCGAGCGCGCAACGCTCGTTCGTCACCTCGACAAGGGCATCATGATGCCCCTTTAGCGAAGGCCGGATACACGCAAAGTAAGGATGGGACTGTGAGGGCGGGCACGAGGGCCCCGTACCCGCCTTTCTGTGCAGCCTAGTCTTTTATTTCCACCAGGCCCACGCGGTTCGAGCTGGTCTGGTGAATGAGCAGGTTGCCGGCCTCGGTCACCCAGAAATTCCGGACGATCCCGACACCGGAAGGAATAGCCCAACTCTGGAACTCTTCCGTTGCCGGGTCGAACCGTACCAGCGCATCGGGCCTCATCCCCGACTCGTTGTACCAGACGACGTCGTCTACTACCGTGAAAGCGTACGGATGGGAATCCGGGCCACTCGGTGAAGGCCACTCCTTGATCTCGCCCGTCTCCGGGTTGAGGCTTCCGATACGGCCCATGGTTGAGTTTCCGTACCAGACCATGCCGTCGCTGGCAATTCCGAGCCGACGAATACGCGACGCTTCGTTCGGTACCTCGTAATAGCGTACCGCCATCGTCTCCGGATTGAGGGCCCCGATCTTGTTCGTTCCGTTGTAAGCGATCCAGACCGTACCGTCGGGACCTACCTGGATACCATACGGCCTCTGCTCGGTGTCAATCTCGGTGATCTCTCCGGTCTCCGGACTCAGGCGCCCGAGCATGCTGGCCCCCTGGGCGGTGAAGAAGAGCCTGCCGTTCGGGTGGAAGACGGCGCTATGGGGATCCCGGGCCTCGGTCTCGTATTCAGTGACCACGCCGGTCTTGGGATCCAGTTTGCCGACCGTGCCGTTACTGTTGCCCGTGTACCAGATGTTCCCGTCGGAGTCTGGAACGATGGTGTGCGGACGCGAGGCGGGCGGCAGGCGAAACTCTTCCATTTCACCCGTCTCCGGATCGAGCCTTCCGGCAAGGCTGGCCCACATCCCTGTCCACCAGATCGAACCGTCCGGCGCTTCTGCCGGGTCGCGCGACCGCTGGCCCAGCGTCGGAACCATCCATTCGGTGATCTCGATCTCTGCGTCACCCGGAACCAGGGTGGGACGCCTTCCGGGCCGTTCGGGGAAGTTGTCGGCCAGATACCCGGCTACGGTGTCGGCCTGAGCATCCGGCAGCGCCACCATCGTGGCTGCCAGCATCTTCCAGTCGTCCCGGTCGTAACCCGACGAGCCCACTATCTGCCCGAGTCCATGGCAACTCGTGCACTGACTCTGGACGAGTTCCTGGCCCGCGCCTGCCGGCAGTTGGATCTGCTGGCCACCTCGGCCGCCCCGTCCACGTTGCGCCTCTGCCGGCGCAGCGATAACCAAACAGAGGACCGCCACCGCGGTCAAGACTAAGAACACTTTGCTTCGCATAGGTTTTACCTCGAACTTTGAATCATTCGCGTCGGTGTTGCACCGATTCCTAAATCGTTGCCGCCTACTCCTCGGCAGATACAAAACCATTGAATGTAAACAGTATGGGCCGATACTACACTTCGCCAGCAGCATGGGCAAGCCCTTCCAGCGGGCGGCATCCATCAACCTCAAACTACGACCACGCTCACTGAAGGGTTACAGAAATGGACCCACTCAAGTCTGACGCCTGACCCACTCTCGGGCACCGGCCGAAAGCAGATCTCCGACGACAACCAGAACGGCCCCCAAGAGAATCAGGAAGAACATCTCGTCGTAGAAGTTGCGGGCCCGGGCGTCCTGAATCCAGAACCCCAATGAGGAAATTCCCAACATCCCAAGAACTGTTGCCTCCCGCACGCAGGTCTCCCAACGGTAGAGGAAGAACAGCAGGAAGCGCGAAAAAGCGAGCGGAAAAAACGCCGAGAACACCATTTGAGTTCGTGTCGCTCCCAGGGCCCGGAGTGCAGCCAGCGGAGGGGACTCGGTGTTTTCTACGACCTCAGCGCCCAGCCTCCCCAGGATGCCGCTGTTATGAAGGGCCAGAGCCAGTACCAACGGCCAGGCCACGGGTCCGAGCATGGCAAGAAACAGGAACGCCCAAACGTATTCGGGGATAGATCGCGCGAAGATCATCAGGAGCCTGGATGCACCGACGATTCCACTCCACAATCCGTTGCTCAACCTGGGGGTCGTTCCCAGCGACGGCAGGTAGGGAGACGCATTCACAAGCGTACGTGCCCCGAAAAAGGAAAGAATGGCGCCGCAGCACCCCGCAATGAAGATGGCCGCAATCGATATCGCAAGGGTCGTGGTCGCGGCTTCCAGTCCCCGGGTCTCGAGAAGTTCCCATGACCATTCAATAAAGACACGCGCATCAAACGCTGTGGACTGCAGTGGATACGGCCAGAGCTCGCCGAGAAAGTTTCCGAGGTTCGTCAATCGCCGTTCGGAAAACATGGTGCTCACGCCGAAATCGCCCACGATCCAGGAGCCGGCGCCCAGAACCAGAAGCAGGACGGCACTGATTCGGGCGGGCCAGTTCTTCGGACGCAACCTCTTCAACTCGGCCACCCTGTCCCAATTTCCGCTCATGACGTAAACCACCGACGGATGATTCCACTCCACCATTCCACGACAACGATCAAGACAAACAAGGTATAGAGGTAAGTCCAGACTTCACCGTAGTAGAGGTTTTCAAAGGAAGCTGCCAGGTAAAAACCGAGCGTTGGAAACCCGAAAAAACCCAGGACGGCTGAAGAACGCAGCGCGCACTCGAAGCGATAGAAGGTGTACGCGGTCATGTCCGGCAACGCGCGAGGCAGGAGTGCGAACAGGAAGACCTGTGAAGGGGATGCGCCCGCTCCTCTGAGAGCATAGGCGGTATCCCGCGGAGTTTCGTCAATGATCTCCGAAAAGATCTTGGCCAGCACCCCGGCGAAAGGAATCGCCAATGCTATGACAGCGTTGATATAGAGCAGCCCAAAGGCCGCCAGAAAAAGTACAGCCCATAGCAGCTCATGAACCGAACGCATGAGCGCAATCAGAAACCGAGTGCCTCCATAAATGAGAGGTTCGACAGTCCGACCGAGGAATCTGCCCGGCGAAGAGCGGCCTCCAACCGGATCCTGGGCCCACCAGGCCGTTGTAGAAAAGAAACCGAGCAGGAGGGCCAGCGGGAGGGCCAGCGTCATTGCGGCCGAGGCAAAAACGACGGTGTTGCCCGCCGCTCGAAGTGCAATCAACAGCAAGGGGGAAACGCCGGTAGGCAGATCCAAGGCCTCATGGGCAAGCGCAGGGCTTAGCGCACGCGAGAAGAACTCCAGGGTCAGCTCCAGACTTGCTGTTGAGGGGACAAGGCTAGACGGGCGCAATCCGAGATACCAGAACGCCCAAGCTGCGAGTGCCGCGATTGCAATCACCAGGCTTGCCCGGGCTCTCGGGATCGACGACGCCTCGGGGAAGCTCGACGGGTCCGTCGAATACTGGACTATTGAAACTGGTGGATCCTTCATAGCTGGAAAAGGCTCTCGAACTCCGCCTCAGGTATGTCCCCCGCAGCGCGATCAAATGTGATCCGTCCCTCCCTCATCCCAACCAGACGGGGAAAGAACTCCCGCGCCAGTTCCAGGTTGTGAAGACTGACACACAGTGTCAGTCGACGCTCCGAAGCCAGCTGGGTCAGCAACTCCAGTACCGATCTGGCACGGGCCGGGTCCACACTCGAAACCGGTTCGTCGGCCAGCAGGATTTCAGGCTTCTGAAACAGGGCCCGGGCGATCGCCACCCGCTGACGCTGGCCGCCCGAGAGACGGTCTACTCTTTCGTAGAGTTTCTCTCCTATCCCGACACGTTCCAGGAGTTCATGAACTTCGGTCAAGATCTGTTTGGAAGGAAAACCGAGGAGAAGGAAAGCACGCGCGGTTGAGATCTGGCCAAGCCCTCCCAGCAATACGTTCTGAAGAACGTTCAGATTGGAAATAAGGTTGAGTTCCTGATGTATGAAACCCACACGTGCCCGCAAGCTTCGCAGGTCGGGACGGGAAAGGGAGTCCAGCCGCTCTCCGAGCGTATGAACACGGCCTCGGGTCGGGCGAACCATGCCGTTGAACAGGCGGAGGAGCGTAGTCTTACCCGCGCCACTCAACCCCACCAGTCCAAGAGATCCGGCCCGATCGACTTCGAGATCGACACCCCGGAGCGCTGTCACCGCCCCGAAGTCAACGGAAACGCCGTCAAGCGACAGGCCGCTGGAGGAACCACCATCCATAGTTAACGCAACATACCCAGTTGTTCGGCGACATCCCGTAACCGGTCATAGTCCTTATCAGCAGCAGGAATCAGCCGTTCTCTCGGGAGAGCCGAAAGCAGATCCGGGTCGGCAATGCCGACCAGAGCCTGTTGCAACCTTTCGGTAAACCCCTCGCCATATGTGGCATCCAGCTCCGGATGCGCGACCCAATGGTAGTCGACATAGGTCGGAGTCTGCCAGATCACGGGAGCGATCTCGGGATCGGTCGTTCCTTCCGCCACCCGCCGGTCATAAACTGCATAGTTGAGAACACCGACCTCGAACTGTCCGCTCTCGACTAATTCCGCAGTCCGATCATGACTTCCCGAAAAACCCACAGGACCGCTGAAAAACTCCCCAGGTGATTCTCCTGTGTTTTCACGAATGAAGTACTCCGGCATCAAACGTCCCGAGGTCGAACTTTCGCTACCAAAGGTGAATGTAAAGTTGCCGATACCGGCAGGAAATTCATCCGACGGGGTCAACCCCGTGCTCCGGTTCGCGATGAAATACGAGTAGTATTCCGGGTCCGTATCGCCTTGAGCGATGGCCCGCGAGCCTTCCACGGCGGCCCGCGCCTGTACACCGGTCAGTCCGCCGAACCAGCCGAAGAGAATGTCCCCGTTTCTGAACATTTCCACAGTCGCCTGATAGTCGCGAGATGGAACGTACTCTACGGCAACCCCCAACTCTTCGGTGAGAGAGTCGGCGAAGGGCCCGAATCGCTCTTCGAGCAGAGTCGTGTTCTGATCCGGAATTCCGGAAAAGCGCAAGGGCCGTGTAGGATCGTCCACCTGTGGTCCGCATCCCACCATCGCGAGAACGGCAACCAATATCAGTGCATGTGCGTTTCGTGTTCGAATCATTTTTTCCCTTTCTTCCTAAGAGCCACCTGATGCACGCGGCAATCGTTCCTCTACAGTAAAGAACAGATTTCCTAGGTTGAGTTGCTTGAAAAAAGTGCGAGGACGTCTACGAACTGACGTCTCAGGAGCGGACTCAGGTGAATCCGGAGAAGGTGTGACGATGGATTCGACGACCCATTGGAGGCCTATTCTACGCTATCTTGGTCGGGTCGCGGTAGGCGATACAGACGCGAACGCCTCAACCGACTATATGGGCGTTCTTAAGAACCTCTCTTAGGAAGCGACGCCGGTGCCCAGGAAATCCTTTCCTGGGTGCGACCCGGGCCCAATGCGGCCACGCTGGAATCCACAAGCGCCAAAGCAGCAGCTCTAGGATTCGTCTTGCTCACGCAGTTCTTCCATGAGCCGCTCGTACTCCGCTTCCAACTCGACCATTAACGCGTCGACCCGGGAAAGGTCGCCTGAGGGGGCCAAGTTCTCAATGGAATAACAGATCTCGGCGACAGCCGCAGCTCCGATCTCCAGACACGCTCCCTTGAGGCTGTGTGCCGTGTCGCCGATCTGACCCGCTTCCTTCAGAACGACAGCATCTCGTAGCGCCTGCATCTGACCCGGCGCGTGCTTCAGCACGGCCCGAAGGATTTTGGGGCTCTGAACGCGCGTCTGGAGGGCCGGACCCCGGGAACCGCGATGTGGGGGCTTCGGGGCCCTTACAAATAAGGCAGCGAGCGCTTCCTCCACCTTCGAGAGCGTCACCGGCTTGGTCAGATAGCTGTCCATGCCCGCCGTCAGGGCTTCAGCCTCACTGCCGTGAAGCGCATGTGCCGAGAGGCCTATGATAGGAGTCTGGTCTCCGCCCTCCGCGAGCTTACGAATCCTGGCAGTAGTCTCAAACCCGTCCATCTCGGGCATCCGAACGTCCATCAGAACGGCATCGAATCGCTGTCGGGATACCGCTTCAACGGCCTGTGCTCCACTGTGGGCCAGTTGTACCCGGCAACCCAGTTCGGCAAGCAGTTCTTCAGCCACCTCCCGATTGACCGGGTTGTCGTCGACGACAAGCACAAGCGGTTTCGTCCCGCCCCCCTTCGTCAACAACCGTGTCGAGGAAATTACGGCTGCTTTATCGCGGCCCTGAGTCTCACCCGAGCTTCCGACGACGGTCATCAGAGAATCAAACAAATCGGACTGGAGAACTGGTTTCAGCAAGCTGGCGATGTCCAGCCTTTCCATATCCTCTTTTCGGACTTTGTCGAAGGACGTCAAAAGAATCATGGGCAGCTTGGCCGTCGCGGGCTCGGTCCGGATGGCTTCAGCCAGCTGTATTCCGCTCATCCCTGGCAGCTGCATGTCCAGCACGACCAGGTCGAAGGAGGGCTCAGAGGCGTGTGGCGGGTGCAGAAGTTCGAGCGCTTCGGAGCCGCTCTGAACCGCCGTCCCGGTCATGCCCCAGCTGTCCAGGTATTCCATGACGATATCTCGATTGATCTGGATGTCGTCGACGACAAGAACCCTCAGCCCCTCAAGCTCCCGCTGGAGGACGATCCCGTCGGACGCCGTCTCGTCGGGCTTCTGGAACCGAACCGTGAACCAGAAGGTGCTCCCTTTTCCGGGTTCGCTCCTGACTCCGATCTGCCCGCCCATCAGGTGGACCAGCTGCCTGGAGATCGCCAGCCCGAGCCCTGTGCCTTCAGTCGCTTGACTTTCGAGGTTCTTTACCTGATGGAAGGCATCGAAGAGGTGCTCCTGGTCCTCCTGCTTGATGCCGGTGCCGGTATCGCTGACTTCGAAAAGAACCAGCGAGGCGTCTGCTTGGGGTTCAATCTTGACACTCAACAAGACCTCACCCTCGTCAGTGAATTTTATCGCATTTCCAATCAAGTTCGTCAGCACCTGCCGGAGTCTATCAGGGTCCCCCTGGACGGTTCGGGGAACGTTTCGGTGGATCAGGTGGGCGACCTCGATTCCCTTATCGAGGCCGCGGCGGGCCAGAAGGGTGACGATATCGTCGACGGTTTCCTCGAGGTTGAACGCCCTATTCGAGAGTTCCAGCTTGCCTTCCTGAATCTGCGAGAAGTCCAGAATGTCATTGATAACGGTCAGGAGCCCTCGGCTGGCGTTGACGACCGTCTCTGCATAGCGGCGCTGTTTGGGATCAAGCTCCGTTCGCACCAACAGGTCTGTCAAGGCGATAACGGCGTTCATGGGCGTGCGGATCTCGTGACTCATGTTCGCCAGAAAGTCGCTCTTCGCGCGGTCGGAAGCTTCGGCGGCCCCCTTTGCCGACTCCAGTTCCTTCTCGTATTGTTTGCGCGTTGTGATGTCGCGGAACGTGCCCGTGAAGAACGAAGCGTCGCCAGTTAGCGATTCGGTCACAGCGACTTCCATGGGAAAGACAGTGCCATCGGCGCGACGTCCGGGAACCTCCATCGGCCCGTCGCGCCACGACCGCGGAAAAACAGAATCGATCGCGGTCGCTGGCGACTTTTTGTGCTCCGGCAGATCGAGAAGCACCGACACCGGCTGATCCAGTAACTGCTCGCGACCGTAGCCGAACATCGTCACGGCCGTCGGATTCACGGACGTGATCGAGAGGGCGTCGTTCGTAAACGTGATGATCGTGTCGGTGGCCGTTCGAACGATCGCTTCGGCCTTGGCGGCAGCTTGCTGAAGCCGATCCATCACGTAGTTGTATCGCTGGGCGATTTGGCCGACGTCCGTGAACGGCTCGACGGGCACTCGCATGTCCATGTCGCCGGCCTTTGCCTGTCGGTCCATCGCATGAAACAGATCCAACAGTTCGGTCGTCGCACCGTGTTCTGAAACGTTCAAGCCGATGTGTTCGTCCGCTATCGCCACACGCATCGGAACGAAGCGGTTGACCGAAAGGACGACGTTCCGGATCGGTGAGGGCCTTCCAGGAAGAGTCCTGGAATCGGGAGAGCCCGCATGGATTGCCGATGTGCAAGCGGATCGGAACTTTCTCCGTAACAGGCTGGCGTTAGATATCGCTGTTCGAAGCGCCTTCGCTTTCCCCGTCAAGGTTCGCGGGAAGACACTGGCGATTCTGGCATTCTTCACAAATCACCCTCAACCTGAAGACGAGAAGTTTCTCGGTATCGTGAGCAATCTGGGCAAACAACTCGGACGCGTAGTCGAACGTAAGCGAATCGAGGAGGCTCTTGGTGCAGAAGAAGAACGATTTCGCACTGTGACCACGGCGGCACAGAACGCAATCGTAATGATTGACCAGATGGGGCAGGTCACGCTCTGGAATCCGGCAGCTGAGCGGATTTTCGGGTGGTCCGAGTCGGAGACTCTGGGGCGATCGGTGGAAAGCTTTCTTATCCCTCAAGATTACCGGGACGCTCATCTCCAAGGTTTTGGAAATTACCTGCAGACCGGACGAGAAAAGACCATCGGCAGGACGATGGAACTGGAAGCCTTGACGAAGGAAGGCAAGATCATCCCGGTAGATCTGTCGTTATCCGGAATTCAACTCAAAGGTGAACGGTGCGCGATCGGAATCTTGAACGACATCACCGAACGAGTCGCGGCCCGCCGTGGCCTGGAACAGGCCAAGAATGAAGCGACACTCCTCCACCGTGGCAGCGAGATGGCCGCACAGGCCGATTCCGTGGATGATGCCCTGGAACAAGTTATTGATATGGTCTGCGAATTGACGGGATGGCTCGGCGGCCACGTTTATCGAGCCTCACCCTCCGACGAGAACGAGCTTGTTTCTACCGGAATCATTCACATTCTTGATCCGGAAATACAGGGTTCGCTCGACGAAATAACCCGGCGCACAACCTACAAGGTCGGTGAGGGCCTACCTGGACGAATCTTGGAATCCGGGGAACCCCTCTGGATTGCCGACTTCAAGAACTTTCCGGAGGGTCCGCGTACCAGAGCTGCACTTGCTGCCGGTATGCGGAGCGCGTTCGGTTTTCCCGTAAAAGTGCGTGGCCGAACCGTGGCAGTGCTCGAGTTCATCTCCGATCAGCCGCGGCCAGCCGACGAGAGTTTGCTGCGAACTGTGGGACATCTCGGCAAGCAGCTTGGCCGGGTTCTGGAACGCAAACGCATGCAGGAAGAGTTGCGCGAGGCTAGGGACGAAGCGGAAGCCAACAGGGCAAAAAGCGATTTTCTGGCGCGAATGAGCCACGAAATCCGGACACCGATGAACGCAATAATCGGTATGGGACACCTGGCGCTTCGGACCGAGCTGACGCCGAAACAACACGATTACGTCAGCAAGATCCAGATCTCGTCGCGTTCACTGCTCGGCATCATCAACGACATACTCGAATTTTCAAAGATCGAAGCCGGCAAGCTGGAACTCGAGTCCGTCGAATTCAGCCTCGAAGAAGTTTTGGACAACGTTTCCAATCTGGTGAGCTTGCAGGCAGAAGAGAAAGGCTTGGAGGTGCTGTTCCAGACCGAAGCGGATGTTCCGATGTCGCTGGTTGGGGACCCGTTGCGAGTGGGGCAGGTTTTGACGAATCTCTGCAGCAATGCGGTGAAGTTTACAGAACAGGGCGAGATCGTCATAGCGACAAAGGTTGTCGGAAAGACTGTGGGGAAAACCACACTGCAGTTTTCAGTAAAAGACACCGGGATCGGTTTGACCGCCGAACAGCAATCGCGGTTGTTCGAATCATTCAGTCAGGCCGACACCACGACGACGCGGCGTTACGATGGGACAGGTCTGGGACTGGCAATCTGCAAGCGGTTGTCGGAGATGATGGGTGGCGAGATCTGGGTGGAAAGCAAGCCCGGCGCGGGTTCCACCTTTGCCTTCACGGCTTGGTTCGGACGGTCCCAACAGGATGTCCGAGGCGATTTGGTGGCCGGGCCAAGAATGCGTGATTTGAAGGCCCTTGTCGTCGACGATAACGCGAGTGCGCGTCAAATCCTGAGTGAAACGCTCGAATCCTTTACGCTCAAAGTAACGGCGGTTGAGTCCGGAGAACGGGCGATCGAGGCACTTGAAGGCGCCACGACTGAAAAACCGTACGACCTGGTTCTCATGGACTGGCGTATGCCTGGAATGGACGGGATTGAAGCGACCCGCCGGATTAAGCGATCGGAGACATTGAGGGAGATTCCCCACGTACTGATGGTCACAGCTTACGGACGAGAAGAAGTGAGGGCGCAAGCCAGCGCCGCTGGCGTGGATGCCTTCCTGATAAAGCCTGTCGGTCGGTCTGTTCTTTTCGACACGGTCATGCAACTGTTTGGGCACGAGGTAATGCGGACCCGCCGTAAGGTTAGAAGGCGCGTTGATATCGAAGGGCTCCGGCATCTGGGTGGGGCAAGGATACTTCTTGTGGAAGACAACGAAATCAATCAGCAGGCGGCTAAGGAGATCCTCGAGCAAGCGGGTCTGGTCGTCGAGATCGCAGAGAACGGTCGGTTGGGTGTCGAGTCGGTGACTTCAGGTGAATACGATCTAGTCTTGATGGATGTCCGGATGCCGAAGATGGATGGGCTTGAGGCGACACGCCGAATCCGAGCGTTGGCTGATGAACTGGAAGAGCCCCGATTCCGCGACCTGCCGATCGTCGCGATGACCGCAAACGCGATGGCCGGCGATCGAGAAAAGAGTATCGCTGCAGGGATGAACGATCACATCAACAAGCCGATCGATCCCAATGAACTGTTTGCTGCTCTGACGATATTTATCCAGGCACCCGCGCGGGAAACAGCGACAGGTGAACGCCAACTGGTAGAAGAAGAAACCCACGACTTTCTTGATGTTGCGGCAATCGATGCCGTCCAGGCCCTGGCACGTATCGGGGGGAACAGGGCTCTCTATACGTCGTTAGTGGAGAAGTTTTCTTTCGATCAGTCGCGTTCGGTTGACGATATTCGATCGGCACTCGAAGGTCAGGATCGTGAATTGGCGGTTCGACTTGCCCACACCCTGAAGGGTGTGGCTGGAAATATCGGGGCGATGGGGTTGTATTCGATTGCCGGTTCACTGGAGACCGCGATCCGAGGTCCTTCCCCCGACGCCGTGTCCTCGCATCTGGAAGCCTTACAGGCAGAACTGACGAAGGTGATCGATTCCGCCGATCTGCTGATGCAAGAATTACACGAGACGTTGGCAACTGCCGATCCCACGTCTTCGGTAAAAATCAACACTACAGCCAAGATCCTCGTTGTAGAGGACCACATGATCAACCGGGAAGTTCTTCTTGCTCTGTTGGAAGAACTGGGACTCTCTGCGGATGTCGCCGAAAACGGCAAAGAAGCCTTAGAGAAGTGCGAAAGCCAGAACTATGACCTGATCCTGAGCGATATCCATATGCCCGAAATGGATGGCATTCAGTTTGTTCATGAGCTTCGGCGTAGAGAAAGAGATGGGCTGAGGAGAACGACGGTGATCGCAGTCACGGCGCACGTGACCAAGGATGATGCAGAAAAGACGCTCGCGGAGGGATTCGACGAATGTGTAGCGAAGCCGGTGGATCCGGAGGTGCTCGAAAAGGTCCTTCGGTCGAACGTTGGTGTGGTTAAGGGAGAGGCTTCATGACCGATCAGCCAGAACCTTCTGGCAATAGCAACGCGATTGACTTCACACAGTTGGAGCGGACGGTCAAGGATCCGGATCGCCGCAAGAAGATCTTGGAGCAATACGTGACGGGGAATCGATCGGATGTGCGTGCGCTCAAGGAAGTTGTCGAATCCCGGGATCCGGGCCGGATCCAGCGGGCCGCGCATCGTATCAAGGGTGCGGCAAGAGTCGTGGGAGCCAAGGCGCTAGCAGACGCAAGTTACACACTCGAACTGGCGGGCCGGAACGGAAATCTCGACGACGTTGAGGAAAAGCTCGATCGTGTCATGGAAGAAATTGCCCGTGTCGAACGTGAGGTGGGCCGTTCGACTGGATTTCATCTTGCAGATTCCACCTCCACGACCTCGGAGCCTGCTGGCGCACCGGCACAGGACGACACCAGCGCGCTGATCGTGGAACCGCAGCAGATGCTGGTCGACCTTCTCGTACGGACCCTGAAGAACGCAAAGCTGAACGTAGAGGGCGCGACATCGATAAGGGAAGCAACCCGTCTGTTTGAAAAACTCAGGCCCGACCTCGTCGTGGTCGACCCCGAGCTGGAAGGTGCAGCTTCATTTGTTCAGATGATCCGTGGTGGGCTGAAACCTCCAACCCTGGTGGCCCTGGTGGAATCCGAAGACGCGCGGCAGCCTGCACAGGAATTGGGCATCGAGATTACGGCGGATCGAAGCGCGGGATTGGAATCGTTGACCACCGCTATCCGCTCTTCTGTGGATCTGGATCTTGCCGTTGAAAGCGGTGAGGAGGGTAGGGAGCGCATCCTTGTCGTGGATGACGATGACACAATACGGAAAATCGTAACCGAAAATCTTCGAAGTATGGGCTACGTCGTATCGGGCGCGAGAAGCGGGATAGAAGCATTAGCGACCCTCGCAAACAATAGCGCGATCAAAGTTGTCCTTATGGACGTGTCGATGCCGGAAATGGGAGGGATGGAGGCGCTCGGTGAGATCGTCAGGAAGCAGCCACACCCGGAAGTGATCATGTTGACAGGTATCGAAGACAAGGAGATTGCGCAGCAAGCCATTCAGCACGGAGCGTTCGACTACGTCCTGAAATCCTCAGATCTCGCAACTCTCGAATCTAGTATCACGGCGGCATGCATTCATCACGCAGAGTATCAGAAACGACCGTGGTGGAAGAGGATCCTCTAGAGAGCCTAGAGAGCCGATTACATTTTGCTCCGTTGAAGATCAGTGCGCGGATTCATCTCGACTGCCAATACGATGGATCGGAAATAGTAAGCCAATGAACCAAAACCACCCGAAAGCGAGAATCCTTCTCGTGGACGATGTCATGGAAAACATTCAGATCGCCGGCACCATTCTCAAAGAGAAGGGCTATCGGTTAAACACCGCGCGCAACGGCAAGCAGGCTCTGGAGGTCGTCGAGATGACGATTCCGGATCTCATCCTTTTGGACATCATGATGCCGGAAATGGATGGGTATGAATGCTGCGACCAACTAAAGAAGAATGAGAGAACCAAGGACATTCCGATCATCTTCCTAACCGCAATTACAGAGGCTGCAAAGATCGTGCACGGCCTTGAACATGGGGCTGTCGATTACATCATCAAGCCCTTCAATGCGTCAGAACTAGTCTCACGGATCAAAACACACCTCGACCTCCGCCAAGCCCGTCTGGACCTAGAGAGCCTGACTCAAAAAGCTTCTCGATACATTTCTCCGCATGTCTTTGACGCGATTTTCAAGGGCGAAAAAGATGCCGTGCTTGAAACTGAGCAGAAACGGTTGACAATTCTCTTCTCAGACATTGTTGGGTTCACCGAGCGAACGGAGACAATGGGAGACAAAGAGTTGACCCGGTGGTTGAACGACTACTGCGACGAAATGGCCAAACTCGTGCTGCAACATGGTGGCACGCTTGACAAGTTCATTGGCGACAGTGTCATGGCGTTCTTTGGCGACCCGGTATCCGCTGGTGTGAAGGAAGACGCAGTTTCGTGCATCCGAATGGCCATCGAAATGAATCAGGTTGTCGAAGCTATGGGCATCCAGGTTCGAATCGGAGTGAATAGTGGCTCGGCCTACGTGGGAAACTTCGGAACCGAACAGCAAATGAACTACACCATAATTGGCAAAGCTGTAAATGCCGCGTCACGTCTTCAAACCTCCTGCGAACCGGGAAAGATTTTGATTTCGCAGACCACTTACGATTTCGTGAAAGACGATTTCTGGTGCAACGAGCGAGGCCTTATCAAGGTCAAGGGTTTCGCGGACGAAATCATGACTTACTGGGTCAATGGCTGACCCAATGAACTGAACATCATCAATGAGCTCCGAGAGGAACGCAACGTAGGCCAGAGGTTGTCACACGTCTGAGGGTTCGAGAGGCTCTTCCAGTCTAGGCCTGCGCCGCGCTGTTTGTTAGGATTTGAGTCTATGCCTCCAACAACCAAACGCTTTGCCTCGGTCCTGTGCGTGATCGGTGTTGTCCTGACACCTGCATTGGCGCAAAACGTCGACAGCGAGACTGCGCTCTCTCTACCCTCCCCGCTCGTCTACGAAGAACATCAATTAGACAACGGTCTGAAGGTGATCACACACGAAGATCACTCCACTCCGGTCGTGAACGTCCAGCTCTGGTATCACGTGGGAGCCAAGAACGAAGTGGAGGGACGGACCGGTTTCGCGCATCTGTTTGAGCACCTCATGTTCCAGGGTTCGGGGAGCGTGGCTCCCGGCCAACACGACGCCTTGATCAACGGTGTTGGCTGCGTAATGAACGCCTATACCACCGACGACGTCACCGTTTATTGGGAGACCGTGCCTTCGAACTATCTGGAGCGTGTTCTCTGGCTCGAGGCCGACCGAATGCGGTCGCTCGACGTTTCGGATGAGAAATTCACCTCCGAGCGGGAGGTGGTCAAGGAAGAACGCCGTGTACGAGTCGAAAGTCCTCCTTACGGCGATCTCTTCGAAACGCTTTACGCAACCGCTTTCGACGTCCATCCCTACCGCCACACTCCAATCGGCAGCATGGAGGACCTGGACAACTCGACAGTCGAAGAGGTCCGCGATTTCTTCGAAACGTATTACGCGCCTTCGAATGCTTACCTCGTCATTGCGGGGGATTTTGGCACCGAGCAGGCTATGGCGTGGATTGAAGAATACTTTGGGGATATTCCGTCCGGCCAGGGCACAGTCCCACGCGTTGACGTAAGGGAACCCGCACATGAAGAGGAACGCCGGATCGTTCGGGAGAAGGCAGTGCCCCTGTCGGCATACGTTGCAGGCTACTACATCCCGGAAGACGGTCATCCAGACTCGTATCCTCTCGTGATCGCCTCGAGCATTCTCGCAGAGGGACGCAGTTCACGGATCTACACGTCCCTGGTATACGAAACCCAACTCGCTCTCCAGGCTGACTCCGGCGCGAGTTTTCGCGAACATCCAAATCTCTTCTTCGCGATCCTGATTATGAACCAGGGGGCCTCGATCGAAGAAGGTGAGTCTGTGATGAACGCCGAGTTCGAACGAATGATGGAAGAACCGGTCACCGACGCGGAGCTGGACAAGGCCAAGAATCAAATGCGGGCGTCCTACATTATGGGCCGGCAGTCCGTCGAGGATAAGGCAGGCGCACTGGGACATGCCGCCGTGATCCACCAGGATACAGCCTCGGCGAACGATGAACTTTCACTCTTCCTGAACGTGACGGCCGAAGACATCATGCGCGTCGTTCGCCAGTACCTGGATCCCAATAACCGAACCGTTCTCAGCGTGGTACCTCCCGGAGCATAAGATCGACGATGCGAAGCCTTCTCGGTTTGACGATTATCTGCGGCTTCCTTGGTGCCGGTCTCGCCACAGATGCCCAGACGCAGGAACCACCCCCAGCCCAGCCGCTCGGCCGTGTGGACTTTCCACCGTACGAAGAACGGACACTGGAGAACGGTCTGCGCGTGTTTGCTCTCGAACATGACGAGCAACCGGTTGTCTCGATCCAACTGATCATCGCCGCCGGGGGCGGCAACGATCCGGAGGAGCTTCCGGGACTCGCAACATTCGCCACAGATCTCCTTATGAGTGGAACAACCACTCGAACAGCGCAGGAAATCGCCGAAGTGATCGATTCGGCAGGCGGCGACATATCGACGCGTGCGGCTCGAGAGGCCATCATCGTCTCCGCTTCGGTTCTGACAGACAGCACAGACCTGGCATTCGAATTGTTGCAGGACATCGTGCTCGACCCCGCGTATGCGCCAGAGGAAATCGAACGCCTCCGCCAGCAAACCGCTTCCTCCATGGCCTCAAACCTTCAAGACCCGAACTTCATCGCCGACACCGTCTTCAACATGGCGCTCTATGGAAACCATCCCTATGGCCATCCGGCTGGTGGGACGCCGGCATCCATCCAAAGCATCCAGAGAGACGACATTGTCCGGTACCACGAGACTCACTTTGTGCCCAACAACACGGTCATCGTCGTCGCGGGGGCCTTGGAATCTTCCGAAGCATTCCGACTCGTAGAAGAGTGGTTCGGTGCCTGGGAACAACGGGAAACCGAGTCGCTGGACCTCGGGCTGGCCAACACGCTGGACGTCCGACGCATCATCGTTATCGACAATCCTGAAAGCGTCCAGACTGAGATTCGGGTGGGCCAGACCATGGTCTCGCGAACGGACCCGGAATACTTTCCGATTCTCGTTGCGAGCGATGTCCTGGGAGGACCACAGGGTCGCATCGGGGATTCCCTGAGAGAGGAACGCGGACTGACCTACGGCGCGTACGAGACGATCATTCCCCGGATCGGACCCGGGAGCCTCTATGCGGGAACCGAGACCCGGACCGAGGCCACGGTCAAGGCAATCGAACTGATCCTGGCCGAAATAGAAAGACTACAGACCGAGCGAGTCTCCGAAGACGAATTGGAAGAAGTGAAGGCTTTCCTGATCGGCAGCTTTCCCCTCACGATCGAGACTCCCGACAATCTGGCCGCCCGGCTGGCAAACCTTTCGGTGTATGACCTTGGAGCAGACTACCTCGCTACGTATAGAGACGAACTGGCGGCCATCGGCTCAGACGACGTCGCACGGGTCGCGCGTGAACAGATCCGCGACGACGCTGTCCTCATCGTGCTCTTCGGAAACGCGGCTGCTTTCCTTGAAGAACTCCAGTCTCTGGGACCGGTTGAAGTGATTCCCCTGTCCGGATTAGATCTGGATTCGCCCACCCTCGGACTCACCGAGGTGCCCTAACCCCTCGATGGGAAGCTCTCCGACCCCGAAAGGCGATCCCGACAATATCTTCGGGTGGTGCATGTACGACTGGGCCAACTCGGCGTACGTCACGACCGTTTCGGTAGGTTTGCTCGGCGCCTACATGCTCAACGTTGTGGTTCCCGAATCCGGAGTCCGCCTCTTCGGGATCGACTTCGGCGCAGCGAGTCTGTTTCCGTTTGCGGTTGGCGTTTCCGCAGCCGTCACCTTTCTGATCGCTCCGGTGCTGGGCGCGATCGCCGATTTTTCGGGTTCCAAGAAACGCTTCCTGCTGTTCTTCGCTTATATGGGAGCACTGGCAACGATTCCCCTGTACTTCTCAGGAACCGGAGACGTTGTATTCACCCTGCTCCTCTTCGTCATAGCCCAGACTGCCTTCGTCGCCGCAAACGTTTTCTACGACGCTTTTCTCCCAAATATCGCATCCGAAGAAAACATGGATCGCGTCTCGGCAAAGGGATATGCCTATGGCTACGTGGGAGGCGGAATCCAGTTTGCGATGAGTTTGCTGCTGGTTGTTGGATATGAGCAGGTCGGAATAACACAGGAAAGGGCCGTTCAGATCGGTATGGCGACCGCCGGCATCTGGTGGGCCGGTTTCACGCTATTCACCGTCCGCTACCTCAAGGAAGCCCGCACTGAAACTCCGTTGCCGAAGGCGTACCTCCAGAGGGGAAGCGTACTCGGATATCTGTCCCTCGGAATCGCACGGACGATTCGAACGACGCGTAAGGTGGGGCAGTTCCGCCATCTGGTTCTGTTTCTCGTCTCCTTCATGCTCTACAACGACGGAATCCAGACGGTGCTCTTTGTGGCTAACCTGTACGGAGCCGACGAACTTGGATTGGGTTATGGCGCGCTGATGGGTACTCTATTAATGATCCAGTTCGTCGCCATAGGCGGGGCTTTTCTCTTCAGCTGGCTGGCCGGCCGCGTCGGCACCAAGCGCTCGGTCATGCTGACGCTGGTCGTCTGGTCCGTGGCCGTCAGCTATGCCTACTTCATCGAAACAGCGACGGAGTTTTTCATACTGGGCGGCGTCATCGGTGTCGTGCTTGGAGGTTCCCAGGCACTGAGCCGGTCTTTCTACGGTTCCATGATTCCGGCCGAGGCAAGTGCGGAATTTTTCGGCTTCTACTCCGTCTTTTCCAAGTTCTCCGCCATCTGGGGACCGTTCGTTTTTTCTATCATCAATCAGATCACGGGTTCCTCCCGTAACGCGATCGTCTCACTGATCGTATTCTTCGTTCTCGGGCTCGTACTGCTCTACTTCGTTGATGAAGACAAGGCGCGGCTCCGGGAAGGAGAAACGGCTTTCTGAGGCAAACAGTAAGAAAGACGTCTACAACCGTCGTCCGTAACGAGAGACAAATGTAGTCGGCGATGATCGGAAGCTATGGCTCGACCACCGAGAGCCAATCCATCCGTTCGAAGTGCTTCGTGTCGTATGTCAGAACTTGCTTGATACTTGCGTCTCTCAGCATCACGCCGTGAAAGGCATCGATGAAATCGACGTTCTTGATAACGTACAGGTCCAACGCCTCCAGGACCATGTCGGCCGAAGGACAATCGAGGTTGGGCGTATTGAGGATCTTGCTGACCTTCTCGCTGATATCGGGCTTGGCCAACCGGTAGAACGACTCAAGGGTCCAGATGATCTCCGCGATAACGAGCAGGCTCGTCTCCAGTCGCACCCTGCCCGCGATTGCCTTCTTAAAGAGGGCCTGAGCTCGCCGGGCTTTTGAAGGATCGTCGTTAGTCAAGAAACGAAGGAAGACATTGGTATCGACGAAAAAATCAGCCATCCTACGCCGTCCTGCCGGCAACATCCTCGCTGGTTGCCTCGCGCACTTTTTGAAAGTCCTCGGGTCGGTTTGTTGGTTTGACCGAACCTCTGAGTTCCAGTATGTTCCCGCGGAGCACCTTGAGGACGATTTCCTGATCGCGCTGGACGAAGAAGACCCGCTGACCTTCCGTTAGGCTGAGCGCGTCACGAATGTCCTTGGGGATCGTCACCTGCCCCTTGCGAGTAACCGTAGATGTCGACATGTATTACCTCATTACCTTCTGCATTACATAGTAATTCTAGTCCTACCAAGTAGATCCAGTCAAACAGGAGTCCACAAGAGAGGCCGCAACTCCGAGAAGGCGAAACGGCTTTCTGATAGCGAATCCCCCGCTTTGCTATAATCGTGGGCCGGCGCTGGGTGGCGGCGCAAAGACGCTTATCGTTGACGTATCCTGAACGGCCTCAAGGAGTTGGCGTACTGTCTGCTTTCGAGCCGGGTCCATCTGTTCCGGTGCGATTTCAGACAGTGGCTCCAGAACGAATCGACGCTCGGCGTATCGTGGATGTGGAATCGTGAGGTGCGGATTCCCGATGATGCGATCCTCGAAAAGAATAATGTCGATGTCGAGCGTTCGGGGTCCATTGGGCAGGTCCCGGCGACGCTGGGCCGAGCTTTCAACCTCGAGGCAGATTTGCATCAGCTCTTCGGGTTCGAACTCGGTTTCAGCTTCAACCGCTGTGTTGAGAAACCAGGGCTGAGCGAGAATCTCCATGGGCTGAGTCGAGTAAATCGAGGCGGTTCGAAGGACACGGACGCCGTGGGCTTCAAGGCCGGACAGGCCGGACCTTAAATTTTCCATGCGATCACCGAGATTGGAACCCAAGGCCAGATAACATCGATCCATGAAACCATTAGAACATGCCGGCCGATTCAGCCTGACACTGGCCCTGGCTACCGTCCTTATGGGATGCCAGGGGGACCCACCGACGCTATCCCAACCGACTTCAGGAGTTCTGGAAGGACTGTCTGATGGCTGGACCGAGATCATAGACCTGACACACCCCCTCAGTCCTTCGAACCCCCATTGGCCCGGACCGGGCTACGAACCGTTCTTCTATGAAACCTTCGCGACACTCGAAGACGATGGCGTACTCTCCGGGCGGTTCGCCGTGGCCGAGCACACGGGGACGCACCTGGATGCACCGAACCATTTTGTGGAAGGCCAGATCCCCGTCGACGAGATCCCTCTGGATCAACTCATCGTTCCAGCCGTGGTCATCGATGTTCGCGAAGTCGTAGCCGCCAACCCGGACTACCAGCTGATACCAGAGGACGTCGCGGCCTGGGAGATGGGGAACGGAGAGATCGACGAAGACACGCTCGTTTTCCTTTACACAGGCTGGGACGAGCGGTGGAACGACTTTGAGAGTTATCAAAACGCCGACGCCGACGGCCTCATGCATTTCCCTGGCTTCTCCCCGGCGGCTGCCGAGTTTCTTGTCTCAGAACGCAACGTTTCCGGGCTGGGCATCGACACGCTCAGCGTTGACTACGGTGGCTCAGCTGATTTCGGTGTCCACCACATCAGTCATGGAAGCGCCAAATACCATATAGAAAACGCGGCGAACCTTGGGCAGCTACCTGCGACGGGAGCCTGGGTCGTCGTCGCGCCGATCAAGATCGAAGGTGGAACCGGAGGTCCTGCTCGGATCTATGCCCTTGTGGGGCAATGACGCACATCCCATAGCTCACCGCTCAAACACATGAAGACAATCCTTACAAAGACACCTCTGGCGGACCTCGTCGTCATCGACATCGACTATTTTGAAGACGAGCGTGGGTTTTTTATCGAGTCCTGGAACCAAAGGGATTTCGCGTCTGCGGGACTGGACCTCCAGTTTGTGCAAGACAGTCACTCCCGTTCGAAGAAAGGCGTTCTGCGAGGCCTGCACTATCAGGATATGACCGTACCCATGGGAAAACTGGTCCGGTGCACGCTGGGCACGGTATTTGACGTTGCCGTCGACCTCCGCCTGGCTTCGCCCACGTTCGGAAAATGGTTCGGCGTGGAGCTCGGTGAGGAAAATAAACGACTTATGTACGTTCCCGTCGGCTTTGCCCACGGGTTTGCGACGCTCTCCGAGGTCGCCGAGATTCAGTACAAACAAACCGGTTTCTATGCCCCACTCGCTGAGGGCTCCCTCCGCTGGGACGATCCGGACATTGGGATCGACTGGCCGATATCCGACCCAGTCCTCTCGGCACGCGATCAGAGTGGAATGACCCTGGCCGAGTACAGACAGAATCCTGCCTTCTGACAGTCCAGACAAGTAATCACGGCCTGGCACGACAACACGGAGACAACCCCAACGACCCAGATCCCCTGCAGTGGGTCGGATGGTGTGACCGCACTGTTGATGAGATTCTCGGACCAATGTTCCTTACAATAAATTCATCAATTTTTCAGTAACCGCTAGGTGCCCGGATTGCATAGACTTAGAAGTTCGACTTCTCGGCCACGGACTCTTTTACCGGTATACAACACCGTCGCCGAAACTGGAGAAAGGTATGGACCCTACAAAGTTGACCCTTGGCGGACTGTTGATCGCCGCCTTGTTCGTTGGGGCTCTTCCAGCCTTCGCCCACACTCCGATATGCAACTGCTATGACAACGGTGATGAAACAGTGACGTGCGAGGGTGGATTCTCCGACGGGGCGTCGGCCGAAGGTGTTCCGATTCGAATCCTTGATCTCCGCGAGCGTGTCCTGATAGACGGCAAGATGGAGGCAGACAGCACCTTCTCCTTCGAGAAGCCGGACGATGAATTTCACGTTGTTTTTGATGCGGGCGACAGCCACATCGTCACGATCTACGAAGAGGACATCGAGTAATTGAAATCGACTACGGCTATTCTCGTTCTGTCGTTCTTGCTTGTAATGCCGGCCCAGGGGCACTTCCAGTTGCTCTACACCGAAGAGGCTGCGCTGAACGGCGGACAGGCAACCGACCTGCTGATGCTGTTCACCCATCCCGCCCACGGCGGCCCCAATATGGATATGGGCATGCCGGAAGCCTTTTACGTCGTCAGTCAACGTGGCGAAGAAGCCGCGCCCGTGACTACGGACCTGACCGAGTATCTGGAACCCATCGTCTGGAACAGCGAACAGGGGGAGAACCAGGCCTATCGGGCCAGCATGCCACGCGCCGTCACCCGTTCACTGGGAGATTATGTATTCGTCCTCGAGCCGGCGCCTTACTACGAAGGCGGTGAGGACAAGTACATTCAGCAGTTCACAAAGATGATGATGAATATCGGTGGCGTACCCGGCAACTGGGCAGAACCCGTCGGTCTACCCACAGAGATATTGCCGCTGGACAAACCCTACGCGAACTGGACGGGCGGAGTATTTCGTGGAATCGTATTGTCGGAAGGACGTCCGGTACCTAACGCCGAACTCGAAGTCGAATACATTAATCATGCGCCCGATCTGGAAGGGCACAGTTTCGCGGCCGAACCGGATGTTGTCTTGCCCCAGGGATCATTCGGCACGATGTCGATTCGCACTAATGCCCTGGGGGAGTTTACAATCGGTTTACCAAGGGCAGGATGGTGGGGTATCTGTGCGCTGGCAGTCGGCCCGGATACCGAACACGAAGGCAAGACTTTGTCGCAGGATGCCGTCCTCTGGGTAAACGTCAAGGATATGCAATGAATAAGAAAACCGAAATCATCAGACCCTCCAGCAGCCGGGCCGAAACCGGGCTAATCTGCGGCGCCGTTGCTTTAATCCTGTTAGCAAGCGGGGTCGGAGTCAGTCAGCGGCAGTTCGTGGACTACTTCCCGCGTCTTTACGACTGGCAGGTCAGTTCGTTCTACGATTTAGAGTCTACGGATCAGGCGGTTTACAACGCATTGTTGCCTGCATCGGACGAACTCTGGTGGATCCACGGCGACCTGTTGTACTTCGGCACGGAGGAAGAGCAGGCCGACCCCTGGCCTACTGTAGAAGAACTGAATGAATATCTGATGCCCCCGTTTGCCAAAGACGCCGCCTGGTCCCAGCAGGGGGAAGTGAACTGGCAGCGTGTCGCTTCGTTCTCTTTCGAAGGATCCACCGTATATTTTGGGTCGGGAGGCAAGATCCCCGGTCAGAGCGCATATCTGGTCATGCTCTCCCACGTGCACAAGGGAGCGAGCTATACCAATGGCGCGACGATCTGGCTCCATTCGGATCCTGACGTTCCCACACCCGAAACGGTCACGCGAGATTCATTGATTGTCAACGGCTGGAAAGAAGTGGTGCCCTACAACGGCGCCATGGAAGTGGACCGCCTCCAAGGAGAATGAGATGCCGAGTCTGAGGGTAACTATTGTTCGAGCTACGCTCGCATTACTGATGACTGCGGTGGCGGGGCCCGGGACTGGGCAGGCCCAGGGACTGCAGATAGGTGTCACGCTGCATCCCTATTACAGCTTCGCCGCAAACGTGGTCGGCGATCGCGCCCAGGTCGTGCCGTTGATCGAATCCGGAAGCAACCCGCACAACTACACGCCTCGAGCGGACGATATGAGGCGTGTGCTCGAGATGGACGTCTTGATCGTCAATGGAATCGGTCACGACGAGTGGGCATTCGAAATCATAGAAGCAGCCGGGGTCGACGAAACCCTGCCCTTGATTTACGCAAACGATGACGTCGCACTGATTCCCATCGCCGCCGATGACGGTGAGGCCAAGGTTGTCAACCCCCACACGTTTGTCTCGACGACGGCCGCCACTCAGCAGATCTATACGATTGCCAGAGAACTCGGCGATCTCGACCCGGACAATGCGGACTACTATCGCGACAATGCGCGTGCATACGCGCTCGAAATCAGGCGGTTAAAGGCCGAATTCATGGGCGAACTCGTCGATCTGGACGCGTCGACCTTTCGTTCGGCCACAATGCACGGAGCTTACGGCTATCTGATGCAGGAATTCGGCTTGCAGGTGACTGCAGTGATCGAACCGCGGCACGGGGTCGAGCCGACGGCGCGCCAGTTGGCGGATACGATCGATAAGATCCAGGCAGCCGATGTGAACGTGCTCTTCGCAGAGAAGTTCTTCGCGAGCGCGCTGTCGGAAACGATCCAGGAAGCCACCGGCGTCGAGATGTACTCATTCTCGCATATGTCCGACGGTGTCTATACGCCGGAACTCTTCGAAGAGGAAACCCGGTCCAACCTGGAAACTCTGCTAGCGGCCATGAAATCGGTTGCCAAAGGCAACTGACGGCGCATGCGTGGTCCTCAGATCAGTTTTGAACAGGTCGGTCTGTACCTCTCCGGGAACGAAATACTTCGAGACATAAACCTTATTGTTGAAGCTGGCACGATCCATTCCGTGATCGGACCGAACGGCGGAGGAAAGACATCGCTGATTCGGTGTCTTCTCGGGCAGATGCCGCATACCGGAACAATATCGGCGGCCTGGAACGAGGACAGGACGACCGGCTATATCCCTCAGATTCTCGATTTCGACAAGACCCTCCCCGTCACCGTGACTGATTTCATGGCGATGATCTGCCAACAGCATCGACCCGCCTTCACCGGCCTTGGGCGCCGCCATCGCGCCCGTGCCGCCGCCGCCCTGGATCGCGTAGGCTTGAGCGGCAAGGGCAAATCCAGGCTCGGCAGTCTTTCAGGTGGCGAACGTCAGAGGGTGCTGTTTGCTCAGGCTCTGATTCCTGAACCTTCGCTGCTCGTACTCGACGAACCGATGACGAGCATGGACGAGATCGGCTCGGAAGTCTTCGTCAAAGTAATCAAGGAGCTCAGGGACCAGGGAGTCACGATCGTGTGGATCGCACACGATCTTTCCCAGGTGAGGGCCACCGCCGATACAGTGACCTGCGTGAACCGGACGATATTGTTCAGCGGGCCGCCGGCGGAAGTGTTGGCCGATCGGAATGCCGATGCCTTGTTCGGGAAGGTAGGAAGTCTGGCGTGACCGAATTCTACGAGTACATACGAGTGACGCTGCAGGATCTGGCCTTCGCGGGCACCCTTCCGCTGGCCTTTCAATACGAGTTCGTAATCAATGCACTGATGTGTGCGGTGCTGATCGGACCGCTCCTCGGAGCCGTCGGTACGATGGTTGTGACCAAGCGAATGGCGTTTTTTTCCCAGGCCGTCGGCAACGCTGCAATGACCGGGGTCGCGATCGGCGTATTGCTCGGCGAGTCCTACACGGAACCGTATATTTCGATGTTCGCCTTCTGCATCCTGTTCGGACTGGTGCTGAACTACACAAAGGGAAGAACGAACATTTCAGCGGATGCGTTGATCGGCGTGTTCCTGTCGATTTCTCTGGCGATCGGTGCTTCCCTGCTGCTGTTCGTCTCCGCAAGGGTTAACACCCACATTCTCGAGGCTGTCCTGTTCGGTTCGGTGCTGACCGTGAGCGATACCGACATGAACGTATTGCTGGTTGTCACGATCGTCGTACTGGGCGTTGGCATACCGCTGTTCAACCACATGCTGCTGGGTAGCCTTAACCCGAGCCTGGCGAGTGTGCGCGGAGTTCGAGTCCAGCTGTTGGAATATGTATTTGTTCTTATGATCACGATCCTTACCGTCGCGTGTCTGAAGATCGTAGGCGCCGTGCTCGTTGAAGCGCTCTTGCTGATCCCGGCAGCGGCAGCGCGAAACCTCATCACATCGATGAAGGGTTTCGTCTTCTGGAGCATGGTCATTTCGACCCTGAGCTGCATCGCAGGCATCATGATACCCATGCAGTATGATCTTCCACTACCGTCGGGCGGCGCGATTATCATGGTTGCGGCAAGCATCTTTTTCCTGACGACTCTGATCCGGATGACGCTGGGCCGATTTCGCGAGGCGCAAGTGTGATGAAGACCTGGAAACGTTATCTGGCGACCTTGGTTCTCGCCTTGGGGATGGGACAGTCCTCACCGGCACAGGACACCGCCGGGGTCCAGAACAGCGACATCCAAGTCCTGACCGCCATGCCGGTAACCTATTCGATCAGTTCAGCACTGGCCCGGGATACGTCGATCACCGTAGGAAATCTTCCCGCCCGGCCCCGGCCCATGAGTGCCCTGGGCGCCTATTTCACTTCACGCGGGGAGCAGCTCGCCGAGCAGTTCCAAACCACTCAGGCGGTGGTCACGATTGGCAAGCTCTGGCCTGATGATCCGCTGTTCACAGCCGTAAGGGCCGGGAATATTCGCGTCGTGGACATCGACGCGAGCAAACCCTGGTCGACCACGCTGGAAGGAATTTCCGTAGCGTTCGAGCCGCGTGAAGACGTCCCATGGACCGAGGCCGAGCAGAGGGACCGGAACCCTTCAGTATATTTCTGGTTGAGCCTGGCCAACGGCGTGCGGGCCGCAGAAATCATCGCCACAGACTTCATGCGTCTGTCTCCAGAAGACAGCGTGCAGATCAAACGCAACCTGGATAACTACCGCCGGCAACTGCTCGACCTCAAGAGAGAATACGAGGTCAAATTCGCCACGCTCCTGGACATCACCGTGTTCGCATTGACACCCGAGTTCGTCTACCTGACGTCTGACATGAGTCTTTATGTCGATGGGAATTTCTTTAGGCAGGACATCAATTGGACCGAACAGGACCTCGGGAACTTCGAGTCGTACTTGACAGACAACGAAATTCAGGTCGCGATCCACAAATGGGAACCGGCCGACCCGATCCAGGCCGCTATCGATAACGCCCGAGCACAGCTCGTCGTTCTGGATATGATCGATCTGGGTATTGTTGAAGAAGGACAACTCAGGGAAGACAGCTACATCGAACTGATGAGAGCTAATCTCGAATCTCTTTATACCGCCCTCAGCGCAGCGAATTAACCGCTGCCAGCCACAGATAATCCCCGACCTACTGCAAGCGACGGTAAGCCGCAACAGCCCGGTTATGTTCAGCAATCGTTGCCGAAAAGGTGTGTCGACCACCCTCGGTCCGAACGAAGAAAATGAAATCGGTTTCGGCCGGCTCGAGGGCCGCCAGCATCGACAGGTATCCCGGGTTGGCGATCGGACCAGGTGGAAGGTCTCCATAGACGTACGTATTGTAGGGAGAGTCATAGGCAAGGTCTTCCCGCAGGAGACGGCCCTGGTAATTGCCGTCCAGGATCATCCCATACACAACGGTCGGGTCGCATTCCAACCGCATCCCTCGGTCCAGACGATTCATGAAGACCGAAGATACCAGAACCCGTTCGTCAGCTACGGCGGCTTCGCTCTCTATCATTGAAGCCATGATCAGCATCCTGTTCAGATCCAGAGGCCACAGATCAGGGTCAACCTGGTCTTCAAGCCGTGCGATCGCGTCAGAAAGCCCGTCTATCATCGCCCGAACCGCGTCTTCGGCCCCTGCCGCACGTGGGAAGGAATAGGTTTCAGGAAACAGATAACCTTCTACTGAGACGGCCGCTGGATCGATTGCCCTGATGGCGGGCAACGCCGCTTCGGCTGCTTCCAGAAACCCTGCACGATCCCCGAAACCTGACTCTTCCCATCGGTCGGCGATCTCGTCGACCCTCAGGCCTTCCGGCACTGTGAACGTATAGAGCCGGACATCTCCGCGCACAAGCTTTTCGAACACACCGGGAGTGGAAAGGGATTCATCAAACAGGTACTCGCCAGCCTGGAGCCGTCCACGGTAATCGCTGACGTAAAGATAGGCGAGGGAAGGATAGCGATACCGAACGACGCCCCGGGCGATCAGAAGATCGACGATTTCGACCGAACCCAGGCCGGAGGGAATGTCGACAATGGTTTCGCCTGAGTACCCCTGGTACGGTTCATGTACCAGATACCAGGCGTAGCCGACGGCACCTGCTCCCAGGACAACCAGCCCGAGGCCCACCCATGCCAACTTCTTCTTCATACCCGCTGCCTCAGGTACTCTTCCAATATCAAAGTCGCGGCCAGCTCGTCCACGTGACGGCGCCGTTTTCTCCAATCCAGGCCCATTTCCTCGAGTTGCTGCTCGGCGTCGAAGCTTGTCAGCCGCTCGTCCCACAAGACCACGGGTACAGCAAGCGCCGTCTTGAGGCGTTCGGCAAAGGCTTCCGTCTTTTCGGTCTGGAGCGTCCGGGCTCCGTCCATATGCCTCGGATGGCCGACGACGACCTCATCGACACCATCCTCCTCGACCAAAGCGCGGATGTGTTCCACATCCGCAGACACGCTGGTCCGTCCATGAGTCGGACGGCCCTGGACGGTCACTCCCAAACTGTCGGTCACGGCAATCCCGATCCGCTTGTCGCCAACGTCCAAAGCCATGGTTCTTAAGGGAGTGTCGGATTTCACGTCCTCATGATACCCCAGCCGGGGACCACTTGATTCCGTACCTGAATGGGTGGCTACCGTTCCCAATTTGTGAAGTATTCGTCCCTTGCTATACTAATGTCGTTCCATCTTCCACCGGAGGTCAGGTTTGAATTCAAAAACCAAGTACTCGATTTTGCTGGTTTCCTCGATCATAGTCGTCTACGCGATTATCGGTGGCATGATGGGACGCGTCAGCGCTCAGGACGGTTCCTACCCCCAACTTTCCATATTCATGGAAGTGATTAACCGAATCCAGAACGACTATGTGGATGATCCAGGCCTGACTGAGGCACTGGACGGTGCTATCCGGGGCATGGTCGAGCGGGTTGACCCTCGCGGTGGCTATCTGAGTCCAGAGACCGTCGAGTTTTACAGAGGTTACGATCCCTTAACCTCAGCTGGCATCGGGGTGAGCCTATCGAAGAAATTCGATTACCCGATCATTGTAGCGGCTGTTCCGGGTGGTCCCGCCGACCGAGCCGGCCTCGGATCGGGCGACACGATCGAGGGGATCGGCGGAGAATCTCTGCGGGAACACAACTTGATAGAAGTTCAACAGTTGTTGTCAGGAGAGGCAGGCACGACCGTCGATCTGACCGTTATCCGCCGAAGCCGGCCCGAGCCAGGCGAACTCCGCCTGACCCGGGAAATCGTAGATCTACCTCCTGTTCAGGCCCGAATGATTGAAGGAGACATTGGTTATGTGAAAATCCCGATTCTGGCTCCGGGAAAAACAGCCGAAGCCCGGGACGAGATCGAACGACTGTCCGATGAAGGCGCCACGCAGTTCGTACTGGATCTGCGAAACTCCGCCGGTGGAAACCGAGACGAAGCCCTCCAGCTGGCCGACCTGTTCATAGCGTCGGGAAGCCTCGGCTATGTCGAAGGTCAGACGACCGAGCGCGAAACGTTCTCGGCCGAGGCCGCGCCCACCATCTGGGACTTGCCACTGGTAGTTTTGATTAACGCCGGCACTGCTGAAGCAGCCGAGATCGCGGCAGCAGCCTTGCGGGACAACGGAAGGGCGGAACTGGTTGGCGTCCGCACGTTCGGGCTGGGTTCTGTTCAAGAATTGCTGCCGCTCGAAGACGGTTCAGCCTTACTCCTCTCGGTGGCCAAGTATTACAGTCCCTCGGGCTCTGAAATACAGCAGACCGGTGTCATTCCCACAGTCGAGGTGACGGCAGCGGCCGCGCTGGATCCGCTCGCCCTCCCCGAAGAGTCGTCGCGGACCATGGACCGACAACTCGAACGGGCTATCGAAATCCTGCTTGGCGAGGCCGGAGAACAGGCCGCCTAGAGCAGTCTGTGGCTGCTCGCAGTTCCGAAAAATGCTGGTCCGCTTCCACGACGTCTCGAAGTCGTTCGGGTCGTTCGACGTCCTTCAAAACGTATCCTTCGAAATACATCCAGGAAACAAAGTCGGCCTAATCGGCGCCAATGGTGCCGGAAAGACCACTCTGCTTGAGCTCGTTCAGAAACCCGACAGCACAGACAGCGGCACCGTCACGGCCGGCTCCGGCATTCGAATAGGACGACTGGATCAGCTTCCCGACTTCGGCGAAACCAAGGTCATGGAAGTCGCGTTGGATTCTTTCAAGGATCTCCAGAGGACCGAACGGCGTCTTCGGGAAATGGAGGAAGCCATGGCTGCGGACGGGAATCGGGAGCTGTTGGACCGGTATTCCCAACTCCAGCAGGAATTCGAATTTCACGGAGGCTACAGCTACCGGGCACGGACCGAAGGCGCTCTGTTTGGGATGGGCTTCTCCCCGAATCAGTTCGACCAGCCCGCCGGGTCGCTTTCCGGAGGTGAACGAAACCGCCTGGCCCTCGCGCGGTTGCTCCTGGACGAGGCCGATCTACTGCTGCTGGATGAGCCGACCAACCATCTGGACATCCGATCCATCGAGTGGCTGGAACGTTATCTCAGAGAAACCGATAAGTCGCTCCTGATCGTGTCACACGACCGGTTTTTCCTGGACCGTGTCGTCAGCCGTGTCCTGGAACTAGATAGCGGGAAGATCTACAGCTACAGCGGCAATTATTCCGCGTACGTCAAACAACGCAATCAGCGCCTCGAGCTCCAGGAAAAAGAATGGCAACGCCAGCAGGAATGGATCGAAAAGACCCAGGACTACATCAGGCGCAACCTGGCAGGCCAGAAGACAAAGCAGGCCCAGTCGCGCCGGAAGGCACTCGCCAGGATTCAACCCATCGAAAAACCGCAGTCCAGAGGAGAGAAAGTTCGTTTTCACTTCATGCCCTCTCGGGAAACCGGGCGCTATGTCCTGCACACGCGTGCGCTGGAAATCGGATACGAAAGCCGATCGATCGCGGAAAACCTCAACATGGACGTGGAAAGGGGTCAGCGTTGGGCTCTGGTCGGACCAAACGGTTCAGGCAAGACAACCTTGTTACGTTCCCTGATCGGCCGTCTCGCGCCTCTCGCCGGTGAATTGGATTGGGATGACCACCTGGAAGTGGGCTACTACGATCAACAGCTCGAAGACCTCAACCCGACGGCAGGTGTCCTGGATGAAATTCGCTCCCTCGATTCGCGGCCAACCGATGGAGAACTGCGTTCCTTTCTGGCTCAATTCCTCTTTCGCGGCGAAGACGTCTTTAAGACCGTGTCACAGCTCAGTGGTGGTGAGCGATCCAAATTGAGTCTGGCCAAGATCATCTACGCATCACCACCGCTGCTGGCCCTGGACGAACCGACAAACCATCTGGACATCGCTTCCTGCGAAGCGCTGGAACCCGCCTTGGCCGCCTACCCGGGAACGATGTTGTTCATTACGCACGACCGACGACTGATCGAACGTATCGCAACCAATATCCTTTATCTTCCAGGCGACCGAACTGAAGGAAACCAGGTTCACCTGTTCGACCGGTTTGATGCGTTCGAAGAATGGCTCGAAGAAGACATAGCCGCGGCCTCTGCGAAGTCAGCTTCTTCCGAACGTCTGCCCAGGAATCAGACCGCCCCGAAACCGTCAAAACCACATCTGAGCAAAAACCGTCGCGAACAATTGGAAACTGAGATGCGCCGTCTGGAAACCCGGATCGAGGAGAGCGAGAACGAAATACACGAGATGGAATTACTGTTCCAGAAATCCCCGAACGAAATCGAGTGGGACAGTGCAAACCGGCGATACAGCGAACTCAAAGAGGAGGTCGAGCAGCTTTACAAGAACCTGGCAGACAAGGCCGCGCTACTGGAGTGAAAAGCTAGCCGACGAGATGCCTCTCACAGTCCACCAGCCACAAGCTCTGAGTTATAACCGAATCTGGTGTTTGAGGGATTGAGGAAGAGCGGCGTATCTGGTTGATTTGTTGTTTACCAGACTTCAAAGCAACCAAGGGAGATACGCCACTATGAGCAAGAGTAACGTGACTGGACCGGAGGGTCGAGAGACGATTGAGGATCCGATAACAGAGCTACTACGAGTTGGAGCTCAGCAACTGATCCAACGCGCGGTGGAAACCGAATTGGCGGAACTGCTATCCCACCACGGCGATCGGAGAACCGAGACGGGCAACGCCGGGGTGGTGCGCAACGGTTATCTGCCTGAACGTGAACTGCAGACCGGTTTGGGGCCGGTAACGGTCCAGATCCCGAAAGTCCGAGCGAAGACTGGCGACCCGGTAACGTTCCGGTCGGCCCTGGTACCTCCCTACATTCGGAAAACGAAATCGCTGGAAGCAGCGGTGCCGTGGTTGTATTTGAAAGGCATCTCCAGCGGCGAGATGGGTGACGCTCTAAAAGTTCTTGTCGGACCCCAGGCGCAGGGCCTGTCGGCGAGCACGGTATCGCGGTTGAAACAGGTCTGGGCCGAGCAGTACCGCCGGGGATGCGAGGAGCGATTGGATGCCGATCGCTGGGTCTATGTCTGGGCCGACGGTATCTACAGCGGACTGCGGGCCGAAGAAACCAAGTTGTGCGCACTGGTGGTGATCGGCGCGAATCAACGCGGAGAGAAACGTTTTCTGGCAATCGAAGACGGTGTCCGGGAATCGACACAAAGTTGGCGCGAGGTCTTGTTAAAGCTGAAGTCGCGTGGGATGAATATCCCGAAGTTGGCCATCGGAGACGGTGCGATGGGATTCTGGGCCGCACTGGAGGAAATCTATCCCGAGACACGTCACCAACGTTGCTGGATGCACAAGACCATGAACGTACTGAACGGGCTCCCGAAGTCGGCCCAGGCGAAGGCGAAACAGGCTTTGCACGCGATCTGGCGGGCTCAGACACAGGCAGACGCCGAGAAGGCATTCGATCTGTTCATTGAAACCTATGAGCCGAAGTATCCGAAAGCCACTCGCTGCCTCCAGAAAGACAAAGAAGAACTGCTGGCCTTCTTCAACTTCCCGGCCAAGCATTGGCAGAGCATCCGAACGACCAATCCCATTGAGTCGACCTTTGCTACCATTCGCCACCGAACCAAGCGATCCAGGGGTTGCCTGACGCGGGTTGGCATGCTGCACATGATGTTCAAACTGGGACAGTGCGCTCAGAAGAACTGGCGACGATTACGAGGATTCGATGATCTGCCCAAGGTGATTACTGGAGTGAAATTCAACGATGGAATCGAAGTGACCCACGTCGATCAGGCCGCCGCTTGAGTCAATCGGCAAAACACCACTTTTGACAATAACTCACAAGCTCTTGAATCATGAGGTTGTCCCTTTGATCGATTCCATGACTATGGGCTAGAATGTAGGATTCTAAACCCTCTCAGATCACTGTCTGAGGAGTGTCCGACTCCAGAATGTCAATTGAGTCCATTCGTATCCGCGGTGCCCGGCAACATAACCTGAAGAACATCAACGTTGAGATTCCACGCAACTCTTTGACTGTTGTTACGGGTCTGAGCGGCTCAGGCAAATCCAGTCTGGCTTTCGACACCGTCTACGCCGAAGGTCAGCGACGTTATGTGGAGTCGCTGTCTGCATACGCACGCCAGTTCCTGGACCGTCTGGAGCCCCCGGACGTGGACTCGATCGAAGGCCTCTCACCGGCGATTTCCATTGAACAGAAGAGCTCGGCCCGCAGTCCCCGTTCTACAGTCGGGACCGTAACCGAAATCTATGACTACCTCCGGCTCCTTTTCGCTTCGATCGGCACGCCGCATTGTCCGGAGTGCGGGAAGCCGATTTCCAGACAGAGCCCCGATCAGATCGTTCGCAGCCTTAAGGACCTGCCGGAGGGTGAACGAGTAATGGTTCTCGCGCCGATCGTTCGGGGCCGAAAGGGAGAGTTCAAGGTTCAGTTGGCATCCATGGCAAACGCCGGTTACGTCCGTGCCCGAATCGACGGCACCTTGTATAACCTGGATGAACCTATCGAACTCAACCGCCGCAAGAACCACACGATTGAAGTCGTCGTAGATCGCTTGATGGTCAAACCGGGCATCGAAAAGAGGCTTCAGGCTTCAATCGAACGGGCCGTCAAGCTCGCAGGGGGCATCGTCCAGATCGCGGTCGTAGAAGGGGACGAACAGCTCTATTCGGAGAAGATGGCGTGCGTGGACTGCGGGGTCAACATGCCCACGATTGAGCCTCGGACGTTCTCCTTTAACAGCGTTTACGGCGCGTGTTCAAAGTGCAACGGACTCGGCGTGCGTTTTGACTTCGATCCCGGGCGTATCCTGCCCGATTCTTCTCAGTCGATTCTGAACGGTGGACTCAGCCTGAACGGGTGGTTTGAGGACGAAATCGAAGGCAGTCTGAAGAAGATCGCGAAGCATTTCCGCACAGATCTCGACGTTCCTTTCGACGACCTTCCTGCCAAAATACGCCAAGCGGTTTTCCATGGTGTTCACGGCCGCGGCAAGAAACTCGAAGGAATAATCGACATCCTGAACCGCCTCTTTGACGATTCCGACGATGAGGAACTCAGCGAGTACATGGCGACAAACGTCTGCAACGAGTGCGGCGGGACTCGCCTCAAGCCCGAAAGTCTGGCGGTGACGGTTACAGGTGAAACGATCGCAGCGGTGACGGCCTTGCCTGTGGCCGACGCCCTACGCTTTTTCGAGAGCCTCGAGCTGGGTCCCCGTGAAACGCAGATTGCCGGTCGCATCATTCGGGAAATACTTGAGCGATTGGAGTTCTTGAGCGCCGTGGGACTGGACTACCTCAGCCTGGAACGATCCGCCAACACACTTTCCGGAGGAGAGAGCCAGCGGATACGGCTCGCTACGCAGATCGGATCCCGACTCCGGGGCGTGCTCTATGTGCTGGATGAGCCCTCGATCGGCCTCCACCACCGTGACAACGAGCGACTCCTGGAAACGCTGGAGCGGTTGCGGGATCTGGGTAATACCGTAGTGGTTGTAGAACATGATGAAGACACCATACGCCGCGCGGATTACGTGGTCGATTTGGGTCCCGGGGCGGGAACGCATGGCGGTGAGGTCGTAGCGTTAGGCACGCCGGAAGCGATTGCCGACTCTTCTGAAAGCCGGACCGGACAGTACCTGTCACACCGCAAGAGGATCCCTGTTCCCAACACACGACGCAAGGCTTCGCGGAAGACCTTAAGGGTTCGTGGCGGATCCGAGCACAACCTCCAAAACATCAACGTGGCGTTTCCGATCGGTTTGATGACTGTTGTCACGGGCGTGTCGGGATCGGGCAAATCGACGCTGGTGAACGACATCGTATACAAGGCACTCGCCCGCAAGCTCTATCGGGCTCTGGACGAACCCGGTGTTCACCGTGAGATTCGGGAATTGATCATATCGACAAGGTGATCGAGATCGATCAATCTCCGATCGGGCGGACACCACGATCCAATCCTGCAACTTACACGGGTTTGTTCACACCTATCCGCGATCTCTATGCCATGATGCCCGAATCGCGGGCGCGCGGGTATAAGGCTGGACGCTTCAGTTTCAACGTCAAGGGAGGACGGTGCGAAGCATGCCGGGGAGACGGTCTGCGTAAGATCGAAATGAGTTTTTTGCCTGATGTATATGTTCCGTGCGACGTCTGTCGGGGAAAACGCTACAACTCGGAAACCCTGGCCATCCGTTACCGCGGAATGTCGATCTCCGATCTCCTAAACGCCACCGTTGAGCAAGCGTTGGGCGTTCTGGAAAACATCCCGCAGGTAAGAACAAAACTTCAGACGCTCGTCGACGTCGGTCTCGATTACATCCACCTGGGTCAACCGGCAACCACTCTTTCTGGAGGCGAAGCTCAACGCATCAAGCTGGCCAAGGAACTCAGCAAACGCGCGACGGGAAAGACACTCTATATCCTCGACGAACCCACCACAGGACTTCATTTCGACGACGTACGCAAGCTTCTCGACGTGCTGAAGCGGTTGACAGACCTCGGGAACACGGTGATCATAATCGAGCATCACCTCGATGTGATTAAGACTGCAGATTGGATCATCGACCTGGGACCGGAAGGCGGAGAACGAGGAGGTCGTGTCGTGGCAGAAGGGACTCCGGAGCAGGTGGCCAAATCCAAAGGATCCTATACGGGCGACGCTCTGTCCCAGATTCTCTCGAATTCACGCACTCCTAGGAAGAACCGATGAAAGACGCCTCCCAGGCTCTCGATCGGTTCGTCACCGACAGTCACGATGTCCAGTCGAAATTTTTTGAAGAAAACCGAACGGAAATCGTAAAAGTTGCAGATCTTATCGCGGAGAGATTACGCGATGGCGGAAAAATTCTTTTTTTCGGCAACGGAGGGAGTGCCGCCGATGCTCAACACATGGCAGCCGAATTCGTCGGTCGATTCATACCCGACCGGCCGGCCCTTCCCGCACTGTCCCTGGCCACAGATACATCGGTACTGACTGCGCTCGGTAACGACTACGGTTACGACCGTGTCTTCGCACGCCAGATCGAAGCGCTCGGAAACGACGGCGACACAGCTGTCGCAATCTCCACGAGCGGGAACTCGCCAAACGTGATGGAGGGTATTGATGCCGCACGGGCTCGGGGACTCTACACGCTCGGCTTCACCGGTGAGTCCGGAGGGAAGATGTCTGGCCGTGTCGACGCTCTGTTTCGCGTCCCGTCAAGGATCACGCCACGGATCCAGGAAGCACATATTCTTCTGGGCCACGTACTGTGTGAACTCGTAGACCGGAGCCTCTTTCCCGAGGCCTACGATGACTGAGTCCCGGTATCCGATCCGGCCCCCTGGAATTCGATGAAATCTCGACGTACCCTCTGGGCGACCGCAAGAGCAAGGTCAATACCGAACTCTTTGGAACCCCCTCCACAGAAACCGACACGGTCGGGGAATTCATCGGGAAGCTGCCTAAGATTCTCGCCGGCAACGAGCTCCAGCTTCTTGTCCAGGCGATATCCAAGGCACGCGCGAGGGGAAAAAGCATGATCTGGGGAATGGGTGGTCACGTCGTCAAATGCGGACTTGGCCCAATTTTCATCGATATGATGCACGATGGATTGGTGACTGGAATCGCCATGAACGGAGCAGCTGTAATTCACGACTTTGAAGTCGCTCTCCATGGATCGACTTCTGAAGAAGTCGAAAACGAAATCGGGAGCGGCCGATTTGGAATGGCAAGGGAAACCGGCGAGTATCTCAACCGCGCGATCAATGATGGCGCCGCGGACGACACTGGAATCGGCGAAAGCGTCGGACGTTATCTTTCTACGAAGGATCACGGCATCACGTTTCAGCATCGCGACGCGAGCATACTGTCGGCGGCCTACTCCGAGCGGATCCCGGTCACTGTTCACCTGGCTATCGGAACCGACATCACACACGTCCATCCTTCCGCCTCAGGCGCGAGCATGGGAAAAGCGACCATGCACGATTTCAAGCTTCTTTGCGCGCTGGTCGAAAAGCTCGAGGGTGGCGTCTACGTCAACCTCGGTTCTGCAGTAATTCTTCCTGAGGTGTTCCTGAAAGCGGTCTCCGTTGTTCGGAATCTGGGAACGTCTTTGAGTAACTTCACAACGGCAAATCTGGATTTCATCCAGCATTACCGGCCAACGCAGAACGTGCTGAAACGACCGACGCAAAACGGCGGACAATCCATCGTGTTGACAGGACATCATGAGATCATGCTGCCGTTGATTGCCGCAGCTTTGAAACAGTCGACCCAGAAACCATGAACGACGATCCTCCGACACAACGAACGATACGCTTCGACGACGAAGAGCGCGTCGGAGGGTGGCGCGGCCGGGACATGGTCTACTTTGGATGTGCCTTCGTCGCGTTAAACATGTTCGCGCCCGGCCTCGTCGATCTCATCCCGTTCGAAGGCGAAAGTGCAGCCGCATTTCGTGCTCTGGTGGGAACGATAATCGTCGAACTGACTCTGATCGGCCTGATCTATGCGCTCACGCGCTACGCTCACGGTCTGTCGTTTCTGGAAGAAATGCGCTGGTCGCGTGATTACAAGGTCCATAACGGCACACTCCTGACCCTTGGCATGGGCCTCGCGTTTTCAGTGATGATTGTCTCGTCGGTCTTTCCACCGAGCAGTCCACCGATCGAACAACTGCTCAGCACACCCGAAGCAATCGCCATATTCGCGGTATTCGGTATCGCCATCGCACCCTTCCTTGAAGAGGTGCTATTCAGAGGCTTCCTGTTCCGAGTACTCGAGCAGACTGCAGGAGTATCGTCTGCTGTTCGCGTGACAGCCCTTCTGTTCGCGCTGCTTCATGTGCCACAGCTATGGGGAAGCTGGGCCGGCATGCTGCTGATTTTTGCAGTCGGATTCATCCTCTCGACCTTGCGTGCACGCACGGGTTCATTGATTCCAACCGTCATCGTTCACACAGCTTATAACGGCATGTTGTTCTTTGCCTTCGCCGTCGGGTCGCTCTTTCAGGGATCGGTCTGATGGAATCGCAATCCAATGACGCCTCCAAACTGGCCGAGCTGCGAGCTCAACTGGCCGAACTCGATGCCGAAATCCTGACCCTTGTCTCGCGTCGGCAGGCTATGGTTACCGAAATCGGTCGCTCGAAAGTATCCCTCGGTAAGCCGACACGTGATTACGCTCAAGAAAAGGACGTCATCCAAAGGGCCAGATCGAATGCCGAAGGCCTGGGGCTGGCTCCCAACGTAGCCGAGGAGTTGATGCTTCTGTTGATCCGGGCGTCGCTGGCGGCTCAGGAAAAGGACCGGGTTCATGAGTGGGGCCGGGGCAGCGGACGAAAAGTCCTGGTCATCGGTGGCGGCGGCAAGATGGGAAACTGGCTCGCGCGTTTTCTCGCCTCACAGAACTTCGCGGTCGAGATTGCGGATCCCACCGAAGCAGCAGGTGATTTCGTTCAAATTCGCGATTGGAAAGAGTCGTCCCTGGACCAGGACATCATCATCGTGGCCACCCCGCTGCGCACTTCCAATCAGATCCTGGAGGAACTGGCCCAACGTAAGCCGAGGGCGTCGTGTTCGATGTGGGCTCCCTCAAGACGCCGGTCCGGCCCGGGCTCAAAGCTCTAAGCGAAGCGGGCGTCCGAGTGACCTCAATCCATCCAATGTTCGGACCCGACACCGACATGCTGTCGGGACGCCACGTGATCTTTGTCGATGTCGGGCATCCGGAGGCGACCGAGCGGGCTCAGGAGTTGTTCGCTTCGACGATGGTTGTACAGGTCGAAATGGATCTGGAATCCCACGATCGGCTCATCGCATACATTCTCGGGCTGTCGCACGCCCTGAACATCGCGTTCTTTACAGCCCTGGCTGAAAGTGGAGAGGCGGCGCCGCGCCTGGCGAAGCTATCGAGCACGACCTTCAACGCCCAACTGGAGGTGGCGCGCCTCGTTGCGGGAGATAACCCACACCTGTATTACGAGATACAGTCGCTCAACGATTACGGAAGCGAAGCTCTTTCGGCGTTGCTCTATGCCGTTGAGCGGATCCGCTCGATCGTCCGCGAAGGGGACGCCGAGGCATTCGTCTCAATAATGCAGCGCGGAAAAGATTACCTGGGCGGCATCGGGCATCCGCCTGAGCCTAAAGACTAGCGGACTGTCGCTGGCTAGGCGTATCTTACCGCTGCGCCCCCGCCATATAGACGTCGTGACACCCTGAGCACGGAGCCAGGATGTCCTCGCTCAGGTCGAAGAAAACCTCCGGGTCCCGTCCTCGCGCAGCCTCAAGCGATTTTTCTCCAGCCTCAATCAAAGCTCTGGACGTATCTTCCCAGACCTCGCGCCCGTCGGCTCGCAAGAGAAGCAGGTTTCCCGATTCGGCTAGTAGTATGGCGTTGTTCTCGACTGCGGCCCAGGCCGCATCGTCTTCGGGAACATCGAAAGGAACGTTAAACAAAACATCGGACGCGGGGATGACCATGGCGTCCATGAGTTGCTGTGCAGTGGCAACGAGTTTGAAGTCGTCACCCTGCGCGATGAACATGCTCGCGAGAAGAATCCAGGTCAGCATTACAATTCCTTAATACGAAGGACAGTTAGTATAAAAAGATTCCGTCACTATCCATTCTGCCAGACACGCTGACATACAGAGAAGCAAATATGTGCGAGGGTTCAATAGCTGAAGCGCAACCCTCCAATCGCCCAGGTGCCTGGCGTCAAGTAACCGTTCTGAAGGTATTGGTTGTTGAAAACGTTCTCGATCTTTGTGTAGATCTGGACATTCCTGTCCGAGGCCATCGGCAACTCGTAACGAAGCACGATATCCCCTTTTACAGGTCCGTCGTAGATAATGCGTCGACCTGATGCCCCGCTCAAACTATCTGAGTATTCACCTGTCGCGAACAGATCGAACGTTACGTTGAATCGATTTGCGATCCACTGCGTCGCCGTCAACGTGAACATGTGATCCGGGATCCTGCGGGATTCATAGAAATCGCTGCCGATCGTCGGTGAGTTCGAATCGGAGTTCGTATACGTATACGAGACCTGAACGTTGGTACTCCGCGTGGGCGAAACTTGGCTGCTCAATTCAACACCCCGGGCAATACCACCACCGAGGTTGCGATATCCTCCAAAACGTCCAAATGGATCGTTCGGTGGAAAGCCGGCAAAATCAAATACGATTGTCTCCTGCAGGTTCGTGTAGAAAACCGTTCCGCTCAGACGAAGTTTCGAATCGAACAACCATTGATCGATTCCGCCATCAACGGCGACGGCACGTTCGGGACTTAGAGTCGGATCGCCCCAGTAACTGAAGAAACCATCAAAGAACGACGTCCCCACACGTTCGTACGCAGACGGGGCACGGTAGCTCGTTCCAACATGCGCACGCAGCTTCGTCTCGCTGTCCCGAAAGAAGTAGGCCAGGCTTCCATCGCCCGTATAAGCGTTTCGCGGTGACTCGAAAGGTACGGTTTCATACGGGCTCAGAGTGCCGGAAAACGTCGGCTGATTCAGGTTGAAACTCTGGATCCGTCCGGAGATTCCGATCTGCAGTTGGCCATCGATGAGCCGGATCTGATCCTGTGCAAACACGGCGTTGCTTCTCTGTACAAGGTCGCTGGTACCGGCCTTGTCGAAGCTGACGCTCAAACTGCCGAAATTCTCTCTTTCGAATTCGTAGCCCGCAGTCAGGAAGTTGTAGTCTCCGATCCTGTTGTCGGTCCGGACCTGCAGGGTATCGATCCGTCCGCTGTTGGTCAGATCGAGAGCGGACTCGGAAAACGGAGTCAGCGGCGCAGCTGTGGGTCCGAAACGGAAGGAACGATCCGTATCGACTCCCTGGTAGGCAATCCGATAGGAACTGTCGACAGAAAGCTGGTGTTCAAACGTGACACCGGCGGTCACCATTGTCGAATCCTTGGTATCGTCGGGATCACCTCGATCCGGAATGATCGTCGCATTGCCTATAGCAAAGGGCTGCCCTGCGGCAGCCAGTGCCAATTGGTCCTCGGGCAGAGCGATGGCGCGGACGGCCCCGCTCGCTGGAAAATTGGGCCGTAGCGCACTGATTGAACGCGGACCATCACTGAGCGCGACAAAACTGTCAGCCCACCAGATCCTGCCACTCAATGAAATTTCTGGAGTGAAGTTGTAGGTAGCTTTGCCCTGGAGCGACGTATTGCGATAGGGACTCCGGTCCTGGATACCGTCGGTGACATTCAAGTATGAAAGTGTGCCGCTGTATGTAAACCGGTCTCGGTCGACACCGCCGCTCACGCTTGCCTGACCTCGAAACATCCCGAGTCCGCCACCCTCGACAACGACCTCACCGTGGGGCCGGCCGCTACCCTCGCGGGAAATCAGATTGACCGTACCTGCGACAGCGCTGGAGCCGTAAAGAGACGATCCGGAACCGCGAAGAAACTCAACCCGCTCCGAACCCACGGTCGTGAGGTCCTGCAGGAACGATGTCGCGTCCCCCTGCGTCGTTGAGGCATCCCGGAAACGCATACCGTCAACCAATACTGCAGTATCAGAAGACCGCAAGCCACGCGTCTTGATCGACGTCGTGCTTCCGGGTCCCCTTAGCTGCTGGACGCTGACTCCGGGAACGTTCCGGATGGTTTCGGCGAGCGAATACTCTCCGCGCAGCGCAATCTCTTCCGAATCGACGACGTCAACAGCCTTGGCGATTTCCTGGAGGGACAGAGGTGTGCTCGACGCGGTGACCAGGACCTCCACACTTGCAGCGGCGATCGCCAGCGTGACGTCGAAGGTTTCATCACCGTCGATTGAGACATCCTCGGATGCTCCCAGCGTCGCCAGAGAGGCATCGGCCTCGAGCAGATAATCTCCGGCAGGAATAGCCTCGAACGTGTACGCCCCGTCCGCGCCGCTCACCGCCTGATGAAGCTCGCCGGTGTTTCGGCTGAACAACCGAAGGTTTGCATTCGGAACCACGCGCCCGTCGGGGTCCAAAACCGTGCCCGTCAGGCTGTCGGCCCAGACCAGGCCCGGCAACGCCAGAACCAGCGCGAGGATCGTCAGGACTTTCAATGTCTTAAATCGCTCGGTCATAGTCTCCTCTTCCTGCCTGCCTGATGCCTGCATCAGAAAAATCCAATCCCACTCGTCGAAAACCCCTGCAAACATTGAGCATAGTTGAACCTCCTGGCCCCCAGAACTGAAGAGTTTCTGAACTCTTCGTAAGAATCCAAACCATCGATTACTTTCCTTTTCGGACGTACTCGGTAAAAAACACGTCATGTTCCACATACTCTGCAAACCAATCCGCGAGGCGGTCGTAGTGGGTGGCTTTCTCGCCCGCCACCCCATCGACAAGTGCGTGTCCTAGAAGCTCTTCGATCACTTCCATGTTCTCGAATGCACCGTGGAGGTATGTGCCTATCGCCTGTGGGCGTCGGATTCCATCGCGCGTGCCGTCCTCGAGTACTGCGAACGGTTCGCTACCGTCCTCGTCGATTGAAGTCACACCCATGTGTATCTCGTAAGCATCGAAAGAAAGCCCGGAGGGTGTTCGGGCTCGAACCGTACGCGTTGTCTTGTCTGGGGCCAGTTCTGTCGTCACCGGGAGAAATCCGAGGCCGCGCACCGACGCTGTGTCCGATTCCAAACCTTCCGGATCGTGGATCGCGTCGCCCATCATCTGAAATCCCCCGCACACTCCGACGATTCGACTTCCCCGCTCCATCTGGTCGGACAACCATCGATCCAGCCCGCGGGCACGCAACCAGGCCATATCTTCGATCGGAGATTTCATACCCGGGAGAAAGACGACTTCAAAGAACTGCTCCACAGGATCGGAGAGGAACACCGCATCGGGCATTCGTCGGAAATCAGTGAAATTGGAGATATGGGGAAGTCGCAGAACGGCCACATCCGGGCCGGGGCCATTGCCTGAAACGTCCAAGGTTCGAGCAGAATTCTCTTCAAGGCTGACACTATCTTCATCATCCAGATAAACGTCCTCGAGGAACGGGAATACACCGAGGCACGGCCGGCCGGCACGCTCCTCGAGAATCCGGACACCGTCTCCAAAGAAAGCACGGTCCCCACGAAAACGATTTATGAGGAACGAGCGAACGAGCGAGGATTCGCTCTCGTCGAGAAGATCCAGAGTCCCGATCACAGATGCAAAGACCCCGCCACGGTCGATATCTGCGACCAGAATGCTCGACGCATCGAGACGCCGAGCCAGGCCCAGATTTACCAGGTCGTTGTGCTTGAGGTTCAGCTCCGCCACGCTCCCGGCACCCTCGATCACGACGTAGTCGTAACCGGTAGCCAGGCGGGAATAGCTCTCCAGAACCTTTTCGAGGAGGTAATCGAAGTGATTCCCGTACTCTTGCGCCTTCAGATTCCGCCACGGGCGTCCATTCACAACAACCTGACTACCCAGTGTTCCCGTGGGCTTGAGTAGAATGGGATTCATGTCCGGATGCGGTTCCAGACCGCACGCCTCGGCCTGTGCAGCCTGAGCGCGGCCGATCTCCCCTCCCCCGGAACAGGCCATGGAATTGTTCGACATGTTCTGGGCCTTGAAGGGAGCGACACGAAATCCCATCCGGTACAGATACCTGCACAGCGCGGTCACGACCCAGCTCTTGCCGACATGTGAAGCGGTCCCGCCGACGAAAATGGGTTTCGCACTCACCAGGACAAACCTCTGGTGAAAAGCGGATCGCGGGTCCCTAACCCGTCAGGTTCGGTTTTCGGTTGGAAACTTTGAAGTGTGTTTACCATCCAGCCCCTCGCTCGAAGGCTCGACTAGAATCCGGCGGTGTGAACGCCGGTTACCGACAGGTCTTCGGACTTGCAGGCGAAGAGAAAACTTCCTACTGGCCGTTGCTTCCCGGCTCACTCGGTGTGAGCCAGTGCTTCAAAACGGCGTTCGTTCCTGCTTACCGCTGCGGGACAGTTCCGGATTCACACCGGATTCCCTAGGTGGCCTCACATCAGGCCATCGGTAACGTCTGGGAGATTAGCACAGGATTCGGGCGGGCTGCAACGCATGAGGCCGGGCGACTCAGGCGAGCTGACTCGGACGGGTTCTCTTCCTGATGCCCCGCCCGACTCGCTTGAACCCCAGAAACAGGCCGATCGCGCTCGTTCCGATCCCTCCGAGGGAAAGGACGATGACGCCGACATCCCAGAGGGGGCGGCTGTTGTACCAGAAAGCGAAGTCGAGGCTGTGAAATCCTCTGTAGATCCACCGCTCGAGTCTCTCCCGCCATTGGTAGCGGCCCACGAGCTGGCTCAGTTCGGGATCGATATAAAACCATGTCCTGTCGGGATCATCGAACTTCATTCGAAGTACAGGTAAGGACGGTGACGATCCACCGCGAGGGTAGTAGTAGGAATCGTACTCGGAGAGTAACTGAGATTCCAGGATAGGAACATCGGGATAAACACCCTTCACCCGTTCAACCAGAGACTCCGTACTGAAGGCGTGCTCTGAAACTTCCAGTGGATCTGCCTGGACCAGTGTCCGTTGGGCCGCTCCATCGATAACCAGGAAATACGGGTCTCCCTGAATGCGTCGGAAATCGATCTCCTTGATAGTTGTCCCAGCCAGTGTCTGCTCCCACTCATCAGCATCCAACTCGGAAAAGAGCGACATGTCCAACCCCCCACCGGTGAACGCCTGGCGAACACCCGCACCCAGGCCACCCCGAGAGGACCAGAACCACGGTTCCATCGACAACATTCCACTGAAGACCCAGGTCAACGTGAAAACGCCGAAAACGACGCCGGTGATGTAATGCCACCGCATCCATCCAGAGTACGGAATGTAGGAAAGAATCCGGCGGAGCCGAAACGGGCGCATGGGTGAAAGCTGGAGGATTCCCAGGATGATGCCGACCAATGCCAGGATCGAACCCAGACCCGAAGTCCAGATTACGATCTGCCTCCAGAGACTGTCGTTCAAACGAAGAGGTGCAAAGTAGAACCAGTGTGGAATCGCAGCAACCCAGGCCAGGATTCGGCCGCCGCGTGTCGTCAACAACGCGACTTCGCCGGAATACTCGGGAATATAGAGCCGGGTTCGGTCAGCATCGGCCACTTCAATCTTGTGAAGCGGCATCTGGTTACGAAAACTGATCGTCCATTGGTCAGCTTCAGTGAGAAGACCGGCGTAGCGCAACTGATCGACAGGAAGCCTCGTGAAACTACTGGCTATCTGAAGGGCCTCGGCCTCTCCGATCTCGACTAAGATCTCGCCATCGTCTGCAAAGACAGTGACCGATTCCCCGCGGCTTCCGATACGGTACGCGGGACGATCCATGACCGTAAGCAAGGTCATCTGTCCCGGGTCCCCGTCCCACAGCGCATACTCCAAGGCCTCGGTGGGAGCGATGCGAACGCTCGGGAGATCCAGCTCGGGCAGGCGTTCAAGGCGCATTTCTGCAGTCAGGCTGGGCAGATTGCCCGCATACATCATCGCAATGCCCGAGACGAACCACACAACGAACAGCAAGCTGAGCGCGATGCCCAGATAGCGGTGCGAGAAGATCAACCACTTGCGAAACCAGGTCATCTTGTCTGGGTTAGCCTGCGCGTGATGAAGGCACAGATGGCGCTTTGTGCGCACGCTTGGGTAAAGAGATTCGGAACGTGCTGCCTTCGCCGCCAGACTCTTCCAGCGTGAGGTGGCCGCCGTTGATTTCTACAGCCCATCTGGCGATCGAGAGCCCCAATCCAGTGCCCTCGCCGTTGCTCGACGGTAGCCGGTCAACTCTATAAAACCGTTCGAAGATTCTTTCCTGCAGATCTTCGGGTATGCCGGGACCCGTGTCGCTGACATCGAGCGTCACGCCCGACGAGGTCTGCGCCACTCGAACCGTGAGTCGGCCGCCGTCAGGCGTGTACTTGATCGCGTTGTCGACAAGGTTCAGCAGGGCCTGTTTCAAGACCATCCTGTCGCCAGTCCATTCGGGCGTGCCCATACGCTCGACCACTATCGACTGGCGTTTCTCTTCCGCCAGGACGTCCAATTGCGTCGCCACCTCCTCGGCCAGAGCAAACAGATCGACAGTGTCACGAGCAAGCTTCGCCGGTTCGGTTTCAGCGCGAGAAAGAGTCAGCAGGCGATCGACGAGCCCGGCCAACCGGTCGGCCTCTTCGAGCATGCTTCCGATGATTTCCCTGTACGCCGATTCCTGCCGCTTTCCCCTCAATCCCACTTCTCCAACGCTGCGTATCGCTGTCAGGGGAGTGCGCAGATCGTGAGACACATGTGCAGTAAAGCGCCTCATCTGTTCAAACGAAGACTCCAGCCGGGTGAGCGTGTCATTGAACACTGAAGCCAGCCTGCCCAACTCATCGTTCGGGTTGTCGACCGGCAACCGGTCTTCGAGCCGCTCAGCCGTGATCGATTGCGCCCGGTCGGCCATGCGCTCGATGGGTTTGAGAGCGCGCCGAGCGAGAGTGTAACCACCCAGACCAGCTGCAGCCACACCGAGGGGCAAGCCCAACAGCAGCACGAGCAGCAACTGGTAGAGGTCTCGCCGCATAACAAACTCGGAACGCGCTACTTGAATGACGACGGGTTCTGTGCCGATCCGGCTCTCGACGCTGAAGACACGGTACGGCGGACCCACTACCTCCACCGACACGATCTCATCGTTAGCTTCCATGGCCAACCGATCCGTTTCGGGCAGGGGATTCTGTTGCGCAATCAACGTGCGGTACAGAAGATCGCCATTCGGGCTCCACACCTGAAGCCACGGGCCATCAACCAGACTACCCGTATCGTTGGATTCGGGCCACGTGATGTTACCGTCCGGACCCTGGTCGAGCATCTCTGTGGCCCACAGGTAGTCGTCCTGCAGTATCTGGTCGAGACCGCCTGACTCCATGCGGCTCACGAACACAAACACGCTTGCGGCATATACGCCAAGAACGACGAGCATCACACCAACATTCCATAGCGTCAGCCGGACACGAACACTCAAAGGGTACGAGCGGCTCATGGTTGTTCCTCACTCAGCATGAAGCCCACGCCCCGAACGGTGTGGACCAGCTTGGTTGAATGTTCCACGTCGATCTTCCTTCTCAGACGGGCGATATGAACATCAATCACGTTGTTCAGCGGTGTTCCCCGGTCCGTCTCCTTCCATACATCCCGCGCCAGGGTCTCACGGGGAACAGGCTGGCCTTCGTGGCGTAACAAATATTCCAACAGTTCATACTCCCGCGCCGTGAGTTCAACTGTTTCTCCGCCTCGACTGACTTTACGCGTCACCAGATCCATCTCAAGATCGGCCACGCTCATTCGTAGGGTCTCGGTCGGGCGTCCCCGCCGTACCAATGCCCGAATTCGCGCTACGACCTCGGCAAAGGCGTATGGCTTCACAAGATAGTCATCCGCGCCACTGTCGAGGCCCGCGATCCGGTCTTCCACCGTGTCCCGGGCCGTGAGGACCAGCACCGGGGTCGTGGTCCCCTGCTCTCGAATCTTTGTCAGAATCTCGATTCCATCACGCCCCGGGAGCATCAGGTCCAGCAGAATGACGTCGAAGCTCTCGGTCGTAATCCGGAAGAACGCGTCTTCCCCGGTCTCGGCGACAACCACCTCATAGTGTTCGCCTTCGAGGCCTTCCTTCAGCGCCTGAGAGACCTTGGGTTCGTCTTCTACGACAAGGATACGCAATTATGAGTTCTCTCCCATAGTATTAGTGCCTTGCATCGTAACGTTAATGCCTCGCATCATAGCGCGGCTACGGCAGCGGTTTTTCTAAATAGTTCCTTAATAATCTGTCAGAACCCAGGTCTTAACTGCAACATAGACAACACTATTTGTGGAATAGACCCTTCGAATTGGGGCATGATATCCATCCTGTTTCCGACAGGACCAGACGGCGGTCACGGGTATCCGGATAGATTCAGGGTACACGTGGACCCAGGCGAACTCTCGTTCCGGAGCGAACTCATGAAAATTTGTATGGTGGGTCAGGGGGCATTTGGCAAGAAGCATTTGGCGGGACTGGCTAAAATTGAAGCTGCCGAGGTCGTCACTCTGTTCGGAAGGACGGCGGAGACGACCGAGGCCACCGCCAGGCAATTCAACGTGCCCCATTGGACAACCGACTTTGACGAGGCGCTCGCCCAGCCAGGCGTCGAGGCTGTCATCCTGACCTCACCCACACAGGTGCATGCCGACCAGGCAGAGAAGGTCATGCGGGCAGGCAAACATGTGGAGATCGAAATTCCGATTTCGGATTCCCTGGCCGACGCCGAGCGAATCGACGCCGTGCAGAAGGAAACCCGACAGGTCGCTATGGCCGGACACACGCGCCGGTTCAACCCAAGCCACCAGTGGATCCACAACAAGATTAAGGCCGGCGAACTCAAGCTTCAGCATCTGGTCGTCCAGACCTTCTTCTTCCGAAGAACGAACATGAATGCGGAAGGCAAACCCCGAAGCTGGACTGATCACCTGCTCTGGCACCACGCCTGCCATACGGTGGACCTGTTTCACTATCAAACGGGAGAGATATCCGCTGCGGTTCAGGCATTGGAGGGGCCAATGCATCCAGAACTGGGCATCGCGATGGACATGAGCATCGGCCTGAAAGTTTCTTCAGGAGCTGTCTGCACGCTGGCTTTGTCGTTCAACAACGATGGCCCCCTGGGTACGTTCTTCCGGTACGTCTGCGACAACGGAACCTATATCGCAAGCTACGACGACCTCGTGGATGGCAATCAGAACCCTGTCGATGTCTCCGGCGTCGCGGTGTCGATGAACGGCATCGAGTTGCAGGACCGAGAATTCATTTCCGCTATTCAAGAGGGCCGGGAACCGAACTCAAGCGTGGGGCAGGTTCTCCCTGCGATGGAAACTCTGGATCGTCTGGAAAAGGCGCTCCGTCTCAACGAAGAATACAGGTAAGGGAATTACGTCACCGTTGAACCCCGGGAGTACAATTCAGGCGGGCACGTTGCCCACAATCCTCAGGGAGTGATCGATGCACATCAGAAAACGAACCGTATCTATCGCGGCCGGGCTGCTTGCACTGGCTACAATGAGCCATCCCGCTCTCGCTCAGACTGTGTTTCCAACAGGGACTACGATCTACAATCCTGCCGAGGCCCACAGTAGCTATATCCTGATATCAGACCACAGTGCGGTTGGCAATCATCCGAGTGCAAGGGTCAGGGCAGAGGAGGGAGGCGCAAGTCCCGGCGACGTTCGCCTCGTCGACATGAATGGCAACGTCGTACATCGATGGGAGGTAATTCCCTACTTCAACAAGCGTAGCCGACTGCTCCCCAGTGGAAACCTGGTTTACGTTGGCCCCAACAGGACGATCTATGAATACGATTGGGATGGAAACGTCGTGTGGACCCATGAAGGCATAGGTTCTGTCAACGATTTGCGCATCCTGCCCAATAACAACCGACTGCTGATTGCCCACGAACCGATACCTGAAGAATTTCAACAACAGGTGAGAGATGTTGAGATAGCACCTTGGTGGGGACCTAGATACAGAGGCAGTCAAGAAACACAATTGGGCGCCGATCTGTACGAAGTGAACCTGGAAGGAGAAGTTGTCTGGGAGTGGCACGCGCATAACCATATTGATCTGAACCTGTTTTCACCAGCCACTCCAGAAGGCGATTGGCTGCATGTCAACTCGGTTGCCTCTCTGCCGGAGAACAAATGGTACGACGCGGGTGACGAGCGGTTCAGGCCCGGCAACATTTTGCTGAACGCGAGAAACATCAACACCGTATACATCATCGACAAAGAGACCAAGGAGATCGTCTGGGAAGGTACGCATAACTATAAGGGTGGAATGGCGCATGCCCACGAGGCGGAAATGATTGAGAAGGGACTTCCCGCCTCGGCGGTCACCCAAAACCGGCCAATGGTGGTCACCTGAAAACCGGCCAACGATAGAGGCCCGGGACATTGACAGCAGGCGGAGTAATCTCCGTCGGCATGAGCAATGTCTTGAGCACAGAAAAGAGAGAACAAGTTGTTGCATTGGGGCGGCTTGGATGGCCGCTGCGTCGGATTGAACAGACCACTGGCGTTCGCCGTGAGACGGCCAGTGGGTATCTGAGAGCGGCCGGAATCCCCGTACGGCCGCCCGGTAGCTGGGGCCGGCGACCGGCAAAACCGGCCAACGAGGTGACCACCGACCCGGACGGCGTAAGTGGTGTCGTTGAAAGGGTTGGCGATTCCGATATTTCAAAACCGGCCAACGAAGTGACCACCGACTCGGAGGCCGAGAATCCGGTCCCGGCAGAGTCGTCGAGCCCACCGTCGAGCAGTTCCTGCGAGCCGTACCGGGAGACGATCGAACAGGCGCTGGAGCGTGGCCGCAACGCGATGGCGATCTGGCAGGACCTGGTTACGGATCATGGCTTTGCCAGCAGCTACGAAGCGGTCAAGCGGTTCGTTCGCAAACTCCGGGGCGTGCGGTCTCCCGTAGCGGTCGGCATCATCCAAACCGACCCTGGAGAAGAAGCCCAGGTCGACTACGGAACCGGACCCATGGTTCGGGATCCGAAGACCGGCAAGTACCGGCGGACCCGGCTGTTCGTGATGACGCTGGGCTACAGCCGCAAATCCGTGCGGTTGCTGAGCTTCAAATCCAGTTCCCTTATCTGGGCCCAGCTGCACGAGACCGCGTTCCGGCGCCTGGGTGGCAGTCCCCGTCTCATGATCCTGGACAACCTGCGCGAGGGTGTGATCGACCCGGAGTATTACGACCCCACGCTGAATCCGCTGTTCCGGGATGTGCTGGCTCACTACGGCGTGGTGGCCCTGCCATGCCGGGTGCGCGACCCAGACCGCAAAGGGAAAGTGGAGTCCGGGGTGGGACACGCCCAGAAGACCCCACTGAAGGGACAGCGCTTCGAGAGCCTCGAGGAGGCTCAGGCGTATCTGGACCGGTGGGCCGACACCCGCATCCACGGCACGACCAAGCGGCAGGTGGGGGCCATGTTCGCTGAAGAGAAGCCGTCGCTAAAGCGGCTGCCGATCGAACCCTTCCGCTACTACAAGTACGGGCAGCGTGTCGTCCATCTCGACGGTTGTGTGGAAGTCGAAGCGGCCTATTACGGTTTACCGCCCGGTTGGATCGGACGAACGGTCAAAGTGCAGTGGGACACTCTCCACGTCCGGATCCTCGACCCGAACACCTATCAACTCCTGCGGGAGCATGTCCGTCAAAAACGCGGTGGATATCGTGTCCGCCCCGAAGACAATCCCAAAAAGACGCCCCTAACTACCGTGCAACTGCTCGCCCGCGCCCGCCGCGCCGGAACCCATATCGGCACGCTATGTGAGGGGATTCATCGCCGACAGGGGAAGGCTGCGGTCCGCCGCATCCTGGGTGTACTCTCCCTGGCCAAGAGGTACGGTGTGTCCGCCGTCGAGGATGCTTCGGCTGTGGCACTGGAACTCCACGTCTACGAGTATCGTTTCCTCCGCCGCTATCTGGAGCGGCGACCTCCACTCGCACTCCGTCAGGTCGATCCTCTCATTCGTGAACTGACCCAGTATCGCGATCTCATCAACCTCAAGATCCAGGAGCAGGAACAATCATGAATCTCATTGAACTCCAGCGGGCTCTCCGACAACTCCGTCTCGGCGGCATCGCCGAGGTCCTGGAAACACGACTCCACCAGGCCCAGACCGAACCCATGGCGCCGATCGATCTGGTCTCCCGCCTAGTCTCCGACGAACTGGACCGTCGCAGCATCCGACTGCTGGAACGCCGGCGGAAGCAAGCCCGGTTCCGCGATCCCCACAAGACGCTGGACAGCTTCGACTTCACTTTCAACAAGAAGATGAATCGCAGTCTGGTCTTCGATCTGGCCACGGCCGCATTCATCTCCAGACACGAAGACGCCTTGTTTCTCGGTCCACCCGGCACCGGCAAGAGTCATCTGGCTCAGGCCATCGGTCTGGCCGCCATCGAGCAAGGCTATCGGGTCGTCTACCGTGAAACCCATGCCCTTCTCGACGACATCGCCGAAGCCACCATCGACGGGACCCGTAAGGAGTTTATGGAGGCTCTGGCCACGGTCCCGTTGCTGATCATCGACGACCTGGGGATGCGGAAGCTCCCCCCGACTGCAGCAGAGGAACTTCTCGAGATCGTTATGCGACGGTATGAACGAACCAGCACGTTACTGACATCGAATCGGCCCGTCGAAGACTGGGGCAAACTACTCGGCGACAGCGCGGCTGTGACTGCGATGCTGGATCGGTTGCTCCATCACGGCCACATCCTCAAGTGCGGGCCTCGGAGTTGGCGCACCAAAACGGGCTTGCCGACTCCCCCACGAAAGGGGTAGAACTACACCGTCCCGGGCCATGCCCGTTGGCCGGTTTTGAAGTGACCATCGTTGGCCGGTTTTCAAGTGACCACTGAGGTGGTTTTGTATGGCTAACTGGACGCTCAAAATGAGAAGGGATCCTAGCAGCCTGTCGGACTTTCGGCGTAAGTCCTTTGTTTTCAACGACGGCCCTTTTCAGCTCGAAACTGTAAACACAATCATATCAATGGCTTAGATTTTCGATTTGGTGTTAGTCCGACAGGCTGCTAGGAGTCTGCGCGGCAGAAGAAACCCGGCACTACATATCGACGCTAAGCGCTGTATACCAACAACATACAGTGGTCATAATGGCCCAAAAACGTTCTGCCGCGCAGACTCCTAGGAATCCTCTTTCAGGCCATAGAATTTCTTCGCGGCCTCTTCGGACACAAACTCACTCTCCTCGAACTTCACAACCCGAGCGCCTGCCACCAAACCCTTAATACAAATTTCAATATGTCCGTTATCGTACTGAATGCCTAGACAGCGGGTCGGAAGAAACTTAGATGCTACCTTTGGCAAGAATGTACAGAACACGAATCCGCCAATTACCAAGTGAGAGTAAAACGAATCACCATTTGGCCTTCGCATTTTCATCACAAGACTCGTGGTTCGACGGTACACAACCATCTTTCCTATGAACTTCAGGAGTCGAAAGATGATCTTGACCAGACGCCAATCAGGATCGACATCCAAAACTTCAGTCCAATCAAATTCCCGGCGAGTCCAGTCAAGATTCATATAACGAGTCTACCTTCCACTCACGGTTTGGTTGGGTTTGTATATAAGTGTCTAATCTTGCGATTGTGCAACCTGACGTATGGAAAGTGGAATTTTCGTTGATCAGTCATCCTGGCATTGCCATGTGATGTGATCCGGTACACGTAGCGATTAGCCGAGGCTAGCATCGAGCCATTGCCTGGTAGCATCGGAGACTCGCATGACAACGCTCTGGCCGAATCGCTGATCGAGTTGTCCAGGACGGAATTTATTTGAGGAGCGGGCCCTTGGAAGGGGCTCGACAACGTGGTGTTCGCAATGCTGGATTGTGTTTGCGGTTACAACGGGAAACGATTGCTGGAGCCGATCGAACACATCCGTCCAGCGGAGTTTGAGCCACTGTATTATCAGAATCAGCCATCCGGCCTCATTGAGGCCGGACTCAACTAAAACCATCTCCGGAAAACCCGGGGCGGTTCAGTCGTCCTCCTTGCCGTTGAGCCGTGAGACGCCCAACGAGCCTTTCGGGCGCCCGAGCTTCCTGCCCGAGGACCTGGCCTTGGCGAGGGCGTCGAGGACGGCAACGATCTAACCCAGCGACCGACCGAGTCGGCGGCGCTTTTCGGAAGCCTGTCCAGAGGCGGTCGCCTCGATGAAATCGTCGATGCGGAAGTCGTGTTTGCGTGCGTACTCGAGGATGGCGAGGCGCTGGCTGTGGAGGTCCTGCTGCGCGGTCGAGACCCTCAAATAGGCAACGGTTTTCACGGCCTGACCATGGAATACCGCTTCTCGTTTTTTTCTGACAGATACGAAACATGGAATGCGTCGCGTTCCATGCTACTGAACTGTTCGGTCAGAACGAGCGTTTGATGAGACGCCCTTCCGCCCCGGAGCCGACCGTGTGTTTTCTCGATTTTCCGGGTCTCAATAGACCGTCTCACAATTCATAGTCTCAGAAACTCAATTCCCGGACGCACCGATGAGCCAAGGCGAGCCAGACGAGGGAGGGACCTTGAATATGACATTTTTAAGTATAATCCTCGGGCCCTCGCCGCCCGAGGACGCGCCCAATGCGCAAGACAGCGGATCCTGGAACACTGTCATGATCATGAAACATCAACTGCCTTATCTCCTGATTCCATTAACGCTGCTGGTCGTCGCGCCGGCTTCCGCTAGCCCGGTGGGCACCGAACCCCTGTCTTGCGCGGATCACTCCATCGTGGCCAGCGCCGTGCGCACAACGGAGGACGTTCAGGCGTTTGTTCAGTGCGCCTATGAGTATGTCCAGGAAATGGGGTTTGAAGAGGCCCGGCGGGCCTTCCACGAGGATGCGCGTTGGAAGGGCGGGGCCATCTATATCTTCGTCTCCGAAGCGACCCCGATGAGCGATCAGGCGCGACTGTTCGTTTGGCCGCCCGCCCCGCCAAGGGTAGGATCCTCGCTAGGACTCCTTATCGACACCTTCGGCAACGACTACTACAAGGAACAGCATCGTATAGTCAGCCGCTTTGGTGAGGGCTGGCTCTATTACTCGTTCACAAACTTCGCGACGGGCCGGGATGAGCCGAAGGCTACCTACATCAAGGGCATCGAGTGGGAGGGAAACCTGGCCGCGATCGGAGCGGGGGTCTACCGCCGCGACCTTCCCGGCACCTGCGAGCGCGAAGAGGTCCATGCCATGGGGCTTGAGGCCGCGCCTTCCGTTGAAAGGCTCGAGGTGTTTGTCCGCTGCGCGGCGATGGAGCTGGAATCGCAGGGGTACTTCGCGACCCGGTCCCTGTCCACCGATCCGCGCTGGAATAGTGGTTCGATCTATGTGTTCGGCCTGGATACGTACGGCCACACACTGTTCAGCGGCGATCCCTACAGCCGGACGTATGGCGTCTTTTCCCGACCTTCCGAGTTGAACGCCCATCTGGACGGTCCCTTTGGCGGGCGGGATGTCGTGAGTGTCGGCGACGCCTTCGGTGAAACCTTCCTGTACTACACGACACTCAATCCGGCCACCGGGATGCAGCAGCGCAAGGCGGCTTTCGTCAAGCGGGTCGTGGCCTATGGCGTGCCGATCCTGGTCGGCGCCGGCTATTATCTGGCCGCGGGTCCGTAGGCCGGCCGGGGAAAAGCGGCCCCTACATGGAAGGGGCTCAACGGCGTGGAGCTCGCCACGCTGGATTGGGTTTGCTGGTACAACGAGAAACGATTGCTCGAGCCGATCGGCCTCGTTGCGTTCGGAGTCAGCTAAAACAGTCTCTGGAAAACCCGGTTCACTCAAAGCCCTGGTCGTCAGCGACGACACATCAAAGGTGGCTTCACTGATGACGCGAACCGCCATCCGGAGTTCCAACTAGGGGTCACCTCACGAAACGGAAAAAATCGTACGCTGATATGGATTGACCCTGTCAAGCTTCCGTTACGTTTCTCGAATGCGCCTCCTTCAATGTGCTGGATTCAGGGCGCGGCCGGCATGATTCGCGACGGTGGATCACTCTGATATTCGTGGGTTGGCTACCACCTGACATCACTTCGTCGCGGAGCTGCCTCGGTCTAAGGACGTGGGTCGGTCTGGCTGAGCCAAGCCTCTCATAGCGTGCACGAGGATTCTCCTCACCGGCCTGCCACGCCCTGAATCCAACACATTACGTTTTTTGGGTCCAGCCTTGCTCCGGAAGCGCATGATGGCATTGCGCCCGGGGAGGCGTCGGAGGAGTTCTCCACACCTTGTCCATGGCACCGCGTGCTTCGAATACACGGCGGAGCAGTGGCAAGGTGTGGAGAACTCCGGCCCATCTCTCAGCTCCGCGCCCGCGTTGCATGGGCTCGGCCCATCACCTCGCAAGCAATCGCCCAGATGAACCCCACCAGCTCGCGGGCCACCGCGGTGGTGACCACGCACTTCGCCTTGCCCGCGCTATACAGATGCCGGTACCGCGCACACAGCCGCTTCTGGGCTGCCCAGGCGATGGCCTGCACTGCTGGCGGCGCCGCACTCGCCTTGCATCTCAAGTGCCTGGTTTTGCGCGCAGGGAACCGGTAGCTCCAGGCCGATTCAACCAGCACGCGGCGCACGTGTCCATTGCCTGTTTTCGTGATGGCTCCTTGGCGCCGCCGCGGCCCCGAGGAGTGCTCGCTCGGCACCAGCCCCAGAAAGCTCATCAACTCGCGCGGCGAATCAAAACGCGTCAGGTCCCCGAGTTCGGCCAGCACCGTCATGGCCGTGACCACATCCACCCCGCGCAACGCGATCAGCGCCTCGACCATCGGACGCAGCGACCACTGCTCCAACACCTCGCGCATCTGCCCTTCCAGGCCCGCCACGCGGCGGCGCGCCTCCATCACCGTATCGACGTATTCCTGAAACACCACCTGCTGTACCGGATGCTCGAACCGCTGCTCCTCCAGCCACCGAAAGTGCCGTTGCGTCCACCGGCTCTTGCCTTCCCGATACACTCGATCATGACGCAGCAGAAACGCCCCCAGTCGCTGCCGAGCCTTGGCCTCGATCGCCTTCATGTCCTCGCGCGCCCGCGTCAGGTCGCGCATCGCCTCCTGCTCCTCGTCGGGCACCCACACCGCCGTCAGCTCCCCCGACCGATGCAGCCGCGCCAGCTTCACCGCGTCGCGCCGATCCGTCTTCACTCGCTCCCCCGCGCGCCGCGGGATCAGGCTCGGCGCGACCACCTCGCAATAGTGGCCGGTGTCGATGATCTCTCGATACACCCCATACCCGCACGGTCCCGCCTCGTAGCAGAAGCTCAACACCTCTGCGTGCGGACTCAGGCTGCGAATGAGTCGCAGCAGCGATTTGCGTTGATTCTTGATCTCGCCCCGGTACACCGGCGCCTCACGTCCGGGCAGCGCTACCGCCACCGCGATCGTGTCCTTGTGAACGTCCAGTCCAACGTATGCACTACACTTGTTCATGACCTGCCCTCCTCGTTGTGGCTCTGTGTCGAAGGTTCCTCGCCCCGCAACATAACCCACGCGTACGAGGCCAGGGCAGGTCAATCCATGGTGTCTAAGAGCCATCCGAATGGCCGCTCGTGGCCGACAACAGCCCTTTTCCCCGCATTATCTTGCTCTGTCCAGTTGAGGCATACCCTAGCTTAACGTCAGGGACGGTGCGCTGAAGCGTCAGAATAGAGTTCTAATTTGGATTGATGGACACATCCCGTCCAGGGTTATAGAGTTCTTCCTGACAGACTGGATTCAGGAGAACACCATGCACGGTCACCGTATCGGCTACGTCCGGGTGAGCAGTTTCGACCAGAACCCGGAACGCCAACTCGAGCATGTCCCGGTCGATCGGCTCTTTACCGACAAGGCTTCGGGTAAAGACACGCAGCGTCCGGAACTGGAAAGGTTGCTCGCCTTTGCGCGCGAGGGCGACACAGTGGTGGTGCATAGCATGGACCGGCTGGCGCGCAACCTGGACAACCTGCGGCTCATCGTGCAGAAGCTTACCAAGCGCGGCGTGCGCATCGAGTTCGTCAATGAAAGTCTGACCTTCACCGGTGAGGACTCGCCGCTGGCGAACTTGATGCTGTCGGTCATGGGGGCCTTCGCCGAATTCGAGCGGGCCTTGATCCGCGAACGTCAACGCGAGGGCATCGCCCTTGCCAAGCAGCGTGGGGCCTATCGGGGCCACAAGAAATCGCTATCGCTGGAGCAGGCGGCCCAGCTACGCCAGCGGGTGCAGGCTGGAGAGCGGAAGGCCCCCCTGGCCCGCGAGTTTGGCATCAGTCGAGAAACCCTCTATCAATACCTGCGCACAGAAGACTGACGATGCCTCGCCGCAGTGTGCTGACGCCCGCCGAGCGCACCTCGCTTCTTGCCTTTCCGACCACCAACGATGAGCTGATCCGTCACTATACTTTCTCCGAATTCGACTTGGCGTCGATCCGGCAACGACGCGGCAATCACAACCGGCTCGGCTTCGCCGTGCAGTTGTGCTACCTGCGCTACCCGGGCTTCGCCCTACCGACTCAAGGCGAGCCGCCCGCGGCCTTGCTGGCCTTTATCGGACGGCAATTGCACATCGAGTCGGACAGCTGGCCGCAGTACGCAAAGCGTCCGGAAACCCGCCGGGAGCACCTAGCAGAATTGCAGGCGTGGCTGAACCTGACGACATTCAGCGCAGCCGATCACCGACGCTTCGTTGAGCCGCTTGTCGGACCGGCTCAACAGACCGACCGCGGCATCGTCCTCGCTGAAGCTTTAGTCGAGAGGCTGCGGCGGCAGCGCATCATCCTACCGACACTCGACGTCATCGAGCGCGTTTTGAGCGAAGCGCTGACGCGCGGGACGCGTGTGGTGTATGAGGCGCTGACCGCCCCTCTCAGCGATCCTCATCGTCGGGCCCTCGATGCGCTGCTGAGCGTGCGAGAAGGCGGCATGGGAAGTGGACTGGTTTGGCTTCGCCAGCCGCCCGGTCCGCCAAGACCGAAGCACATCCTGGTCCACCTAGAGCGACTAAAGGCTATCCGCGAGCTTGGATTGCCGGAGGGCTTGGAGCACACCGTCCACCAGAACCGCCTAATGAAACTGGCTCGCGAAGGCGGCCAGATGACCGCCCAGCATCTACGCGACCTAGAGAGCAAGCGGCGCTACGCCACCCTGACGGCGCTCCTGCTCGACACTCGCGCCACATTGATCGACGAGGTCATCGATCTGCACGACCGCCTCATCGGCACGCTGTTCAACCGCGCCAAGCGCCGCCACGCCGATCGCTTCCAACAGTCCGGCAAGGCAATCAATGACAAGGTCCGCCTGTATTCACGCATCGGCCGGGCCTTGCTGGAGGCCAAGCAAACGGGCGGTGACCCGTTCGCCGCCATCGAGACGATTCTGCCGTGGGAGGTGTTCAGCGAGAGCGTCACCGAAGCGGAGAAGCTGGCGCAGCCGGAGGACTTCGACTACTTACCGTTGGTCGGCGACAGCTTCAACCAGATCCGGCGCTACACGCCGGCACTGCTGGAGGCGCTCAGCATGAAGGCTGCGCCGGCGGCAGGCGACGTGATGAGAGCGGTGGAGGTGCTCAAAGACATGAACAAGCGACAAGTGCGCAAAGTACCAGACGACGCGCCGACGTCCTTCGTTCGCAAGCGCTGGAGAAGTCAGGTGCATACGCTGGACGGTTTGGATCGCCGGTTCTACGAGCTATGCGTGCTCTCGGAACTCAAGAATTCGCTGCGCTCCGGCGATGTTTGGGTGCAGGGCTCGCGCCAGTTCAAGGACTTCGAGGAGTACCTGTTGCCGCCGTCGCGTTTCTCGGCACAGCGTGAACAGCAAGCCCTGGGCCTGGCGGTGGAGACCGACTGTGAGCGGTTCTTGGAGGCGCGGCTGGCCGTGCTGGAGCGCGAGCTGCAAACGGTGGAAAGGCTCGCGGCGCAGGACGAGTTGCCGGATGCGTCCATCATCGGTACGGACCTCAAGCTCACCCCGCTCGACAGCGCTGTGCCGCCGGAAGCCGACGCGCTGACGCGCCGAGCGTACGGGATGTTGCCCCATTTGAAAATCACCGAGCTGCTCCTGGAAGTGGACGACTGGACCGGCTTTACCCGTCATTTCACGCACCTCAAAAGCGGCAGGACGACCGAAGACAAGAGCTTATTGCTGACGGCTGTGCTCGCCGATGCGATCAACCTGGGGTTGACAAAAATGGCGGAATCCTGCCCCGGCTATACCTACGCCAAACTCTCGTGGTTGCAGTCCTGGCACATCCGAGATGAAACCTATTCGTCCGCGCTGGCCGAGTTGGTCAACGCGCAGTACCGCCAGCCCTTCGCCTTGTGGTGGGGCGAAGGCGCAACCTCCTCGTCGGACGGCCAAAACTTCAAAGCTGGGGGCCGCGGTCAGTTCGCCGGCCAAATGAATCCAAAGTACGGCTTGGAACCGGGCGTGCAGTTCTACACCCACGTCTCCGACCAGTACGCGCCCTTCCACACCAAAGTCATCAACGCCACGGTGCGCGACGCGACTCATGTGCTGGACGGCCTGCTCTACCACGAGTCCGATCTACGCATCGAAGAGCACTACACTGACACGACCGGCTTCACCAATCATGTGTTCGCACTGATGCATCTGCTGGGCTTCCGCTTCGCGCCGCGCATCCGTGACCTTGGCGACAAGCGCTTGTATATCCACGGCAACCCGACGCGCTACCCGACGCTCGCTGGGCTGATTGGTGGCAGCGTCAACGTCAAACGGATCCGCACCCACTGGGATGACATCTTGCGACTCGCAGCGTCGATCCAGCAAGGGACGGTAACGGCCTCGTTGATGCTGCGCAAGCTCGGCAGTTACCCGCGTCAGAACGGCTTGGCACTAGCCCGCATGTTTCACCAGTCCGGCGATCAGGGGGATTTGGGCAGTAAGAATCGGATTCGGGAGGATCTGGGTTCGAATTGGGCATGTGTGGCGTGACTCGGCGGTGTCGACAAGCGGGAGTTGCTGCGTTTTCGGGTTCAGAAGAGGGTGACGAAACGCACTGAGACAAACCTCGGCGGAGCCGAAAAGAGCGAGTCGATTTTGGCGCAGGGGATCGGGTCGGTTCTCAGCAGCGCAGAGGAAGCGCCTGCAGGTTTCGATGGACGAGGGCAAAGACCTCGGCGTAGGGATAGGCTTCCGACATGGAGATCCAGATGTTGCGAACCGTCAGACGGACTTGAGCTCCGATCTTGAGGAGCTTCAAGCGGATCGTCTGGCACTGAGCGCGGGCCAGATCGGTATTCTTCAGTCCCAGACGGCGTAACGCGTGCAGGAGCATGTAGGCGGCCGAGGACAGATAGAGCCGGAGTTGATTGGCGCGCATGGTTGCCGCGCTGGTCCGGTCGGCGAATAGATCCAACTGCTGTTCCTTGATGCGATTTTCCATGTCGCCCCGCGCACAGTAAAAGTCTTCATAGAGGGCGCGGGCGTCCAGGCGTTCCGGCGACAGTGAGGTCACAACGAATCGAGGATTGGCGCCTTTCTCCAGGAACTCGGCCTTGCCGATGACGCGTCGGGTGCAGGTCCAGCTCTTCCGAGTGCGATACCGGAAATCGTTAAACACCCGCGCCGGTTTCCCGGTGTCGTTAAACTCGGCTTCGGCCTGACTCATCGATTCAGCGATCTCGCGCTTGAGCCGATCGTTCTTGGCCAGACCCACCACGTAATCGACCTGGTGGGCCTCGCACCAACTCAGCAATTCATCCCGGCAAAAGCCCGAGTCGGCCCGGATGATAATCGACACCTCCGGCCAGCTCTGCCGGATCTGGCCGATGATGCGGTTCAATTCCTCGACGGCGCCGTCCGCACCGTCGACATTGGAGCACCGCAACCGGGCGCATAGCAGATGCTCTCCCGAAAAGATGTAGAGCGGCAGATAACAGTAGTTGCCGTAGTAGCCGTGAAAGAACCGTCCTTCCTGATGGCCATGGATCGGATCATCGGTCGCATCCAGGTCCAGAACAATCTCCTCGGGCGCCGATCCGTGAGCCGCCACAAATGCATCCACCATCCAGCGGTCGATCTTGTCCGGGTCCATGGCAATCTTCTTGTACCGCTCCTTCCCATCGACTTGCTCCCCGGTCAGTTCCAACCGGTTCAGCGTACACTTGCCCGCCAACGCTTTTCCCCGGTCTCGGGCCTGCCGCCGCTTCTCCCCCAGTGGATCGGCCTTATCCACCGCCACGGCCAGCATCGGATCGGTCCGCAGTTGGTCATGATCGTTCAGATCCTCGTAGCCCAGACAGAGTCCGTAGACGCGCTGCCCCAATAACTCGCTCACCGTGTGTTCGATCAACCTCGCGTCCCGGTAATCCCTGAAACACTCGGCCAGTCCGGCGATCAGACCCGTTCGCTTTTCCACTTCCCTCAACAGCAGAACCCCAGCGTCGGAGGTGATCTTTCCGCCGTCAAAACGCGCCTTCACTTTTCGTTGAAGAAGTCCGTGAAATTCGAACGTCGTTTGGTTACACTCTGTTCTCATAAGGGCCGTCTCCGTTTGGCTTGTTAAACGTTTATTTCAAAACGCTTTATGCCAGACAGGGCGGCCTTTTCTGGTCCTATCGGTGAAATATGCGGGCTAGCGCTGCGCGAACTCGGCCGCATCGAGCGCACCCTGTTCACGCTCGACTGGCTGCAAAACATCGAGTTGCACCGCCGGGTACAGATCGGTTTGAACAAGGGCGAGGCCAAGAATGCGCTGGCCCGCGCCGTGTTCTTCAACCAGTTGGGTGAACTGCGCGACCGCAACTTCGAGAACCAGCGCTACCGTGCCAGCGGACTCAACCTGGTGGTCGCCGCCATCGTGCTCTGGAACACGGCTTACCTGGAACGGGTGGTGCAAGCGTTGCGGGACGCCGGAAACGCGGACGACAGCCTGCTGCCTCATCTGTCGCCACTGGGCTGGGAGCACATCAACCTGACGGGAAACTACAGCTGGCAGCAGAACAAGCAAGTCGAACAGGGTAACTTCCGGCCCTTACCGTCGCTCAATCAGCCTTAGACACCATGGATTGACCTGCCCTGGCCTCGTACGCGTGGGTTATGTTGCGGGGCGAGGAACCTTCGACACAGAGCCACAACGAGGAGGGCAGGTCATGAACAAGTGTAGTGCATACGTTGGACTGGACGTTCACAAGGACACGATCGCGGTGGCGGTAGCGCTGCCCGGACGTGAGGCGCCGGTGTACCGGGGCGAGATCAAGAATCAACGCAAATCGCTGCTGCGACTCATTCGCAGCCTGAGTCCGCACGCAGAGGTGTTGAGCTTCTGCTACGAGGCGGGACCGTGCGGGTATGGGGTGTATCGAGAGATCATCGACACCGGCCACTATTGCGAGGTGGTCGCGCCGAGCCTGATGGCTCTTGTCAAGAAAGTTGTGTTTGAGGAGGGGATCATAAGTCCTCCTCAAAGCGGGATTGGAACATGGCGTTGAGCTGATGAAGAGCGGAATGGATGGAAGTGGCCGGAGATTTCCAACGGCCGTTGTGGAGGTGAGAGACGGCCAAGCCGAGTTTGAACTTGAGGGTGTCTTCGGAGTGAAAGTAGCCGCCCGAATTGCGGCGCATAATTTCCAGTTGTCCGTTGACGGCCTCGACGAGGTTGGTGGTGGAAAACGATTTGCGCATGAGGTCGGGATACTTGAGGAAGGCGAGATAGTGAGTCCGTTTCTTGCGGAGCCCCGCGATCCAGGAGGGATAGTGCTGGGCGAAGCGGTCACAGAGTTCCTCGAACCCTTGGTTGCCGACATCCTCACACCAGGAGGACTTGATGGCACGGAAGCGTTGCTGAAACTCGGCGGCGTCGGATTTGGAGAGATGGCTCTTAGCATTGCGCTGCATGTGGACGGTACAGAGCTGGATATCAGCATTGGGAAAGAAGCCTTCGCTGACCTTGAGAAGGCCGGAGAAATCGTCCTGGACGAAGATCATGACGCGTCGGAGACCGCGCTCGATCAGAGAGCGGAGAACCCCCTTCCAGTCTTCGAGATTCTCGCGGCCGGGTTTGGCAATGCAGGCCAGGACACGCTTCTTGCCGTCGCGGCCTAGACCCACCACCAGGTAGATACAGGCCGGACGCAGCCGGTCGCCGTCGCGGAGTTCGACGTACTTGCCATCCACGAATAGGGCCAGCAGATCCGTGTCCAGTGGCCGGCTGTTGCCAAGATCGAGTTCTTCGATCAGGCCCGACGCCACCCGTTCCAGATCCTGTTGGGACCCGGACAGGCCCATCTTCTGAAGCGCCTCCCGGGCCGCATTGACCGAACGGGATGAGGCCAGCAGTCCCAGCAAGATGGACTCGACTTCTTCAGGGTAGCCGCGCTGATACGGGGATGGTAGGTTCGCGGGACGGAAATCCCCGTTACGGGTTCGAGGGACACGGATATCGATCGGAACGCTGCCCACTTGGAGGGAGCGATCGTAAAAACCATTGGGACGGTCGTCGGGGCGGTGTTCAAGATGCAGGTCCCGTTCGGCCACACTGAGGCCCGACAACAGGGTCCCCAGTACCTCGCGCAGGCTCAGATCGGCCAGCCCGGAGGCCAGCAGGGTCTGGATCTGTGTTTTTGTGGATTCAGAAATCTGTTCTGATGGTACGCTTTCATTCGGATCTGTAGACATTGGGTTCAACTCCATAACTGAATAACTGATGACTCAGGTCTAGGGCTCCAGCGTGAACTGGAGCCCGCTTCAATTTCAGCGGGCGACGGGGGCTGTGGAAACTGCCGGGCCTATGGAAATCGGGGGAATCGGTCGCCTTCGGCGGCTTCTTCTTGATGATTTCCACAGGCCCTTGGAACACCTCCGGCGTCCGCACAGTTCCCACAGCCCGGACGACGAATCTATCATTCTCTCTCAACTGGAAATCACGAAACACAACTTTTACGTTACTCCCACCAACTGCGGACCGATCCGATGCTGGCCGTGGCGGTGGATAAGGCCGATCCACTGGGGGAGAAGCGGCGGCAGGCCCGAGACCGGGGAAAAGCGTTGGCGGGCAAGTGTACGCTGAACCGGTTGGAACTGACCGGGGAGCAAGTCGATGGGAAGGAGCGGTACAAGAAGATTGCCATGGACCCGGACAAGATCGACCGCTGGATGGTGGATTGCATTTGTGGCGGCTCACGGATCGGCGCCCGAGGAGATTGGTTCTGGACCTGGATGCGGACCGATGATCCGATCCATGGCCATCAGGAAGGACGGTTCTTTCACGGCTACTACGGCAACTACTGTTATCTGCCGCTCTACATCTTTTCGGGAGAGCATCTGCTATGCGCCCGGTTGCGGTGCTCCAATGTCGACGGTGCGGACGGCGCCGTCGAGGAATTGAACCGCATCATCGGCCAGATCCGGCAGAGCTGGCCGGAGGTGTCGATTATCATCCGGGCCGACTCGGGCTTTTGCCGGGATGAATTGCTGAGTTGGTGCGAGGCCCACCAGGTCGATTACGTGGGTGGGTCTGGCCAAGAACGATCGGCTCAAGCGCGAGATCGCTGAATCGATGAGTCAGGCCGAAGCCGAGTTTAACGACACCGGGAAACCGGCGCGGGTGTTTAACGATTTCCGGTATCGCACTCGGAAGAGCTGGACCTGCACCCCGACGCGTCATCGGCAAGGCCGAGTTCCTGGAGAAAGGCGCCAATCCTCGATTCGTTGTGACCTCACTGTCGCCGGAACGCCTGGACGCCCGCGCCCTCTATGAAGACTTTTACTGTGCGCGGGGCGACATGGAAAATCGCATCAAGGAACAGCAGTTGGATCTATTCGCCGACCGGACCAGCGCGGCAACCATGCGCGCCAATCAACTCCGGCTCTATCTGTCCTCGGCCGCCTACATGCTCCTGCACGCGTTACGCCGTCTGGGACTGAAGAATACCGATCTGGCCCGCGCTCAGTGCCAGACGATCCGCTTGAAGCTCCTCAAGATCGGAGCTCAAGTCCGTCTGACGGTTCGCAACATCTGGATCTCCATGTCGGAAGCCTATCCCTACGCCGAGGTCTTTGCCCTCGTCCATCGAAACCTGCAGGCGCTTCCTCTGCGCTGCTGAGAACCGACCCGATCCCCTGCGCCAAAATCGACTCGCTCTTTTCGGCTCCGCCGAGGTTTGTCTCAGTGCGTTTCGTCACCCTCTTCTGAACCCGAAAACGCAGCAACTCCCGCTTGTCGACACCGGCGAGTCACGCCACACATGCCCAATTCGAACCCAGATCCTCCCGAATCCGATTCTTACTGCCCAAATCCCCCTGATTGCCGGACTGGTGAAACATGCGGGCTAGTTAATCAAGGGACCGGAATTCGAAATTCTCTGTCGGGAACTTTCTAACGAGGCATTCATGAAGCAGTCCGTAGACGTCACAGCCCGCCGAAAGTTCCTTCGGTTTCTGGCAGCAAGTCCGCTGCTTGCGCTGGGGACTCCCGGCTTTCCCGGGCCCCTGGCGAGGGCCTTTCAGGCGACGGCCCTGATCTCCGATCCTGGAGACGCGCTGAACGTTTTCGATTTCGAAGCGATCGTTCGCGAGACCATGCCACCGGCCCATTACGGGTATATGGTATCGGGATCCGATGATGACTTTTCGCTGGAAGCCAACCGGGATGGATTCACGAGGTTTGCGATCCGCCCGCGCAGGCTCATCAACGTGAGTCAGATCGACACTTCTCTACAGCTTTTCGGACAGCGTTTCCCGAGTCCGATCTTTCTGGACCCGCTGGGCGGTCAACGCATGTTCCACCCCGATGGCGAGCTGGCAGCCGCGCGTGCGGCCCGGGTCAACGGCCACCTTCAGATCCTTTCGACGATGAGCGGACACTCCGTGGAGGACGTGACCGAGGCGCGCGGAGGTCCGGTCTGGTTCCAGCTGTATCCCCAAGGGAGTATTCGCGTCGCGCGTGCACTGGTTGAACGTGCCGAAGCCGCGGGCAGTGACGTCATTGTCCTGACGATCGACCTGCTCGCCGGCCGCAACATGGAAACCAGCGAGCGTTTCGCACGGCTGGACACGCGTGACTGCAACAGTTGTCACGATCCAGAAAACCCTTTCTCCATGAAACCTATGATTACGGGTTTGCCAGCCGATGTTGCTGCCACGATGGGTCCCAATACCGGAGTGGATTGGGATTTCGTTCGCCAGCTGCGAGACTTCGTCCGGGGGCGTCTGTTGATCAAGGGTGTGGAGTCTGCCCAAGACGCCGCGCTTGCGATTGAGAACGGATTCGACGGAGTGATCGTGTCGAACCATGGAGGGCGTGGGGCTCAGACCGGCAGGGGAACGATCGAATCTCTTCCTGAAGTCGTGGATGCTGTGGACGGGCCGCGTCCCCGTGTTGATCGATGGCGGTTTCCGGCGTGGGACCGACGTGTTCAAGGCTCTGGCGCTGGGCGCGAGGGCGGTTGGCATCGGAAGACCCTACGTCTGGGGAATGGGCGCCTTCGGTCAACCAGGCGTCGAACGTGTTCTGGAGATAATGGACAGGGAACTGGTACGAACGATGCGTCAGGCCGGCGTGACGTCCCTCGGCCAGATCGATTCCGACTACGTGACCCTTCGGTGATCCTCGTCGCCTCTTATTCCGAGGGACGGAATGGCTGGCCCTGGGTGGCGAGTTTCGCCTCAAGCTCGGCAGTGCAGTCGCACGAGCCGCAAGACCAGGGATCGTCGCCGTTTAGGTCGTGGCACTTGCTGCGTGCGTGAGCGTCCTGGACCTTCAGGAGTTCGAAGTATTCTTCCCAGTAAGGGCGTTCTTCGTCGAGTGGTGTCGGGCAGTAACAGACCTCGACCCATTGCACGCGTCCATCGTCGTGTTCGCGGGCGTCGCCCATGTTCCGCAGATACTCACGGCCGGCAATCGACCCCCTGCCGAGAGTTCCTTGATCGATAGCTCTGGCCAGCGCCTTCGGCTTCCCCGGCTTGACCTTGGCTGTAACGAGGTATCGCACGAGAACATTTTACGACGGAACTCAAGGTAAACGGTAAACCACTTGTTCTAAACCGGGAAGCGAGGGAAAGTCGGGCCTCCGAGTCGTGAAGAGATCGAGAGCGGCCGCCTGATGACTTTTACAGACCTTTTGTGACGGGTTCGTTAGTCTTCACTCAGGTTCAACGCGAAGAAATATCGATCAATCTGTTCAGTTCCGTATTCATTTCCCGAACAATAGCATCGGATCCGTCTTCGGCAATGATATTGCTTAACTCATACGGATCCGCCTGGATGTCGTAGAGTTCATCAACACCTTCCAGATCTTCATAGCGAATGTATTTATAACGATCCGTACGAACCGCTTTATAGCCCATCTGATACATACGCTCGAAAACCGTATCGGTGTAGTACTCAACCATGAAGGAATCCCGCCAGTTATCCACTTCTCCTTCGGTAAGAAGCGGAACTAATGAACGGCCATGGCGAACTTTTTCAATGTCCAATCCTGCAAATTCAATCAATGTCGGCGCAAGGTCCAGTGTCAACGCCATCTGATCGACCCGGCTCCCTGGGGCAATCCTTCCGGGATATCGCATCAACATCGGAATTCTGATGCCTTCTTCATAAGCCATTCTTCTTTCCGCACCCAGTGCATGTTCGCCGTACCAGTAACCATGATCACTGGTCACAACAACAAGCGTATCGTCGAGCTGACCCAGCTCTTCCAATCTGGAAAGCATCGTGCCGAGCCCCTCATCAATCGCCATCAACATTTCCTGGCGGTCACGAATGATATTGTCCGCGGTAACTGTTGCCGCACTTAAGGTCGGAACATTCTCAATATCTCGCATCAGGGCAGGTTTGTCTGTAGGCACAATACCGAAATTGGGTCTACGAGGAGGGGCCGCATCTGCATACATGCCGACGTTGGCGATCGGCAGCTATGAAACCACTGCTGGCTTGACCTTCAGGTGCACCCGCTGCACTGCCATCAAGTCCTATCGCAGTGCCATCATCGGCCTGAAAGATATTCGGATGAAGACCTTTATGAGAAAGATAAAGCAAAAAGGGCGCGTCTCGATCTTCATTGATGAAATCAATAGCCTCATCATGCAGAATGTCGGTCACATACCCGATGATTTGCCGTCTTTTTCCGTCAAAGTTAAGCATTGGATCGAGAGCTTCGCCTTGTCCTCTCATGCCTACCCATCTGGTGAACCCTGGTCGGGCAGTGTCATCGTTGCCCATATGCCATTTACCGATGAAAGCAGTCTCATAACCGCTTTCCTCTAAACGTTGAGGAAAGGTTTCAAGTTCATGGCTCCGTTCGTTGCGGGCAAGGTTATCGGTGATCCCATGATAATGAGCATGTTGACCGGTGAGAAGAGTCGCCCGGCTGGGTGAACACAGTGGGTTCACTGTAAATGAATTCGTAAATTGCGCACCCTCCCGTGCAAGCCTGTCAATGTTCGGGGTCTGGACATAGGGATGGCCCGCCGCGCCAATTTCGTCCCAGCGCATGTCATCAACCAGCACAACAATCATGTTGGGTCTTTCGTCGTCTGACACGGATGATGGTTCTGCCGTCTCCGCATTGTCGTTGCCTGGTCCACACGCACTCATCGTAAAAAAACACAGGATCAAAAACGGCGACAATGCCCATTTGAGACAGTGGGTCTTTGAATGGTCTGCTTTCAATTCTCTTCCCCTTATATGGTCAACTACCTTCTCAGAGTGAGGTATTCGTTCGTCGCTGGGTCCAGTGCAGCGGCTGTGACTATCGCGCCGCCACCACGTGTAATGTTGTAACCCATCTCAGTAAAGTCTCTTACATCTGCTTCGGGAAAACTATCTTCCAGGCGTAGATCCAGGCTGCCCGTAGTGTTCATTCTGGGTGCCGCGACAGAATCTTCAAACGACTTACGACTCAACAGGCCCGCCACGACGTCAAAACAGGCGTTGGGAATACGCCGCCCACCCCGTGCACCCAGCGCCACCCAGGGATTGCCGTCTCTTACCATGACAGTGGGGCACATGTTGTGCAGAGGCAGTTTGCCAGGCCCGGGTGAATTCGGATGTCCCGGGCTCGGGTCGAAGCGGGATACACCATGCCCCAGGATCAAGCCCAGCCCGGGGACAGTGACTTTGGAGCCAAACCGAGCGCCGTGGGTCAGGGTCAGGGCGGCGAAATTGCCATCTTTATCGGCGGCGCTGAGATGGATCGTGCCGGTCTGATCCGGCACATAGGTCGAGACGTCTACAGGTTTCTTGTCGGCGACTGCCTTGGCAACAAGTGCCGCCTTCTCCTCGGCATAAGATTCCGAAAGCAGTCGATCAAGGGGTATGTCGCTATGCTCCGGGTCACCCAGATGTCTCAGCCTGTCATCCCAGGCAATTCTCAGAGCTTCGAGCCGGGCATGGGCTGAATTCAGCCCTCTGCCACTGGGGTCGAGGGCTCTAAGAATAGACAAGGTTTCCATCATGGTTGCACCGCCAGCTGTCAAAGGTGCTGTATGGATGGTCTCTCCTAACCATTCCATGCTGAGGGGTCTTACTTCCTGAGCATGATAGGCCGCCATATCGTCTGCTGTAACCAAGCCTCCATTGCTCTCGAAGGCATCTGCAATGTGCCGGCCGATACTGCCCCGATAGAAACCCTCGACTGAATTATCATCTGCAAGAGTCTGCAATAGGTCGGCAAGGTCCGGGTTGCGATAGGTCGAATTGACCGCAGGGGGCTGGCCGTCAACGAGTAATAATCTGGCGGATCCAGGATACTGACGGAGCGCATCCGCGGAGAGTGTAATGCCTCCAACAGTCGCCTCATTGAGGGTGAAACCTTTCCTGGCGAGATCAATGGATGGTCTGACAACATCGCGGAAAGACATCGTGCCATATCGATCCAGGGCTAATTGCATCCCGCCCAGGGTTCCCGGTACTCCTGCCGACAACCAACCTGTCATGTGGGCATCCAGGTCGTTCACGAACATATCGTGGCGTGCCCCAGCAGGCGCTGTGGAGTTGAAATCGATAGAGGTGACAGGTCGGCCGCGCATCGCGATAGTCATGTGACCGCCATAGCCACCGATGCCGCAGGCGGTGATCTCGGTAACGCCGGAACTGAGCGCCGCGGCTACTATCCCGTCGACTGCGTTACCCCCCCGTTGGCGATCGTAGCTTGACCGATATCTGCGGTCACCGAACCGATGACGGCTCCCTCTCGTGCCCGCACTGTTTGTTGGTATCCGAAAGTGGAGAGCAACACGCCCGCAGCAGCCGTTTTCGACATGAGCACGAGCATTTCACGGCGCCTGATCTTGGTCGTCATAAGACTGACTCCTACTAGTGTCTTCGGGACAGAATTGTTTGGGAAGCATAGCAGAAGTTGGAATTGTCAGGCTTTCTATTGGAGGGCCCGACCGTCGCTCGCGCCCGCCTCCACCGAGTCCGGGAAGGGGCATTCGGTGACCGATTCCCAACTACTGATAACGAGACCTTTCGTCGGGATTCGAGAGAGAGTTTGATTGCGTCTAACTTCCTTCCCTAGTATTATTTGCCGAGTTTGCTGGCGTTCGTTTCGACAAATACTGTTAAAGATGGAATCCGGCACCACATCAGGCCTGCTTCCTTGTTTTGGGACTCGCCACTGCTCGATAGAAACCAGGATAAAACCCGACAAGGAGAGATAGAAATGTCCGATATCAGCGATCTGGAGATCCGCGGAAACCTCAGGGAGTCTTACTCCGACGTCTATACGCCGGCAGCAATAGACGCCCTGTCGGCGCTGGCTGACGTGAACAGGCCGCGTATGGAAGCTATGGCCGCACGAATCGAGCGCCGGGCGAGAAGGGCTCGCGATCACGAGCGAATAGGCTTCCTGGACCCCCACTCGATGGTCCCGGGCACTAATCTGACAGTACAGGACGCACGCGACGGAAACTTTGAAGGGTCCGAGATTCCCGGCGACCTCCAGCGACAGTGGATCCAGGGCACCGGCCCGGCGTCAAAGCCGCGCGCCGCGGTGGAAAGCAGTATTCGCAACGTCGCCCATGCTCTCCTGTCGGGTGCGGACGGATGGATGTTTGACG
>CBDCLE010000020.1:0-92231 GCA_965218585.1 Terriglobia bacterium
GAAGGAGGAACTACTCACGAAGTCGCCTGCGGAGATGGGTTTCGAGAACACCACGGCGCGGCTACTCCTCATTAGAACTGGAAGGGGGGATGGTGTCTGGATATTCCCCCCGGTCAATGGGCGTTTTAAGAACCCCGAATACGAGAGAAAAACACTCGATGTAATCGCCGAAATGAAGGGGGTCGACCTGCTTGACGCCCTCTTTGAGATTCTCGTCGAGGAAAACGGGGAGATCCATGTCGCGAACAAGATAATGGAGGACCGGAACAGCCAGTTGATGTGGTCCAACGCTATGCCGAGTACCGATGGTGGAAGCACAGCCAGGCCAGGTGAATCCGATCGACGGGTCCGCCCAAGCGGGTATAGCGGATTCAGTGACGCTCTGATCTGGGTCAGGGAAGAGAGGCTGGTTCCAATTGAGGACATGGTGAGGAAAATGACATCGTTGGCGGCACACGCCCTCCGCTCCCGGACAGAGGTCTAATCAAGGAAGGCTTTCGGGCGGATATCACCGTATTTGATCTCGACAACGTCACCAGTCTTTCCAACTACGAGAACGACGCGATGCCCGGATACCCCTTAGGGATACCCTATGTCATCGTCAACGGCGTGCCGGTGATCGATAACAATCAATTGACAGAAGCTCTGCCAGGAGACGTGTTGAGACACTCCACTGGCTAAAAAGACTACAGAAAGTAGTTAGCGACAATCAGGCAGGCACCTGCCTGGTAACCGCCTAACCGGATCGATTAGCCTGGAGGCTGAACGTCTCCGACTGCTGGTTCGAGCCTGAAGATTTTCGACAGGGAATCTCCTTCCAGGTTCTCGTTCGTCAGGTAGATGAGTCCGTCTGGTCCCTGGCGCACTTCCCGGATCCGGCCCAGCACGCCGCCGAGCAGTGTCTCTACGCTCACCCCAGTCTGCCCTCCGTTTAGGGTAACTCGGCCGAGTTGCTCGCCAGCCAGCCCACCAACAAAAACGTTTCCTTTCCACCACGGGAATCGATCGCCAGAGTAAATCATCAAACCCGAGATGCCGATCGAGGGAATCCAGGCGAAGCGGGGCGACTCCATCCCTTGCCGTTCGGTTTCGATGGTAAAGACTTCACCGGTGTAGTGAATGCCATAGGAAACCACGGGCCAACCATAGTTTCCACCGCAGACAATGAGGTTCAACTCATCACCCCCCCTGGGACCGTGTTCGTTCGACCAGACCTGGCCTGTTTCCGGATGCAGAGCAAGGCCCTGCATGTTTCGGTGCCCGTAGCTCCAGATTTCGGGGAGTGCGTCCCCACGGCCGACGAAGGGGTTGTCAGCTGGAATCCCGCCGTCGTCGTGAAGCCGAACGATTGTGCCCATGTGGTTCGTCAGATCCTGTGCCGGATGGTTCGCCATCAGGTCGGGAGTGACCATTCGCTCTCCCACCGCGACGAAAAGGTAGCCGTTCTGGTCAAAGACCATCCGCCCGGAAAAGTGGTTGTTGTTGTCGCCCCAGGCGTTCGACTCGAAGATTTCCTCGACGTCCACAACCCTGTTTCCCTCTAGCCGGCCGCGAACAACAGTAGTTGTACCTTGGGAGCCGTCCTCGTTGGGCTTCCCGTAGGTCAGGTAAAGCAACCGGTTGGTGGCGAAGTCGGGATGGGGAACAACATCCATGAACCCTCCCTGGCCCGCCTGTTTATAAACACGCGGGCCAACCGGAAACCGGTTCCGGTTCGAGTTGCCCATCACGGACGATCCTCAGCCGGCCCGGCCGCTCGGTCACGAGCATCTCGCCACTCGGCAGCCAGGCGATGGACCATGGGTTTTCCAGTCCCTCGGCGACGGTTATCAACTGAAAGCTGTGACGGGCCGACTCGTAGACGACAGGCAAGGGTGCGTCAGCGGTGTCGTTGACGGATTGGGAAGATTGCCCCAGCGCCTGGGCAGACGCTATCAGCCCGAAGGCCAACACACCAGTCAGCGTACGAGGGGAAAGCGAATTCCACATCATCTTGGACGAATCTCCATTGCTGAATACGTGTCAGCGGAGTCTATCACCACGGGCCTTGTGACTGGAAAAGCAAAAAAGGCGATTCGGCAACTGGCCGTTACGAATTCATTCGCTTCCAGGATCGGTTAACTCGCCGTGGGTCGCACGCAGCCCGCTGCTAGGGGTGGGGAGGAATCACGGATGTGTAGTGCCGTAGTACGCGGTCGCTCTCAACCTTGAAAATGATTCTCAAGTCCTGACCGGATGCTGGGACCGCTACGGCGATAAGTTTTGATCCCTCTATCCGTCTCCTGTAACCTGTAAACAATTTTCGAGGACAGGACTGAAACTAGGATGGCGGCCACAGGTCGCTGACCCAGTGAGGGACCTTCATGACTGTGAATGCGGTTTATGCGGGGGCGTCGGACATCATTTGTGACCTAGGAGGTTTGAGGTGAAACGGACAAACGGTTTTTCTACTTACGGGTTTGGGCTCGTAGTACTGACGGTTTTTACCAGTTTCTTGTTACTGGCCTCGGAGGCGAGTGCCCAGGATGAGCGGCTCTCACTCGAAAAGTACCTGGACATGGAGTCGGTGGCTAATCCTCAGATTTCCCCTGACGGTTCCCGGATCATCTACACGCGCCAGTGGGTGGACAACGTCAATGACCGCAATCAGTCCTCGCTCTGGATCATGAACAGCGATGGTAGCAGGAACCGGCACCTCCTGGAAGGAAGCGGTGCGCGGTGGTCTCCAGACGGTACCCGAATCCTGTTTACCAGACAGGGCGAGCCGAGCGGTTCTCAGGTCTTCGTCCGGTGGATGGACGATGAAGGAGCGGTCTCCCAGATCACGCACCTGGAGAACGGGCCTTCCAACCCACGCTGGTCTCCCGACGGGGAGTCGATCGCCTTTACGAGTCAGGTCGACGAGCGTGGAGATTTTGTGAACGTTCGACTGCCGAGCCGTCCCGACGGTGCGACCTGGACGGGTCCGCCAAAGGTTGTGGAGCGCATGCGATACAAGCGAGACCGCCGGGGTTACATCGACACCGGTTGGACGCACATCTTCGTTGTGCCGGCAGAGGGGGGCACTTCGCGCCAGCTCACCGACGGCAATTGGAACCACAACGGTATCGCGTGGAGCCAGGACGGTTCTCAAGTCTACTTCACTTCCTACCGCACCGAAGACTGGGACCGCCCCGAGAACGAAGGGCAATCGGAGATCTACTCTGTGAACGTCGCGACTGAGGAGATTTCCCAGCTTACCGATCGGCGGGGTGCCGACGGCGGGCCGGTGCCCTCCCCCGACGGACAACTCATCGCCTATAGAGCGGGGGATGATCACAAGGACATGTACCGTAACCAACGCATCTACGTAATGAACCCGGATGGATCGGGCTCACGCCTGATTTCGGGCGACTACGACCGCCAGTCCGGTAATCTCCAGTGGGCTTCCGACAGCAGTGGGCTCTACTTCAGTGTTTCGCGCGAGGGTTACCGGAGCCTCCACTTCGTGTCGGTAGACGGCGGCGTCACTCAACTCACCGAGGGCGAACAGCTTCTCACGCTGTCGTCCTTCTCCGATAACGGCATGGCGGTCGGAACGATCTCGAGTGCGTACGAGCCGGGCGACATCTACAGCTTCTCCCTTTCGAACCCCGACGATGCCACGCGCCTCACCGAGGTAAACGCCGACGTGTTGCACAGGATCACGCTCGGTGAAGTCGAGGAAATCTGGTACGACTCCGATCCTTTCCAGGTCCAGGGTTGGCTTGTGAAGCCCCCGGATTTCGATCCGTCACGGGAGTATCCGCTGATGCTCGCTATCCACGGTGGACCCGCTGCCATGTACAACGGAGGGTTCAACTTCGCGTTCCAGGAACACGCGGCGAACGACTATGTCGTCCTGTACACGAACCCACGGGGTAGCACGGGATACGGTTCGGAGTTCGCCAACGATATCCTGCACGATTACCCGGGTGTCGATATGCAGGATCTGATGAGGGGCGTCGACGAGGCAGTCGATACGGGCTACGTTGACGAGGACAATCTCTTCCTCTACGGGTGCTCAGGAGGGGGGATCCTCACGACTTACATCGTCGGCAACACGGACCGGTTCGCTGCGGCGTCGGCGCACTGCGCGATCGTGAACTGGATGTCCGCCATGGGTACCTCCGACATGGCTAGTCAAACACGCACGTTCGAACAGCCCTTCTGGGAAGATCCGACGGAGTGGATCGATCGTTCCTCGATCTTTTATGTAGGAAACGTCACGACCCCAACGATGCTCATGACGGGTGAGAATGACCTTCGCACCCCGATCGGTCAGGCCGAGGAGTTCTATCAGGCACTCCAGCACCTGGACGTACCTACGGTCATGGTCCGATTCAAGGATGAATGGCATGGCACGACTTCGCGTCCTTCCAACTTCATGCGAACACAGCTGTACTTGAGAAAGTGGTTCGAAGAGTGGGGCAGCCATGAACCATTAGGAACCACTCCGTAACGACAGAGAGCGGATCGCTAGGAAACCGAGGGAGGTATGCCGGCAACCCGCCATGAGACTGGTGTCTTCTGCGTAGGAGCTGACTGACCATGAAGAGAGCCACGATCGCCGGGGGGGTGCTCGCCATCGTTCTGGTTCTCTTCGTCCTGTCCACCGGCCGCCGGGACCGCGAGCAGGACGTCGACCCCGGGGTGGCCACCGTGCCCGCAATCCCCCCCTCGACCGCGGCGGCGGCCCACCAGGGCTTTCTCTACGGCCGCATCACCACCGATGAGGGCGCCACCTACGAGGGGCGGCTGCGCTGGGGGGGCGACGAGGAGGCGTTCTGGGGCGACTACTTCAACGGCTTCAAGGACGAGAATCCCTGGGTTTCCCACGCGCCGCCCGAGCAGTGTTGATTTGCACCCAAAACTGATCCACTTAAAGCGGGTATTTGCATCGAAATTTGACCCACGTGTATACCCATTCCTGCCGATTAACAGAGCAGGAGGGCAAAGGAGTGATAGACGTGGCGATATTGAGTGTGATCAGACGCTGGCATGTACGAGAGGGCGTATCGATTCGAGAGATCAGCAGGCGAACGAAGCTGTCGCGCAATACGATCCGGAAGCACTTGGCGAACGGCGCTCTGGAGGCGGTCTATCCGAAGCGCAGGAGCCGGAGCAAAGTGGACGGCTACGCCGAGTTGCTGGCGTCGTGGCTGAAGCGGGAATCGGCCCGGGGTCGCAAGGAGCGGCGTAATCTCAAGCAGCTGCACGGCGAGTTGATGAAGCTTGGCTACACGGGGTCCTATGACCGTGTGGCGGCGTTTGCGCGGGTATGGCGGCGCCAACAGCAAGAAGCCTCGAAGGTGAGCCGGGACACGTTCGTGCCGCTGGTGTTTGCGCCCGGCGAAGCGTTCCAGTTCGACTGGAGCGAGGACTGGGTGGTCATCGGCGGTGAACGCACGAAGCTGATGGTGGCGCAGTTCAAACTCTGCCACAGCCGGGCGTTCATGCTGCGGGCTTATCCGCTACAGTCCCACGAGATGCTGTTCGACGCCCACAACTATTGTCTGGCGGCGTTGGGCGGTGTGCCCCGGCGGGGCATCTACGACAACATGAAGACAGCGGTGGACCGAGTGGGCCGAGGGAAGGCCCGGGTGGTCAACGCCCGGTTCAAGGCGATGGTGAGCCATTTCCTGTTCGAAGCGGAGTTCTGCACGCCTGGCGCCGGATGGGAGAAAGGCCAGATCGAGAAGAACGTCCGGGACGCGCGGCCCCGTCTGTTCCATGACGCGCCTGGGTTTGCTGGCTTCCGTGACGTGAACGTGTGGCTTGAGCGGCGATGCCGGGGTCTCTGGGACGAGATCCATCACCCGGAGCAGCCCCAGCGTACAGTCGCCGAGGTCTGGGCCGATGAGCACGCGCATCTGATGCGCATGCCGACGCCGTTCGATGGCTTTGTCGAGCACACCAAGCGTGTTTCTCCGGCCTGCCTTATCGCCTTCGCGCGTAATCGCTACAGCGTGCCGGCCGCGTTTGCCAACCGGCCGGTCAGTGTCCGCGTCTACGCCGAACGCATCGTAATTGCCGCCGAAGGCCAGGTCATCGCTGAGCATCCGCGGGTGATCGCGCGCGGGCGCGACTGCCGGTCAGGGCGAACCGTCTACGACTGGCGCCACTACCTGAGCGTCCTCCAACGAAAACCGGGCGCGTTGAGGAACGGCGCTCCCTTCGCCGAGCTTCCCCAACCTTTCAAGCGCCTCCAGGCGGCGCGGCTCAAGCGACCTGGCGGGGACCGGGAGATGGTGGAGATCCTGGCGCTGGTGCTGCACCACGATGAGCCGGCGGTGCTGCGTGCCGCCGAGATCGCACTCGCAGCCGGGGCCGCCTCCAAGCAACATGTGCTCAATATCTTGAGCCGGTTACTGGAAGCCTCGCCGCCCAGCCTCATCGATATACCCGATGCGTTGACACTGCTCAATGAACCGAAGGCCGATGTTCATCGCTACGACCGCTTGAGAGGAGATGGCCATGTCATCTGAATCTCTGGTCAGCGCGCTGAGGTCGCTCAAACTCCATGGCATGGCGCAAGCGGTCGATGAACTCGCGCGGCAAGGCGCTCCGGCTTTCTCAAACATAGAGCCCATGCTCCACACCTTAACCGAGGCCGAGGTCGCCGAGCGCGAGGTCCGCTCCATCAACTACCAGATGAGGACCGCCCGCTTCCCAGCCTATCGCGACCTCTCCAACTTCGACTTCAATGAAAGCCCCGTTGATGAGGCACTGCTCAGCTCACTGTATCGATGTGACTTCGTCGCCGACGCTCACAACATCGTGATGATCGGCGGACCGGGCACCGGCAAGACCCATCTCGCCACGGCCATCGGCGTGCAGGCCATCACTCACCATCGCCTCAGAGTCCGGTTCTTCTCCACTATCGAACTCGTCAACACGCTGGAACAGGAGAAAGCCAAGGGTAAGACTGGGCAGATCGCCAACCGGCTCCTGCAAGTCGATTTGGTCATTCTCGATGAACTCGGCTATCTGCCGTTCTCGCAGGCCGGCGGCGCCTTGCTGTTCCACCTGCTGAGCAAACTCTACGAGCGCACCCGCAGGGTCCTCACCACCAACCTTGCCTTCGGTGAATGGCCCCGGGTCTTCAACGACACGAAGATGACCGCCGCGCTGCTCGACCGCCTCACCCACCATTGCCACATCGTCGAAACCGGCAATGACAGTTACCGTTTTAGAAACAGTTCCACACACACAAAGGAGACTAAACCCCGGAAAAACCCCAACCCATGAGCCATAATCCGGCTCTCTAACCCGGGTCAATTTTCAATGCAAAACCCGGATCACTTTTCCGTGCAAATTAACACGAGCAGCTCAAGGAGCGCCGCTCGATCAAGATCTTCGGCGTCGAGATCGCCAGCCGGGAGCGCCAGATCGACCTCGGCCGGCCTTTCATGGGGCGCCTGGGCGACATCGCGCGCATCGAGGCGGGGGGGCGTGACATTCGGGTGACTCTCAAGAGCGGGACCGTGTTCAACCTCGACCGCTTCTCCGCCGACGACTTCGCTGACGGCCTGCGAGTGTGGGACCCCAGGCGCGGCGTTGTGGATTTCAACGAGCGGCAGATCGGCATCGTCGAGCTTCTCCCCACCGCCCGACTAGACGCCGCCCCCGACCGGCTGCACGGTATGGTGCGCACGCCCCAGGGCGACTTTACCGGATTCGTCCAGTGGAACCGGGAAGAGGGCGTCGGTACGGACGAACTCGACGGCCACACCGCCGACGGTGAGCTGCTCAACCTTCCTTTCGACACCATCCGCTCCATCGCGCGCGACTCGAGCGACAGTTCCCTCGTGACGCTCCTCGACGGGGGCGACATCGTCCTCTCCGGCACCCGCGAAGCCGGCCAAGGCAACCGCGGGATCTACGTCGACGACCGGCGCTACGGCCGGGTCCTGGTTTCCTGGGGCGCCTTCAAGCGCGTCGACTTCAGTCCCGGCGGCAGCGGCCCCGCCTTCGGCGACTTCCCGCCGGGGAGCCCACTCACGGGCAGCGTTACCACCCGCACCGGCCGCCGCCTCGTCGGTCGGCTGGTCTACGACCTCGACGAGAGCGAGACCACCGAGACGCTCGACGCCCCATCTGAGGGCGTGGACTACACCATCCCCTTCGGCCTGATCGCCTCGATCGTGCTCCCCGGCGGCGAAGAGAGCGCCCAGCGTGCCGGGGTGATCCTCCATAGCGGCGAGGAGCTGGGGCTCGAGCCGACCGGCGACCTCAGCGAGGGGAATACCGGCATGCTGATCTTCGTCGACGGCAGCGAGCGCCCCGAGTACGTGCTTTGGACCGACGTCGAGCGGGTCGACTTCGACTACCCGCCGGCGATGTACCCCCCGCTCTAGTCGAGAACCCCCACTTCCACGCGCAAAACGTTTACGCCATAGTAATAAGCACGTTAGCGCGATTCGAGCAGGCATTGGGACGTCGCCTCCGGTGGGGGTTTCGCGGCCATCAGATCAAGGTCGTCCCACATGCGTTCGCCGATGCCAACGCCTATTATTTGCGCGATGACGAAGCCTTGATGTTCGGCTGCTTTCCAGGCAGCTGTGGCACCGCGTTCACCTGCCTGTCCCACGACATCGTCGCCCATGAGGCCGCTCACGCATTAATTGACGGACTGAGGCGCAACTAACCGCTGCCTTCATCCCCGCAGCAGGCCGCCTTCCACGAAGGTTTTGCTGATGTTGTGGCCTTGCTTTCAGTTTTCAAACAGCGTGAGGTCGTGGACGCTGTGCTCAAACCTGCGGATGAGTACCATAGTAGCGGTCTTGTCATCGATAAGAGCGCCTTGACCGTGGCTCGGCTCCGGAAAACCGCCCTAATCGAGCTGGCAGAGGAAATGGGGGAGGAGCTCTCTGGAGTGCGAGGCGACGCTACGTCTGTGATACCGACCTGGGTAGATTCTGTTCGGCAAGTTGCGTCGAAACTCACCAAACCAGGAGGGCGTCAGGTTCGTTAGGGATCGCGTGGAAGAGATCAAATCTAAGATCTACCTAGGACGTGTTAACACTAATGAGCATGAATGTTTTATAATCAGGCATGGAGATCACACAGGAGCAGTATTGTCGCATCGAGCCGGAACTGCCGCGTCAGCGGGGCAACGTCAGTCTTTCGAACCTGACGGTCTTGAACGCCATTTTGTATGTGGCTGAGCAGGGCTGCAAGTGGCGCGGTCTGCCCAAGCGCTTTGGCAACTGGCACACCATCTACACCCGGATGAACCGCTGGTCCAAGAACGGGGTGCTCGACGCCGTCTTCGAAAAACTCCAGCGCGAGCAACTGGTGCGCATCCGGGTGGAAGCCGTTTCGATGGACTCGACCATTGTGAAGGTGCATCCCGACGGCACGGGAGCGTTAAAAAAAACGGTCCGCAAGCGATCGGCAAATCCCGCGGTGTGTTAACACGCCCTAAGGGGAACAGGGCCTAACTCTTTTCTACTCAACCAGTGGACCTGAGGGGGATCGAACCCCTGACCTCCTGACTGCCAGTCAGGCGCGCTCCCAGCTGCGCCACAGGCCCAGACATTTGGTTTCATCCTAAGCGAAAAGGGAAGGACGGGTCAATTGAAGCCAGGGGTCCTCGAATCGCTGTCTTTACTCCATCCGAATCCGAGGTCATTACAAAAGGTGTGTAAAAGTCATCAGGCGGCGGCCTTCGATTTCATCACGACTCTGATGCCGTCAGCGAATTGCTGACCATCATAGACCTCTTGTAAGAGTTCGGATCCTTTTAAGTGTCGCCAAGCCTTCTCAGCGACACGTAGTAGCTTCCAGATCATTGCCGTTGCATTCTCGACACGCTTGAATCGGCGAGCGGCGTTGGTGCGGAGGCGAACCATGTCGAAGGGCGATTCGACGATGTTGGTTGTTCTCAGATGCACCCAGTGTTGTTTCGGGAACTCATAGAAAGTAATCATCCGGTCCCAGTCCCGCAACAGCGTCTCACCCGCTTTGGGATAGTTCTTCTCATATCGGCGGACGAACTGATCCCGCTTTCGTTCGCAGGCCGCGCGGGAGTTCGCGAAGGCCATCCCATGAAGCAGCTGTCTGGCCGCGGGCTGCTCGGTCTTCGGCAGATGATCGACCACGTTGATCGACTTGTGGTTCCAGCAGCGTTGTTCCTGGCCCTGGGGCTGTTGCTCGGCCAGCGCGGACCAGATGCCCAGGTGACCGTCCGCGACAGTCAGCCGTCCCAGCTTCAGGCCCCGTCTCTGGAGATTGCGCAGAATGCGGCTCCAGGACTCCTTGCTTTCCCGCTGCCCGCTCTCACAGGCCAACACCACTTTGCGCCCGTCTGACAAGGCTCCGATGATCACCAGCAATGCCGCTCGCTCTTTCGCGATCCCCGCTTTCACGTACAAGCCGTCTGCCCACTGGTACACGACCTCGAGGCCGGACAGGTCCTGCTGGACCCACTCGTCATACTCCAACTGCCAGGTCGATTTCAGTCGTTGGATCGATGCTCGCGACAACGGAGCGCCAGCGCCAAGCAGTCCGCGCATGGCCTGCTCGAAGTCCCCTGTGGCCAGACCGTGGAGGTAGAGATCGGGAAGTAGCTCGCCCAGCTGTTTCGATTTCCGTCGAAAATACGGCAGGATCTGACTCTCGAACCGCTCGGCGGTGTTTCGAACCCGAGGTCGTCGAACCTCCATCGTACCGTTCATCATTGCGAAGCGTCGCGGCTTCCCGTGACCGTTCCGGTATCCTCGTCGATTCGGACTCCGCTCCGACTTTTCCCGACCCAGAAATTGAGTGACTTCGTCCTCGAGCAGCTCCTGTAGCCAGACTTGGACCCGGGATCGCGCCCAGTCCTCCAAACCTTCATACGCGTTCGTTGACGCCACTGATGCCGGTATGTTCTTCTTCTTCATGGGTGGTGTACCTTTCTCCCGGTTGCTGCCGGGATTGCTTAGGGTTTCGGATTCACCGAAAGCGTACACCGCCTTCTCTTTTTACACACCGATTGGAACGACCTCCCGAATCCGTCCGCTCCGGCTTACGATGATGCGTTTTTGTTCGCCGACGGTATTGCTGACGATGATTGAGGCCATCGGGCCGACATTGCCGAGGGGATGGAACTCGGGGCGGTTGTTCGCGCTGACCAAATAACCGGAACGCATTTCCCGAAGACTTATCGGGACCCACACCGGTGTCTCACACTCGATCCGATACTCCGTACCGGATGTGACACGGAGTCGGCAGTCTTCGTTACGCATGATGGCCAGAATGCGTGCGCGGTGTAGTTCAGAGCGGACTTCATAGGCAGCCGCTTCCAATCCGTAAGATTGCTGTGCACGGTTGATCGATGGGATGGCCATCATCGCAAGGATTCCGATGACGGCGACACCAAGGCACACTTCGAAAAGCGTGATGCCCGTTTGGCGGGCGGGGCTGGGAGGCATGGGCCCTTCCTTTGAGGAAGGGAAAAGGCAGCTTTTATGTTACATCGAGGGACGATTTTTCGCTGGGTTAAATTTATGGCCCGTTTTGTCTGTCAAACGGTGTGGGTTTGTGCGCTCATACAGCGCACCTACAGTCGCACCTGGGGGATGGATTTGCTACACTGGAGACCTCTTTTTTCCGGGCTTTGCGCCAGCGCTCGGAGCTCACTCCATGATCATCCGATCGCTTTCCCGTTACGGTGAGGTTTGTGTTGAGGAACTTCAAACATTCCTTCAAGGTTGTGACCGTCAGCCTGATGGCGGCTGCGGTGATCGTACTCTTGTCCTGGCAGGCATTTTTCAACCAGGTCAACGACATCGCTTACGATTTCACCCTTCGCCTGGCTGGACCCGTGGAACCTGCCAGTTCAGTCCAGATCGTCGCAATTGATGAAGAAAGCCTCGACCGCGTGGGCGGGTGGCCGTGGTCTCGCCAGAACCTGGCCGAACTGATTACGCAGGTTTCCTTCACAGAACCGAGTGCGATTGGCATTGATTTTCTTTTGGACGATCCTCGGGGTTCCGAATCTGACCAGGCGCTTGCCCACGCCATCGAGCAGGCGGGGAACATAGTCCTGGCCACACGGGTGGACGATACCGGCGGTCAGGCGCTCTGGCGCATGCCATTGGAGACGTTTGAATCGGGTTCCGCCGCGGTGGGGCACGTGCATGCGGATCCTGATCTGGATGGCGTCATCCGCCGTGTCGTCACGGCCAAGGAAGCGGAGGGAGACGTTGTTCGCGCACTCTCGGTCGAACTCCTGCGTTCAGCGGGTGAACTGCCCTCAGATTTCGAAGAGGAGATGGGTGGAAGCGTTCGAATCGTACCGGAGTCCCTTTTGCTTCGCTTTGCGGGAGATCGCGGCACGTTTCCTCAGGTTCCGGCCTGGCAGGTCCTCGAAGGCCTGGTGGCACCGGCGACGTTCGCGGATCGGATCGTCCTGGTCGGAATCACGGCCGAGGGACTTGGTGATGACTGGATGACTCCGTTCTCGGCGGCTGGACGCCGCATGAGCGGCATCGAAATCCATGCGAACGCCCTGGATTCGATTTACGCTCAGCGGAGTGTCCGCCCCGTGTCGGGTGTGATTGTCTGGCTGGGTTTGGCCGTCCTGATCGGCATGCTCTATTGGACAGATCAGCGCTTTGAAGGCAAGCGATTCTATCTGGCATCGGTCCTGACGATCCCCGCTTTGGTGGCTCTCTCCGGCGCGTTGATGGGGGCCTTCGACATCTGGTTGCCCTTTCCTACGTTTCTGGCAGCGACTGTGTTAGTCGTTCCAGGACTCGAAGTGCGCAAACTTGTTCGGGTCAATCGCGATCTGGACCAGAAGATTTCAACTCTGTCGGTATGGGCGGCCGAAAGTCCCGACTCGAAGAAAGAGAATGCGGGTCCGGAAGAGAAGGCGGGTCCGGATGAATGGCTGGATCAGCTGGCGGACCCTGAAGTTCGGAAACAGTGGGCCCGTGTGATCGACTCTTACGAGCAGAGTCGTTCCCAAAGACAGACACGCCGCAGGGGCCTTCTCACGGCACGCCGGCATAACGCGCCCTGGAAGCTTGATGCCGTCGATTTCTTCAACGAGGAGCTATATCGGTTCGTCAGCTTTAACAAGGCTGTCCTGGCGAGCATCGAGGACGTGATCCTTGTCAGCGATCCTGCCGGCCGGGTTGTGTACCAGAACCCGGCGGCCGAACGGATGAGTGGCTATCTGGCGGATGCGCCACCGGCGTGGGAGTATCTTTCAGGTTTGCTCGACGGCAAGCCGATGCTGGATGAGTTTGCCGGTGTATTTTCTTCCGAAGATCCCGGCCGTCTTGAAGGCCTATCCTCGCAGAACGGAGCGCGTTTTTACACGGTGACGCTTGCGCCGATAGCAGGTATTGGCGTCGTCGCCACTCTCCACGATGTGACTGCCCAGAGGGAACTCGATCAGGCCAAGAACGACATGGTGTCGTTGGTTTCGCATGAACTGCGCACACCGCTGACCTCGATCCGTGGTTACGGCGACATGTTGGCCAAATACGGCCTTGTCGAAGAAAAGGGCGCGGAATTCTTGCAGTCGATGCTCAGCGAGAGCGACCGTCTCAGTGACCTGATCCAGTCCTTCCTGGATATAGCCTATATCGAGTCGGGTCGAAAGAAACTGGAGGTAACTGACTTCGAGGCGGGAAGTTTTCTGGGAGAGTTGATCGGGGGACATTCCCAGCTTGCCGAGCAGAAAGAGATCTCTCTCGAAACGGGTGAGGGAACCGGCACGGTCCACGGCGACCGGATGCTACTGTATCAGGCATTGTCCAACCTGGTATCGAACGCGATTAAGTATTCTCCCCGAGGGTCGCGTGTCCGAATAGACGCCAGGAATGGAAGCGGTCGCTTCTCGTTCCGGGTTGAAGACGCCGGTTACGGCATACCGCCTGAAGACGCGGACCGCGTCTTTGAGAAGTTTTACCGCCGGGGGGACGGGAAGACACGGGAAGAGACCGGTTTCGGGTTGGGCCTCCCGTTCGTCAGGGAAGTGGCCTCCCAGCATGGAGGCGACGTGACGCTTGAAAGCCGGCCCGGCGAGGGGTCGGTCTTCTCGCTGTGGATTCCGGCATAAGGCGGGTTCGGCGCCTAAGATTACTGATAACATAAATGTATTATTAAGAGCAGTATGCAGACTGAATCACAAGTAAAACCTAAGATTCTCGTTGTAGATGACGACCGCTCGATCTGCAAGATGATCGGCTCACTCCTCGACATGGAGGGTTACGAGCATAAAGTCGTCGGCCGGGGAGAGGATGCCCTGGAGGTCCTGCGGGCCGAGCCGATCGATATTGTGATCAGCGACATCTACATGGGTGACGTTTCAGGCCTGGATGTGCTGGAGGCTGCGCGTGAAACCTCGCCCGACGCTGAAGTCGTCATCATGACGGCCCACGGTTCGGTCGAGACCGCGGTTCGTGCGGTTCGGAGCGGTGCATTCGACTACATCAGCAAGCCGTTCGCCGTTGAAGACATCCTGGGTGTTATCCATCGCATCGAAGAAAAAGAGAATCTGATTCGGACCTTGGGCACGGTGTCCGAAATGGGAGGGGATTTCCCCGATACCGGCATCATTGGGACGAGTCGGAAGATGGTGGCTATTTACAAGAAGCTGGCCCGTATAGCGGCAATCGATGCTCCCGTCCTGATTTACGGCGAGACAGGTGCGGGCAAGGAACTCATTGCCAACGCCATTCACGGCAATAGCGACCGCGGAAGGGCACCCTTCGTCGTGATCAATTGCGGTGCGTTGACGGAAACCCTCCTGGAAAGTGAGCTGTTCGGGCACGAGCGGGGGGCGTTCACCGGCGCCGTGGGTTCCCGCAAGGGTTTGATTGAGAGTGCGGCGGGCGGCACCGTGTTCCTGGATGAGATTTCGGAAACGTCGCTGGCCTTCCAGGTCAAACTGTTGCGCGTTATCCAGGAACGCGAGATCCGGAGGGTCGGATCCAATCAAACCATAGGAGTCAACATTCGAACGCTGGCGGCGACGAACCGCGATCTGCGGGACATGATGAGGGAGGGGCAGTTCCGGGAGGATCTTTTCCACCGTCTCAATGTGTTTACGGTCTCGATTCCACCACTGCGCGAGCGTTCCGAAGATATTCCCGTCCTTGCGTCGTACTACCTGAAGCAGTATTCCGAGCAATATGGGTCTTCGGCCAGTCTTTTGCCCGAAGCGGTGGAGCTCATGTGCCGCTACCAGTGGCCCGGGAACGTTCGGGAACTGAAGAACGTGATCGAGCGGGCATTGACGTTTTCCGACACCGGCATCATCGGACCGGGGGACCTGGAGCTGGGCGATTCCCAGGCTGAAACCGAGGAGGCCAATACGGGCTCGCTGCAGGCCATGGAGCGCGAACATATTGTGCGAATTCTCAAGGAAACCGGTGGAAACAAGAAGAAGGCGGCTGCAATTCTTGGGATTGAGCGCCGAACCCTTTACAACAAGGCGAAGCGCTTAAACATTGATTTGAGAGGGACACCGGAGTAACATCCGCTGGGTGGGGGTCGTGCGCCTGGAAATGGAGGTGTACTGCCTTTTATCCACATAGAGATACGTGAAAGATATGGCAATGGAAAGATGGATTCTGGTAGGGACGCTCAGCTTCGTGCTGAACCTGGGGCTGGTCGCCCCGGGCCTGGCCCAAGCCGGGGAGATAGGGGCCGACCCTGCGTCGCCCGGGATTCGTCTTCTGAATGTTGCCGATCAACTCAATGACGACGTCCAGGCGGACCCCGGTTTAGCGGCGCTTTACGCCTCGATGCTGGGAGCCGAATACGGAACGTCTCAGAGTGAAATCGTTTGGGCCCTCGATCAGGATATTTCCTGGGGACAGATTGCGATGATGTCCTACGTGCAGGCGACGACAGGCCGTTCCTTTGAGAAATTGGTCTGGGCCGGCGCACACACTGATGTAACGGAATACGCGACCCAGGTCGAGATGAGTCACGACAAGATGACTCAATCCCTGGAGCGGTTTGCTTCGCGCGCGATCGAGGAGCGTAACTCACGGATCTTCGATCGATTGCGGTCAACCCGTCGCGTCGATACTCTACCGGACCTTGGAGCAGGTTTCGGTTTGTTCCAGGAGGCGCTTGATCTGCGTGAACTGGGACCGCCGGGGCCTATCAAAGTACATACTGGATCTGGTTTTGCAAAGGGTGGTACGGAGAACTAATGAAGAAAAGCATGCTGTTGGTTGTGTTGCTGCTGGTACCGACGCTGACTATGGCGCAGGGGGTCAAGGTGACCTCCATGTATCCGCCGGCAGAAGTGCGTTCGGCCTCCGGAGCCGAGTTCGTCACGATCGATTCGGGCCTGCCTACGTTGGACATCGGCGACGAGATCCGAACGGGTCCGGGCGGGTCGATGACCCTGGAATTACCGGATGGCTCCTATGTGGTTGTCTCGGAGAACACGACGTTGAAGATAGAGAAGTTCTGGGGTTCCGAGGTCCGGAACCTGATGAACGTTGTAGTGGGCAAGGTCCGCTTTTTCATCCAGCGGTGGGGAGGAAGACCCAATCCTTATCGGGTGAATACACCGACCGCCCTGATTGCCGTTCGCGGAACGACATTTGAGGTCAGCGTTGATGGTTCGACCGCGACTGAGGTGTACTGTTTTGATGGCCGAGTGACGGTGGAGACAGCGGGACTGTCCGACCGCGAGGTCATTCTCGATGCCGGCCGAAAGACTCTGGTCCGAGCCGGGCAGTATCCGTTGACGCCAGTTGAAATAGACCGAGACTTCGGGGCAACGCGCGTGTTGGAGGTCGTCAGGAAGAATGAAGAAGTTCGACCGGAAATGCGTTCTGTGCCTGGAGTCAACGGGGTTCTGGTCGACAACGACCGGAGGAACGTGGGGCCGCTCTCGAATCCAGATTTGAATCGCGCCGTCACGACACCGGAAATACGGCGGGGTAAACTCAGCTTTCCGCGCTAGACGACGACCACATCAGTGAGAATCGTATTTGAAAGGGCGCCGTTCGGGCGCCCTTTTCCATTGTGTCTGTTCATTTCACCCCATCCCAGAGTCCTCGAATCGGGAACCTTGTCCCAGGTCTGAAGCACCACCTGGACCGCTTTCTCGACGATTTTCCAAAGCAGTATCACGTAGACCGGGACCCGGTTCAGTTCGTCCGCAGATACGATGATCCGGCGGATCGGGAGATCGCTGGTTTCATAGCCTCGGCCTTTGCGTACGGCAACGTCAAGGCTGTTCTCGCCACAGTTTCCCGGATCTTTTCGGCAATGGGCACGCGGCCGTCCGAGTTCGTGTCGGATTTCGATCCGCGTCGAGACGGACACGTGTTCGATGGGTTTGGGCATCGTTGGAACAACCAGAACGATCTTTCGGTTCTTCTATGGATTCTCAGGCGCCTTCTTGAAGAGCATGGATCGCTCGAAGCAGCCTTTACAGAGGGCCTGTCCGATGGCGAGCCAACCGTTCGACGAATCCTGGATAGTTTTTCGTCAAAGGCCCTGGACTCCGGCTACGAGCGGTTCTACTCGAAGCGAGACTTGGCCGAGCGCCGTGGCGCGAGGTATTTCTTTCCGAAACCATCGGGGGGAAGTGCGTGCAAAAGGCTCAATCTCTTCCTGCGCTGGATGGTTCGTTCTGACGATGGCGTCGATTGTGGGGTCTGGACCCGGGTTGTTCCAAACCAACTCGTCATACCAGTGGATACCCACATCGCCCGGATCTCAGGATACATTGGTCTCTCAACGATTCGGAGCCCGGGATGGAGAATGGCCGAGCAAATCACCGACAGCCTCCGGCGCCTGGACCGAACTGACCCGCTTCGCTACGAATTTGCCCTGTGCCACCTTGGAATCGCAGGGGATTGCCCGAGGAAAAGAGACCGGCTCAAGTGCGTTCGATGCCCGATCGAACCGGTCTGTCGTCTCTGAAACATGCGTAGGGAGGTGTCTTGGAATCCTCTTTTCGAGCGGAAAATTGACCGGAATGCGTTCATCTGAAAAAAGTCCTGAGACCTAGGCATTTTTCTCTTGCAATAAAGACGTCTAGAGATAAGAATCCTAACGTCACGCAACGAATCTGCCAAACGACCCAAGGAAGGGAGACGTTTTATGGCCCAGGAAGGTGCCACCCTAGCAGTTGATACGTCCAGCCTAGTCAGCAGCCTTTTCGCTTTACTTCCAGTACCTGTAGCCGTCATCGACGCGCACGGCGATATTGTTCTGGCGAACTCGACGTTCAACGATTTCTTTCCGAATACCACCAGCGTTAACCAGATTGCCCACCACGCGGTTCCCCTCAACGGATCGGTCTTCGATTTCGAGAAGGTTCCGCTCTCGGACCAGGGGTTGTTCATCTTCATCGGTCGAGATACGACTAATGAGGAACAATTGCGCCAGCAGCTCGTCCAGATGGAAAAGATGAGAGCCATTGGCCGTTTGGTTTCCGGTGTGGCTCACGAGCTGAACAATCCGCTCGTAGGCATCGTTGGGTATGCTCAACTGTTGTCTCGCGCCGAACTGGATCCGTCGACGAGCCGGATGGTCGACGTTCTCCGAAATCAGGCGGAACGGGCTGGCCGTATTGTCCAGAACTTCCTGAATCTTGCGACCAAGACCCAACCGGAAAAGAAAAGCTTCGAGTTGAACAGAATCGTCGAAAACGTTCTCGCTCTTCGAGAATATGATCACAAGGTTCACGATATCGTTGCGATTCCTGAATTGGAAGATGAGTTGCCGCGCGTGTCTGGGGATCCCGGGCAAATCGAGCAGGTGATCCTCAACCTTGTCGTCAATGCCGAAGATGCCTTTGCAGCGATCCAGGGACGGACAGGTGAGATTCAGATTCGTACAACCGTCCTCAACAACCGGGTGCGACTGGAAGTCACCGACAACGGAGGCGGTATTCGAACTCAGGATATGGATCGAATCTTCGATCCATTCTTTACGACGAAGGCAAACGTCAAGAGCAACGGCGGAACCGGCCTCGGTCTGAATATCTGTGCCGAGATCGTGAAGGACCACGGAGGTGAACTTTACGCCTGGAGCACCCATGGGACCGGATCTACCTTCACCATGGAACTCCCGGTCCAGACTCACATCGATGATTTCGAGCCGACGACGAGCGAACCCAGCACCGGCGAAGCGCTTCGTGGCAAGTCCATCATGGTGATCGATGATGAGGTGACGATCACAGACCTGATCGAAGATTATCTCGAAAGGTTTGGTGCCGAAGTCGAGTTCTTTAATTCAGGCACAGAGGCGTTTGAACGCCTGTGTTCATCGAGCTCATACGATGCGGTTGTGTGCGACCAGAGGATGCCTGGCGTAAATGGGCAGAGCCTGTATCGAATGGTCGAATCGGTCAACCCTGATCTTGCGAGCCGTTTTATTTTCGTCACAGGAGATGTGTTGAACGACCGAACGCGCCGGTTCTTTGAACAGACCGGTACCGCTTATCTCAGAAAACCGTTCCGGTTGGAAGATCTGTTAACGGCCGTTGAAAAGGTGGTGTACTAGCAGACCGCCGTTCGCTTCTTATTCCTTTACTACGCTATTTCTTAGCGTTCCAATTCCTTCCACATCGATTTCGACGACATCGCCTGGTTTGAGGAATACGGGAGGCGTACGTCCCACGCCGACACCACTGGGTGTGCCCGTTGAAATCACGTCGCTAGGTTCCAGTGTCATTACACGAGAGATGTAAGACACCAGCTCGGGGACCTTGAATATCAAATTCCGTGTGTTTGAATCCTGCATCGTCTCTCCGTTCAGACGCAGCCGGATGTCGAGCCCATCGCCATCGCCAAGTACGCTTACCGGCACCATGCATGGCCCCATTGGGGCAAACGTGTCGAAAGACTTTCCCCGAATCCACTGACTGTCAGATCTTTGAAGATCTCTTGCGGATACGTCGTTGACGATCGTATAGCCTGCGACGTAGTCGAGGGCTTTGCCGGCAGGAATGTGCCGTCCCCGCCGGCCGATGATCACGCCCAGTTCCGCCTCGTAGTCGATCTTGTCGCTCATTGCCGGGATCGCTATTTCATCGTCAAAGCCGGTAACCGTGTTCGGATACATGGCAAAGAGGAGCGGTTGTTCGGGAACAGGTCTGCCCACCTCCTTGGCATGATCGTGGTAGTTGAGGCCGATACCAATGACCTTCTGGGGAGCGAAGACGGGCTGTCGTGGGCGAAAGCCTCCTCGGGGAATGGTAAATTCGTCCATGGATGTGACGTCTAAGGCGCCGAGTCGTTTTTCCAGATCCTGGAGACCGTTGTTCCGACGAAGGACGTCTTCGAGCAAAGCTGCGGTCTCAATATCGACCTGTCCCCCTCTGTGCGCCGCCGGCAGGTCCAGACATGCGTTGTTGTCGAGCATCAGTCCCAGGTGGACATCTTTGCTTCCCGACGGCGAAAAATTCATGAATTTCACTTGTTCCTCCTGTAGAATCCCTCAAAATAGCAGAATAGTATGGGGTCCGCTCGCGTCCCAACTGCGATCGCTATGATTTGATTGACTCCGCTGGCATGAAAACCACCTCGCATCAGCCCAACGCCGAACCTCACTTCGAGCCTTTCTTCGAAAACCGCAGATCGTTTCTCCTGCTGCGGTGGCTCATCATAATTCTGGCTTCATATCTCACGTTGTTCAGCAACCTCAGGAGCCAGAATTTTATCGGCATTTTCCTTCTTGTTGTTGTCTTTTCGCTTTCCAACGTCGCCCTGAGCTTTCTTCCACAGAGGTCTTTTACGGCGATTCGGTCAAGCCGCCTGGTGACCGTGGCCGATGCGATTTTCATTTGCGGTTTTTTATACCTTCTCCGCGTTTCGGGTCCGCCGATTCATTTCCCGCTGATGGGAATTCTCCTATTGGCGATCATCTGGCGTGACCTGAGGGTTGTTCTCTTTTCGTTGTTGGTCGTCAGTCTTCTCTTTGGTGCGTTTTCGTACTTCGATTTCCTTGGGTTCACGACATCGGTGATTCTCGAACAATTTCTTGCGATGGCGCTGTTTTTCGTGGTGGCTATCTTTTACGTGTTTCTGGTTGCCCGGTTCGATCGTGATGCCTTGACATCAACGACGATGCTGGAGGAAACCAAGAGTTCCGAAGTGATGGTCGAAATAGCTCGTACGTTATCCACGTCGATGAATGCGAACGACATCTACAACGAGATCGTTGACAGGCTCATGGACGCCGTCGATGGAACTGCCTGCTCGATCCTGCGTGTTGAAGGTGAACGGGCCGTTATCCTGGCCAGTTCGAGAGATTCTGAAGGTGCTGAAAATGCGGTTTCCGTAGACAGCATTCCGGCACTCAGAGAGGCGCATACGGAAAACCGTGTGGTCCATTCGGAAGGGGAAGACAGCAGCGAAGCCAACACCATAGCGATTCCGATAACGATCCGGGGTGAGGTCGAGGCCGTGATTTGCCTTGAGGACGGTCGGTACGGTGAAGAGCCTTCCAGCACAAGAATTCATTTTCTTGAGGTTGTCGCCAGCACCGCGGGGAATGCGTTACGGAATGTCCAGATGTTCGAGGAAATGAAGCACCTGGCCCGGACGGACTTTCTCACCGGGTTGCCGAATCATCGATTTTTTCAATCCACGCTCTCGCGCGAAGTGAGCCGGACGCAGCGGCACAACCATACGTTGTCACTTCTCATAATCGACCTGGATTTTCTGAAAACGGTGAACGACAGGTTCGGACACCCGGCCGGCGATACTGTCATACGAAATGTTGCCGAAACAATCCAGGGGACGTGTCGCGACATCGATTTTGCAGCCCGTTACGGAGGCGAGGAGTTTGTGGTCATTCTCCCGGAAACCGATCTTGGCGGAGCGATTCAAGTGGCTGAACGTATCCGACAAAGTATTGAAGCTACCGATGTCGGCGTCGTCGGACGTGTAACAGCGTCCGTCGGTGTGGCGAATCATCCGGTTAATGCGACCTCCAAGGAAGATCTTATTCGCGTCGCCGACCAGGCGTTATACGTTGCCAAGAACGGCGGCCGGAACCAAGTGGCTCATTTCAAGTATCAATTGACCACCATGTGACATGTAGTAGTCGTTCTTGCCAGTGCGGTCCATGACCGCAGCGCGAATTCATCGATTTTCCAGAATCCAGCCGTTAAGTTAAGCTGTTTTGAGCAGTCGGGCCGCCTGACGCAGACTGTTTCGGATGGCTGGTGCGGAATATCATGTCGAATTTCATCGAGTTTGTTGATGTTCATAAGGCCTTCGAAGACAACGTCGTGCTGGACGGTGTGTCGTTCGGCGTTCGAAAGGGGGCAACGTTTGCGATTCTTGGGCCGAGCGGTGTGGGAAAGACCGTCCTGCTGACTCACGTGGTGGGATTCCTCTCTCCCGACGCTGGGAACGTTCTGGTCGACGGTCAGGACGTTACTCTCATGACCGAACGACAGTTGGCCACGGTGAGGAAGAAGGTCCAGCTGGTTTTCCAATCCGGTGCTTTGTTCGACTCGCTTACCGTTTGGGAGAACGTGGCTTTCCCTCTCCAGGACATCGGTCTTGGTGACGAAGAGATCGAAGATCGTGTTGCAGAGAAGCTGAACCTCGTCGAGGTTGAGGATCTGGCCGAACTGATGCCTTCTGAGCTAAGCACGGGAATGAAGCGCGCTGTGGCCATAGCGCGTGCGCTTGCAGCCGAGCCCGAAGCGATTCTGTACGATGAGCCGACGACGATGGTCGATCCACTTCTATCGCAGACCATTAACGATTTGATTTCCAAGATGCAAGAAAAACTCGGACTCACGCAGATGGTCGTCACCCACGACATTGCAAATTGTGCCGAGAAAGTAGCCGATCATGTCGCCCTGCTTCACGAGGGGCGCTTTGTCTTTATCGGGACGATTCCTGAACTCTATCAGAGCGACCATCCCGTCGTCAGGGAGTTCGTTGAAGAAGACCGTTTTCGTTTTGAGAATCGATGATTGAGGGAGCAAAACCTCTGATCATTCTGGATTTGGACGGGACATTGGTGGATTCCAAGGCGGACCTGTGTAAATCCGTCAATTACGTCCGCAGTGAGTTCGGGCTCAGTGCGATTAGTGAAACCTCGATCACAGGTCTGATCGGTAATGGAGCAATGGCGCTGATCCGCCGAGCTCTTGGGGACACGGTGTCTGAGGTTGAGGTCGAGCGGGGACTGAGGATGTTTCTAGACTATTACCGCGACCACATGTTGGACGAGTCCCGTCTCTACCCCGGAGTGCGCGAGACGCTGGAGATCCTCTCCGGTGCTAAATTGGCGGTTCTCACGAACAAGCCGTACAGGTTCAGCTGTCTGATGCTCGAAAGGTTGGGCATCTATGACCGGTTCGAAGCCGTGTACGGCGGGAACAGCTTCGAGCAGAAGAAACCGGACCCGGTCGGCATATTTCAGATACTTTCAGACACAGATGGTGAAAGGGATTCAACTTGGATGGTCGGAGATTCGTCTGTTGACGTCAGGACTGGAAGAAATGCGGGTGTCAGAACCTGTGGCGTTACTTACGGCTATGCACCTGAGAGCTTTCAAGCGGACCCTCCTGACCACTCAATCGATACGTTTTCGGAACTTCCGGGTTTGGTCAGGGGAAATTCGGGGACGGAGATCGGATTTATCGAGTGACACATCAACCGGATGCCCAGCCGGAGAACTTGGTCGGCGTCCCTGAATCTCATTTACATTCTGCTCGGGACAGTCACACCCAGCAGGTCGAGAGACTTGGTGAGGCTTTTCCGGACAAAGTCCACGACGAAAAGGTAGAACAGCTGCCGGTCCTCGTCTTTTTCAGCTAATACCCGGTACTTGTGATAGAAGAGGCTGAATTTCTGAGCCAGGGTGAACGCGAATTTGGCCAGCGTGGCAGGCTCCATGCTGGCCCTAACCTGGGCAGCAATCTCATCCAACCGGGATGCGGTGTAGACCAGTTCCCACAGGTCGTCGGATTCATCGAGGAATGACCCAAGCCTGTCATCGCTGAGTAATCGGTCAAACTGGTTTGCTGAAAAGTCGGGATGATCGGCTTCCATTCTGCGAAAGATATTGTTTGCCCGAACAGTTGCGTACTGAACATAGGGTCCCGTTTCCCCGTCGAAATTTAACGCTTCGTCAAAGTCAAAGGCGATTACGGCGTTGCGTGTGAAGCGAAGTAGAAAATAACGCAGAGCACCGACAGCTATCTGATGAGCGATGTCGGCCTGCTCGGGTTTGGTTAAGCCGGGATTTCGCTTACGGACCTCCCCGAGAGCCTTGTCTTCAAGGATGTCCAGGAGGTCGTCCGCCTTTACACCCTGGCCTTTCCTGCCTGACACCTCCACATGGGGCCTTGCTCGATCTTCATCCGAGAGCTCAATACCAAGCTGGGTCGCGCACGCGGGAGTCAGAGCGACCATTTCATAGGAAAAATGGATCGACCGGTCCGATTCTTCCGTGTAACCGAGTGCACGCACTCCTTCACGCACTACCCTTTGGGGGTATGACTGGCGAACGTCAATGACGTTGTAGACCTTCTGGCCCCGCCCAAAGGCGGGGTGTTCAACGTCAAGCGTGTCTTGATCAGAGGTGGTCACCCAGATCGGTTGCCCGTCAGGGTGGTGATCGAAGATCGCATATTTGAAGTCGCGATCCAGTAGGCCCAGCTTCCACAATTGGTAAGCGATGTCTTTTCCGACATAGGTTACTGTTTCGTTCGACCGAACAATGATCTTGTCTTCGGTGCCGGAATCGGTTTCCAGCCGCATGACCCAACATCCTTGGTTCTTGCCGGTTTCTTCAAAGAAGATGGCCTCTCTCTCCTTGAGCATGGAGAAAGCCTCATCCCAGAACTTCAAGTGAAGGATGTCGCTCTCACGTGGAAGGACGTCGTAGTGGACGTTGATCCTTTCCATGGTCCGAAGATGACAACGGACGATTGTCATGGCAACGTTCTCGGCCATGAGGGCTGTCTCGCTCGTGCCGTCCTCGATTTCCCGTAATATCTCGGTTCTCTTTGCGTAATCGGGATCTTCGTTTTCGTAAAAGGACGAGGCCTTCGCGTACAGATCCCAGCAGTAGTAGTCGAACTTCTGTCCCGGATCCGCGATCAAGGCCCGAACCTCTTCGACCGAACGATTTTCGATGAAGCGGAAGCCGACGATTACATCTGCCACCTGAACCCCCGTGTTGTCGATGTAGTTCTGAACTTCGACTGGGTTGCCCGAAAAGCGCAGAGTACGTACGAAGGCATCCCCGATCGCAGCATTGCGGAGGTGTCCAATGTGGGCGGCCTTGTTGGGGTTGATGTTGGTGTGTTCGACAATGAGTTTTCCCTCCGAAGCGGGAAACCCTTCGAACGTATCGGTCTGAACTTCATTCATGGATCCAGCCAGAACCGTCCCCCGCTCCAGGTAGAAGTTGATATAACCCGGTCCGGCGATCTCCATCTTTCGGACACCCTCGATCTCCAGCAAATCAACGATCTCCTCAGCCACCGAACGCGGCGATTTACCGAGCGTCTTGGCGAGCCTCAGACAGAGAGGGGTTGCCAGCTCTCCAAACTCCACTTTGGGAGTCTGATTCAGGACGATCTCGGGAGGGTCGATCTGCCATCGCTTCCTGAGTTTCGATTGGAGCGCGCTGCGGATACGGGAGTGTAGGGCCAGTTGCATAATCGATCATCATAGCAGCAGGTTGGAGTTTGAGGGGATGGGGGCTTTGTTCTGTGTAGGAGAGGGAAGTTACTTGCACGGTCCGATGAAGATTCCGCTCCCTCGTTCAGACGGCCGTCGTGGCCGAACGAGGGGCGGAGCTCGCGATCATCGTGATCGCAAGCCCTCTTGCTCAAACTGGAACGTTACGCTAAGGAAGAAAAGGCCCCGCACGGTTCCTCCGTGCGGGGGGCCAACGAGGCTTGCCGAGGCGGCAGGCGTATAAAGATTCTGAACGGAGAGGCAGTTGGACGCGTCATTGACGAGAGGTGTTAGGAGGATCACCACATGCCCCTCAATTGCCTGCCCGCTTCACGATCGAGTACCATGGTGGTTTCGCTTCTTACCGGGAAATCAAACAGGGAATTGGCAACGTGAAGACACTTTACTTCGACTGTTTTTCAGGAATCAGCGGAGACATGACCATCGGCGCCCTCCTGGATCTGGGAGTGGACTTTGGTTACCTGAAGACTGAGCTGGGAAAGTTGCCGCTTCTCGATGAATCGGGGTTTGATACCGAGGTCGATTTGAGGTCGTCCCAGGTGATCCGGGCAAATATCAGCGCGGTTAAATTCGACGTAGTCGGAGAGGGCCTTGAAGAAGGCCATTCCCACTCTCACGGACACGGCCACGACCACGAACATGGTGACCAGGGCCATACGGACGTTCATTTCCACCGGAAGGCCTCCGAGATCGTCGACATGGTCAAGAGAAGCTCTCTTAGCCCGAAAGTTAGTGAGCAAGCAGTGTCCATATTTGAAAAATTAGCGATCTCAGAGGGGCGGGTGCACGACCTGCCACCGGAAGACGTGGAATTCCATGAAGTCGGGGCGATCGATTCTATTGTGGATGTCGTGGGCACTGCAATCGGTCTGGATGCGCTCGAGGTGGGCCGTTGCTTGTGTTCGTCGATCAACATCGGCGGGGGCTTTATCCACTGTCAGCATGGGGTCTATCCGGTTCCGGCTCCTGCGACTGCGAATTTGTTGATCCATGCGCCGGTCTACTCGAAGCACGTCGACGTCGAGTTGGTCACCCCGACCGGAGCGGCAATTCTGGCCGCAACCGTCGATCGGTTCGGTCCTATGGAAAGATTCGAGATCAAGGGAATCGGTTACGGAGCGGGCAGCAAGAGTCTGGGCGATTTCCCGAACTGCCTTAGGTTGTTTCTCGGTGACGAGGTTTCCGGAGGTCGAGCCGCTGCCGAAGAGGAGATCGTCGTAATCGAGGCCAATATCGACGACATGAGCGCCGAGGAACTCGCCTATGCCGGAGAAAAGCTTTTGTCGATGGGTGCCCTGGACGTGATCACAATGCCCGTATTCATGAAGAAAGGACGGCCAGGGCACTTACTGCAGGTGCTTGCGATTCCGGAACACCAGGAGGTCCTTTCCCGGTTGATTTTCGAGGAGACAACAACAATCGGAATTCGGAGTCGTCCAATGTCTCGGCTGGTCCTGGACCGGGAGATCCTGACAGTGGAGACCCCGCATGGGAAGATCGCTGTCAAGGTAGCACGCTTCGAGGGGCGTGTCGTCAACGTCAGTCCTGAATACGAAGATTGTGCGCGTCTGGCACGTGAAACCGGATTACCGTTTCATCAGATACGCGATGATGCGGTAAAAAGTTACGATGCGATACCAAACAACAGGTGAACCAAACCACAATGTCTGATTCTTTTTACCTCACAACCCCACTCTATTACGTCAACGCCGAGCCCCATCTGGGCGGCACCTATACGACGATCGTATGTGACGCGATTGCGCGTTACAGGCGGATGATGGGGTTTGATGTGAGGTTCCTCACGGGAACTGACGAGCATGGGCAAAAGATCGAACGGTCTGCCAGGGAGCAGGGAATCGAGCCGAAGGAACTGGCCGACCGTATTCAGGCCCAGTACCGGGATCTGTGGGAGAGTATCGGAATCAGCCATGACCTTTCGATCAGGACGACCGATCCACGCCATCCCGGTGCGGTCGGAGAAATCTACCGGCGCGCCAAGGCTAATGGTTTTGTTTACAAAGGGGAGTACGCCGGTTGGTATTGCGTTTCGTGCGAGGCCTACGCGCCGGACACCGACCCGAAGAAGCCGGCAGCGTGTCCGGATTGCGGACGCGAGACTGAATGGTTCTCGGAAGAAAGCTATTTCTTCAAACTGTCTGAGTTCGAGGACCGTTTGCTCGATCACTACGCAGAGAATCCACACTTCGTTCATCCCGAGACCCGGAAGAACGAAGTGGTCTCTTTCGTACAAGGTGGTCTGAGGGATCTGTCGATCAGCCGTGCAACACTGAAATGGGGTGTGCCTCTGCCGGATGATCCCGAACACGTGTTCTATGTCTGGTTCGATGCACTGATCGGCTACATGACGGGAATCGGTTATCAATCTGACGAAGCAATGTATTCGAAGTACTGGTCGGCAGATCTCCATGTCGTCGGGAAGGACATCCTGAGGTTTCATGCCGTTTACTGGCCCGCGTTTCTGATGGCGGCAGACCTGCCGCTGCCCAGGACGATTCTGACTCATGGTTGGTGGCTGTTCAAGGACGAGAAAATGTCCAAGTCACGTGGAAACGTGCTCGATCCGGTTCTCTTGCGCGATGTCTTCGGAATCGAGGTGCTGCGGTATTTCCTGTTGCGCGAAATGGTATTTGGTCAGGACTGCAATTTGAGTTTCGATGCCATCATCCAGCGCGCGAATAGCGACCTCGCAAACGACCTCGGGAATCTGCTCAGTCGGACTGTTGCCATGATCCGGAAGTACCGCAAGGGCGTTGTTCCTACATCGGGCAGCGCACGAGGAGATGCCGATGTCGAGGACGTCGCAGCCCGCGTTTTGGTCGAGTACAAGAAGCACTTCGACAGCTACGAGTTTTCACGTGCTGTCGAGAAGGTATGGGAGCTGATCTCCCGGGTGAACAAGTACATCGTAGAAAACGAACCCTGGGCGATCGCCAAGGACGATGACAAGGCCTCACAGCTTGACGGTGTGTTGTTTCATTGCGCCGAGGCGTTGCGACTGTCAGCGGTCATGTTGGCTCCGGTGATGCCGGAGTCGTCCCAGACGATCTGGGAACAACTTGGACTTGACGGGACGGTGGCCGACGCGTCCCTCGATGAACTCGCCTGGTCCGATATCCTGTCTGGGATCAAGTTGAGGGGTGGTGATGCTCTGTTCCCGCGTGTCGAGGCTAAGGCCGTATACGCGAAACTCGAAGCCGGTCTCGATGCTCAAGCTGCGTCTGCGACTGCCGGCGCGGGCGACGAGAGCGATGCGGGCGTGCCTCCTCTGGCGCCCGAGATCACGATTGACGATTTCGTAAAACTCGATCTCAGGGTAGCAACGGTTCTCGAGGCCGAAAGGATCAAAGGCGCTGACAAACTCCTGCGGTTGGTCGTCGATGTTGGCTTCGAAACCCGTCAGGTGCTGGCCGGGATTGCCCAGTACTATGAACCCGCCGATCTTGTCGGTCGCAAGATAGTTGTCGTGGCAAACCTGAAACCCCGAAAGATGCGCGGACTGGAATCGAAAGGGATGATCGTGGCGGCATCGGTTGGCCCGGAAGACACTCCGGCCCTTGTGGGCTTTGCCGACGAAGTCATAAATGGTTCCAGGTTGAGGTAGCAGGTCCGATGCTGGTCGACTCTCACGCTCACCTGGACGATGCCCGGTTCGATGACGACAGGGACGCTGTCCTTGGCCGGGCTCGAGAAGCCGGAGTCGGTACGATCCTGACAATTGGAAACGGTGACGGGCCCGACGACATGGGCTGCGGCCTCCGTTTTGCGGAAACCTACGATCGAGTTTACACCAGTGTCGGCATTCATCCTCACGATGCGGTTCGCACACGGGCGGAGCACTTCGAGTTGATGAAGGAGCTGGTCGATAATCCGAAGGTCGTCGCGATTGGAGAAACAGGGCTCGACTATTATTACGACAACTCGCCGAGAGACATCCAGCGCAAGGTGTTCCGTAAGCAACTCGTAGTAGCCCGGGAAGTGGATCGTCCTGTCATCGTCCACACGCGCGATGCCGACGAGGACACCATTCAGATTCTGGAGAACGAGAAGCCCCGGCGAGGCGTAATCCACTGCTTCACAGGCGGCGAAACGCTTGCCAAGTGTGCCCTGGATCTAGGATTCATGATTTCTTTTTCCGGAATCGTTACTTTCAATCGATCTGCTGGCATTCAGGCAATCGCGGCCAGTGTGCCCGAAGACAGAATTCTTGTGGAGACAGATTGTCCCTACCTGGCACCGGTACCCCATCGTGGGCGTCGTAATGAGCCTTCGTTTGTGCGGGACACTGCTCTGAAGCTGGCCGAGCTGAGGGGCGTTACAATTGAAGAAATAGAAACCCAGACATCCCGAAACTTCCACGAATTGTTTGATTTGTTATGAGGCGCCGATCTGGCGTCAGGAAAGATAAGAGTCTGGCGGCTCGTGCCGCGCGGACATGTCGTACAATGCATCTTCTGTGAAGACCACTCTCACACAGCAGGAAATTTACAGCCTCGTCGTTGATGACCTGGTGCGGGTCGAGGAGGAGCTTGAAGAATATTCCGAATCCTCGATAGGCCCGATCTCCGAGATCGGCCGCTACCTGATCGAAGCCGGTGGGAAACGTGTACGACCTGCGCTCTTGGTTCTGACTGCGCGCATGTTGGGGGAGGTGTCGCCGTCGGTTATCCGTCTGGCGGCCGTAGTGGAGCTCATTCACAATGCAACGTTGCTTCACGATGATGTGATCGACCAATCGGACACGCGGCGTGGCCGGCCCTCGGCGAACACTCACTGGGGTAATCCGATGACCGTGTTGGTGGGCGATTGGCTGTACATGCAGTCTTTCGCTGCTGCGCTCAGAGAAAAGAGTTTTGATGTCCTGACGACACTGATCGGCATCACGCAGAAAATGGTTGAAGGTGAACTGTTGCAGCTGACGCTTCTGGGTCGTACCGACGTTGGGTCTCAGGAGTTGTTGGATATCGCGGAGCGCAAGACTGCACATCTGTTCTCAGGATGCATGCGATTATCCGGCATTCTTGCATCCGAATCCTCTGCTTCAGTGGAAAAGCTGACCCGGATCGGTCTGGATCTGGGGATGTCGTTTCAACTCGTTGATGATCTGCTGGATCTGACCTCGACCAAGGAAGCCATGGGCAAACCGGTTGCCAGTGATCTCAAAGAAGGCAAAGTCACCTTGCCCCTATGTTACGCGATAGAGGACAAGGTGGTCGGAGCCTCAGCCAAGATTCAGAAAGTACTCGATGAAGGTGAATTTCGTTCTGTAGCTGTGGCCGACATCCTGGGCCTGGTAGATGAGGCCGATGGTGTCAATCGGACGCGGACCCTTGCAGCGGAATACGCATCGCGTGCCACCAGGGTACTGGAATCTTTCCCTCCGTCCGTTTATCGCGATGCCATCGTCAGCATTCCCGAATTTATTCTGAATCGACAGTCCTGAGGTCCTTTAGGTGCGCTCTTGATCGCATAAAGAAGGACGTGCCCTCAGGTGTAGTTGCGCTTCATCGTTCCGAGTTAGCCGTCAGTGAAGCAATGACTGCAGTCAGGACAAAGAAGACGGCTCCCTTTTCTTCGGGTTTTAAGTCCAGGCCATCGGTCGCCGCATGGTGAACTTCCGAAATGACGTAGCTGATGAGGTGGGGCTCATCACCCAGATCCGATAACGTAGACGATGGAAGTTCGGTGGCCTGTGATTCGCTCATCCTCTGGACCCAATGTTCGCTTTCATGGCAGGCGTGGGCAATCTCCTCGCTCGTGACTTCGTCCAGAGATCCAGCTCTGTCGACCATCAGAGCTTCGTAAACCACGTAGCTCAGGTAGAGGGCCAGTTCGCCGACAGACTGACGACTGGTTGATGTCAGTTCCATCACAAAATCACAGAGAGCGGGCTGTTTCTTGAAGAAGCTCTCGAATTTCTTTTCCAGGATTTCGTCAGAGCACTCCACGGCCCTGGTGCGGATGGTGGCGATAGTCTCTCTCGTTACCATGACAGTATTTGTCGGATAGGACCGGATGGCGGGGGAAAGGGCGGAGAATCGGATGTCGAATCAGCTCACGGCCGTCCCCAGCCAGCAGGAGCTCCAGATCGGCGAAGTTCCTGCTGGAGATCAGAAATAGCCTGGTTTGCCGCCGCAATACGAGCTTCGGCCTCCACGATTTCTTCTTCCTTGGCCTGTATTTCAGGAAGAAGCAGGCCTTCCCGGTTGAAGAGGCCGCTTTCGGTCAGGAGACGCTGATTCAGCTCAACGAGTTCCTGCTGGTTCAGCTGCAACCTCTCCCCGGCGCGTATCACTTCAGCTCGTGCCTCGCTGAACAGCTGACGCCACTGCTGTTCCCCGCGCACTTCGGTGCTTTCTTCGTTCTCTGCACCAGCCTGGGCCGGCGTCGCATCAGCCGCGGTGTCAGGTCGGGTTCCGACGATCGAAATAGAACCCCCTGTGGCCAGAGTCTCGTTCGTGAACACTCTTCCGCTGATGACTTCCCGCCGCCTCTCTCTTTCGCTTCGGGCTACATCTGGTAATGACTGGGCGCCGACCTCGGTCGAGAACAGTCCTAGGACCAGCAAAGCGATAAAGCGAATCCTCATGGCAATCTCCTATCGGTAAGTCGGGTGCTCTCGACAACGTTGGGCGATTCCATTCCGCCCGGCAACAGACTGGTGGCGGGCGCCGCGCCGAAGACTTCCACGGGTGTGTCTTCATAGACTTGCTCCATGAAGGAGAGCCAAACGGGAAGGGCGGCCCGGCTGCCGGTTTCCCCGTTGCCGAGAGTGATTTTTTCGTCAAATCCAACCCAGACGCCTGCCGTCAGAGACGGCGTAAACCCCATGAACCACGCATCGGTGAAATCGTTCGTCGTTCCCGTCTTTCCACCGACAGGCCGACCAAGCACCCGAGCGCGAACTCCGGTTCCGCTTTCAACGACTTCCCGCAACAGGTCAACCATTTCTCGGGCCAGGTCGGACGAGATCACGTCATGAGGTTGGGGGAAATTCTCTTCGAGAATGTCCCCGTCGTAGTCGGTGACACGATTGATCAGGCGCGGTTCTACCCGGACACCACCGTTCGGAAACGCCGAATACGCCGATGTGAGTTCGATCAGGGTCATATCAGTCGCGCCCAGGGCAATAGGTAGGTAGGGCTCGATGACTCGGCGAATGCCGAATCGGGCGACCATCGGAATCAAAGTGTCGAAACCAATCTCGCTCAAGACGCGAACAGCAGGTACGTTTCGCGACTCTGCCAGTGCCCGTCGCAATGAAATCGGACCCACGTATTGCTCATCGTAGTTCGTTGGCATGTAGCCGTCGAAATCCACGGGTTCGTCTACGATCATGGATTCGGGGCGCATGCCGTAATCAAGCGCGGCGGTGTAGAGCAGCGGTTTGAATAACGATCCGGTCTGGCGAAGCGCCTGGTTCGCTCGGTTGAACTTGCTTTGTTCGAAATCGTATCCACCGACCATCGCCTTCACTTCGCCAGTACGTTGGTCGATCGCCAAAAGCGATCCCTGGACCTCCGGTGTCTGTTCAAGTGTGAGCGTGATCGTCTTTTCCCCGGGATCGATCGACTGGACAAGAAACTCGGCGACGTCTCCGCGAGAGAGGATTTCTCCGGGCGATCGACGTCCGGTCCAAGCGATAGCGGACCCACCGATGTCGGTCTGGTATTCACCGACCCGCACCGTGGCAGTCCGGGAGCCAGCTTCAAGGACAATTCCGGGAACGATGTCTCCGTTCTGAAGTGGTTGCTTCCATTCCTCGAGGGAATGAGATGCGAGATCTTCCAGGCCGTTTTCGATCAGGTTCGTTCGGGCACCTCTCCAGCCATGGCGCTTGTCGTAGTCCCGGAGTCCCTGTTGCAGGCTGTCCTGGGCGGCGCGTTGCATCCTGGAGTTCAGCGTCGAATAGACACGGAGTCCTCCCTCATGGACTGCATACGTTCCATAGGTCTCTTCCAGATACTGACGGAGTTCCTCGACGAAGTAGGGAGCGAGTTCGTCATGATTCTGGGGCGCGTTCAGGCGGATCGGGCGTTGCTTGGCCTGCTCACCGTCCTCCACCGGAATCTTTCCTTCGGCGACCATCCTGTCGATTACATAATTGCGCCGCATCAGAGAGCGTTCGGGGTTGGAGACGGGCGAATACAGTCCCGGGGCACGAGGCAAGGCGGCTAACGTGGCCGCTTCCTCAAGTGTCAGTTCCTGAATGTTCTTTCCGAAATAGAACTCGGCCGCAGCCGCAAACCCGTACATGCCGTGGCCCAGATATATCTGATTGCTATACAGCGTGAGAATCTCTTCTTTCGTATAGCGTCTCTCTATCTGGATGGAAAGAAGAGCTTCCTGAAGTTTCAGAGCCCATTGTCGTTGGGGCGAAAGGAAAAGGTTCTCAGCAAGTTGCTGCGTGATCGTGCTGCCGCCTTCGACGACCCGCCCTGCCAGGACGTTCTTGAGAGCTGCGCGCGATATGCCGTAAAAGTCGAGTCCCCAATGCTGGAAGAAATTCTGGTCTTCCACCGACACGAGAGCGTCAGTCAGTACCAGAGGTATCTGTGCGGGTTCGATGATGATCCGGCGTTCGAGTGCGAAGGAGCCGATGACCTGCCCGTCGTCGCCATACACTTCGGTCACGACGTTCGGGCGGTAGTCCTCGAGAGATTCGACCTGTGGCAGTTCGCTGTTGTAAACGAAAAGGACACCACCTGTTGCGCCCAGAGTGATCGAAACCACAAGGAGTACGGCAAACAGGACCGATCCGAAATATCGCCGAAACGCGACTTTCATTACGAATGATTATATCAGTGGGGAGTTCCCAGGACCCGTCTTATTGAGAGCCGACCTTGAGGACGGCCAGAAAGGCCTCCTGGGGGATGTCTACCTTGCCGACCCGTTTCATCCGCCGTTTGCCTTCCTTCTGCTTTTCTATCAGCTTACGTTTCCGCGTGATATCGCCTCCGTAACATTTGGCGACCACGTTCTTTCGCATGGCCGGTATCGACTCACGGGCGATGACCCGGCTCCCGATCGCTGCCTGGATTGCTACTTCAAACATCTGGCGCGGTATGAGTTCCTTCATTTTTTCCACCAGGGCTTTGCCGCGCGGATAAGCAAAGTCCCGATGAACGATCCACGAAAGGGCATCCACCTGTTCTCCACCGACCAGAATATCGAGCTTGACGAGATCCGAAACGCGGTATCCAGATAGTTGATAGTCAAGGGAGGCATAACCCCTGGAAATCGATTTCAGACGATCGTAGAAGTCTAATACGATTTCGTTCAACGGCAATTCATAGGTGAGCAGGACGCGCGAGGCCGAAACATACTCAAAGCCCTTCTGAGTTCCTCGGCGTTCCTCCAGCAATTTGAGGATCAGTCCCAGATACTCGTCGCCTGTCATTACCAGAGCTGTGATGATCGGTTCCTCGATCGCTTCGATGTCTGCGGGGTCCGGGAAGCGACTGGGATTGTCGATCTCAACCATCGCCCCGTCTCTGATGAGAATCCTGTAGCGAACCCCGGGAGCAGTCGTGATGAGCGAGAGTTCAAACTCACGCTCCAACCGTTCCTGAATAATTTCCATGTGGAGCATGCCCAGAAAACCGCAGCGGAAGCCGAAACCCAGGGCCGTCGACGTTTCAGGCTCGTAGAAAAAGGATGAATCGTTGAGCCGGAGCTTTTCCAGCGCGTCTCGCAGCCCCTCGTACTGATTCGGCTCGATGGGGTACAGACCTGCAAATACCAGAGGTTTGATTTCCTGAAAGCCTGGAAACGGCGTTTCCGTCGGGCGTTGCTCCCCGGTGATCGTGTCCCCGATCTGCGTGTCGGACACGGTCTTGATGTTGGCGATGATGTAGCCGACTTCGCCGGCCTCGAGGCAATCTGTCGGCTGCATGTGTGGCGACCGGATCCCTATCTCCTCGGCCTGGTAGACACTGCCGTTGGACATCAGGCGGATGCGCATGCCCTTCTCGATCTTTCCATCGATCATCCGAACCAGCACGATGACGCCGCAGTACATGTCGAACCAGGAATCAAAGATCAACGCCTTCAGTGGCGCGTCCGGGTCGCCTTCCGGTGCCGGGACCTGTTTTACGATAGCCTCAAGCACTTCGTCGACCCCATCGCCATGCTTCGCGCTTATCTGCAGCGCATCTCCCTGATCGAAACCGATTACAGACTGCATTTGTTCCTGGACGCGTTCGATTTCGGCACCGGGCAGATCGATCTTGTTCAGGATCGGAACGATTTCGAGCTGATTGTCCAGGGCAAGGTAGGTGTTGGTCAGGGTCTGCGCCTCAACGCCCTGTGAAGCATCCACCACCAGCAATGCTCCCTCGCTTGCTGCGAGGCTTCGTGAGACTTCGTAGCTGAAATCTACGTGACCTGGTGTATCGATGAGGTTCAGAACGTACGCGTTTCCGTCCCGTGCGGTGTAGTTCAACCGCACAGTGGCCGCTTTGATAGTAATTCCGCGCTCTCGTTCCAGATCCATCGCATCGAGGACCTGCTGAGACATCTCTCGTTCTGTCAACGCGCCTGTCATTTCCAGGAGGCGGTCGGCCAGCGTGGATTTGCCGTGATCGATGTGGGCGATGATGGAAAAGTTCCGGATATGGTCCAACTGCATAAAAATTGATTGTAGCTTAAACAGATGAGTGGTGCTCAGGGGGCAGCGACCTGAAAAAAGGCACCTGCCCGGCTCCGATTATCTCATTGCTCTAAGGCCCGCTGTGTCCCTAAATGGGCTTGCGATCAGGCGAGCGAAATCTTCCCTCGGGGTTAGTGAGCGTGATTCAGGATGGCTTCAAAGCAAAAAGGGCCGCGCCAATAATCCCCGCGTTGTTACCAAGCTTAGAACCGACAATGCGGCAGTTCGAAAAGGTTTGAGGATAGGTTCGGCGCTGGGCCTCCTTTCGCGCTGGCTTGAGTAAGAGCTCGCCCACTCGGGAGAGGCCTCCTCCGATCACGATCATCTCCAGGTTCAGCAGGTTGATCAGAGTTGCACAGGCGATGCCCAGATACCGTCCCGCTTCGGCAATGACAGCCAATGAAGTGGAATCTCCCTCGCGGGCGGCCTTGTGTATGGCTGTTGCCGTTAATGATTCCTCCGATTTCGTCTTTTCCCGTGCCAGATTCACCAGACCGGTGGCGGAGGCCACCGTTTCCAGGCACCCGCGTCCACCGCAGGGGCAGGGCAGTCCGTCAGGCTCGACGACGATGTGGCCGGCCTCAGCCGCGTAACCCAGAAGACCCGTATAGGGACGCCCGTTCAGTATCAATCCGGAACCGACGCCTGTCCCCAGCGTCAGGCATGCCAGATCGGAAGTACCGATTCCGGCACCGACCAGGAATTCGCCCCAGGCACTCATGTCGGCGTCGTTTCGGCCCACGACGGGCAGTTCGATCCGTTCCGAGAACTCGCCCTCGAGGTTTACACCGTTCAGGCACGTCAGATTGGGTGAAAATTCGATGACACCGGTATCTTTGGAACGCAGTCCGGGAATACCCAGTCCTATCGCCTCGGGACTATACCCGCGACCGAGGTCTTCGACCAGAGAGGTAAGTGTCAGGACCAACGCCTCGGAGCTTTCTGCTACGGTCGGTCGAACGCGAGTGTCGAGGACGGTACCGTCCTGATCCACGAGACCTGCTTTGATCGTCGTTCCACCGATATCGATGCCGATCGCCTGCATAGTATTCCTATGGTACGGGAAATCGTCCTTGGTCAGAAATTGGGGTCAGAGCCCCTATTCCCGGATTTTCGTCTGAATCCAGCGCTGGTCTAAATAGGAAATAGGGGCTCTGACCCCAATTTCTGTCGTACCATCCCTTAGTCGTACCATCCCTTAGAGGAGGGGAGACAAATGGGCATCAAGCAGATAGGTGCAGAGGAGGCGCGGCAGGCCATGGAAGCCTCGGGCGACGTCGTGTATGTGGATGTTCGAACACCCCAGGAATTCGAACAGGGACATCCACCGAGAGCTATCAACATACCGGTCGTATTCCCCAATCCCCAATTGGGCCAGATGGAACCGAATCCAGACTTCATAAAAGTCGTGGAATCGCATGTAGGAAAGGACAAGTCTGTGATCGTCGGTTGCAAGATGGGCGGGCGGTCTCAAATGGCTGCCGAGTTGATGGATGGTGCCGGCTACGGGGACGTATCGAACATGCAGGGCGGTTTCGGCGGTGCGCGAGACCGCATGAGCGGAGAAATCGTCGTGCCGGGCTGGACCCAGCTGGAGTTCCCCGTAGAGATGGAGGTAAACGCTCGGAATGGCTACGAGGAATTGAAGAAGAGCGCTTTCTGAAGCGTTTCCGCTAGAGTAATATTCCTGCGATGGATGCCGTCATGAACGTCGCCAGCGTCCCGCCCAAGAGCGATCGCAAGCCCAGCCGGGCGAGGTCATGACGACGATCCGGGGCAATTCCTCCGATTCCTCCGATCATGATGCCGATCGAGCCGAGGTTCGCGAAACCGGCTAGCGCGTAAGTGACGATCGTGACGGACCGCGGGTTCAGCGCGCCGGGTGTTTCCATGATCTGGGTCAAATTGCTGTAGGCGACGAATTCGTTCAGTATGACCTTCTGTCCCAGAAGACTGCCGACGGTGACAACATCCGCCCACGGGACGCCCAGCGTGAAGGCGACAGGCGCAAACAGGATGCCCAGGATCTGTTCCAGCGTGATTCCGACAAGTCCCAGGATTCCGTTGGCCAGCGCAATGAGTGCCACGAAGGCGATCAGCATGGCGCCGACATTGAGGGCCAGACGCAGCCCATCGGAAGTCCCGCGTGCGATGGCGTCGATAAAGTTGACGTCCTCCTGGTCCATTTCTACCTCGATCCGGCCGCGAGTCTCGGGCGTCTCGGTCTCCGGGTTCAGCATCTTTGCGATAACCAGCCCGGCCGGGGCGGCCATGACACTTGCGGTCAACAGATGCCCCGCATCCACACCCATCTGTACGTACCCGGCCATCACGCTTCCCGCGATGGTGGCCATGCCTCCGGTCATCAGAGCCATCATTTCCGATTGAGTCATCCTGGAGACGAAAGGTTTGACCACAAGAGGGGCTTCGGTCATTCCCATGAAAACGTTCGCCGCAGCCGCCAGCGATTCGGCTCCACTTGTGCGCATCGTTTTTTTCATGATCTTCGCGAACACCAGAACGACGCGTTGCATGATGCCGACGTGGTAGAGCAGTGAAAACAGCGCAGCTGTGAATACGATGATCGGCAGAACCTGGAACGCGATCACGACTCCGAATGAATCCGTGTCTGAAGCCAGGGGGCCGAAAACAAAAGCGGCACCCGCATTGGCGAATTCAAGCATGGTGGTTACCCCGCGACTGATGAAGTCGAAAACAGCCAGTCCGGGACTTGTCTTGAGGATGAAGAGAGCGAAGGCCAGTTGCAGGCCCAGCCCCCAGCCGACGATCCGATAATCGATAGCCCGCCTGTTGTTGGAGAGTCCGTACGCGACGGAGAGCATGAGGAGCAGCCCGCCGACACTGATGATGTTTGTCATGTGTTCCTCTCTTGGGATGTTTGTCTCGATGAAGCGCCACTCGAGCTCTATCGGTGAAATTTCCCGGGCAGTATAATCGAAAGCTATGGAAGTCAGTGTCGGTGGGGTCCTGTTGCGTGTGGTGGAAGGCGACATAACCCAGATGGCGACCGATGCGATAGTGAACGCAGCCAATAATCATTTCTGGATGGGCGGAGGCGTCGCAGGAGCGATCAAGAGGGCCGGTGGCGGTAATATTGAAACCGAAGCAATGAGTCGAGGTCCCGTGCCGGTCGGGGAGTCTGTGGTGACAAGGGCAGGGAGCCTGCCTGCCCGATACGTTATCCATGCAGCTGTCATGGGGCAGGACCTTCAAACGAATACGAAGTCGATTCGTGATGCCACCCGGAGTACTCTCGAACGCGCCGAAGAGCTTGGAATCGAGAGCGTGGCTCTGCCGGCATTCGGGACAGGAGTCGGTGGATTTCCAGCAACCGAATCGGCCGGTGCCATGCTAGGTGCTGCGCTCGAATTTGTTCAGCAGGACGAACTTGCACTAAAGTTGATCGTTTTCGTGCTGTTCTCCAACGATCTTGCAGAAATTTTTGGAGCGACCCTTGCCAGCGCCCTCAGATAGGAGAACCTAACCATGTTTTGTCCGACCTGTGGATCTGAATACCTAGAGGGAATCACCGAATGCGGAGACTGTGGTGTCGCACTTGTCGCCGAACTGCCTAAATTCGAAGACAACGATGAGCCCTTGAAGATGATCCGGATCACTGGACCGACCGAGGCGCCGATGATTGAAGAACTGCTCGAACACAATGGGATCGACTCGATTCTGCAAGGTGAGGCGTCGGCAGCCACAATTCCAGCCACTGGCCAACTCAACGCAGTGCGTATCTGGGTGCCCGCCTCCAATGCGGAAAGGGCCTACGAAATAGTCGAGGCATTTTTTGACGATGAGAGCGAGAAACTTGAAGAGAATGAGGGTCCGGTTGAATAGTGGGTATTGTCCGAGACCCGCGTAGTGTAGGAATATAAGGCATGGATAATTTTACGCTCGCCGTAGTTATAGGTATCGTAGTCGTTCTTTGCGTTCTGTTGGGCCTCGTAATAGTGGACAAGGGTGCGCCCGATCCCGACCAGATTCCTAAGTCCCGAGGAAGAAAGTCGTAAGTCTGGCCGTTGTTTCGGCGTTGCCAAAGATCAATTCCACAGATTCCTCGTCATCGATATCAGTTCCGATATGTCCGAATTGTTCGGGGAACCTCGAGACACGACCGGTATCTGGCGCGTGGGTACCGCTGGTTGGAGCTATCCACCCGGCAGTGGGTCCGGGACCTGGACGGGTGTCTTCTATCCGCTCAAGAAGACTGACGAACTGAAGTTCTATTCCCGCTACTTCAACACTGTTGAAGTCAACTCCACTTTCTACAGGCCCTGCTCGAGGGAAGTTGCCCGGGGTTGGGTTCGCCGCACGCCGGATGAGTTCGAGTTCACGGTTAAGGTCTGGCGCGAGTTTACTCATACGCGTGGATCATGGTCTCGAAGCGAAATCGATCTGTTCAGGGAAGGGCTGGAGCCTTTGGCCGAGAGTGGCAAGCTGGGGTGTATTCTGTTTCAGTTTCCCGCTTCGTTCCACCGGTCGGAGGAAAATCTGGCCTATCTGGAACGGGTACTTTCCCTGTTCAGCAAGTTCCCATCGGTCGTCGAGTTGCGCCACCGATCCTGGAATGATTCGTCGGATCTGATCACAACCATGGGCGCGACGCCGGCTTTTATCGATGAACCCAAGTTTGCTACTTCCATACGGCAGATCCTTCGGCCCTCCGGAGTGATGCTCTATGTTCGGCTTCACGGGCGCCGCAAGGACACGTGGTGGACCCATGAGAACCGGGAGGAGCGTTACGACTACCTCTACAGTGGCGAGGAAATCGATCGTTACGCGGGAGTGCTCAAGCAGTTGTCCCAAGACAGGCCTATCGAAAAGGCTTACCTGATATTCAACAACCATCCGGGTGCGAAGGCCGTAGCGAACGCCGTTACGCTGCGCAGCAAGCTCGAAATCCCGAACCCGACGCCGCTTCCCGCGCCTTTGCTCGAACGCTTTCCGGAGCTGGGCGCATAAATTTAATTTATAGCGCGAATCGGCCCCACAGCTGGACTCGCGGAACTAAGAACCTCGAGAAGGTTGGTGAAATAAAGCGCTTTTTCTTGCACATTTAGCATGAAAAGGACAAGCTACCGGGAGGAGTACGCTAAGAATATGAGATTCGTTTCCCTGTGCTTGTTTCTGGCCGGCGTTCTTCTGATCCTGCCATCTGTGACCAATGCCCAGCAGTTGCCTGGCGGACGAAACACCGACTTGGAAATGCTGGAAAAGGGCTTCGATGTGCTGGGAACCAATGTGCCCAGCTTTCCCCCGGGCTTTTGGAGTACACCTGAAGGAAAGGCCAGGCTGGAACAGCTTCAGATGGAGCGTTTCAGGGAGAGCATCGAGGAGTTGGCCGAGCTGGGTGAAGAAGACTGGACCGCTCAATATGTTTCGACTTCGGATCGGTCGGTTCGCCGGGAATTTGAGGACAGGGTGGAGGATCTGGAGGAAGTCACCGACGGGTTGATCAAGTTCTTCGAATGGAGATTTGCTGCCGAGCCGATCGAAGTTGAAGAGCCTTCCCGGGAGGGTATTCGAGAACGGGTGGTACAGATGACTCCGATGCTGGGACAGATCCTTGAGGCGATCGACACTCTTCAGGCCGGTGGCGGCATTCAGGTTCAGCAGTTCGTCACAATGCGGGAGAACCTGGCCCATATCCACACACTCAGTCGAATCCTGCGCGACTGAACCTGCTCGAAAGATCGCCCGAAATCTTCCTGTTTCCCCGACCGACACGACCGGCACGGTCCGGGGTGCTTCGATCAACTGGTTAATGAACATGTGGACAAGCCGAATCGTCGCGTTGTTTTTCGTCCTGGGTACCTTACATGTGTCAGCAGAGGCGCAGGATCCCGTTCGTGTCCGGATCCGAACAGGGATGGGCAACGTCGACGTTGAACTGTACCCGGACAAGGCTCCCGGGACGGTGGAAAATTTTCTCAGATACGTGGATGGTGGTTTCTATCAAGGCGGGCGTTTTCACCGTACGGTCACGCTCGACAATCAACCGAACAACGACGTGCTGATCGAGGTCATTCAGGCTGGCATTAACCCGGAGCGGGACGGGGAAGGTTTCGACCCTATTCCGCTGGAGCGGACCAGTGTGACCGGGCTCCGGCACGAAGACGGCGTGATCTCGATGGCCCGGTTCGAGCCCGATTCAGCGCGGTCGGATTTCTTCATCTGTATCGAAGATCAGCCGTCGCTGGATTTCGGTGGGGCCCGCAACCCGGACGGGCAGGGATTTGCAGCGTTCGGGAAGGTCATCGACGGTATGGACGTTGTGCGCGCGATTCAGGGCGCGCCCGTCGAGGAGCAGCGTCTCACCCCACCGGTGGGTATCCTTTCGATAGAGCGGCTCCGATAGCCGGAGAATAGCCGCGGAGCCCGGAGCGGGAGTCCGACACCCGTTAGAAGGACGCCAATGCGTTAAATGGGCTTGCCGTGCCTCCCCGGATCGGATTGATCTGAATGGCTGTCAGGAATTCCCATTGCCGCAATCGCGCAGCTGTCGCCGCAACTTCTTTCAGGTAGCCGTTATCGACGATGGGCAACCCCAGATTCACCTGTGTGAGTTGATGTATGGGGCGGTTGATGCCTTGAACACCGGATGGCTGAACATCGTTCACGGCGTCACCAATCAAAATCGCCACATCCCTTTCACGTAGCCAGGGCAGAACCGATGCGTGCAAGCCCGCTCCCCCCTGTCCGTATCGCCAGGGCCCTTCAGCTTCACGTTTCGCCCAGCGACCCGTGCGAACAAAGAGCGCATCGCCGCTGCCGATTTTAACGCCGGCAAATTCCTCCCAGGCTTCGAGGTCGGACACGTAAATGGGCGTGCTCGGCTCCAACCAGTCGACGCCTCGCATCAGGGGCATATCCACCAGGACACCCCGGGTCACATAGGACGTGCCCATACGATCGATCGCCAGGTCTTCGCAACCCGTGGCCGTAAGATTCTGCGGATATCCGTTAAAGATCACGTATTCGCCATCTATTTCAGTTCGGTAATGGCAAAGCGCATCCAGATGAGAAAGCATACCGTCGTGAAGAGAGAACTGTATTTCATCCAGTGCAAAACTGGGTTCGCCGGTAACCGGATCGAGTCGACTCATCCAGTGTTCTGTGGGTCCGAAGGTCTGGCTATCCAGCGTTTTCTCCTCGGTCACAAAATGCTGCAGGGTTACGGTTTCACCTGCCCGCACTAACGAGGCAGCCTGCCGGGTCTTTTCCGGCGTGATCAGATTCAAAGTGCCGCGTTGATCGTCCGGTCCCCACCTTCCCCAGTTGGACAATTCCTGCTCCCAATTACTCAGGGTCTCAAGAGTAACCAGAACAGACGGGTCCTGGGTCGACGGATGCATCTGAAATTCCTGCGCCGCCATCGCATCGAACAGGAACAACGCGAGCATCATGCAAACTGCTCTCATGGCGGTCTTTGGTTGTGCCTTAAAGATTTTAGTCATGGGACCAGACTTCCACAGCCTTCCTCACCAAATCATCTCTGTGGCACGACGCGAAACTCTTCGTTGGGAGGAGGGATCACAGCGATCTCCGTGGGGCGCTCTAGCTGGGGCACCCAGTCGTATGGAACGCGGTATGCACGGTAGACACGGTTGCTCCGGTTCGGAACTGTGGTGAAATACGGATTGACGTACTCCCAGACGATCTCATTGTCGCTGGTCACCTCGAACATGCGTCCGATGGCTCCTTCATTGATCAGCGTGTTGCCATTCGGCAACCGCTGGGCCGAGCTGATGTACTGACTGAAGAACGTGACCCGTTCCTGGCCAGCGATGGAATACTCCCAGACCTTTTCGAACGTTACCGGGTTCACCTCGAGGACGCGTGAGCCCAAGCGTCGGACGGTTCCCCTTCCGGTCGGCGCCGACAGGTTCGGAGCGCCGTAGCCAGCCGCCCCGCCATTGTCAAAGACCAGCAGGTTGCCGGCGCCGGGGAGCCCGGTCGGGATGATGTGCGGTTGATGCTGGCCCACGACCTGGCCCAGCCGGGCCAGGGCCGGGTCATCCCGGTAGTCGGGTCCCATCTTCCAGACGACGTCGCCGTCACGGTCCACGATGGCGATGATGTTCGACTGGCGACTGCTCCACATAACATTCTCAGGATGGAACCGCTCATCTCCCTCGTCGTACCAGTGGTTCGGGCCGACGTATGCCATGGCGTTGATGTGCATCCAGTCGGCGGTGCCTCGTGCTTCGCTCCAGCCGGGATAGCGGTAGATCGTGTTGCGCGCCTCGCCGCTGAAACCGAACTCGTCGATATGGTCGCTGGCCAGCCACTCCCATGTGATGTCGCCATCCCAGGTGACCTCCAGAATGTAGTCGTCTTCGAGCGTCTTGTCGGTGATTTCCGGATTCAGGACGTCGCGATGCGCTAGAACGAGCGTCCGCCCCTGGTCTACCATTGGCTCTGCGTCGGGCGCGTAGTAGCCGACGGGGCTTCCCTCACGCTGCCAGTCGTGGTGCATCCGGACCATCCACCTGGGTTCTTCGCCTTCCTCTTCCACCAGTTCGGTGCGATCGAACTTCCAGACGATCTCGCCGTCCCAGTCCACCTGGATGAGTTCCAGCGCCTCCTGCCGCCCCCGCCGGGCGCTGGAGCCACCGACGAGATAACCGCCCGGCAGGACACGAACCGGCGCTGAAGTTACTTCCGTCCAGTGCTTCAGCACGTTGCCGTTCATGTCCATAAGCACAGTGCCGCCCTCTCTCTCCCCCTCCCCCCGAATTTCGAAGACGGTGTAGCCGCTCCAGGTCTTGTCCGGGTGGAACACGGTGGTGCCCGTCGGGAAAACGGACTGAAAAGTGAGCGATAGCGACGGCGTCAGAACGAGAGCAGCCGCCAGCATCATGAGTCTTTTCATTTCATCTCTCCTCTTTTGCTGCTGCGATGCCAGACGAAGGGCGATGTAGTCAACCCAGGACTGCTCGACATGCCGGATTCCGTGCTTGGCAGTTGGATAATAAGACTACACGCGGGACTTGAGGTCAATCAAAACGGCAATAAATCACCCGCGAATGAACCCGCTCCTTGCTAATCAAAAAAACTGGGTCGATACCTCGTTCTCGATGCAGATGTATTCGATCATGTTTGTGTCGAGCATAACGCGCTGGTTCACCCGGACGGTGAACGGCTCCGTGTATGCCATGGGGTCTTCGATGGTGACATCGATTTCCAGATTTCCGTAGTTCACTCGACGGAACCGCTCAGTTATCTTCCCTGACGAGGTCAACGGGCTGCCGTTGTAATCGAGCCACACATCATCCCTAAAACCGATCGTTTCCACGACCAGCGTGTCTCCCTCCCATCTGCCCACCGAGTAACCAAACCACCACGGTAACGGGTCGTTGTCGGGCAAGGACCGACCATCTGTGAAGATCTGCCGAATACCCGAGTTGGCTTCATTCAGAATGACGATCACATCCGGAGTCTGGATGATCTTCCTCGGAAAGATATGCGTGTGATACAGCATGTGGCCCATCGGCAGACAGTGAGCGTCGGGGTTGCCTTGCGCATCGTCCGCCATGCGCTGTTGTCCGATCTCTTCAGCCCATTCTGTATACGGAACCTCCATCTGGGCTCCGATCTCAAAGAAGTTCGCGACAGGAGGCGAACCTGGCGGTGGGCTCGGGCGTTCCCCAGCAGCACCCCGACCCAGTTGTCCCCCTACCGGAGCACGCTGGCCACCGACGTTCTCCCAAAGGCCCGTCAAATCCGGTCTGCCTTCGCTTGTCCTGGGTATTGGCCCTTCCAGATCCGGTTCTCCGTCAGGCATTCTGGGGACTCCGGACGTGGGAAAAGCCGCCCACTGCGCCGAGAGCGAACCCGAAACGAGAGTCAAGGCAGCGATCAGACCAGCCGTACGCAGCAACATTTTCATCTTCAGCCTCCCGATTGGACGCGGTTGTAACTATTGGAACAGTCTCCCGGATGACAGAGTCCGGAGTTTTTCCAAAAAGCAAGTCTATAGACCGAATGGGATTGGAAGCAATCAGAACGTCAGTGTTGCAAGGTGAGGCTGTTCACTGTTGGAATCCATTACAGTTTCTCTCCGATTATTGAAAAGGTAAGCTCCCTGGCGTAGGTTCCGGAAGACGCTAATCGAGCAGGAATAGTTCTCAACTTCCGAGAAGATGATTTCTCGGGACTTGACCTCTGTGGGAGGTAGGAGCGTTGGTTCCTAATTCTTGTTCCTGAACGGCAACGTAAACTCGTCGTCCTGAATGTTGCACATCATTCTCGCGTGCACCTTGTACTCTCGCCACAGCTTGCCCGCTTCCTCGTCATCCGGCAAGAAACACCGACCCAGATACATTCCATCTCTGGGCGTTGTTGAATACTTTACGTAATAGCAATCCGGACGGTCGGCAAGATCACCGAGAAGGCGGCTCAACAAGTCTTGGTCAGTCGCTGTAAAACAGAGCTTCTTTCGTGAGAACTCTTGTTCATCATTCCAGCCTGCACCTCGACGTCCCATGAAGACACCATTGTGAGTCACATGGAATGTATCTGAGTTCAAGAACTCACCTCCTGAATGGGCCTGTTCAACATTTAGCTCAACGTCCGACAAGATGATTTATCAGGACTTGACCTCGGAAATCAGGGGACCGGCACCCGCATGGCATGCACCAAGGACATGCCGAGCACGTTGAGTAAAAATTGGCCGTCATCTTCATGTCTTCGGTCGTTAGCGCCAAATGGTGCACGCCATGGGTCAGCGCCACGGGTTTTGTATATGCCATGGAAGCCTCCGTCAGGGAACGGGTACTGTGGACCGAAATGTAGTATTGGAGGCCGCCATGTTGCACAATATGCCCCGAACCAAATTGGGAAAATCAATGGCACCGTCCGAAACACGTATCGATGTACACCACCATGTGCTGCCTGAATTTTACAAGGACGCGCAGCGTGCCGCAGGTATTTCCGGCAGCGCATATCGCGGGTTTCCGGAATGGACACCGGAGAAATCGCTCGCGCTGATGAACGACCACCAGATCGCCTCCACCATTTTGTCGTTTACCGCGCCGGGCATCTATTTTGGCGACCCTGTCCAGACCTGCGATCTCGCGCGCCGGTGCAACGACTATCTGGCTGCCCTCGCGCAGGCCCATCCCGGGCGTTTCGGGGGATTTGCGTTCCTTCCCTTACCGGATATCGATGCGTCCCTGGCGGAAATTGAACGGCTCGTGGACGATCTGAAACTCGACGGCATTACGCTCCTGACCAGCGTCGATGAGCGCTATATCGGCCATCCGGATTTCGAGCCGGTCTATGAAGAGCTCAACCGGCGGCGGGTGGTAACCTTTATTCACCCCTGTTATCCGCCGGGAACCGAGGCACGGGGCTGGAACATCCCGCGCATGATGATCGACTTCCCGTTCGAGACCACTCGCGTGGCCACCAATCTGATCCTCAACGGAGTGATGGAACGACACCGGGACATCCCGTTTATCCTGTCACATGCGGGCGGCACGTTACCGTTCCTCGCCCATCGCATCGCCATCTTCGACAAGAAAATATCGCTCCAGGACAACTACCCGGAAGGGGCACTCGCTTACATGAAACGGTTTTATTTCGACACAGCGCTGTCGGGCAACAAGGTACCGCTCGATGCCTTGTCTGGGATTATAGATCCCTCGCACATTTTGTTTGGCAGCGATTACCCCTACGTGTCGGAAGATGTCGTCGCCATCGAGACCGACGGGTTGGATAGCTACGTCGGCTATGATGAGACGACACACGCGATGATCAATCGCGGCAATGCCGAAAAACTGTTTCCGCGCTTCGCGGCTTAGGCCGATTGCACGATAGCCATTTCGGAAGCTTTACGAATTGCGGGGCGGTCCATCAGCCGTTTGCGCCAACGTAAAGGATTGCGACAGCCTCGATCGAGACCGGACCTGAAGTGTCGAACCTGCATTCGTCGCCTCGTTCGTTTCAGGTTCATCATCGATGACCGCTAAGGGGATACAGGCCCTGAGACCCCATCAAGGCGCTGGCACCCGTTCCTTCAGTTCTTCAAACCAGTTCAGGACAACGTTTATTTGGGGCGCGTTTTGAATCGGGAGGCAGCTTGGTTCAGGGAGTTGTGTAGTTCTTCCCAAGCTTTCTGCAGGCCTGGTTTCAGATCGTCCCAAGCTTCAGCAGTCGTTTCTTTCAATTCGCTCAATGAACCGCCCCGGGTTTTCCGGAGACTCCATTTCTTGAGAGGATGGGAGTCATCATGGGAAGATCAAGCAGATATTCACCGGAAGTTCGTGAGCGCGCAGTCCGGATGGTGTTCGAGCACCAGGCCGAGCACGAATCGCAATGGGCAGCAATGGCATCGATCGCATCGAAGATCGGATGTACGGCCGAGACGTTGCGGAAGTGGGTGCGGCAGGCCGAACGGGACACAGGCCGACGTGCGGGCCTGACCACAGACGAGAAGCAGCGTCTGAAGGAACTGGAGCGAGAGAATCGTGAGCTGAAGCGGGCGAACGAGATCCTGAAGAAAGCATCGGCATTTTTCGCGCAGGCGGAACTCGACCGCCGAGGAAAGTGGTGACCGAGCTCATCGATCGAAATCGGAGCCAATATGGGGTCGAGTCGATGTGCAGCATGCTGCACATCGCCCCGTCGACGTATTACGAGCACGCGGCACGACGACGCGATCCGGATCGATTGCCGGCGAGGACAAAGCGGGACGCTTCGCTTTGTGTAGAGATCGATCGGGTCTGGCGTGAGAACCGCCAGGTCTATGGTGCCCGGAAAGTCTGGAAGCAGCTCAACCGTGAGGGACAGCAGGTGGTTCGCTGCACCGTGGCCCGTTTGATGCGGGATATGGGCCTACAGGGTGTCGTTCGCGGCCGGAAGTTCAAGACGACAATAGCGGACGATTCTGCGCTGCGACCGCCCGATCTTGTCGATCGGGACTTCACAGCGACCCGACCGAATCAGCTATGGGTCGCGGATCTGACTTACGTGGCGACGTGGCGTGGATTCGTGTACGTCGCCTTCGTCATCGACGTGTTCTCCCGGAAGATCGTCGGCTGGAGAACGATGAACTCGCTGAAGACTGACATTGCACTGGATGCTCTGGAACAGGCGCTCTGGTCGCGCTCCGACACCAACGGTCTGATCCATCACAGCGATCGCGGGTGCAGTATCTGTCGATCCGCTACACCGAACGCCTGGCTGAGGCCGGCATCGAGTCTTCGGTGGGCAGCATCGGAGATTCCTACGACAACGCTCTCGCCGAATCCGTTATCGGACTGTACAAGACCGAAGTTATTCGACGGGAGGGACCCTGGAAGGGGCTCGATGATGTGGAGTTCGCGACGCTGGATTGGGTCTGCTGGTACAACGACAAACGATTGCTGGAACCGATCGGAGATATCCCTCCAGCCGAGTTTGAGCAGCTGTATTATCAGAATCCGCCGTCCGGCCTCGTCGAGGCCGGACTCAACTAAAACGGTCTCCGGGATTCCCGGGGCGGTTCACTAGCCCGCATATTTCACCGATAGGACCAGAAAAGGCCGCCCTGTCTGGCATAAAGCGTTTTGAAATAAACGTTTAACAAGCCAAACGGAGACGGCCCTTATGAGAACAGAGTGTAACCAAACGACGTTCGAATTTCACGGACTTCTTCAACGAAAAGTGAAGGCGCGTTTTGACGGCGGAAAGATCACCTCCGACGCTGGGGTTCTGCTGTTGAGGGAAGTGGAAAAGCGAACGGGTCTGATCGCCGGACTGGCCGAGTGTTTCAGGGATTACCGGGACGCGAGGTTGATCGAACACACGGTGAGCGAGTTATTGGGGCAGCGCGTCTACGGACTCTGTCTGGGCTACGAGGATCTGAACGATCATGACCAACTGCGGACCGATCCGATGCTGGCCGTGGCGGTGGATAAGGCCGATCCACTGGGGGAGAAGCGGCGGCAGGCCCGAGACCGGGGAAAAGCGTTGGCGGGCAAGTGTACGCTGAACCGGTTGGAACTGACCGGGGAGCAAGTCGATGGGAAGGAGCGGTACAAGAAGATTGCCATGGACCCGGACAAGATCGACCGCTGGATGGTGGATGCATTTGTGGCGGCTCACGGATCGGCGCCCGAGGAGATTGTTCTGGACCTGGATGCGACCGATGATCCGATCCATGGCCATCAGGAAGGACGGTTCTTTCACGGCTACTACGGCAACTACTGTTATCTGCCGCTCTACATCTTTTCGGGAGAGCATCTGCTATGCGCCCGGTTGCGGTGCTCCAATGTCGACGGTGCGGACGGCGCCGTCGAGGAATTGAACCGCATCATCGGCCAGATCCGGCAGAGCTGGCCGGAGGTGTCGATTATCATCCGGGCCGACTCGGGCTTTTGCCGGGATGAATTGCTGAGTTGGTGCGAGGCCCACCAGGTCGATTACGTGGTGGGTCTGGCCAAGAACGATCGGCTCAAGCGCGAGATCGCTGAATCGATGAGTCAGGCCGAAGCCGAGTTTAACGACACCGGGAAACCGGCGCGGGTGTTTAACGATTTCCGGTATCGCACTCGGAAGAGCTGGACCTGCACCCGACGCGTCATCGGCAAGGCCGAGTTCCTGGAGAAAGGCGCCAATCCTCGATTCGTTGTGACCTCACTGTCGCCGGAACGCCTGGACGCCCGCGCCCTCTATGAAGACTTTTACTGTGCGCGGGGCGACATGGAAAATCGCATCAAGGAACAGCAGTTGGATCTATTCGCCGACCGGACCAGCGCGGCAACCATGCGCGCCAATCAACTCCGGCTCTATCTGTCCTCGGCCGCCTACATGCTCCTGCACGCGTTACGCCGTCTGGGACTGAAGAATACCGATCTGGCCCGCGCTCAGTGCCAGACGATCCGCTTGAAGCTCCTCAAGATCGGAGCTCAAGTCCGTCTGACGGTTCGCAACATCTGGATCTCCATGTCGGAAGCCTATCCCTACGCCGAGGTCTTTGCCCTCGTCCATCGAAACCTGCAGGCGCTTCCTCTGCGCTGCTGAGAACCGACCCGATCCCCTGCGCCAAAATCGACTCGCTCTTTTCGGCTCCGCCGAGGTTTGTCTCAGTGCGTTTCGTCACCCTCTTCTGAACCCGAAAACGCAGCAACTCCCGCTTGTCGACACCGCCGAGTCACGCCACACATGCCCAATTCGAACCCAGATCCTCCCGAATCCGATTCTTACTGCCCAAATCCCCCTGATCGCCGGACTGGTGAAACATGCGGGCTAGCCAGTCGGTCACTATCCTTGGCGAACTCTTCCGGAAGGGTCTTGATCGCGACGTCACGACCAAGTTTCGTGTCCTCGGCACGCCACACTTCCCCCATACCTCCTTTACCCAAGAGCGAGAGGAACACTTAGTGGCCGAGTTTGGTGCCGGATTCCATGTTTAAAGTGTGTCGCTGAAATAACCGTGAAAAACTCGGTAAAGGACACTAAGGCAGGAAGTTAGGCGCTATTAAATTCTCAGGTCCTCACAAACGACCTTGTCGGACGTTGAGAATCCGATCTCTAGAATAAAAAGTCCTAATCTTAGTTCTTGTATTTAATTTCAAGCACTTAGACGTGTACCGCCTATCCGGACATGTGGAATTTGCCCAAGGATCCCGAAGTCCGCGTCCATCCGGGAAACCTGAAATGTTCCGCAACAATTACCCGCGAAAAACGCCGTTTCGTTTACCGATATGTGCGACAGACGCTCGGGCCTTTTTGTTTGCTGCTCAACAGGTTCCCAGGACCCTCACGTTTCTCGCTCAACCTGCCCGGACAGTGTCCACAACATCCTCAGATTTGAAGTGCCCGCACGGCCGCGCGCGGGTTGATATAACACCCATATAACGGCACTTGTCAGAGCTGCCATAGTCGTCAGCCCCTGCTTATATCGCTTATCCGCACGCAAGATCAAACTCTAATACGGCTTGATGGTCGTGTGGCCGTCCAGGTAGTCGAAGTAGATCGGCCGGCCGGTCGAGAGCAGGTAATGGAGGTTCCGGAGGTTCCGTTCGCGCCGCGCGGTACCCCTCCAGTTTGCGTACCGCTCGAAAGTCAGCGCCTGGCTTGGTTTCTTCGGCCCGCAGTCCGCTGTAGATACCGTCGGCCCAGACATAGACCCAGCGATCGGCATCCAATCGCTCCTCGCATCCCCGGCGGTACTGCTCGGCCCAGACCTGTTTCAACCGCGATACCGTGCTCGCCGACAGGCCCTGCGCCTGGGGTCCGACAAGAACTTTTAGAGCGTCACCCATCTCGCCGCTGGAGACGCCTTTCAAATACAACCACGGCACCGCTGCTTCCAGCGATTTCGTTTTCCGAATGTAGGGAGGTACCAGGGCCGACCGGAACGTTACCGGGTCGCCAGTCTTCGCTCGGACTTTCGGGATCTGGACCGTTACCGGCCCCAAACCGGTCTGCAGTTCACGTTCAGGCAGATAACCGTTGCGCACCACCCCGGCGTTGCCCGTCTCGGTTCTCCGATCGCCGTGGTGGGATAGCAGTTCCGCCAATTCGGTTTCCACCGCGCGTTGGATCAGTTGCTGAGCTCCAACTCGTAGTAGCTCTGTTATCGGATCCTCAATCGTCTCTCGACCCTCCGGTCCATTCACGTTACTCTTGCTCATAGTGGCGTATCTCCCTTGGTTGCTTTGAAGTCTGGTAAACAACAAATCAACCAGATACGCCGCTCTTCCTCAATCCCTTAAACACCAGATTCGGTTATAACTCGATGGCGGCGCCTTCGCGCTTAAAGACGGCGTTGCCGAGATAGTGGTCCCCGTGGTCTTGCCCGTTGACGACCCATTTGATAGGGTCGGCCGTTTTCTTGCGGATCTCCGCCAGCAGCGCTTCGGCGGCGCGCCGATTTCCCTGGGAGTCGACGATGAGTACCCCTTCCTCGGTGATCAGCACGGTGGAGTTGGAAGCTCCACCCGTGTAGTAGAAGTAGAGGTCGGGGCCGACCGGTGTGAGCGAGAAGGCGCTCTGCGCCTTCATCGCAGACCACTCGCCGCTGACGGCGATTCCCAGCAGCAGCGCCAGCAGGACCGTACGCATCATGGGCATGCGCAGTGTCATGGTGCTTTCCTTTCAGCCGGATTTAGTTTTTTCCCTTCCGGCTCGTGAGTATACATCCATCTGCCTCTGGCTGAGCCTTTCCAGCGTACGATTATCTCCGGAGGCCAGTTCGCAACTCCGGCAGAGACATTTAATGCATGTTGTTGCATCGACCGGACCGGTTGAGCCGGCAGACATTGTTGGACGTTGAGAATCATCCTGATCCACTGTTCGCATTCCAGTCGCCGGCGACGCATTGTCCTTTCGACCTTCAAAATCTGAGTTTCCGATTTCAAATTTCGTTTTCCGGCTTTCGAAACCCGCTTCGGACTTTGCAAACTAACCGGGCAAGCTCCGTACTATGGCTTCCCAGATTCGGTTTCGCCAATAGATCTACGCTTTGTGCTGAGCAGACGTTTCCGACATGCCGGATCCTTCGCTCACCGTGTCGGTAAGTGACGATTGGCGAGTAAGGTCAGCTATCGGACGGAGGGCGTCTGAGATACCGCGCCTTGCGCTCTCAAGGCTGGGGATTCTCGTCGGTATCTTCGAGGCGATTCCGCAGTTCGTCAATACGCCGGTCGAGGTCTTTCTGCTTGAGCGACATGCGGACCGTGTACGCGAAGAAGATCACGAAGAAAGCCGAGTAAGCAGCGACGAGCCACGTCATCGGGAGAGTACCACCTGTTCGAAGTATTCGACTTGCTGGCTGCTTCGTTCAACATCGAGGCGTCTGCGAAGTAGGTAGGTGTAAAGCAGCAAAAGGGACAGAATCGCTCCGAAGAGAACCAGTTGCATGTCGGGATCGAGTCCGGAGCCTTCACCGCCGGCAAGGACGGGAGACGGATGTTGTGTCCGCCACCATCGGATTGCCATGTAATTGATTGGCACGTCGGCGGCTCCGAGGATGCCGAACGCTGCCTGCAGGGACGCTCGCTTCATCGGATCGGACACATATGCACCCAGCATCAGGTACGACACAAAGATAAGCGCCAGTATTAACTGCAACGTCAACCGGGCGTCCCAGGTCCACCAGATGCCCCACACCGGCTTCGCCCAGAGCATCCCCATCGAGATGTTCGTTGCGATAAACAAGACGCCGATCTCAGCAGAGCAGTGGGCCAGGCGGTCCCACTTCAGCTTTTTGCTGTAGAGGAACATGATGCTCGAGAAGCCCACGACCATGAACGCAAAGTAGGAAATGACCCCTGCGGGCATATGGATGTAGAAAATGCGTTGAACCGTCCCCATGCTCGCTTCGGTGGGCGCGTATATGAACGCGCCATAGAACGTGGCCAGCATTCCGACGAGCGTCACGATTCCCAGCTTGCGGTCAGCCATAGTGGCTATCTCCTCTCATTCCTCTACCACGTATTCGAACACAAGGTACGAAATTACGAAAAAGATGATATCAAAACCGATCACCAAGTTCACCCACGAGGAATACCCTCCGTCTTCGTCTCCGAGCGCGGCGCCGGTAGCAGCGACGGCGGCCAGGACGAGCGGGAGCGTCAGGGGGAGCTGGAGAACGGGAAGCATGACTTCGCTCATGCGGGTGTGCGAAGAGATCATCGAAAGGATCGTGCCGACCGCGGCAAACCCAGCCGTACCGAAAATCATGATCAGAATGACCCACAGCAGGCGGGCATCCACCGGGAGATCATAGAAGATTACGAAGAATACGAAGATCACGACGTCGGAGAGCAACATGAACAGGAAATTGCTGACGACCTTTCCTGTGTACAGCGTTCCCCGGTCTACCGGGGCCAGCAGCAATCCCTGGAGGGAATCGTTGTCCAGGTCGATCGCGAGCGAGCGGTTGAGGCCGAGTATTCCAGCAAACGTCAGTGCAACCCAGAGCACACCCGGAGCGATGAGGACACGTTCGGTCCCGGCTGGCTCAAAAGCGAAATTGAAGATCACCATGACCAGGAGCCCGAACATCATCATGGAGACGACGGTTTCCTTCCGGCGCAATTCCAGTACGATGTCTTTGCGGATTAAGGCGATGAGCGCGTTCACTGCCGATCCTTCCGTCGAACGTACCGCTCGTAGGCTTCTCGGACACCGGGGTCGGCGGCCTCTCCCGAATGCACGATCGTGCCCCGGTCGATGATGTGGACGTGGTTCGCACCGCGCAGACCCAGTTCGAGGTCATGCGTTGTCAGAAGTACGGTTCGTCCTTCGCCGACCGCTTCATCCAGCATCCGGTTCAGGATTTCGACCGCATTGGCGTCGAGCCCCGTGTAGGGTTCGTCGAGGAGAAGCACGCGGGGATTGTGCAACATGACCCGGGCAATGCCGGCGCGCTGCAGAAGGCCGCGGGAAAACGTGCGTACAGGGTCGTTCCGTCTCCTGCCGAGACCGACTCTTTCGATCAATCCATCGATCTCGTCCTGTGTCTGGTCGAGTCCGTAGAGTTTAGAAAAAAAAGCCAGGTTTTCTCTCGGGGTCAGATCCCGGTAAACGTAGGTGTTGTGTGAGAGAAGTCCGATCGAACGGCGTGCCTCCTCGGGTTCTTCTCCAATGTCGGCCCCGCAGATGGAAAGCGTTCCATTGCTCGGCTTCGCCAGCGTTGCGGCAATTTTCAGAAATGTGGTCTTGCCGGCGCCGTTTCTGCCAAACAAAGTCACGGACACGCCCTGGGGCACTTCGAGATCAACCTTGCGGAGGGCGGGGAAGTGGCCGTAGGTCTTCTGTATTCCTTTGGCCTCGACGGCGAGGGTGTCAGTCATTAGCAATTGTGAGGAGTGGCTGATGGCGAGCTTGATTCTGGGAATCAAGCTTCTACGCGTGCTTCTTCTCCCGAGGCGAGGACTGAATTTTTCCGATCACGCGTGACAACTCTCCCCGCAGTTCTTTCATGCGCCTTTTGTGACGATCCTTACTGATGGTACCCGATTCCCGTGCCGTTTCGAGTTCCGTGATCTTGTCGAGGATAGTTTCGCGGTGCCTGACGAGATCCCGACGGTCCTTTTTATGGGTGCGTTCCTTCATTATCTGAGCGGAGTAACTCGCAGCCCAGACCAGGAAAGCTGCGGTGATCAATATAATGAAAAGCGTGTGAGCAGCCATCGGGTTGGGAACCTGAATCGGAGCCTGAGCCCGGGCCGGTATGGCGAGTGCGAGGACGAGGGCGAACGTAACGAGACTCCACATCGATGGTCGTTAGTCCAGATTCCTGCCGCAGTCGGCGCAGAACTTGTTCTTAGGCGGATTCGGATGACCGCAGCCTGAGCAGACACGGGAATTGGCCACACGCTCTTTCCTTGAGCCCACTTCCCGGCGGATCAGGGCGTCGAGATCCTGAGATGACTCGATCCGATCTATGTGGCTCATGACTGCCGCCGCTTCGGCGGCCATCTCTTCTCGAATCTTCTGATAGTCTTCCTCGGAAAGCTTGCCGCACTTGTACTCGAAATCGAGATCCTGAATGTTGCCGAGTATCACGTCCTTTTTACGTTGGAGCAGGTCCCACTCAGTTTCTTCGAGTATCGAGGATTCGATCGAGTCGTCCCGGGCGAAGAGCGGCCAGCAGATGGCGGTGAGAACGCCGCCCGTCAGGAGTCCGGAGAATAAATAGATCATGGAAACCGGCTAGTCTTCCGGTATGAAATCGGCGAGTTCGTCTTCGAGCCGCTGCTGGAATTCCTTTGCTCCATCTTCTCCAAACACCGGTACTGTCTTGGTAAAGCGACTTCGGAAACGTCTCGCGTAATACGCTACAAGTCCGAGGCCAAAGGCCAGGGCAGCGAACGGCATTAGCCACGAGGCGATGTTGAATGCGCCCGCCGTCGGTGGGGCTGCGAGGATAATCAGGCCATACTTCTCAGCAAAACGTCCCAGGATCGATTCCTGGTCCAGGCCGTCCTCGATCATGCCGTCGACTTCTGCGCGCATCGGGATTCCATTCGGGCAGGCAACCATGCTGCACACGCCTAGACCCTGATTGCAACTGCAGTTGCACATCAGCTCGCCGTAAACTACTTCGGGCTCGACGGTGTCGGCTTCCAGCCGCGCACATCCCGCCGCTGTCAGCAGCACCAGGAAAAGCGGGAGGCTAAGCGTGTACTTTTTCAGTTTCACGGGTTTCATCACTTTCTTTCTCACGTGAGGTCTTTTCTCGCTTGGACGTTCCCGGCCCCTTGTTGGGAAGCAAGGCAATCAATGTCCCCAGTCCTACGACAAACCCGCCAATCCACACCCAGGTCACCAGCGGGTTGCGATACACCTGCATGATGGCGAGATTTGCCTGGGAGACACCTGCGAAGACCAGATACAGGTCATCCTGCAGAGTGGCGCGTATAGAGACCTCATGGGTAGTTTGATCGATCGCCCGGTAGGAGCGGATCTCAGGGAACATAGTGGCGACCTGGACCCCGTTCTTGAAAAGGCTGACATGGGCCCGGGTGAGGTCGTAGTTTTCTGTCCGTTCCGATTCGAAGTTCTCGGGTCGAAGAGTGTAGGGGCCGAGCGTGATCGTGTCTCCGACGTCGACTTCTTCCTGAATCTCAACATTGAAGACCTGTCCCGTGAAGCCGACGAACATGAGAATGATGCCGAAGTGGACGACGTAGCCTCCATAGCGGCGCGTATTTCGAAGGGTCAGGTTGACCAGGGCTTCGATCGGGCCTTCCCCCGTGCTCGACTGGCGTGCCCGGGCTCCTTTGAAAAACTCCTGGAAGATCGTCATCGACACAAAAATCGCCAGCGTGAGCGATATCAGTGCGTACGCGCTGTCGACGCCAGAAGCGGCGAGGGCGATGCCGCCCGCCAGGGCAACGATTACCGGGTACAGGAACGCCCGCTTGAGGCTACTCGGCGAAGAGCGTCTCCAGGCCAGCAGCGGGCCGATACCGCTCAGGAACAGGAGTCCCAGTCCGATGGGGATCATGATCGTGTTGAACCAGGGTGCGGCAACGGTGACCTTCACGCCCTGGATCCACTCTGAAAGCACGGGAAGCATCGTCCCGAACAGAACTGCGAAGCAGGCGGCAACGAAGAGAAGGTTGTTCAGCATGAAGCTGCTTTCGCGCGAGGCGAACGACTCCATCGTGTTCTCTGTCTTCAGGTAGCTCAAGCGGTCGAACAGGAGGTACATGGAGCCCGACACGGCGAGAATAATGTACGCCAGAAAGTAACCGCCGATCGGAGACTCGGCGAAGGCGTGTACCGAAGAAACGACGCCGCTGCGTGTGAGGAAGGTGCCGAATATAGCTGCGGTGTAGGTCAGGATCACCAGGACGATGTTCCACACCTTCATCATGCCTTTCTTTTCCTGGATCATCACCGAGTGAAGAAACGCCGTTCCCAGAAGCCAGGGCATCAAAGAGGAGTTCTCTACCGGGTCCCAAGCCCAGTAACCGCCCCAGCCCAGTTCCACGTAAGCCCAGGCTCCTCCCAACACGATTCCCGTACCCAGGAAGAACCATGAAACCATCGTCCATCGACGTGTCGTCCGGATCCAGGTGTCTCCCATCTGCCGACTCGCCATGGCAGCCATAGCGAATGCGAACGGGACGGAAAATCCAACGAACCCCAGGTACAACATGGGTGGGTGGATGACCATCATGAAATACTGAAGCAGGGGATTGAGTCCCCGGCCATCCGCGGCCGTAAACGCCCGCATGGTTCCGTCACCCGCCACGGTGACAAACTCATTGAACGGGTTTGCGACAAACAAGTTCAGCGATGTGAAGAAAAGTGCCCCTCCCATCATTACGGCGACTACGTACGGCATCATGGCGGTGTGCCGCTTTCGGTTCTGGACGAAGACTATTGCCGAATAGAGGCTGAGCAACCAGCCCCAGAGCAGGAGCGATCCCTCCTGTCCGCCCCATATCGCTGAAATCTTATAGAAGAGAGGGAGGTCTCGATTTGAGTTGCCCTGGATGTAAGCGATGGAGAAATCGTTTATGAGAAACAGGTAACCAAGGGATAAGATCGCGACGGAAAGAGAGACGAATACGCCGATGCCCGCGTTCCGGCCACTGGCGATGATGCGGTCGTTCTTAATGCGTATGCCGTACAACGACGCGGCAATCGCGTACACTGCGACCGTGAAGGCGAGCGCGAGGGCAAACTGCCCTAGTTGAGCCATGAATCCGTTCCCCTAGAGTCCGCTTCCAACGATGGGAGCAGGGGGGTCTAACTGTGTGGTTTCCGGAAGGACAATGCCGGCCTCAAGCTCGCGTTCGTACTTGGACGCGCACTTGGCCTGCAACTTGGTAGCCGTGAAGAGACCATCTCCGTTGTATTCCCCATCAACGACTGCTTCCGCGTAGTCTCTGAATGTGTCGGGAACGGGGTCGGTGCCAACGTAATGCACGGTCAGGAACTGGTCGCCTTCACTGATGACGAATTCGACCTTATCGCCGCTGATCTCGATGGTTCCCGGGACAACCTCGCCGGCAACCTTTAGTCGATCTGCGTCGAGGGTGTCCGCCATGGCATAGAGTTCGGACACCGTCTGAAAGTATGCTCCGGTCTGCTGCAGAGCAGAATAGCCAATCCACGTCAAGGCCAGAACGATGATACTCGGTCCCAAGATAAACTTTAATTGCTTGCGCGACATAGGTTTGCCTCTCCTCTGGAATATGTTGGCATCCTATCAGCTTGCCTGTAACGGACTCTGTAACGGCTGCTACGATACATTCTACCGAAACTTGGCAGTGAAACTTAAGTTTTTTCGTTGTTTTGGGTGGGGGAACGTCAGCGGCAAGTGCAAAGAGGCCCCGCACTGTCTTCCGTGCGAGGCGAGCCGAGGCGTCAGCGTAACAGGGCTGAGGATCCCATCGGTACAACCGCTCTCGGTTTGTTCTCGGGACCAAAAAGAGGACACTAACCCCCTTCCCGACTTCGAGTAGACCTCCGGATGCTCAAAACGACAAAAAAGATCGCAGTGGATAGTCCGGCTGAAGTGAGGCAGTACCCGCAATAGGCTTCCAGCACAAACACCTGGATTCCTGTCAGGCCCACTGAAACCGTGAAGGCCGCGGCTGCGGGCCAGAAAATCAGGCGGAGCGCATCGCTTCCTCCGAAGACCTCAAAAACCGCTGCCGTGAAGACCGCGAAGTAAAATGCCAGTCCGAACCACGAGAGCGGAATCCCCCCCAGTTCCGAATAGGCACTGTTGAGTACGTCTCCGCAACCCTCGGTGACGTAGCAGGGAATTGGTCCCGAATCGCGGGACAGGGAAAGGTAGAGCGTATCGACCATCCCTGCAAATGAAAGAGCGAGAACCCCTCCGCCACTGAAGTTCATTCTGTGTCTGGGATAGCCGAAGCGATCGCGTTTTCAAATTCTCCGAACGTTCGTGGCAGCGGAAGCATCTGGTCGTTGACAAAGAACGTTGGTGTGCCCGGTAACTGCATCTGCTGGGCGCGTTCCAGGTCGGCCAGGACGCGTGCTTGGGGACCCCCGGACTGATACGCAGCTTCGAACCGCCCACGGTCTAACCCCAAGCGCTCCGCGTAGGTGATGAACTGCTGTTCGGGACTGGGATGGTTCGACCATTGAGTTTGAAGTTCAAACAGCAGGTCGTACATTTCCCAGAAAGCATCCTGTTCTGCAGCAGATTCTGCTGCGATGGCGGCAGGCAGGGCGTTGGGGTGGATCGCGATCAGGGGGAAGTGATGAAACTCGAGTTGCAGCTGGTCCGGGAACCGGGCCAGCAGTTCGTTGACTACAGGATGAAATACACCACACGTCGGGCACTGGAAATCACCAAACTCTACCAGCGTGACAACTGCGTCTTCAGGACCTTTAACGCGAAGGCTGTTTGTTTGAGCCTCATCTGAAGTCTGCAGGTTTACCCCGGCGCCTGGGGTTTCCTCCGCTGCACCCTGAGAAAGGAACGCGGCTATAGCGACGGCCGCGAACACGCCAAGCACCAGAACGGCTATCGGTTTTGTTTTCGACCCTCTGGCGGTTCTCTTCGACGATGGGTTTGGATTCTTGGTCATGGCCCCATACTAATACGCCGGGTGGCAACTGTCACGGGGGCTCTGGTGTGGTTCAGCTACATCGGGTCCGGTTCCGGTCCGGTTCCGATGTCGGACTCGGAATACCTTAGATCGAAGGTCTAGAGCTCCGCCCCTAGGGGCTTCGGCGATGGGAGTGAGCGAGAAACGTAGAAAAAAATACGAAGAAGTGTAGAAAGCACTTGAAATCCCTGCGTCACCCGACAACAATGCTTATGTCTCGTGTTCGAGACAATTTTCTTCTAGTGAGTACAAGGCTACTCCAGCCAGGGACGGTAGTCGCTGCATCGGGTTATCAGGAGGATTGAGACGGGACGGACCCCGAACGAAACGGATTTCGTAATCAGAGCCAGATGTAGACGGTGAAGGAGACTAGAGGAAAAGGCCTCACAACGTAGGACGCGTTGTGAGCCCTTTCTCGTTGCAGGCCGCTTTGTTGAACCTGCAAGCTGCCCCTGGGACCTCGCCAACTCCTTGATAAATTGCTGGTTGTGCCCTGTGCTATAGTCGTGGCGTGCCCGAATACACAGAAGCACACGCCCAATCTGGCATCGACTCCCCGTTGCCGGCAATCGAGTGCTGGGCCAATCAGTATCCCGGCTACGAGATCGACATTTCGATACCCGAATTCACTTCGATCTGCCCTAAGACCAGCCTTCCCGATTTTGGGGTGCTCCACGTCCGCTATCGACCCGACGCCCTCTGCCTCGAGTTGAAGTCCCTCAAGAACTACTTCCTTGCCTATCGGAATCTTGGAATTTTCTATGAGAACGTCGTCAACCGCGTGTTGAGAGACTTGGTCGAGGCGTGCTCCCCGATCGAGATCGAGGTAGTTGGAGAATTCAATGCCCGGGGCGGCATGCGGGCAGTCGTGAAGGCGGACTGGAAGAAAGATAGCTGAAAGTTATGAGTTAATAATTACAGCAGAAGTTAGTAATTCCTTGACTCTTAACTGACGATCTCTCTCACGCGTTCCGATATCTTCTCTGCTCCGAGACCGAAGGCTTCGAGCAGTTCGTCCGGGCTGCCTGACCGCGGCACTCCCATGACAGCGATTTTGTGGACCCTGGCCTGGTCGCCTACAGCATCGAGAACCGCGTCGCCTATCCCTCCGTCCCAGTAGTGGTCTTCGACAACCACGATCTGTCCGGTTTCCTTTGCAGCCTTCGTGAGCGTCGCAGCGTCGATCGGTTTGACGGAGTATGCGTCGATGACGCGGATGTTCACGCCCTCGGACCCGAGGGTCTCGTGGACCTTGAGAGCTTCGTGGAGCGTCACGCCGGCCCCTACGATCGTTGCTCTGTCGCTCGCGGAACTACGAAGGACCTTGGAACCGCCGATCCGGAAGTCTTCGTCTGACGGGTAGAGCACGGAAGTCTTGGGCCGGGTCGTGCGGAGGTAGGAAATGCCTGTGTGGTCAGCCATCACTGTTACGAGGTGTTCGGTCGAGACAGCGTCGCTCGGGTACAGCACGACAGAATTCGGGATTGCACGAAACATCGCGATGTCTTCCAGACCCATCTGCGAGGGCCCGTCCTGTCCGATCGAGATTCCGCAGTGGGATCCCACGAAGCAGATATTGGCCTGAGAAATCCGGGCCATGCGGATCTGATCAAAGGCGCGTGTCAGGAAGGCGGCAAAAGTGGATACGAACGGGATCTTGCCACAGGAGGACATGCCGGCGGCTACACCCACCATGTTTTGTTCCGCGATGAACATTTCAAAGAAGTGATCGGCATGTTTGTCGATAAGTTTGCCGGAGAACGTCGAGTTCTTGGTGTCTCCATCAAGGGCCACCACGCGCGGATCCTGATCGGCCAATTTCACCAGAGCGTCGCCGTATGCCTCTCGTGTTGCCGTCCGGCTTCCGAGTTCTCTGGAAACCTTTACGCTGTGGGAGGCGGGTCCCGCGGACGAAGCAGGAGATTTCCGTGGCGAGGCGGAGAATCCGTCCTCGGCAAAAGGTTGGGACAATTCTTCGAGCACTGCGGCGAGCTTGTCCTTGGGAACCGGCTTGCCGTGCCAGTTGTCTTTGTCTTCAAGCAGTGAGACACCCTTACCTTTGAGAGTTTTCGCGACGATCGCCCGGGGCTTGCCCGCACCTTCGTTCCGGCACTTGCCGAAGGCATCCACAATCTGGTCATAATCATGGCCGTCGATCGAGACGGCATACCAACCAAAGGCCCTGAAGATATCGGCAAAGCGATCCGCATCGAATCCATACATGGTCCGCTGGCTCTGGCCCTGACCATTGACGTCGACAATGGCGAACAGATTGTCCACATTGTAATGACCTGCTAGTGCCGCCGCCTCCCATACTGAACCTTCAGCGCATTCGCCGTCCCCCAGCAGAGTGAAGGTGTCGTATCCGGCGCCGTCGAGACGAGAAGCCAGGGCGATCCCGAGGGCCGCGGACAGACCTTGACCCAGTGATCCGGTCGCGATGTCGATCCAGGGCATTCGGGGCGTGGGATGACCCTCCAGATCGCTATCGAATTTTCTTAGCATCATGGGCGCGTCCGGATCAATGATGCCGGCCTCCGCATAGGCGGCCCATAGCAGGGGAGCGGCATGACCCTTGGAGAGTACAAATCGATCGTTGGCCCGATTCCCTGGGTCGGCCGGGTCGTAGTGCATCTCCTCAAAAAACGTAACCGACGCCAGGTCGGCCGCCGACAGGCACGAGGAGGGGTGCCCGGAACCGGCTTCAGTAGTCGCTTTTATCGACGAGACGCGCATGCGGCGCGCCTTTTCTTTCAGGAACGCGATCGAAGTAGCCATGACTCGAATTTGCTCTCTTTAAGGTTCAATAACGGGTCTTCTGTAGGTGCGCTCTATGAGCGCACGAAGCGTGCCGAACCTCCAAAAACGTGCGGTCACAGACCGCACCTACAGTTGAAAAGATCCCGACGGATTTTTCGACAGAAGGCTGGCAAGCCGAGGGGATTATACGACGCTTCAGAGGTCAGATGCGGGGCAATTCGGCTCACGAAAGGACGCTGGTGGAAATATTTTATGGGTTAATGCTGTTGGGGACAGTGAGGACTATTCGTGGCTGAAAGGATGGTAGGGAGTAAAACTATAAAAACTATAACAAATATATTGACAGCATTCCGGCGATACCGCAGAATTCAAGTTATCTCATTAATTTGAGCGTTCCCCACACTCCGGGCCCCGTGTAAGCGGGGCCTTTTTTCTTTCTCCCGACAGTGTCTCTCGACGCGAGCAGGAGACGTTCATCTGTCGTAATCGGATTCCTACGAAGCCGTCCTACGAACTTGGATGAGACTGGCTATGCCGACTGGTGAGACTTGTGAAGAGTCCTGTATCCGTGTCCTGACAATGCGCCGGTCGGCGAAGGCAGGCGACTAAAAACGTACAGGAGGCTGCTTTGGCTTTTACGAATGTCCAGTCGACCGGCTTGGTATGAATCGGACACTCGGGGAACGGCTCTCCCTGAAGAACGGTGATTTCGTGACCGCAATCGCTCGATGTGTAGATGCCGGGCTGTGTGCAGGATTCGCCGGTGCGAAAGATGTCCAACGCGCATTGACTCATTGAAAATGTTACCGAACTGAGGGTTGTTGCCTCATTAGAAATGTTACCCAACTCTATGAGAACGGAGGTGGGAAGTGAGGACACACATGACTGTTGCGGCAAGGCGAGAATTAGCTCTACGAACGGCGGTTCGCTACAAGAATGCGGCGCGACCGGAGAAGAAGCGAATCCTGGATGAGTTCCTTGAATCGACCGGGTTCCATCGGAAGCACGCGACACGGCTTCTGAACGACATTCTGAGGGGCGAACGGCCCCGACGGCAACCGCGCGGCCGGGTCCGTCGATACGGCCCCGCGGTGCAGGCCGCCCTGATCGCGGCCTGGCGCACAGTCAATGATGTCTGTGGCAAACGGCTCGTTCCGTTTCTGCCGGAGCTGATCCCGACCATGGAGCGTCACGGGCATCTGTCATTGTCTGATAAAACGCGGGCGGATCTGCTTGAGCTGAGCGCCGCCACGGCTGATCGGATCTTCCGTCAATTCCGATTCGATCATCGACCGCACGGCAAGACCACCACCAAGTCCGGACAGTTACTCAAACACCGCGTTCCGATTCGCACATTCGCCGACTGGGCGGACACGCGGCCGGGATTCATGGAAGCGGACTTGGTTGCACACTGCGGCGGGAACTCGGAAGGCCCTTTCCTCCACACCCTGGTACTGACCGACGTGGCGACCGGCTGGACCGAATGTCTGGCGTTGCTACGGCGTACGGAGGCGGACATTCTGCAGGCGCTCACGACGGCACGGCAGATCCTTCCGTTTCAGCTTGTCGGCCTGGACACGGATAACGGTTCCGAGTTCATGAACTACGGACTCCTCGCCTACTGCGAGCGTGAAACGATTCAATTCACCCGAGGCCGGGCGCGCCGGAAGAACGACCAGTGCTTCGTCGAACAGAAGAACGGCTCGATCGTCCGCCAATTGGTCGGCTACGACCGCTACGAAGGCTCACTGGCATACAGGCAGCTTGCCGAGCTCTACCGAGTGGTCCGGCTCTACGTGAACTTCTTCCAGCCGTCCATGAAGCTCACGACGAAGACTCGCGATGGATCCCGGGTGACGAAACGCTACGATATCGCGCAAACACCCTATCAACGGCTCTCGAATTCGGATGCGCTCGACCCGGAGGTTCGCGTTCGCCTTGCTGCGATTTATGAACGTTCGGATCCGGTCGATCTCCTACGACAGCTTGAGAAACTCCAGGATGCATTCTGGAGACATGCGAAGGAACTGGCCTCTCCCACGCTAACGGACGACATCGTGCGCGCCGCCCTTGTGTCCCCGAACTGCGACGCAGATGCAGACCGAGCCCCGATTGAGGCGGAACTCCCCGATCCCGGCTTCGAGCAACGAATCACGCGTCGGTATCGCAAAACACGGAAACAACCTGTGCCCCACATCTGGCGTACTCGCCCGGACCCGTTCGACGGCGTCTGGGAGGAGATGCGGTCATGGCTTGAATCCGATCCCGGGCGAACATCAAAGTCGCTGTTGCTTGAGCTTCAGCAGCGGCGCCCGGGACGTTACCCCAACGGTCAGTTACGGACCCTGCAGCGGCGCGTGCGCGAATGGCGGCGTCAGATTCTGGAGACTTTCGATGGCGAGTGGCTCGAACTGGATCGGGTCCGCCCGGCTTCAGCATCTGCGGGCGACGGGGGCTGTGGAAAAGGCGGTCGCCCCGCGACCTTGGGAAACTCGAAGAGTTTCCCACTTTCCCACAGCCTCGACGGCGGGAAGAACTCTCCCGTTTGACCGGTCGTTCGGTAACATTTTCGATGAGGCAACAACCCTCAGTTCGGTAACATTTTTAAATGAGGCAATACGGCCGGGAGTTTTGATTGTCGCTGATCAAAAGATGGGCCTTCTGACTTCGCGGGTCTCCACGTCTCCTCCCGAGGGCGTCGTCCGAGTCGCAAACAGAATGGGCCCGGCCAACCAACCGAAAGGCCATCTTCGAGAGGGTCAGCCAGGCACGGGAGCGCTTGCCTTTGATGGAGAGATTACTCGCGCACCCAAGGGAATTATATTCCTGGGTTTGGCAGTAAGGAAGGAAAAGCGGACAGGCAATTCGAAACGAAATCGGAGGCTACAAGACAGCTGAACTTACGAAGTGGCTGCTCGGGTTCCGGCCGAAGCCATCTGTTCAAATTCCCTTTCAGACTCCTCCGGAACCATCACCCAGAGAGTGTAGATGCCGAGAGCAGTGCCGAAAGGAATATTCGCTAGGTTCAGTCCGCCAAACACTATTGCTAACATCCTTCCCCAAGGCTCGCGCGTGAGTAGACTGGCGCCGGTGACGATGCTCACGATAGTGATCACCGAGAAGAATCCTCCCAGGACAGAAAAGACTGCAACGGCTGGGGCCGGCAGGTTTGGCGGGAAGGTCGGTGCGGTCAGGGCTAGCCAGACCATGATAACGGCAGGAACCAGATGCATTGCTCCCATCCCGAGCCAAAAGATTCCCAACAGGTTCAGGTGTCCCGCTATTCGTCCTCGTTGGATGACCCGAGCGTCAGGCCGTCCGGTCGCCTTACCGCAGTCTGAGCAGAAAGAGGCGACATCCGGCAGCTCGCTTCCGCATTCAGCACAAAACATAATGTCTCCTTGCAGATGTTTACGTTCCAGGTATACGGAGAACGTTCCAAGAAGGTTCCATCGAGTATCTGTTGCTAAACCGCTGGTTACAGACGGAGGAAGCGGAGAGGGTGTCCGACTACTTGCTATCCATCAAGATCCAAGTAAATTCATTTGAGCCCATATTTACAGGGTCTTTGTAGCCCTCTCCTGTCCAGTGTCATCCAGTATAATCTTATCAAAACCCACAAATAATGTGGGTCTGAATGTGGGGTTGCATGCCAAGAAAGAAGAAAGGAAAGCACCCAGAGAAGGCGCTCTCAGCCACCCGAGTTCGCTCGGTCTCTCAGCCAGGTCGATACCCTGACGGGAACGGCCTTTATCTGGTCGTAAGGCCGTCTGGCTCTAAGAGTTGGTTACTCAGGACAGTTGTGCGTGGAAAACGCTGTGATATTGGGCTCGGTGGGCGATCCGTCGTGCCACTAGCGGCGGCACGTGAAGAGGCAGCACGCCTGAGAAAGATCGCTCGAGACGGCGGTGATCCTCTGGCGGAACGGCAGAAGGCGAAACGGGTTGTTCCCACGTTCGATGAAGCGGCACGCCAAGTACACGCCAGCCTGTCTCCCTCCTTCCGGAACGTGAAGCATCGGAGGCAGTGGATCGGTAGCCTCGAAACCTACGTTGCCCCAATTTTCGGCAACCGCAGGGTAGATCACGTCGACACCGCCAATGTGCTGCAGGCGCTCGAGCCGATCTGGCTCAAAAGGCCCGAGACAGCACGCCGTATTCGCCAACGGATTCGTGCTGTTCTCGACTGGGCGAAGGCATCAGGGTACCGGTCTGGGGACAATCCGGTCGATGGTCTGAAGCGAGTGCTCCCAAAGCAGCCGACCGCTCAGCAGCATCACGCCGCATTACCGTACCCGCAGGTGGCAGCGTTCATTAGCTCTCTACATGAGAGCGGCGCGGGGATTTCGGTGAAGCTGGCGTTCGAGTTCTTGATTCTGACCGCGACCCGTACCAGTGAAGTTCTCAAGGCCCGTTGGAGTGAGATCGATCTCGAAGCCAAAACGTGGACCATCCCGGCGGACCGCATGAAGGCTGGCCGGGAACATCGTGTGCCCCTGTCGCCACTATGCGTCGAGATCTTGGAGAGCGCGAAACACATTAGAAACGGGGGTGAATACGTCTTTCCAAGTCGATCCTCAAAGCAGCCGTTGTCCAACATGGCTTTCCATATGGCCCTGCGACGCATGAACCGCTCGGACTGCACACCGCATGGATTCCGGTCCAGTTTCCGCGATTGGGCGGCGGAACGAACCAATGTCCCGCGTGAGGTTTGCGAGGCCGCATTAGCCCATACGCTGAGGGACAAGACTGAAGCGGCCTACAATCGCACCGATCTTTTCGAGCAACGGCGGAAACTGATGAATTCGTGGGCCGTCTTCTCTGGGAAAACTGGCGATAGGAAACGCGTTGCCGTACAAAGAACTGATAATCCTTCGCTTCAACAAGAGGCTTCGTCTCGCCATTAAGCGAGTCTCTGGGGTATCCGATCTGCCGAAGCATTTTATTATGTAGTGAAAGATTGCAGCCCGCCACAGCATTTGTTTGAGAACGGGCGGTTCATCCGGCACCTGATTTATCATCTCCAAACATTCAGCGGCAAACGCCAGATCGGTTTCGTGCAGAAACAATGCTGCAAGTCGCTTCGCTTGAGATCCATCTATCCGAATGACCTTTGCCGCGTCGGGAAAACCCTCGATCTGGATTCCTGCATCTGTCTTGGTTATAGAGAAATATTCCATTCCGCTGCCTCCACTTCAATAACCTCCGCAAATGGCCCGCTTCAAGTCGTCGGCGGGTCATCGATGCTACCGTAACCCCATCTGCAAGTAATCCACTAGGAGCCTGCGCCGTAGGAAGTGAATGAGATAATAGTGTCGCAGTTAGGAGGAGAATGCGATGCCGACGACGTTTCGCCCGTACCAGCCGGAGCAGGGGTTGCTGCTGGCGCCGGATATACGGGATTGGTTGCCGGAGGGGCACTTGGCACACCATGTGAGCGATCTGGTGGACGGATTGGACTTGACGGCGTTTTACGCGCCTTACGAGGGGGACGGTCGTCGCAAGTCGCCGTATGAGCCGCGGATGATGGCGAAGGTGCTGATCTACGGGTACGCGACGGGGGTGTTTTCGTCCCGAGGGCTGGCGCGGAAGCTGGAGGAGGACGTGGCATTTCGGGTGTTGGCGGCGGGGAATTTTCCGAGCCATCGGACGATTTGCGAGTTTCGCCGGCGTCATTTGTCGGATTTCAAGGCGCTGTTTGTGGAGGTGGTCGGTCTGGCGCGCGAGACCGGGGTTGGGAACTTCGGCAAGTTGTCGATCGACGGGACGAAGGTTCGAGCCAATGCCAGCAAGCGCAAGGCGATGAGTTACGGTCGGATGCAGGAGGAGGAGCGGCGCCTGGAGGGCGAGATCGAAGCGTTGCTGTCGCGCGCGCGGGAGACCGATGCGGCGGAGGACGCGCGTTTCGGGGAGGCGCATCGCGGCGATGAGTTACCCGAGGAGTTGCGCCGCCGGGAGGATCGGCTGGCGGCGATCCGGGCGGCCAGGGCGCGATTGGAGGCCAGGCAACGGGAGGCCGACGAGGCGCGGGGACGCGAGCCCGGTTCGAAGCGCAACCGGAAGAGCGGGCGGCCCTACAAGCGGGAATACGGCGAGCCGGACGAGAAGGCGCAGGACAACTTCACCGATCCCGAAAGCCGGATCATGAAGACCTCATCGGAGGGTTTTCAGCAGTGCTACAACGCGCAGGTGGCGGTGGAGGGAGAGAAGCAGTTGATCGTCGCCACCGAGGTGTCGTCGAACGCCAGCGACCAGGGTCGGCTGGTCCCGTTGGTGGACGAGGTGGAGGCCACCCATGGGGAACGGCCCGAGACGGTGCTGGCGGATGCGGGCTACTGCAACGAGGACGACCTGGAGGCGCTGGAGGCGCGCGGCGTGGACGGCTATGTGGCCTTGGGCCGGGAGGGCCGGCGCGCGGTCGCGGTAGACGCCGCCAGGCATCCGGCGAAGGCCCGCATGGCCGAGAAGCTGTCGATGGAGGCGGGACGGGTGCAGTACGCCCAGCGCAAATGGCTGTCGGAGGCGCCCAACGGGTGGATCAAGGAGGTGCTCGGCTTCCGCCGATTCAGCCTGCGCGGCCTGAACAAGGTCCAGGGCGAGTGGAACTTGGTGTGTCTGGCATTGAACGTCAAGCGGATGCAGGGGCTTCAGGCAGCCTGATGACAGGGATACCGCCCGCAAATCAGGCCGAACGAGGGTCGATTCAAGCACCCGTGGCGCACCCATCGGCGCCTCGTCGTCCAAAACGCCCATTCCCCGGTCACCGATACCGATCAATCGCCATATCGCGAAATTCGCCGAGTCGAAAATCGTCCTACGGCGCAGGCTCCTAGCCCGCATGTTTCAGTGCGCCGTGAAAAGGCGCCGATCTTCAGTGGGTGCGAAACCGACCCGGCAGCTGTCGCTCCAGCCGGTAGCAATCGGAGCGGTGATGGAGGTAACGAAATCACCGAAGCCTCTGGTGAAGAAGGTCGCCATGGGCGACTTGGCGAGCGTGCAGGCCGTAACGTGAGTGAACGCTGAGCAGGCCTCGAAAAGGGCAATGCGGTAGCCGACCTGGCTGAGATTCAGGGAAGGCCGACGGTCCCCAGACGGGACGAGCGAATCATCTGGGGAGACCGCCGGGGTAGTGGCGACGGCATGCATGAAAGAGGAGATCGAGCGCAACACGGGAAGCCCTACTGGTGAGGGAAGCTCAACCGGAAGCCCGCGAGGGACAGGCCGGGCCGGATGGGGTGGCGGACAGGCCCGTAGAACCGACGAATCCGGGTAATGCCGGAGGAGGGAAGGGGCCTGAGTTCAAGGCGAAGGCACAACGGAGCGAGAATCGGGAGATTGGTGATGAGCCTGGCAACTCCAGAAAAGATTCGGAAGCTGCAGCGGGCCTTCTACGTCAAAGCGAAGGAGCAGCCGAGCTATCGATTCCACCAGTTGTACGACAAGGTCTGGAGGGAAGACATTCTGAGGTTCGCATACCAGCGGTGCAGGGCCAACAAGGGGGCCGCAGGTGTGGACGGGCAGAGCTTCGACCAGATCGAAGAGTACGGACGGGACCGGTGGCTGGGTGAACTGACGCAAGACTTACGGCACAAGGGCTATCGCCCGGATGCGATCCAACGGGTCTGGATCGAGAAGGCCGACGGGGGTCGGCGGCCACTGGGCATCGCCACGATACGGGATCGAGTGGTCCAGATGGCGATCGTACTGGTAGTGGAACCGATCTTCGAGGCCGATTTGGAGCCCGAGCAGTACGGGTATCGTCCGAAGCGTAGCGCCCAGGATGCGGTACGAGCCGTGCATAGTCTGCTGCAACAGGGACACCGCGAGGTGATCGACGCGGATCTGAGCGGCTATTTCGATTCGATACCGCACGGCGAACTGGTCCAAAGCGTGGCACGCCGGATCAGCGACCGGGAGATGCTGGCGCTGATCAAACGGTTTTTGAAGGCGCCGGTCCGGGATCAGGACGAGGCGGGAGGGTCGGAGAAGCGGAGAGAGACAGGGCAGGGAACGCCGCAGGGTTCACCCCTGTCGCCCCTGCTCGCCAATCTGTATATCCGGCGATTCATCCTGGGATGGAAGAAGCGGGGTCTGGTGGTGCGCTACGGCGCGCACATCGTCAACTACGCCGATGATTTCGTGGTGTGCTGCAAACGAGGATCGAGAGAGGCCCTTGTAGAGGTACGCCGGATCATGGAGCAGCTAAAACTTCGGATCAACGAAGACAAGACTCAGATCTGCCGTGTCCCGGAAGAAAGCTTCGACTTTCTGGGGTACACGCTGGGTCGTTGCTATTCCACACAGACGGGGTGCAGCTACATCGGCACGCGCCCTTCGAAGAAACGGATCTCCCGATTCTGTCGGGTCATCAGCCAAGAAACTGGGCGAAATCGACTCCTGTGGAGTTCCACAGAGATGGTTTCCGCCCTGAATCGGAAACTGGTGGGTTGGTCCAATTACTTCTGTCTGGGGCCGGTCCAGTCCGCCTACCGCGCGGTGGATCAACACACGCGGTATCGGCTGCGTCAGTGGTTGCGCCGGAAACATCAAGGACGGAGCCGCCCGGGTGTGATGCAGTTTCCCGACGAGTATCTCTATCAGACGTTGGGACTGGTCCGCTTGGAGCGCCGAACGCGCAACTTTCCGTGGGCGAACGCGTAATCCTTGTCCGAGAGCCGGATGCGGGAAACCCGCACGTCCGGTTGTGTGTCCAGCCAAGGCTGGCCTGTTCAGCGGGAGACAGCCCCGCCGGGGCAAGAATCAGGAGCCCCGTAGCTTGGATAGCAGGGAGGAGGGAAACCAAATTCCTGAAGCCTATCGACAGGGTTTCCCTAGGGGAGATTGCGAGTCATCGGGCCGTAACGTGAAGTGAACGCGGAGGTGGCCTCGAAAGTGTATTCCGAAGGCCGAGCCTGCAACCGGAAGGCGAAGGCAGCATGGGCGGTCGAAACCTGATTGACGCGGCTGACCCACTTCGGCGGGGTGGTAGCGACAGCACGATGACAAGGACAGGCTGAGCAACTGGAGAAGCCCTCCTCGCCCCGGCGCGAAATCGCCGGAGAAAGGTAGGCTCTATAACCGGCAACACCGGGAAGTGAGCCGAAGGCGAGAGGGTGGCGGAGGGGCGTGTAGTAGCGTTGAGGCGGTGTAACTCCCGCGGAGCAAAGGCGCCCTGCTGTTGAACAGTTCTCCGACAACAAGGGAGGCAAGGACGGGATGACAAAGCCGTCCATTGGGTTGCAGGACCTACGACGGAGAATATATCTCAAGGCGAAGGCTGACCAGAAATGGCGCTTCTGGGGGCTGTACGTTCATGTATGTAAGCCGGAGACGCTCCGGGAGGCCTATGAGATGGCGCGACGCAACGGCGGTGCCGCGGGCATTGACGGTGTGACGTTCGCGGCCATCGAGGAGGCCGGCCTCGAGGCGTTCCTGGATAACATGCATGACGAACTGCACTCCCGAACCTATCGGCCCTCGGCAAACCGGCAGGTGGAGATACCGAAGGATGGGGGCAAAGTCCGCATCCTCGGGATACCCACCATCCGGGACCGTGTGGTGCAGGGGGCGCTGAAGCTGATACTGGAACCTGTCTTCGAGGCTGACTTTCAGGAGGGCTCTTACGGGTACCGGCCAAAACGCACGGCCCATCGGGCGGTGCACCGGGTGACGACGGCGATCGTAAAGAACAAGACCACGGTGATAGACGTGGACTTGGCGTCGTATTTCGATACGGTTCGACACGACATCCTGCTTGGAAAAGTAGCTACTCGGGTAGACGACGATGAAGTTTTACGGCTATTGAAGCTCATCCTCAAGGCGGAGGCAAGCGGGGCGTTCCTCAGGGTGGGGTTATTTCACCCCTGCTCAGCAATCTCTATCTCAACGAGGTGGACAAGATGCTGGAGCGGGCGAAGGCCGTCACCCGACAAGGATGCTACCACTACATCGAGTATGCTCGATTCGCCGATGACCTGGTGATCCTGATCGACGGCTACCGCCGGTGGCGGTGGCTTGAGACGACCGTGTACAAGCGGCTTCTGGAGGAGCTGGCCACACTCGACGTGGAACTCAATCGTGACAAGACGCGTCGCGTCGATCTCGCAAAGGGCGAGAGCTTCACCTTCCTTGGGTTCAGCATCCGCCGCGCCTGGACGCAGCGGGGCAAGTGGGGGGTTGCCTGTGTGCCGAAGATAGCGGCTCGCACCAAACTCCTGCGACGGCTCAAGGGGGTGATGCGACGACATTGCTCGCAACCGGTTGAAAGGGTCATTGCTCTCATCAACCCAATCCTGCGCGGATGGACGAACTACTTTCGCATAGGACAATCGAGCCGATGTTTCAGTCACGTGAAGGACTGGGTCGAGAAGAAGGTACGGCGACACCTGATGCGACAGCGCGGGCGACTGGGGTTCGGCTGGAAGAGGTGGAGTAGGCAGAAGCTATATGACCGGCTCGGGCTGTTCTCCGAATACCGGGTCGTCTATCTGCCGAAAGCGCTCCCGGTTTGAACGGCCGCATAACCCTTGAGACGAAGGCAACAGGAAAGCCCAGTGCCGGAAATCGGCATGCTGGGTTTGACGAGGCGGGAGTTGGAAACGTGCCCACGGGAGCCGGACTGAGGCCCGGTGCGAAAGCGCCGGAGGAGCCACCGGACCCTACCGGCGGCGCGCCAGCTCTCGACCCTACCGATGAGCGGGATGTGGAACCGGAACATAGCCGGACTCGTGAGGCACCGCCAGACGAAAGGGGCGGCAACAGATAGGTCCGACCTACATCACCGCGCCACATCTCGACTCTACCCACTTTCGGATGAGGACCGTTTTCGAGTAAAAGGATCGGTTGCCGGCGAGTTCTGGGGCCTGGGAGGGGTTATGCGGAGGAAGTCGTGGGTTTCGATAGCCAAGCGGACGACTATTTTGGGGCCGAAACGGCATGACTTGACGTGTTCAGGCAGACCGCAGCCCAAGCCGACGGAAGAAGTGGTTTTTCCAGCGATGCATCAAGTGTGTCGTCAGCAGCGAAGGGGAAGCGCCTGCAGATTCCGTAGGATGAGAGCAAAGATCTCGGCATAAGGATAGGCCTCCGACATCGAGATCCAGACGTTGCGGACCGTCAGGCGGATTCGAGCACCGACCTTAAGAAGCTTCAGGCGGATGGTCTGGCACTGAGCGTGGGCCAGAGCCGTACCCTTGAGCCCGAGACGACGCAGCGCATGCATGAGCATGTAAGCGGCTGAGGACAGATACAGCCGGCGCTGATTGGCGCGCATCGTCGCCGCGCTGGTGCGGTCGGCAAACAGATCCCGTTGTTGTTCCTTGATGCGGTTCTCCATGTCGCCGCGTGCACAGTGGAAATCTTCATAGAGAGCTTGGGCCTGGAGTCGTTCCCTCCGCAGTGAAGTCACCACGAATCGGGGATTGGCGCCCTTGTCCAGGAATTCGGCCTTGCCAACGACGCGTCGCGTGCAGCTCCAGCTCTTCATGGTCCGGTACTGGAAATCCTTAAACACCCGCGCCGGTTTTCCTGTGGCCTGAAACTCCGCTTCGGCCTGAATTATTGCTTCAGCAATCTCTCGCTTGAGACGGTCGTTCTTGGCCAACCCGATCACGTAATCGAGCTGATGGGCCTCACACCAACGGAGTAATTCATCCCGGCAAAAGCCCGAATCGGCCCGGATGATGATCCTCACTCCCGGCCAACTCTGACGGATCTGGCCGACGATACGTTTCAATTCATCAACCGCCCCATCGGCGCCATCGATATTGGATCGGCGCAGCCGCGCGCACAACAGATGCTCGCCACAGAAGATATACAAGGGTAGATAGCAATAGTGGCGGTAGTAGCCGTGAAAGAACCGGCCTTCCTGTTGACCATAGATCGGATCATCGGTGGCGTCCAGGTCCACAACAATCTCTTCCGGTGCCGGGTCGTGGGCCGCTAGAAACGCATCCACCATCCAGCGGTCGATCGTGTCCCCATCCATGACAATCTTCTTGTACCTCTCCTGCCCATCGACCTGGGCCCCGGTGAGTTCCAGCCGGTTCAGCGTACACTTGCCCGCCAGCGCCTTTCCCCTGTCCCCAGCCTGCCGCCGGCTCTCCCCCAGCGGGTCGGCTTTATCCACGGCTATGGCCAGCATCGGATCGGCCCGAAGCTGATCGTGATCGTTCAGGTCTTCATATCCCAGGCAGAGCCCGTAGATGCGCTGCCCCAACAACTCCTTCACCGTGTGTTCGATCAACCTCTGGTCCCGGTGATCGGTGAAACACTCCGTCAGTCCGCCGATCAGATCCGTCCGCTTTTCCACCTCTCGCAATAGCAGAACCCCAGCATCGGAGGTGATCTTTCCCCCGTCGATCCGCGCCTTCACTTTCCGATGAAGTAGTCCGTGAAATTCGAACGTGGCTTGGTTACACTCTGTTGTCATAAGGGCCGCCTCCGTTTGGCTTATTATACGTTTCTTCCAAAACGCTTTATGCTAGACAGGGCGGCCTTTTCTGGTCCGGTCCGTGAATTATGCAGGTCACTAGTGTCCGGGACACGGTGCGACAGCCGCCGGCAACTTATAGATGAACAGTGAGTTGAATGGCATTCTGCGATTTTTCGATTTGAACCTGCCGATCACACTTTTAGCAATATTACGGTGAGAGGGGTGATACCAATGGCGCATGAACTCAGGCCAAACCGTCTTCTCACAAGTCATGGATGACGCGCCCCGATACGAGTTTCAGAAGTGTGTCGCCCGCTATCGGGGCGATTACCAGCAGAAAGGGTTTTCCTGCTGGGATCAGTTCCTGGCGATGGCATTCGCCCAATTGACCTATCGTGAAAGCCTCCGCGACATCGAAGCCTGCTTACGCGCCCTCGGCAGAAAGCGTTACCACATGGGATTCCGAAGCAAGGTGGCGCGGACGACACTGGCCGACGCCAACGAGCGGCACGACTGGCGGATCTATGCGGACTTCGCACAGGTCCTGATCGGCATGGTGCGGCCGTTATATGCCGAAGACCCCATCGGCGTCGAGTTGGATCAAGGTCTATATGCCCTGGACTCGACCACCATTGACCTGTGTCTTTCACTATTCCCATGGGCCCGGTTTCGCCGGCACAAAGCCGCGGTCAAGATGCATACACTGCTGGATCTTCACGGCAACATTCCCGCGTTTATCCACGTCACAGACGGGAAAGTCCATGACGTCAACGTTCTCGATGAGATCGCACCCGAAGCGGGGGCCTTCTACGTCATGGACCGCGCCTATATCGATTTTGAACGGCTCTTTCTCTTCTCCCTCTGTTCCGCTTTCTTTGTGGTGCGTGCCAAGAAGAACGTCGTCCTGCGGCGGCGGTACTCCCGTCGGGTGGACACGACCACGGGATTGCGATCCGACCAGACGGTCATCCTCACAACGAACCGCCAAAACCTATCCCGATCCGTTGCGGCGTATCAGCTACTTCGATGCCGGGACGAACAAGCGGTTGAAGTTCCTGACCAACAACTTCGCGTTGCCTGCACTCACCACCACTCAGATCTACAAGTCGCGATGGCAGGTGGAACTTTTCTTTAAATGGATCAAACAACACCTTCGAATCAAGTCCTTCTACGGCACCAGCGAGAATGCGGTGAAGACCCAGATCTGGATCGCCATTTCGGTTTATGTTCTCGTCGCCATCATCCGGAAGCGCCTCGGCATCGATAGGAGTCTTTACCAAATCCTACAGATTCACAGCATTACGATTCTTGAGAAACAGCCCATTTTGCAGGCCTTTCACGCGCCTGATTCCCAATTCAATGAACTCCAAGATCCTAACCAGCTGATTCTATTCGACTTCTAACCGGACACTAGTGATGCGGGCTAATGCGGTCACTTCAAGCCGCGGTGGGGTCGGCTGGCCCAGGCGGGCCTGCGTCATCAGGTAGCGCGCCACCGCGGCATCGGAGCATCCCATGTCCAGGGCTTGCCGGCATGCGGCATCCAACTTGCGATAGCCGTGTTCCCGGCCCAGTAACAGCAACTCCACCATCTCGCGGGTCCCATGCTGTTTGCCGTGACGCGCGATCAATGTTTGCCAGAACTGGTCATAGCGGGTCGGCCATCGGCCCTGTCGCCGCCATTGCTCCAGAGGCTTGCTCCCGGCCAGCGCACCCGGCTTCCGCTCCAACACCTCCAGATAATGTTCCAGATTGAAGAACTGCTGGCCGCTTCCATAGCCGCGCTCATGCCGCACCACGTAGCGGCCGTCGTGCCAGACTTCCACCTACGCCGGCAACACGCTGGCCCGCCCGAGGTTCCGGCCTTGATCGGTGCGGAGTAGAAGTTGTTGCGCACCCGGACACAGCCTTTACTGTCGATTCGTGGAAAGCTGTCCTCGGCCAGAAGGAAACCTTCGGCCGATAACGCGAGCAGAAGGGCATGTTCGATCTGCATCCCTTCACCCACCGTCTGCGCCCGGTCGCCGATCTTGCGCCCCTCATCGGCGCGGCAACCCGCCAGAAGCTGCCGGTTCAGATCCGCCAGATCCCGAGCCTGGGGCACCGGCACCAGGTGATTGTGCCGAAAGTAGCCGGCTTCGCCCTCCACACCGCCTTTCTCGTGGCCCTCGGCGAGTGTGCAGAACTCGGCTCGAAACTTCCAGTGCGAGCGAACCGCAATGAACCGTTCCGTTTCTTCTCGCCGGTATCCTCGTAGAATCTTCTTCACCGCACTGGTCAGGTTGTCATATCGCAGCCGCCCGAAAACCCCTCCGAAATATCGGAATCCCAGTTCATGGCCCTCCAGGAATGCCTGTTGCGTCGCGCGTGGATAGGCCCGATGGAATGCGCCACCACTGCCCATGCTCCGCATGCAGAACACCTTGACCTTCTGACGCTCACCATCCAGATCGGCGCCCTGCACGGTAACCGCCAGGATGGCTCCGGTCTTCATGTCGGCGGCATGCTCGACCTTGTGCGCCAGATGCGTCCGCCCGTCCTCCATCTTCGTAATGCGGGCGTCCGTGTCGTGGGGATGTTCCTACTCTTTGTTCGATCCTTTCTTCGTTCGCTTTCGGTCCAGTCGGTCCAGGTCTGCTCACGGACTGCCAGCTTCAGCGTCGTGTTAGCCTGTCCCTTTTCGTTCGGGCGGCGTTCCGTGTTCGGAGAGATAGCGACGAAGTGTCTCATTGACCGTCGCCGAGTCCTGGAATAATTTTGCCATGTCAGGCTCAAGCAGCACTACGTTGCTCCCCTGCTTGTAGCGCTCGTAGTATTTACCCCGGACACCGCCTTGGAGGTTGTATTCAGGTCTCATTTCATCACCGGCGGGTTTCTTATCTCGGGTCTTCTTCATAAACGCTCCGTTCTGTCGCGGTCACATCTCGGGCATTGATAAGGCGTATTCCGTCGTCGCGGTCTGTATGCGCGACAATGATGAGCCGCTGACGATTAGAATACCCAGTTGTTAGAAATCGATTCTCCGCCACTGAGTGCTCTGGATCATCGATGGGTCAATGCAAATTGATCTCCGAAAACTGTCGATGCTTCCGCGAACGAGACACCGTGCTTGACTTGGTTCTGTTGATCCTTTTCGGGGTTCCATTCGAACTGCATCCCCTTCAAGTATACCTGCCACACAGGCGCGAGGCCGGCCATGCAATCAGGATTTCGAAGCTCAAGATCAGGATCACACCGCTTACGGTTCAGACAGTCCCGCAGCCCAAGCCACCAACGATTTAAGCAATCGCTTGCAACGCCTGCTGGTAGTTTGTTGACTCCAGGGCCCGCTAAATGCGCGGAGCCGACGATCCCGCGAGGCCGTATGGTTCCCTATCCCTATGAAGATTTTGGTGATTATGTACTTGACGCAATAGCGTCAAGTACATAATCACCTCCCGAAATTTATGGCCAGCGAGCGGTCCGCCGTATTCATATCATTCCCAGGAGATGTACGTTTTCAGGGCCGTTGAAGCGTTCTTCGGGTGCCCTGTAGGTCAGCGAGATCGGAATTTCTGGTACGATGAAACCGGGGACGCCAAGACGAAACGGAAGGACCTGAAAGAAGCGCTTCTGCGAGGACCCGGAATTCCAGGAGGAGTCGGCGCGGGCCGATGACGAGTGTACGCGGATCGCGTCGCCGGTTTGCGCCCGATTCGCCCAACCGTGGCCTTGCCATCCCTCCTTGCTCCTCATGGGTCCAGAGGGATCTCCCCCAGGAATAGACGGGAGAAGACGGCCCATGTGGGAGCGTGTATAACTTGCGGCGCTCCAGGCGGCCTCACCAGAAACGCGCTGGTCTCAAGCCATGACACAGAAGCTCCTTTTCGACGGAATCGACAAACGCAGTGCACTCGATAAGGAGGACGGCAACCATACGTATTTCCATGCCCTGAGTCTAAAACCGAAAAATCGATTATGACGGACCTGCAAAATATCGAGAATCTGAAGCGTGCCTGTGTCGGCTCCCAAAAGGCCGCAGAAGAAAACGAAAATTACGTGCGGTGTGGGCAACGGCTTCACGACTTTCTTACCTACGTTCGGGACGCCGACGCCAAGACGCGCGCCAGCGAAGAATTTCAGCGTCGGATTTGGGAGGAGAATCCAGTCACTGCCGTCGGAATGGGAACCATTCCCGTCGAGGGGGCCATCTCGGATCCCGATTTTCGAAAGTGGCTCGCTGAACAGTCCTTGAGACCACTGCCTCAAGCCGCCGAAGCCCGGGCGGTTGCTCTTGACGAGATGTTCGAAGAGTTGCAAGAAAGGATGGGGCAGTACACAAAGCGCACACCCCGTCTGAAGATCTACCGGGTCTTAGGCAGTTTCTTCCCGACCGACTTTACAACCCTTTCGCACGTTCATAAGCTGCGACGGCTTCAAATGGCGATGTTCGGCCACCGAAAGGGCGGCGGCCCGAGCTGCCACCTCAGCATTCTGGCAAGAGTGCGTGAGGCGATCGGCTCGCACAGAGAAGATCTCGATGCCATTGTCAAGCGCATGCGGCTTCCGTGGTTGTTGTTCAAAGACTACGTTGCAGCTACTGAAGATGAGAAGACCGAATCCACCAGTGAGGTCCCCGGCGAAGAGAGCCTGGTGCCGTTATCCGCTGCCAGGCGCAGGCGTGGGCTTACAGGAGTCACTGGTGGTTTTCAGGCCGCCCTGAACATCCTCGAATCTTGCCGTGACGGTGTCAGCAGAGAGGATCTGAAGAGTCACATCCGAACCGTCAGTCCGAAGCTGAAGGACTCCTCGATTGCCACTCAGATCAATGTGTTGATCAGTGAGTTCAATTGTCTGAAGTGGAAAGAGGATCAGTACGTCCTTACGGATCGAGGACACGCCCTTCTGGAATCGGGTGATCCAGTGGAGTTGATGGATTGGCTCATCACGCGGATTCTTGGCGTCGACCATGTCTTGGTGATTCTGCGGCATCAGGGCCCCACCGCGTTGTCCGAAGTCGTTGAGAGGATTCAGAAGGTCAATCCTGGTTGGACGAGCAACTGGGCACCGTCGGTAATGCTAAACGAACTGCGGGCGTTTGGCATGCTCGAGCGTGACGACAACCGCGTCCTGTCCCTCACCGACGCAGGCAGTGAGTGGGCCAGTCGAATCGACTGGGAGCCCGAAGTTCTCGTTCGCGAAATATCACCCGAAGTTTCCGCCGAGGTAGAGGAGGAACCCGCCGACGCGGATGATTTCACGGTGGCGTTGCCTGCGTTCTCGGAAATCCTCAAAGAAGTGTCGCGACAGGGCCACTTCCCGGAGTCACTGATCGAGCGGCTCCATGCGGGGATCTGGGCCAACAGGCTCAGACATTTCGCGATCTTGACCGGTCTTTCGGGATCGGGAAAGACCTTGCTCGCCAGGGCCTACGGCAAAGCCATTGTTGGACGCGACGAACTCCACGCCAAGCATCTGTGTACGATCCCAGTCCAACCCGGGTGGTACGACCCGACATCTCTGCTTGGGTATGTGAATCCGCTCCAAGCGGAATCTTACATGCGCACTGAGTTTCTTGAGTTCCTGCTGGCTGCGGCGGAGGATCCGACTCGTCCCTACAGCGCCGTGCTCGACGAAATGAATCTGTCACATCCGGAGCAGTACCTAGCACCAATTCTTTCGGCCATGGAAACTGGGGCGCCCCTGAGCCTGCACCGGGAGGGAGAGAGGCTCGATGGCGTACCGTCGAAGGTTCGATATCCCAGCAATCTCGTGATCATCGGCACGGTAAACATGGACGAAACGACCCATGGCATTTCGGACAAGGTTCTCGATCGGGCCTTCACCATCGAATTCTGGAATGTCAATCTGAATAAGTACCCCCGTTGGGGACAGCGCGATCTAAGCAGTGAGCACGAGAGTGTCGCGCGCGGTTCTCGAAGACCTCATGTCCGCCCTTAGACCGGCGAGACTGCATTTTGGTTGGCGTGTTGTCGACGATGTTCTCGATTACATGAGTCGCGCGTCAATCGACGGGCGAGTCAGTGATCCCGCCAAGATGTTGGACAGCGTGGTCTATGCCAAGATGCTTCCAAAGTTACGCGGCGACGATGCTCCCCGGTTTCGGGATGCGTTGGATAAGTGCGCCCAGACCCTCGCCAACCACGGTCTCACGGAATCCCGAAGGAAGGTATTGGAACTGAAAGACGACCTGGAATCGACGGGAAGCGCCCGGTTCTGGCGGTAGCCAGTGAGTCCAGCTCCCACCCTTTCCGTGAGTGTCAGCGGTGAAGCGGATCTACTCCCGCGATGGCGGATCACACCGAGCGATATCACCACAGGCTTCAGCGAAGGCACCGAGTACCGCATCGAGAAGCCCGTAGACGGTGGGCAACTTTTCATCGACGATGAGCTGATCGCCGAAGGCGACGGCCACTGGCTGTGGGCACCGGGTTTTTACGCCGGCCAAGTCCGGGCGGAGTTGGTGAGGGACGACCAAGTCGTATCCTGCTACGTACTCGACGTTGCTCCACACCCCGATAAACTTGGCCGTGACATATTCCAAGGAATGCTCGACGACATTTGGCAGTTTGATCCGCTCCTCGTGCTGGGTACGGAACCCCCGAAGTCGCCAATTGGCCATCGGGATGACATCGTAGACCCGTGGCTGGAGTACGCGCGACTCCGCGCGTACGGATTGGCATTCATCCGTGCACTTGCAGTCATTGCTCGCCGACCTATCCGCGCGTTGAAGCCGAATCGAGAGAATGTTCCGTTGCAGTATGTACGACGGAGCGATCGACAAACTGCGATTACCTCTCTTCGAAACCCACAGCTGCTTGCCGCCCTCGTCGGGGAGACAAAGACCTCTAACGCGGTCGAAGCACTACCGCCTTTCGATGTGCCTGTGGTGGACGACACGCTGGATAGTGATGCGAATCGGTACATCGCTGCTGTCACACAGGCCGTCGCTCGGCGCGCAGTGCGACTTCAGAAGACCCTCGAAGCGGCCGTCGAACGCGAGCGTCAGTCCGCGACGCGTAGCGATCTGGCATCTCGATGGCCGCGTCGGCGAAGCTTTATCGAGCGGACGGTTCAGCTTTTGCGCCTGGCACAGAATAGCGCACCCATCTGTGAGGTAACACGGCCAGAACTGTCCGCGGCGGGACTGAATGCCGTGTCCGCTGATCCGGCATACTCGCGGGCGTACGGACTGGGATGGCGGATTCGGCGTTCTGGGGTCGAAGGTCCGCCGGACGGTGAGGAGTTGTGGATCTGTCCCACGTGGGAGATCTACGAAAGGTGGTGCTTCGTACAACTTGGCACCGCCTTACAGGCGCTGATGCCGGAGTATCAATGGTCGATTTCGAGAACGCACGGTTCGAAGGCCAAGGCTGCTCTTGTAGCCGTCGACGACGAAGAAGTATGTATGGAACTGCTCTTGCAGCCAAAATGTCCCTCCGGCGACGCAGCTCCTTATGCAGGGTTTCATTCCGTGTCCGGACTTCGAGAGCCCGATATCGTGCTGACACGCCGAAGCGGAGATCACGCGAGCTGGAACGTGTTCGACGCGAAGGACCGAACGAGTCGATCCAACGTTCTCGACGCGATGGCATCTGCGCACATCTATAAGGATGCTCTGCGCTGGAATGGACTGCGGCCTGATTATTCGTTGCTCCTGCTCCCGCGTGGTGGCGCAGCTTCATGGTTGGAACAGCCGAAGTTCATAAGAGAGAATCGCGTTGGGGTGACTGAGCTCAGCACGGACACCGGGCCTTCTGGACCTCTCAGACTCTTGGGGATGGATCGTAAGCCGTAACTGAATCAGCTGAAGCCAAGCCTTGTTGCCGTCGCGTTACAAAAGTGAAAGTTGCCACGCTCGTCGAAGAACTGCGTTCAACAGCAAGGCGTTGCCGCGCCTGAACCCGAGGCTGGAAGCCAAGCCGACACAGTGCAACAATAACCTCGTTGAAGACTTCCCTTGAGTGACGTGAATCCTCCGCCGCGTGCTAGAAGTCAGGAACCCACTGATCTCACCTATGACCGCCAGCACGAGACCCTGAACGAAGTCGGAATTAGATCTCGACCGTCGGGGTGTAGCCCAAGCCGTTTAGCCGGATGGTCAGAGGCCAGCGTACTGACGCCGTAGCGCTTCGCCAGCGCTTGATCTTCTGGAATCGGTGCCGGACGCAGCCGGGACCTTGATGTGCGGGCCGTGAGTGTTGAACATCTCCTGCAGTTGCCTGAACTTTCGGTTGGCCATGTCGAGATTGAGCTCAGCACTGCCCAGCAAGAACGCTTCCTCAGCAGACGTCCTGTCATCTCGGCTTTCGAGCTGGGAAAGGAGGTACAATTAGTACCGTCCGGGCCAAGCCAGTGTCGATATCTGCGGTTGTTTGGCAACCAACGAGGAGCAGCGAATGACGACCGACGACCTGATTGAAAAGCTCAAGGAGATGAGAGCGGCAGCGAGGCGGGGCGACAACATGACGGCGATGACCCAGTTGTTCGGGATCATCTTCGACAAGGACATCGAAACGAGCGGCTCAAACGCCGTCGCGATCGGAAGGAGGGCGGGCATTGGTGTGAGGAGATCGCCGATGGCCGCAAGTTGGCTATGTGACCGCGAAGCCGGAAGTGCTCCGCCCGTGCCGAGTTCATCAACAGAACGTCGCTTACGGATAATTTCGCGGCGCTCAAACTCAACCTTAGATGATGGAGGGTTATCCCAAGCCATCGGTTCCGCCAATTCAGCCGGAACCAGGATTTCCTGAGACTGGGCCTCATGCCCCCCATAGTCGTGGTCGAGCGTTTGGACAGCCTCGTCTACGCGTTGATTGATCATCGCGAGCCATTCATCGACGCGCGTGGATTTACCCTTCTTAATCCGAAGTCTCGTAAGTTCGACTTCATCCCTCCCACAGGGTCCGCCTTACCAGAGGACTGAACCGCGGAGCATGAAGCCGTGATCTAAAGGGACCTTTCATCCAATGTGATTTTACCGGTCCTTAGCAAGTTGGAAGGCCCTTCTCAATAGGCTGTCGCGCCCGAACGCAACATCCCCATCTTTTTCGATGACAGGTTCTGCTGCGGCCGCTGCAAAGATGGCTTCGCGCGTAAGATCACCACCATCGGGCATCGAAATCGTCCAACCCGGCAATCCCTCTTGTATTAGATGGGCCAGTGCAGTCATCCGAAACATCACTGATACCCCCTTCTCTCGTTTATCTGGAAAGAGTTCCATCCACGTTATGGCGCTCCTCTCAAAGCTGTAATCGTCTGGTGAAAGTTCTGCCACAGCGCTGACGAATGTGTTGATTTCATCGCGGGTTAAAAGTGTCGAGTTGATTTCATTGAGCACTCGCTGTGTTCCGGCGGGGTCACTGTTTCGTTTCTTCATGCCCCCTCATTGTAAACCAATCTGCATGGACCACAATGTTATCCAAGGGTGCTCCTTTCTAATCGAGGTCTGTCCCAATTCATAAAAAAGCACCATCGTCGCTCTCTTTCAAGCCGTAAGGATTCGGCGTGCGCATTAGTTCGTGGCGGTTGGGTAAGATCCCTGATCAGCGACAATTAAAATTTCCGCCTAAGGGTACTCATCGAACTTGGGATAAAACTCCTTCTCAAGATCAGGTAAACATTGAACGGAGAGAAAGGTCATGCGGATAAAGCTGCTTAATTCTCTTTCTTCCGCTGCTCGCGTCTGAGCTTTTCCAGTTTCGCCTTTTCCCTTTGAGATATTTGGTCATAAATCCGACTGATTTGAAGCGCTCGAAGAGGACAGCCGACCCTTCTGGAAGAAATAAGCGATCCTTTGTTGTTTCGATTCGCTCGACGAACTCATTTGTCGTTCTTGTAGTCCACTTGAACTTGGGGAGACGATCCCCAGTCCCGATAAGCGCTTTCGTGAAGTGCGGCATGGTAGACATTTCCTCCGACACGATTCTCTGCATGGTGTGCTCTTCGGTCATTCCTTGAATCAGTACCTCTCTAATCTCCTTTGGCAGCCACTGGCTGGCCTCCGGAAGCAACCGAGGTCGTTCCAATCGGTGTGTAAAAAGAGAAGGCGGTGTACGCTTTCGGTGAATTCGAAACCGTAAGCAATCCCGGCAGCAATCGGGAGAAAGGTACACCACCCATGAAGAAGAACATACCGGCATCAGTGGCGTCAACGAACGCGTATGAAGGTTTGGAGGACTGGGCGCGATCCCGGGTCCAAGTCTGGCTACAGGAGCTGCTCGAGGACGAAGTCACTCAATTTCTGGGTCGGGAAAAGTTGGAGCGGAGTCCGAATCGACGAGGATACCGGAACGGTCACGGGAAACCGCGACGCTTCGCAATGGTGAACGGTACGATGGAGGTTCGACGACCTCGGGTTCGAAACACCGCCGAGCGGTTCGAGAGTCAGATCCTGCCGTATTTTCGACGGAAATCGAAACAGCTGGGCGAGCTACTTCCCGATCTCTACCTCCACGGTCTGGCCACAGGGGACTTCGAGCAGGCCATGCGCGGACTGCTTGGCGCTGGCGCTCCGTTGTCGCGAGCATCGATCCAACGACTGAAATCGACCTGGCAGTTGGAGTATGACGAGTGGGTCCAGCAGGACCTGTCCGGCCTCGAGGTCGTGTACCAGTGGGCAGACGGCTTGTACGTGAAAGCGGGGATCGCGAAAGAGCGAGCGGCATTGCTGGTGATCATCGGAGCCTTGTCAGACGGGCGCAAAGTGCTGTTGGCCTGTGAGAGCGGGCAGCGGGAAAGCAAGGAGTCCTGGAGCCGCATTCTGCGCAATCTCCAGAGACGGGGCCTGAAGCTGGGACGGCTGACTGTCGCGGACGGTCACCTGGGCATCTGGTCCGCGCTGGCCGAGCAACAGCCCCAGGGCCAGGAACAACGCTGCTGGAACCACAAGTCGATCAACGTGGTCGATCATCTGCCGAAGACCGAGCAGCCCGCGGCCAGACAGCTGCTTCATGGGATGGCCTTCGCGAACTCCCGCGCGGCCTGCGAACGAAAGCGGGATCAGTTCGTCCGCCGATATGAGAAGAACTATCCCAAAGCGGGTGAGACGCTGTTGCGGGACTGGGACCGGATGATTACTTTCTATGAGTTCCCGAAACAACACTGGGTGCATCTGAGAACGACCAACATCGTCGAATCGCCCTTCGACATGGTTCGCCTCCGTACCAACGCCGCTCGCCGATTCAAGCGTGTCGAGAATGCAACGGCAATGATCTGGAAGCTACTACGTGTCGCTGAGAAGGCTTGGCGACACTTAATTGGCGACACTTAAAAGGATCCGAACTCTTACAAGAGGTCTATGATGGTCAGCAATTCGCTGACGGCATCAGAGTCGTGATGAAATCGAAGGCCGCCGCCTGATGACTTTTACACACCTTTTGTAATGACCTCAAGCAACCACATGAGATGGTCTACTTCCTCAAACGGCGATACTGGCGGACCGCCTAGGTCGCTGTGAAAATAAGCACTGGATACCAAACCCGGAAAGTATTCTCCGAAGTTAGGGTCCCGGAATATCCATTCGTCGTCACAAACAGGTGGAAGCTTTGAAACGGTCAGCCCTGAACCAGAAGACGACCTTTCCTCTCACGCAGCTTTGCTTGCAAGGGGGCGACGGATTTCTGGTACGCATGCTCAAACGCCTCTTCAAGTTCTCCGCCGAATGAAGCAATTGTAAGTTGAGGGGCGTACTCTGCAGTGAGACTGGGGTATACCAGACAGGTGTCGTAAAGCCCCGGTTGAGAGCGGATGAATTCCAAGGCTGCCGATGGTGGCGTCATTGGACTGATTGCCATTTCCTCTGCTGCTTGAGACCAGTCAACTTGCATCGCAGTCCACGCCAATCGTTCGCCCAAAGATTCAGCGTTGTCAACCCTTGGCGGTAATGGGAATGTCCATCGCCCCCAACATGCTTCGTCGGGAACTGTAAATCCAAAAGCCGAAATGCGATTCGATGCCTCGACAATTCCCAACCAGTACCTATCGGTGATCACGGGCGGCACAATTCCGTGATTGAGCAGAATGTCTCGGGCAACTATAAGTGGGCTTCCTTGAGGCTGACACAATGCCGGGATGAAGACTCGCCGATCCCGTTACATTAGGCATCGCTTTCCGCCAGAGATAATCCGTCACACCGTCTGGGCCTATTATCGGCTCAGTCTCAGTTTTCGTGAGGTAATCTGAAGGTTATGAAGAATCCAGGACAGTACCACCACCTGCGCGTGGACTGGGTGGGCGAGTCGTCCATCCAGTCGATCACGCTGTGCGGCGTCGAGGGTGAAGACATCGGGACGGGACGGACGCTTTGCCCAGACTGCGCCCAGGTTGGCGATGCCTTGAAGGTTTGCGGGTTGGGACCGGAGAGCCTACGCGAGTTATTTGACACGCTCCGGGTGATCGACCCTTCCGAGGTCAGAGCGAAGATGGAGACGCTGGGGGCGGTGGGGGCGCTGCTGGATATGCAGGATCGGGGGCCACTCAATTGACAGAGTGTCGTCAGGGTATCCGGAGCCCCCCATTAAAAGTTCCCTCCCTTTCTGTGGTTCCGATTTCCCCTTCCATGTAGCCTGCACTTGCTCAGAGAGAGATTCGTTCGAGCTGTTGAATGTCCCATTGGTTTTCCCTGGCTTCGTAGCCTTTGACGAAAGCCGCCTCTTCCACGAAACGCCGCCCCTCGCGGCGCGTCATGTGAATCACCATAGCGATGCCGTCGACCACACCCCGGCAGGTGACTTCCCAGGGAAGCTCCCCGCCGCCTTGCATGGCGCAACTAGCAAGCCGGGATAAGGCGCTCTCTGCGTTGTTGGCGTGTACGGTCGTCAGGCTCCCTCCATGCCCGGTGTTGAGCGCCTGCAGCAGATCGGCCGCCTCCCCGCCGCGAACCTCGCCTACAACGATGTGATCCGGGCGGTGGCGCAGCGCGTGGCGCACAAGATCCCGGATCGTGACCGCTCCTTCCTCTAACCCGCGCGCCTCGAATCGGACGCAATTGGAGCGATCGATCCGAAGCTCTAACGTGTCCTCGATGGCGACAATGCGTTCGTCTTCCGGTAGAAGTTCGATCAACGCATTGAGCAAGGTGGTCTTGCCCGATCCGGTGCCCCCCGAAACCAGGATGTTTTGCCGCGTGTGCAACACCCGCTCCGCTTCCGCCCGCACGTTTTCGGGGAGCGCGCCTTGCTCGACTAAATCCGCCGCCGAAAACGCCCGCTTGCCGAAGCGCCGGACGGTGATGGCGACCGTGGGGCTTGCGGGCGGAACACAGATGGCCACCCGCGAGCCGTCGTCCAGGCGCGCATCGACAATCGGCGAGCTTGCCGGATCCAGGCCCAAAGGCCGGGCAATGTGGATGGCCGCCCGCAACAGGGCCGATTCATCCAGGTCCGGCGCGGCATGAGAAGTCAAACGCCCCGCCCGTTCCACCCAGACGTTGCCGGGGCCGTTAATCATGATCTCGCTCACTTCGGAATCTTCCAGGGCGTTCTCTAGCCCCGGTAGAAAGGGTTTCAGGTGTTCCAGCCCGCTTGCGCCGCTCATAGCTGCCCCGCTTCTTTCGCTCTCCAATAGGAGTGCTCCTGGGACAGATAATGAGGTTTCAGGTAGACCCGGCGCGGCTCAAGCGACTGCGCCCCGTCATAGGGCAGACAGATCGCCTGGCAGTTCCCCAGCAAAGCGAAGTCTCGCGGGTGAAACACAGCCTCGCGGCGCTCCTGGAATGACTTGGTAGCGCCGATGCTGCCGCCGCCTCCCCCGGCGCGGCCAGAGAGCGGAGAGACTTCCGCCCGCCTGGAGGTTTCGCTGATCGTGTACGATCCCTTGATCTTCGCCACCTGCCCGCACAACTCCGACGCAATCTTTGTGGATGCATCGTCACTGAGCGACAGGAAGATGCGAGTGCGGAGCGTCTGCAACAACGAACGCCACGCTTCCGAGCTCCCTAGGACAGAGCGAAGCGAGGAAATAGACTGTGTGGCGACAATGGGGATGCAGCGGCATTGGCGGGTGAGAGCAAAGGATTTTTCATCGCCCGACGGGTCGTCCTCTCCCACCGAAGCGAACGCCTGATATTCATCGCAGATAAAGACGGCGGGCCGGAAGTAGACCCCCGGCGACTCCTTCATCCGGGCCGGGCGCATGAGAAGGGCCTGGAGCCAGGCGTTCTTGAGCATCACGCCCACGGCGCGGGCCAGCGCCGGGTTGATACCGGCGGGCATGTTCAAGGCCAGCACCTTGCCCCCCTCGATCAGTTCATAGAGTGGGGGCAGATGGCGCGGCCCCTCGATTCGTTCCTCTTCGACCGGCGGAATCGACGTGGGTGCGTGTTTGTCTCCTGCCGCGCCGTCCGGCTCCTGGGTTTCCCGCGCCGCCCGCATAGCGGCCCTGGCCTGAACTGAAATCGCCCGGGGATCGTCGGGGACTTCCGGCGGTCCCGGACAAAACACACGGGCCACATCCGGCATATCGAACATGGACAGGAAGACCGAAACCCCTTCGACAATCGAGGACTTGATTTTGTTGTCGAGCGTTTGCCAGTCATGGACAAACCAACGTTTGACCGCCTCCACCCGTTCCCGCACATCGTCACCGCGTCCGGGCTCCCAGACCACCCGGTAGGTGAGCTTGAGTTCGTCCAGTTTGTTGATCAACGGGCGGCTGTAGACGGCTTGTTGTTCGTCCGTGTCCGGGGCGTCTTTCCAGACCCATTCCGCGAGTTTCATGAATTGGGTTTGAAACACGTCCTCCGGGACGAAAACCGTCCCTGTATTCAACTCGTCGCTGAATCCTTCGGCTCGCTTGATCGTGGCCGCGAAAAGATCCGGGTCGATGGCGCAACGGTAGACCTGCCGCAACGTTACCCAACGCTCCGGGAGCGCCCGGTGAAGCTCGATAATCCAGCGGACCAGATTGGTATAGGCTTGCTGCCAGAACGGTTCCTTGCCCTTGCCGAACAACTGATTGAGCAGAGAGGAAACGGTGTAGGCCAGCGAGTAGGAATCGAGCCACCAGGCCGAGAGCGGGTTCCACTGCCAGTGCCCCTTCATCCCCAGTTCGATGTAATCCTTTCCCCGTTTCGCCTCGATCAGGATTCGGCGAATGTCGTGACAGAAATCTCCCTTGACTTCGAGTACCAGCGCCGCCGCACGCTTCTGTGGATTCTCGGCTTGCCAGGAGAGAAGTTGCCGGGCGAAGGGGTGAATGCACGCCGAAGTTTTCCCGGAGCCCACGGCCCCGAAGATCGCCACTCCGGTATACAGTCCCCGCTCTGGGATGATGAGCCAGGAAGGATTGAAGATCTCGCGGGCCTCGACCGGATGATGAACCTCGCCGACGACGATGGCGGGGCCCGCTTGTTTGGAAGACAGCGGCCACACCGGGAGTGCTCCGAAGGGGGCGAAATCCCGCCTCCGGCCCTCCAGCCAGACCTTCCAAACGGACAGAACAATGAGCCCACGAGCATGACCAGGACGAATGGGGAAACGTAGTACCAGAGCAGCACCCACCCGTAGAAGTTGGGGGTGTAATAGTCCATCAGATCGAGCAATGGACTCTCCCCGAGCATGGGGAAGGGACGCCGGACAAAGCTCCACACGGCGTAGCCGAGACCGCCGAGAAACAGGAGGA
>CBDCLE010000021.1:0-21560 GCA_965218585.1 Terriglobia bacterium
GACAATCGTCATCGGCTTTGCGCGGCAGATAATCCAATGCGTTTCTCAGAAAGTGGACGTAGCAGCGTTGCCAGATCGCTTCGGGCAGGACTTCTGCGATGGCTTTCTTCAACCCGGCATGATCGTCGGTCACCACGAACTCCACGCCGCACAAGCCGCGCAGCTCCAGCTTGCCCACCCGCGTGACCAGGTCCCGCCCGTAATAGCCACTCCGATATCCGGTCCGCCCCGCCGTTCGTTCACTCTTGGCCGCGGCCACAACCTGCTCCATCTCCCCCTCGAGAATTTCCTAAACCACCTCCTGCACGACGCTTTTCAGCAGATCCTTTTCCTCTCCTAACAGTTCTTTCCAATCCACTCCCTTTCGCTTAATCTTAGTTCGGGCCATCGGTTCATCTCCTTCGTTTCAAAGTTGTTGGTTACCAACTTTTCGGAGATACCCTGGCCCCTTCCTATTTCAGGGCCTTTTTGCAGAAACTCTGAAACATAACCGTGGTCGGGATTGGTGGTCGGGATTGATGGAGGGGGATGTGTGACCTCGCTGACACTTGGGTTGTAACCCTTTGAGTGCGAGTTTCGTATTCCTTCACATGGGCCAAGCTATGGCCTGTCATAAGAAACAACAAGGAACAAAAAAATGGCAGTAAATAGAGTACCCACTTCGTTGGGCGGCAACGCGACAGGGACGTCGGCAGCGGGTTTGGATTCGACTGGGGTAAGCAATCGGATGGCGGACGAACGGACGCTTCAGGACGTCGAGGCGAGGCTATCTCGAATCGAAGGACAAGTTCGGGGAATTCGGAACATGAATTCCGAAGGACGTCTGTGCGTTGACATAGTGACGCAGGTTGCCGCAGTTCGAGCTGCTTTGAAGAAGGTAGCCGACGTGATGGTCGCTGACCATGTACAGCAATGGCTCGGCGATGCCGCCTCAAATCCCGGTACACGGGGGGAGCAAGACGTCGAAGAGCTACTGAAGGTATTCACAACCAATACTACCGTTAGCCGCCCCAGCACGCGGCACCGGCTTCGGACAGCCACAATCCCTCCCTCATCCGGAAGGGATCAAGATCCCTTTTTTCCAAAACCCAATCGCATCCGTCGACCACAGGTCAGTAAATATCGAAACGCTCGGCAACGAGAGCCGGATCTCCCTGAATTCGGATATCCTTCTTGCTCTCTTCTTCCAATTCCGTGAAATCTACGAATTCTCCGCTCTTGAGTGCCTTGGCAACATCCGGACTGACCCGGAGCGTTAATTCGTCGCCTTCGGTCTGACCCAGCATCTTCTTGACCTCCTGCTGGATTTCGTAGCACACCGTCTCAACGGCTTTAACGAAGCCGGCACCGCCGCACCTGGGACAGGAAGTCCCCATGATCCTTTCCAGCGATGGCTGTGTCCGCTTACGGGTTATGGCCACCAGACCAAAATCGTTGAACTGCAGGATCTTTGACGGAGACCGATCCTTCCTCAACTCCTCTTCAAGAGCCTGCATCACCCGCTGTCGGCTCTTTCTCTCCTCCATGTCGATGAAATCTACAACGATAATCCCGCCCAGATTCCGCAGACGGACCTGCCGCACGATCTCATGGACAGCGTCCATATTGGTTCGAACAATGGTGTCCTCGAGACGGTTGGATTTTCCAACGAATTTCCCGGTATTGACGTCGATCGCGACCAAGGCCTCGGTCTGGTTGACGACGATGTAACCACCAGATTTGAGCCAGACCTTGGAGCGCATTGCCTTGTCGATCTCCTGCTGGAGGCCGTGCTCTTCGAAGATTGCGTTTTCCCTTAAATGCAGTCGGACGCGATTCACCAGCGACGGCTGGAAGCGGCTGACAAATTCCAGGACCTTCGTGTATTCCACTTCATTGTCGAGACGGATAGCTTTGAATTCTTCTGAGAGCTGGTCCCTCAGGACCCGCTGGACCAGGTTCAGGTCGCTATGAATCACAGCAGGTGCACTGGTCTTGTCACTCTTTTCGCGAAGCTCGCCCCACAAATCGGCAAGGAAACGAAGGTCCTGAATAAATTCCTTCTCGTCACGGCCTTCAGCAGCCGTTCGAACGATAAACCCTCCTGGCAGCCCTTCACGATTCTCTGAGATGATCTTCCTGAGACGCGCTCGTTCGTCCTCGGAGGCGATCTTTCTGGACACTCCGACGTGATCTACCGTCGGCATGTAAACCAGGTAACGGCCTGGCAAGGCGATATGCGAGGTAATCCGTGCCCCTTTCTTCCCGAGCGGTTCCTTCGAAACCTGGACGCCGATCTCCTGGCCTTCCTTTAACAGATCGGAGATGGTAGGCGACTTGGATGAACCGGAGCGACCGGATTCCGTTTTCGCCGGAGCTCTCCGCCTCGGCCGGCGGAGGGGCGGCTTCCTGGAAAACAGGCCGTTCTTGGGTCGGTCCGATATGCGGGCCTTCTGTTTTCCTTCTTCGCTGGATTCGTCATCGTCGGAATCCTCGGTAGAGCCCTCATCCCCAGCATCATTCCCGACCTCAGAGCTATTTTCCAGAGCCTGGGAGGGCGCGGATTCGTTCACCGCGTCATCACCCGCCGCTTCTGGGGAAGTGACCAAGTTTCCAGATGCAGTCTCATCAGCGTTTTCGGATGCAGCCTCGTCAGCGTCTTCTTCTAAAGGCGCCTCCTGATCGGCAGACGCCGTTCGGGCTTCTCGGAGGTCCTCTTCGAGTATGTGCTGATCTTGGGTCTCCTCGATGGTCTGGTCGAGTTTCTGTTCCTGTTCTGCCTTCTCCTCGGCGGAGTCGGTTGGGGCGGCGGGTTGATCCCGGTACTTGGCAAGCGACTCTCCGGGAAGCGGGGCCAGACCACCGTAGCCGGATTCGTCAGGCCTGGACTCGAAGGTTGACACTCGCGGCTTCCGCTCGCGCCTCTCAGGGCGCCTTCTCGGACCGCGTTTTTTCGGGCTCTCTGGATGGCAATTCGGTTTCGGACGCGGCCTCGGGGGCCACGACCGTCGGCTCTTCTTTTTCAGCTGAAGTTCTTTCCCTGGGCGGCTCTTTCTGCTTCTCTCTTGGCTTCTCTCTTGGCTTTTCTCGTGGCTTTTCTCGTATCGGGAGCTTCTCGCTCCGCGGGGCGCGGGAGGAGCGAGCCGAGCTTGACCGACGCGGTGAGTCGCCGTCTTTCAGTGCTTCGTCTTCAGCCGAAGATACAATCCGATCGTACTCGTCCGTATCTTCGAAAAAGTCCGAAACGTAAAGGAAGGCGTCGCGTTCCAGCCCAATGTCCACAAAAGCGGACTGCATCCCGGGAAGGACCTTCGTAACACGTCCTTTGTATATGTTTCCCGCGATGCCCTGCGCCCGATGGCGCTCGATCAGGAACTCAACAAGTTCGTCGTCTTCAAGAACTGCAACTCGTGTTTCTTGGGGAATAGTGGAAATGATCAGTTCTTTCCGCATCAATGCTCCTACGCCCTGGGTTATCGGCACAGAGGGGTATTCCTCGACGCGGATGCGCGAGCACGCACACTCGAAGTGTCATGGAAACTCCTGGCCCGGAGGAGCCGTCCCGGCCGTTCGAACCGGCTATACGTCGATCCACCTCAAGAGGCTGGAGAGATTTTTCAAGGTGTCTGGAACCGCTGCTGGCGATCTCCGCACAGGTCAGGATTCGGCGGCGCCCCGCCGCACTCTTGGTCGGCCTAAGAAGCGCCTTCGATGCACCTCGGGAACTTCCATCGCGAAACGCGCTATGGAAAGCTCTCTCCGATCGAACCAACGCCGATCGAACAACGCGAGTCACAGCTCAACTCATACGCCGTAACGTCACGGGCAAAAACTTCTTTAAAAACTCTAGTCGGATGGTGAAAGATCTATCTCAATCCAGGATCTTCCCACCCATCTCGACCGACAAGCGTGCGCTTTCCAGCCAACACGCTCGCAACAACAAAAACCTGGGGCCGCAGTATCGGTCGCTTCTCCAAAACAATCTCTGTTCGGGGAAGGGTTTCACCAGAACCACGGTTGTCATTTCCGGAGGCTCAAAGCTCCGGCTGTTTTACGTCTCTTCAGTCCTTAGGAAACTATCAGATCTCCGGGAAGCCGGTTACTTCTATGACTAAAGCCGCAGGCGCTTATAACTAAAGCCGCAGGCGCTTATTGCTAGAGCCGCGGGCGCTCATGCCAGGCACTAACTGCTTATACAAAAGGTGCTTAGGGTTAGTTGTTTGCCCAATAAAACCGTCTCTCTTCCCAGCCGAGACTATAGCACGAAACTAGTTAACGTAACGGCAGCGCCGCACGCTAACAACCAATCCAAGTCCGATGAATGCGGTTAGAACTGAAGATCCTCCATAGCTCATGAACGGCAACGGAATACCGGTGATGGGCATAAATCCGATCACCATACCGACATTCACCAGCATGTGAAACACGAACATCCCTCCGACACCCAGGACGACAAACAATCCCAGGGTATCTCCGGGCATGAACGTCAACGAAAGTGTTCTGAGCACAAACGCCAACAAGAGCGCAAGCGTAACCAACACGCCTACAAATCCCATTTCTTCAGCGACTACCGAAAAAATAAAATCCGTATGCCTCGTCGGCAAGAACCCCAACCGGTTCTGACTTCCTTCAAAAAGCCCCGTTCCCCACAGCCCACCGGCTCCGATCGCGATCTTCGACTGGATAACCTGGTATCCGCTGCCCAGTGGATCGCTTTCCGGTTGCAAAAAAGTTAGGATTCGATCCTTCTGGTAATCCTTCAAAGCCACCCACGTCACCGGCAAAAGAAGGATCACGATCAACACGCAGGAAATCAACGTGGCAGGGCGCACGCCGCGGACGAACAATCCGAAAGCGAGGATCGGCACAAAGGTCAACGCCGTTCCCAGATCGGGCTGCGCCGCGACCAGAAGGACCGGCACACCACAAATCGCCACAGCCCCGAGAATCTGGGGCAGGGTCAGATATTTCTTTTGAATTTCCGAAAGAAAGCGAGCAAGCGCAACGACTACCACCAGCTTTGCCAATTCGGACGGTTGTAGGCCGAACCCTCCAATCCCGAACCAACTGCGCGAACCAGCCACTGAGTTACCGAATAAGAGCACGCCCCCCAGCAGACATAGAGCTCCCACATATATCAACGGAATATGCTCGGCGAGGACATGATAATCGATCGAGGCAACGACGAAGCAGATCCCGATGCCTGCTAACACCCATACCAATTGACGCAGGAAAAAGCTCCCGGAATCCATGTTGAGTGTGGAGCTGTAGATCTCGATCAGTCCGATCGCGCTTAGTGCGATAGCGACGGAAAGCAGAAACCAGTCGAACTCCTGCCAGAACCGTTTACTTGTCAGAGCGTCTATCATCGTGCGCTCAAGGGTTCCCCCCTCGAAGGTTCACGACCGAGTTGCGCCATCTCGTTGAGGTCTGTTTCGGTGAAAAGTCCCACTTTCTTATCAAAATAGACCTGCATGACGGCCTGAGCGACCGGTGCTGCTGCCAACCCACCGCCGCCACCATTCTCAACGAACACACCAACGACAATTTCCGGATCATCGTACGGAGCAAAACCCACAAACCAGGCGTGATCTTCCAGGCCCTCACCCTCTCCCTCGAAATCCTTGGCCACAACCTGAGCCGTACCTGTCTTTCCGCCGACTTCGAAACCCCTGACACGGGCCCGGGTTCCGGTTCCGAGTTGGTTGACGGCGCCCCACAGGGCCTGCCTCACGGTTTCGACGGTCTCCTCACCGACTGAATATTCTTCTCTCCGGATGTCCGGCGTCCGAATGCCAAGTGGCTGAACGAATTCCGGATCGACCAGGTGCGGCTGGACCAGCTCTCCACCGACGAACAGGCCACCCACTGCCCACGCCAACTGCAACGGCGTCACGCTTATCGGCCCCTGGCCGATGCTGACCGATATTGTTTCACCCGGAAACCATCGTGTGTCGGAAGTGCGCCTCTTCCATTCCTCGGACGGAACCAAACCCGCGTCTTCCCCAGGCAGATCGATGCCGGTCTTGCGGCCTAATCCCATGGTCGAGGCGTATCGTGAAATACGCTCGATCCCCAGCCTGTCGCCCACGTTGTAGAAAAAGACATTGCAGGAATGGACGAGAGCATCGTGAACGCTCATGTCTCCGTGGCCGGTGTGCCCGCAATCGAAGCGGTTGCCGTAGAAGACCGAATGCCCTGGACAAAACACCGCTTCCTCAAACCCGATCTCTTCTTCCTCCAGTCCCGCTGCCGCCATGAAGATCTTGAAGACCGAACCGGGTGAGTATCTGTTCTGGATCGCTCTGTCTGTAGCGGCTTTCGTGGATCCGAGAGAAGCGCATTCCACTCATTCTGCCGAATCCCTTGAGCGAACAATGTGGGATCAAATGCGGGGCGGCTTGCCAGAGCGAGCACTTCGCCGGTTCGGGGAATGAGCGCGACGGCAACACCGGTCCGCTCGCCCAGCGCCTCCTCGGCAGCAAGCTGTAAATCAAGGTCGAGGGTGGTAACCAGATCGTTGCCCGGAATCGGCCGTGCTTCACCCAGAAGCCCCATTTCACGGCCGAAGTTGTTGACGATCACACGGCGAATCCCGTCTTCACCCTGCAGGAATCGATCGTACTGACGTTCCAAACCCGACTGACCCACCACATCGCCGGATTCAATCTCGCCAAATTCGTCGCCATCGAGTTGGACCTGCGTGATTTCTCCAACGTAACCGATCAGGTGAGCCGCAACTTCCCCTCTCTCGTATCTACGCCGCGGGCTCAACTCCAAACTGATCTCCGAGAGCTCGTACCTACGTGCTTCGACGAAAGCCACTTCGTCAGGAGACAGATCTTCCGCCAGCAGGATCGGTTCGTATTCCGGTTCCTCCAGGTACGGTTCGATTCGTCTGAGCAACTCCTCGGCGCTAAGGTCGATCCCAGGAGAGAGCAGATCGATCGTCTCCTCGACGCTTCGCAGACTGTTCTCCCGGGTCAGGATCAGATTGAACGTGGGACGACTGTCGGCAACGACTCGTTTTTCCCGATCGTAGATGCGGCCTCTCGGGGCGGCGAGAGGTATGTCCCGGATGCGGTTCCGCTCTGCCAGTTGCGTGTAATAGGGGGATTGGGCGATCTGATGGTTCCAAAAGCCAAAACGCGAGGATGCCGAACGCGACAAGGACCAATCCGCAGATGATTATGACTCGCGAATTTAAGAGTTCGAGTTCGTCACGCTGAAGCATGGCCGAAGCGGCTCCGAAAGCTAAGAAGAATCAGACCGAACAAAGCGTTAAAGACAGCAGAAAGGACCCAGAATCCCAGGCTCGGCCCGAGGAACTCCGAAGAGCCCGGACGCACCAAAAGACTCAACAATCCCTTTAACGTCAAGTCGAGAAACGTAAACAAAATCAAAGCCAGAACACGTGTGATCGGCTGTTCTACGTCGAACTTCGAACCTGCAGAAGCAGCCAGAAAGCCGATCAAAGTCTTGCTGAACCCGTTCATCCCGAGAGCTGCACCCGACAACGAGTCCTGCATCAGCCCCAGAACGCTACCCATTGCTATGGATCCAGCCGGGTTCGCCAGGGTGAAACCATAATATACAGAGTAGATTAGGGGTAAATCAAAATAGCCGAATACCCGGAATTTCAGCGACAGTATACCTTGGGCGACGACGATCGAAACAAGGATAAGCGCAAATTTTGCGAGGGTTCGGAAAGCCCCGTAACGGTTCATTAATGCATGATCCATGGGGGAGACTCGTCAGGGAGTTCGAAATCCGGGTACGACTACGCCTTCCAATTCATCCCGCAGCTGGGTCGTTCCGGCAGTGGCAATGAGACACAAGACCTCTTCGAGCCGGCTCAGATCCGCAGCAGGATCCACTCGGGCCGTCTTCATGAGGGCCCTGTCAGGACCGTTGGCTGCCACAATCCCGAGCGGCAAACCCTTCGGATAGATCTGATCGGTTCCTGAAGTAATCAGTTCCTCTCCGGGCAAGAGATCGATGTGCTCGTCGATGTGTTCCAGTTCCAGGTAACGGGAACCGTCTCCGCGGACCAGGCCCTGGAGCCGGCTCGACTGCGCGATAACGCCAACGGCGCTCTCGGGATCGGACACCAGTTGCACGATCGACGAGAAACGCCCGGTATGAATTACCCGGCCGACGACACCGTCGGGGGTCACAACCGGGGCGTTGTTGTGCAGGCCATGCGAGGCTCCCCGGTCGATGGTGACAGTCTGCCGGGAGGTCGTCGTGTCCTGTCCGATCACCCGCGCAACGACACGTTCTGCATTTACCAGGGGCTCCAGATCCAACAGGCGGCGCAGGCGTGCCGCCTCACCTACTTCCTCACGATTCTGATCCATTTCCATGCGCAACTCCGAGAGCTCGGCCTCGAGACGTTCGTTCTCGCGGCGGGTGTCCAGAAGTGCGAAATAGTTACTCCAGAGGGACCCGATTCCATAGAAGGTCACATCAAACAATTTCTCGATCGGAGTCAGCCCATCGAGGATAAGCGAGCGAACGATGCCAGTTTCATTCGCCCCACCAGCCGGCAGGGTCACCATCAACGTGTGCCCGAACAGAACAGCGAAGAGCACGATCCAAACGGTTCTCTTGGGTCCGGATTTCATCAGTTCAAAGCAATTTTACGCAGCAGCACGAAATCGCTGAGCATTTTCGAAGTGCCCATGACGACACTGTCGAGGGGGTTCTCGGCTAACGTCACCGGCAGGCCCGTTTCCTGTCCGATGCGTTCGTCCAGATTACGGATTAGAGCACCGCCTCCTGCAAGAACGATTCCCCGGTCCGCGATGTCGGAGCTCAACTCCGGGGGGGTCCGCTCCAGTACGATGCGTATGGAATTGACGAGGACGTTAATACATTCATCGAGAGCCTCACGAATTTCCTCATCCGAAACCGTAATGCTCTTAGGGACACCGGCCATCAAGTCGCGGCCCTTTATTTCCAGGTTCCTTTCCTCTTCGAGAGGATACGCAGAACCAATTTCGATCTTGACCCGTTCTGCGGTGCGTTCACCGATCAAGAGATTGTGCTTCCGCTTGATGTACTGAATGATCGCTTCGTCCATTTCATTGCCGGCGACCTTGTCGGACCGGCTGTGCACAAGACCGGAGAGGGATATCACAGCGATTTCAGTCGTGCCTCCACCAATGTCCACCACCATGTTTCCTGAAGGCTCGGTCACTAGCAGACCGGAACCGATAGCGGCGGCCATGGCCTGTTCGACGAGGTGGACTTCACTGGCCTTCGCCCGGTAGGCAGAATCCTGGACGGCACGCTTTTCGACTTGAGTGATTCCCGCGGGAACGCTGATCACGATTCTGGGATGCACGAGCACCTTTCTGCCGTGAGCCTTCTGAATAAAGTAGGTGAGCATCTTCTCGGTGACCGTGAAATCAGCGATGACGCCATCTTTCATCGGGCGAATAGCAATGATGTTGCCCGGTGTCCGGCCCAGCATGTCCTTGGCTTCCTTCCCAATTGCTTCGACCTGGTTGGTGATCTTGTTGATCGCTACAATTGAGGGTTCATTGACGACAATGCCACGTCCCTTTGCGAACACGAGTGTGTTGGCAGTTCCCAGGTCGATGGCCAGGTCGCTGGAGAACAGGCTGAATACAGGGCGAAAATTCATGAATTCCCTTTCGCGCCTCAATCGCGCACTATTTGCGTCCAGAATTCGGAAGCCGACCTATCATACTGAAAATGAACCGCTAAATGCCAGACTCTTCCTCCACGCGCATCCGAAGAATGGCAGCAAGTGGAGCGTTATCCTTACCTGATCCAATTGTCTAATTACTCTGACGCCTCGGCTTCGCCTTCGTTGTCCCCCCGCACGGAGGAACCGTGCGGGGCCTTCTGGGACCATGCCGTAACGTGCCGCTGTGTCCCGAAAGGGCTTGCGATCAGGATGATGCCGTGGGGGGACCGGACCGGCGTTCGAGTTCCTGAAAAATAGCGAATCGCCAAAACGCCGGAGCGCTCCGCGCGGTTTAGGTTATCGGGGGACGGTGGGCCCGACGCTAATGACGCCAGCAAGCGTCACCGGTCGTTCGGCCAGGATGGCCGAATGAACGACCGAGCGAAATCCTCATCTAACACATTGTCAGATCACTAGACAGAATCGGTGGAAGCCCCCGGGCGTGTTTTGGTAGCATAACTAGTCGTATCTTTATTTGTTTGGAGGAGTCTGATGCTCGCTTTCTTTCGGCGCCAAAAATGGTTGTGGGTTGTTCTGATCGCTATCTTCAGTTTTGCGCTCGTCATAAGCCTCGTTCCGATGACAGGAACGTTGGACCACGTTCACTTCACGACGGATGTTGCCAGGGTGGGAACAGAAGCCGTCTCTGCGGTCGAGTTTCAAAACGCCTACTACAACGCTGTGAACCAGCTGGGTGCCGACGTGACTCCCGAAATTCTGGAGGTGATCGGATTTGAGACCCAGGTCGTCGACCAGCTGATCAACCAGTACGCCATGATTGCGGAGGCCAAGCGACTGGGACTGGACGTCTCCCCAGCCGAGATCGAGCGATCAATACTCCAGAACCCCTCCTTTCAGGAAAACGGGGCTTTCATCGGCCTGACCCGATATCAGGATCTTCTGATCCAGAACGGTTATACGGTTGTCGATTTCGAAGACCTCATACGGAACGAACTTCTGATGGCCAAGCTGTTTAGCTATCTCACAGCCGCAGCCACAGTGTCGGATGAAGATATCGAAACCGAGTACCGTTATCAGAACGAACGTGTACAGCTCGACTACCTTGTTCTCGACGGTGCTTCGCTCGGGAGTCAGGTGGAACTGACCGATGACGAACTGGATCAGCACTACCAGACCAACATTGCGCGTTATAGCATGGCCGAAAAGCGACGCGCCCGTTACGTCTATATCGACACCCTCAGGATCCAGAACGAACTCGAGCTTCCTGAAGACGAGGTGCTCGAGTACTACGAAGAGCGTCAACAGGAATATTCGATACCACCCAGCGCCAGAGCTCAGCACATCCTGTTCCAGACGCTGGACAAGACAGATGAAGAGATCGAGGAAATCCGGAGCCGTGCGTTGGAGGTACTCGACCGTGCACAGGCCGGCGAAGATTTTGGAGACCTCGCAAGGGAATTTTCCGAAGACCCGTCCGCCGCAGCGGGTGGCGACGTCGGCACGTTTGGTCCAGGACTCATGCCGCCGGAATTCGAGATTGCGGCTTTCGGCCTCGGGGTAGGCGGAACCAGCGACCTTGTCGAAACCGAATTCGGAATGCACATCATCCGCGTCAATGAAAAGGAAGAAGAGCGGACGCAGCCCCTGGAAGAAGTGCGTGCCTCGATCGAATCAATTCTCAAGTCACAGGAAGCAGCTATCCAGGCAGCGGCCGTGAGCCAACGGGTTGCGGTTGCCCTGGTGGGCGACAACGACCTGGAGACCGTAGCCGAAGCTCATGGAGCAGAGGTTCGCGAAACGGGACTGATGACACAGGGAGAACCTTTTGCCGGTCTGCTCGAGACCGCGGAGTTGGGACTTCGACTCTTTTCAATGTCGCTCAATGAGATTGGAACGGCCGTATCGGTGGGAAACGGGTATGTCGTGCCCACCCTCGTCGAGATCGAACCCTCACGGACGGCGACCTTCGAAGAGGCCGCTGACCAGGTCCGCGCCGAGTTGACTGCAGAAAGGGCTGGCGAACTGGCGACAGAAAGAACAGTCGAACTCCGGGAAATGGTAGATGAAGGCGAGTCGCTGGAAACAATCGCCTCGGCGATCGGGCTGGAAATCGAAACCAGCGAAATGATCACCCGGGACGGTTCCATTGATGCCTTCGGTGCGACGTCAGAACTGGACCCCCAGATTTTCAGCCTGGATCCGGGCGTAATGGGAACACCGGTCACCATCGGCGGGACGACTATCGCTTTCCTGGTAAGGGACCGGGAAGAGGTCGATCCCGAAGCGCTCGAGGCCGTCTCCGAAGACCTCAGAGAAGAGCTTCTTGCGCTGAAGCGGAGCCAACTGTTCGACTCCTACGGACAGGAGGTCCGGACCCGCATGGAACAGGACGGAGAGATCGAGGTCGACGACGCGCTCGTGGAAGAAATCCTGAGCGGGACGGGACACTTCATATAAGTAGCGTCCGATTAACTGTAGGTGCGGTCTATGACCGCACGCTCTATTTCGTTCAAAGAGTTTGTGCGCTCATAGAGCTCCCCTACAGGGGTCAATCCATTTTCCAGAACGCCACTCCCGAAGCCTGACGGCCCACATCGGCAGTCGCCACCAGTTCGAGCGTGTTCAGGTCGATAACATCCAACGCGCCCGGCTGGCCGCCCACACCCTCAACTGTTACGAAGGCAAATTTGGAATCCGGGCTCACAACGACTCCGTGCGTCACGCCCCTGGAATTATCGAGGCGGGCCAGCTCCCTTCCCTCTTCGAGATCCCAGATCCCGGTGGAACCAGCGGTCTTGTAAGTCACCACCAGTAGCCTCCCGTCCGCAGTCACGTCGATGTTGTAGGGGCCTGGAGCCGTATCGAAAGTTTCGACGACCTCCCAACTCTCCAGATCCACCACCTTGATCTCGTCACTGCCGTTGCAGGCAACGTAAACAAACTGTCCCTGGGGCCCTGGATGCACCCATGTCGGCCGCGCCACAGCCCTCATCGACATGCCTGGGGGCATTTCAGTCTCGGGCATGGGCATAGGAGTGGTCGGGGCAGCGGACAGCATGGATTCCGGGGAAAGCGAAAGACGCCGCAGCACCTCGAACCGAAACGCATCGGTCTCGACAAGTTCATCGGTCATCATCATGACTGAGTACTGACGGTTCCCACCCCGACTCAGTCGTGAACTGTGGGGCATGATTCCGACCTCAACGTCGGCCACTTCGGTCATGGTGTCGGTCTCGACGACTGATATCGTGCTGGGAACCATGTCTCCGTGCAGGTCGAAATTGACGACATAGAGGAGCCCCGTACTTGCCGCGATGTCGAGCGTCGCCGGAAACATGCCCACTTCAACTGAACCGACAAGTTCATCGCTTCCTGTGGTGTATTTGTATACGGAACCGTAGGGGTTGCCGTGGGCCAGGGAAAGATACCAATGGTCACCGTCTGGCGAGACGCGCAAACCGTGGGGTCCTTCGATTTCTGTGGGCCAGATGCCTACGGGAATTGTCTTCTCTACCGTTGCACCCGAGGCATCAAAACGAACCAGAGACACCTCATCGTCAGACTCGGCAGCCACATAGATCCAGTAACTGGCAGCGGGCGGTTCCTGCGCGAGGAGAGCCGGCCCCATCGAGAGCAGCAACGACAGAACACCACCCCCGCACATCCGGCCTGCACCGGCCAGCTTAATCATCGTCCTCATCTTCATCGACAAGTTCCACGGCCCAGAGGCCGCTGTTGAAATCCGAGAAATAGATCAGCCCTTTGTAGGGCTGAGCCCCCCAAACCATCGTCTCGTTACTGACAAAACTTTCCGCGTCGTTCGCCTCGAAAGAAGCAATTTCACGTCCCTGCTTGTAGAGATCCCCCATCAATTCGCCGGAAAGATCTACGACCCGCAACCCCCCGTTGTAAAAGGCTGCATAAAGAATGTCGTCTTCAACCCACAAGTTGTGCGATCCCGCCTCCGGAACTTCGAACCGCGCGACTTCAACCGGGCTTTCCAGATCCGTGAAATCCACGATGTGCATGTAGCCGGCAGCGCGCGATGGTCCGTCGGGATTCATGCCGGATGGAAAGACTTCGTCCCCCATGATGACGTAGAACTTGCCGGTCGACTCACTTCGGAAAGGAAACGCGGCGTGTGTTGCGCCTCCAGGGTCCGCATAGGAAGCGAACTGGACGGGCCGGTCTGCTCGCCCACCGGCGATTCCGTTCCCCACGTCGACCAGAACAACTCCATCCCGCCAATTCGACGAATAAGCGATGCCGTCCTCGACCCACACGTCGTGAATCGAATGGCCGCCTGTATCCAGTTCGAACCGTGCCTCGCGAAAAGGTGATTTGGGTTCGGCAACGTTAATGACGTCGTAACGACGTCCGTTGTTGACCGCATAAACATGGTTCTCGTAGATGAACGTGTTGTGGACTCCGCCCGTTAGCTCTTCGTCGAACTCAGACAGTCGGACGACTTCATTCGGGTTGGAAACATCCAGCAGGACGATTCCGTTTCTCCTGTTCGACGCCCCCTCGCGGCTGATTACCGCAAGTGTGCCGTCCTCGGATACTTTGACGTCATTCACCGTTCGGGCATCGACCTGAACCAGATCAATCATTCTCATGTTCGCCGGATCGGTGACGTCCCACACATAGGCATGGCCTTCAGCGCGCCAGGTTCCCGTTATCGCGTAGTCACGGCCATCGCTTCCTTCCCATATCCACAGGTCACTGGTGTGACGATCACGAACAGGCGCACGCCCGACAACATTGACGTTCTTCTGAACCTCTCGGCGTTCGATCTCGATCGTGGCAGCTGCGAATAACCCTCCGGCGTTCGCAACAACGGTGTACCGCCCAGGGAGTTCTGCGACAAAACGTCCGTCGGCGGCTACTTGTCCCGAGGCCGATGCCGCCGGATTCTCGAATTCCGGATGCGCCTGAATTGAATAAAAGGTAGGCAAGTCGTCAACGATCCGGCCCTGGGCGTCGGTGGCCCTTGCTTCGAACCGAATAACGTCTCCAGTACGCGCGGACTCCTGGTCAGGAACCAACTCCATCGAAACGGCCGGGTTTGGAACGACGCTGAAGGACAGTTCCGCTTCTACCCCTTCCGACCGAACGTTCAGAGTTGCTTGTCCCGGAGCAATAGGCGTCACGTTTCCGAACCGGTCAACGCTCGCCACGTTGGAATCGCTGGTCGAAAACGTTAATTGCGCGTCAGGGCGGATCGTGTCGGTTATGTCATAAACTTCGATCCGAGTGCGGACCAGGCTGCGTGTGTATAACGTTTCCCGAATACCGCTGACCTCGATGCGATCCAGGGGTGGCAAAGGAACAGTCACCTCGATCTCAACCCTCATGGATTGGTTATCGTCATCCCGATCGTCCGGGTCACCGTTTCGGGGCACCATGGCTACGATGGTGTATTCCCCGGGGCGAAACGCTTCGACTTCACCCTGGTTCGTTACGCCTACGTTCCTGCGTGACCGGCTGATGAAAACGATCGGCGCTTCGACCGAATTGCCTTCAGCGTCGAGCGCGGTTGCCGTCAGCGTAGCTGTCTCGCCGACCTCGAGCGTGAGCGATGCCGGCGTCACTTCGACCGACGTGATGCTATCGAGCGCCGGCTCTTGCGCTGCTCTGAGGGGAACCGTACCGATTCCAATCAGAATCGCACTGAAAAGAAACACCTCTGCCCCAAGCCTGATTCGTTTCATCGTTGTTCTCCCGACAGTCTCTCGACAACTGTCATGAAAGCTTTGGAACTTCCGCAAATTCCCTAGACGCCTATGATTTCCACCAGTTCTTTCACCGCCGCAGCGGATTTCTGCAACTCGGATCTCTCCTCCAACGTGAGCTCGATCTGGATGACCTCCTCCGCCCCGCCTTCTCCAAGTTTGACTGGGACACCGACATACAGGTCGTTGATTCCATATTCTCCTTCCAGATACGCCGCACACGGAAGTATTTTCTTTTTGTCGTGCAGGATCGCCTCAACCATGTCGACGATGGCAGCCCCCGGCGCATACCACGCACTCGTCTTCAGGAGCCCGACGATCTCAGCGCCTCCCTTGCGTGTCCGGTCTACCAGACGTTCGACGACATCGGCAGCAAGCAATTCGGTGATCGGAACTCCGGCAACCGTGGAATAGCGCGGCAGAGGAACCATGGTGTCACCGTGACCGCCCAGAACAAAGGCGTGGACGTTATCGACAGATACGTTGAGTTCCATGCAAATGAATGCGCGGAAGCGAGCTGAATCGAGCGCGCCTGCCATCCCCAAGACCCGATTCTTCGGAAACCCGCTCACCCGGAACGCGGTCTGCACCATGGCATCGAGCGGATTGCTGACAACGATAAGAATGCTGTTGGGCGACCGCTGAGCAACCTGTTCGGTAACACTCTTGACGATGTTGTAGTTTGTCTTGAGCAGGTCGTCCCGGCTCATTCCGGGTTTGCGTGGAACGCCGGCCGTAATGACCACGACATCGGAGTCGGCGGTTTCGTCATAAGCGTTCGTTCCCGTTATACGCGAGTCATACCCTTGTACAGGACCCGTCTCGGTCAGGTCGAGTGCCTTGCCCTGCGGCACACCCTCAACGATATCTACGAGAACAACGTCCCCGAGATGCTTTTCCACGGCCAGTTGTGCGGCGGTAGCCCCAACGTTGCCAGCCCCGACTACTGTAATCTTGTTTCTTGCCATTGCATGATCTCCACTAGCGTGTCTTGAATGTTGTTACTAAAGCCTGCAACTCAGAGGGTTTTCCACTGGGTCGAACCTCAACCTTGCCAGCCCCCGGTTTAAGAAAAATGTGATGATGACGCTGCCAAAAAAACGGCACGCATGAGGTGTAGAACGGTGGCGGCACGGAGAGGCGAAGCTAACATGTGCCAGAACAGAATGTCAATTGACACGCTTCTCGCATTTCTGCTAGCGTCCGGGGGTTGTTTTCTGGGGTCGAACTACGACGGTACCAATCGTATATTCAACTCCTTAGGCAGGTTTCACCCAAGGTAGTCAAGTTGTTTGTAGCCAAGAAAATCTTCCTCACCAAAGGTGTCGGTCGACATCGTGAAAAACTGCCGAGTTTTGAGATGGCACTCCGGGACGCCGGCCTTGCGCCGTTCAATCTCGTATCCGTCTCCAGCATCTTCCCTCCCAGTTGCAAACTGATCTCCAGAACTCAGGGACTGAAACAGCTTTATCCGGGACAGATTGTATTTTCGGTGGTCAGTTCGAACGCGACACGGGAACCCCATCGTCTGATTGCAGCCTCAATCGGAGTCGCCATTCCCGCCGACACCAATGCATACGGCTATCTTTCCGAACATCATTCGTTCGGAGAAAAAGAGAATGTAGCTGGTGACTACGCCGAAGACCTTGCAGCGGAGATGCTGGCAACAACACAGGGTGTCGAATTCGACCCTGACCGGAGTTGGGACGAGAAGAGAGAAATCTGGCGCATTTCAAACAAGATCGTCAAAAGCACAAACATCACCAAGACAGCCGTCGGCCACAAAAACGGTCTCTGGACAACCGTCGTTGCCGGTGCCATCTTCATCCCGGATCCTCCTTATCGACCCTAACCAAACATGAATGAGCCATCTACAGGCTCGGGCCGGTTTCTGGACCTCCCCGCGAATCTTGCGGACTATTCGACCAGCAGGGCTGTTGTCTGGCCGCTCGCCTACGAGCGCACCACGAGTTGGAAGAGGGGAACAGGAAAGGGCCCTGGAGCCATACTGGAAGCTTCGGCCCACGTGGAACTTTACGACGACGAACTCGAATGGGAGCCATCGAGCATCGGGATCCACACCCTGGAAGAAACGAACCCTTCGTCCTTGGACGAAGCCGAAGGGATCGACAGCATCTACGAACATGCACGCCGGTATGTATCAGACGGCAAGTTCGTCCTGACTCTGGGAGGCGAACACACCCTGTCGACACCCCTTGTCCGGGCAGCCAAGGAGAAGTATCCGGATTTGTCCGTTCTGCAGATCGATGCCCATCCAGACCTGCGAGATACCTACGAGGGCACGCGTCACAGTCACGCGTGCGTGATGCGCCGCATTCTGGAGATCTGCCCCGCGGTTCAGGTGGGCCTCCGGTCGATTTCGAAAGAAGAGATCGAAGCGGCACGGACGCTGCCGACAGAGATGTTCTTTGCCAGAAACATCGCGAAGAGTTCCGACTGGGTCGACCGGGTCGTAAACGCTCTGACCCCTGCGGTCTACCTGACGATCGACGTTGACGGACTGGACCCTTCTATTATTCCGTCAACAGGTACACCCGAACCTGGTGGCCTGGACTGGCACAGTGTTGTCGATTTGATCAGGGAGGTCAGCCGGCATCGTACGATCGTTGGTGCAGATATCGTTGAATTACTTCCGACTGAAGGATTTCACGCAGCGGATTTTCTGTGCGCGAAGCTTGCCTACAAGATTGTCGGTTATGCGTTTCACGGGCGTAGGACGAATACTGGTTGAGCATAAACCAACCTGAGAGAGCAGAAGATTTCGCTCGGTCGTTCAATCGGCCATCCATCCGACCGACCGGCGACGCTCGCGATCATCCTAATCGCAAGCCCTTTTGGGGACGCAGCGGAACTTACCGGTCAGTGCGGGGAGCAACGGGGCTGAGCCGAGGCGTCAGTGTGACGAAAATAGCGGACTGACTAATCTCCCCCCACAGCCTCAGGAACCGAAACCATGGCGCTATCTTTCCTGAATCGCAGGACCGCCTCAACTGCCAACCAGACACTCAGGACAAAAATGCAGGCAGCTACGGTAGTCAGCAGGAACTGGCCATCGGTGTAATAAAGACGGAGGTTGTACACCATCGCTGTCACGGTCACACACATCATGAATACCATCGGAAGCAGCGTATACCAGTAGTTACTTCCCTTCTGCCGCAGATAAACAGTCACCGTAAGAAGCGTCAGCGCCGCCATCACCTGGTTTGTGCTTCCAAACAGGGCCCAGAGGGCCAAGCCCGCCGACTGGCCATTGACCTGAAAGAAAGCGAAGAACGCTATCAAACCCACGGCGATCAAGGAACCCAGATAGCGGTTCCCTAATTGGGGAACTCCAAAGGAATTCCCGATCTCCCCTATGTTGTAGCGAAGCAATCGCGTTCCCGAGTCCACTGTGGTCAGTGCGAAAGACACCGCCACCAAGGCTATGAAAGCCTGTGCGACCTCCATTGGAATTCCTAAACGCGAAACGAAAAGGGCAGCCCCATCGATAAATGCGCGCATCGTCGTTGCCAGGCCCGAAGCATTCGTCCAGCTGGAGTAATGCTCACTCCAAGACTCGACCGACCGGAATCCTGCGGTCGTCGCCAGAACAGCAAGGAGCCCGAGCATCGATTCACCAACCATGGCCCCATAGCCCACCGGAACCGCATCCGTTTCCTTGTCGATCTGTTTCGACGTCGTCCCGGAAGACACCAGACCGTGAAAACCGGAGGCTGCGCCGCAGGCGATTATGATAAAGACGAAAGGAAATATCGGTGGTGCCTGGGCTGGGCTCACATCCAGTACCGGAGCTACAAAGTCGGGCCGAAGAACAAAGAAACCGACGTAGGCCCCTCCCAACCCGAGATACAACAGGAGCGAATTCAGGTAATCCCGGGGCTGCAGCAGCAACCACACGGGCAATACGGAAGCGGTAAACGCGTAAATCAACAGCAGGAAGATCCAGTTCCCCCGAGCGACATCCGGAGTCCCGACGTTCATCGCGACAGCGACTGACGACAGCATCAGTACAAAGCCGATCGCCGTCATCAGTCCGATGCTCGCGGAACGCTTGTATACCATCCATCCAATCACGACGGCGACCGCCATAAGGAAAAATGTCGGGAGAACGGACTGAGGATAAAAACTGTCCGTAAACAGGTCGGCTACGATTCCTACGAAGACGCCCATGACAAGGCACAGAAGGAAAAGAATGATCAGCAGAAAAAGCGTTTTTGCGCGTGGCCCGATAAGATCCTCCGCGACTTTGCCGATACTGAGACCCTTATTGCGCATTGAAACGACGATCGCGCTGAAGTCGTGAACGGCCCCTATCAGAACGGTCCCGAATACGACCCACAACATCGCAGGCAGCCAGCCCCAGATCACAGCTATCGCAGGCCCGAGCATCGGAGCCAGTCCGGCAATCGACGCAAAGTGGTGGCCAAACAAAACCACCTTTCTGGACGGGACATAGTCCACGCCGTCGCCCATCGTGTGTGCAGGGGTCGCCCGAGTGGGATCGAGCTTGAAGATATGCCGCCCCAGATGGCGCGCATAGAATTTATAGAACAGTATGTAAGCGACGAAACACAGGACCGCCGCGACTACCGGCTGCATAGTGCCACTCCTTATTAGAGGTTGCAGGAAGGGTCGCCCATCCTTTTACACTCCACCGAAATCCCTGTCAACTTCGGCTTCGTCTTACCGGAAAAACAGGAGCACTATTGTCGGGATCGAAACAATGGCCACGAGGTCCACGACGATGCCGTACCGGATCATCTTTGTGATCGGAACCTTGCCGGAAGAATAGACGATCGCGTTGGCGGGCGTAGACACTGGAAGTATGACGGCGACCGAAGCGGTAAGACTGGCGGCGATCGCTGGCGGAATCGGATCCACGCCTGCCGCCTGGGCAATCGAGATAATGATGGGAATGGCGATGTTTGCGGCGGCTGTGTTGGACATCGTCTCGGAAAGAATCGTCGTAAAAATGGCTGCAGCAAACGTTAACGCGATGAGCGACTCCACTGGAACCAGACTGGTAATGCCGAGCCCGAAGGCTTCCGCCAGTCCCGTCGAGGATGCCATCTGACCGAGCGCCAGCCCACCGCCGAAAAGCAGGATCGTTCCCCAGTCGATATTCGCGGCCTGCTTCCAGGTAATGGTGGAACGTTCGGTCCTGCTGACCGGCAACAGAAAGAGCAGCGTGGCACCCAGGAGTGCGGCCACAGAAATCGGTACGGCCGAAGACAGCATCGAGGCAACAGGGTGATCGGCTCCCAGCACGATCCCCAACAACCCGGGCACAACCCAGAGTGTGACGGTGACCAGGAAGGCGATCAGGACATTTTTCTCGCCTCTCTTCCACGGCCCCAACGCGGCCATGCGTTCTTTAATGATCCGGTCGGCGCCCGGAATCTCAGTGACTCCGGCCCGACCTATCCAATTCATGTAAATAACGAGGAATCCGACCATAAAGACAGAAGCGGGCACGGCAAAGAACATCCATTGGACGAAGGAGATCTCCGTTCCGGTGAACTCGCGTATCATTCCCGCCGCGATGACATTCGGCGGCGTCCCGACGATGGTCGCCATGCCACCGAGGGAGCAGCCGTACGCAGTAGCCAACATCAGCGCCGTCCCGTATCCCGGGCTTATTGCGGACTCCGATTCCATGAAAGCCAGCAAGGACAACCCGATTGGCAGGAGCATGGCTGCGGTAGCTGTGTTGCTCATCCATGCCGAAATGAACGCTGCAATTCCGCCATAGGCGATCAGGATACGGGTGGGACGAGCGCCGATAACCTTCCAGGACATCACGCCGTAGGCAATCCTTTCGTTCAATCGATGAACAAAGATCGCCTGCGCCAGGATGAAGCTTCCGATGAACAGAAATATCAGTGGATCGGCAAACGGCGCGTAGGCCGCCCGTGCCGGGGCCACTCCCAGAACAATGGCAACGGTCGGTCCGAGTAAGGCCGTAGCGGGAAGAGGGATACTCTCGGTAATCCACAGCGTGATGACGCCTGCCATCACAGCGGCCAATCGGTGGGCTTCGGGGGACAGACCGGGCAGAGGCAGGGCCAGTATCAGGACGAACAGCGTCGGCGCCAGAACGAGCCCTACCTTGCGTCGGATGCGATCGATCCCCAATTCATCTGCCG